>JBGVRH010000045.1:0-2665 GCA_045128275.1 Eubacteriales bacterium | reverse complement strand
TTGTCATAGGGTAACTGCGCCTTCGGCGCACCCCATATCCCCTTTTTTGAGGGGTAAAACAAGGTTAAAACGTTATTTTTGCATTTTTTGGCCTTTTTCTCTATCGACTGATCGTTTTTGTGAGGTTTTTAGAGGTGGCCTGCAATTTACCGCATCAGCAAATAAACATCGCATCCCCAAAGGAGAAGAACCGATACTTCTCCCCCACCGCCTCCTCATAGGCCTTCATGACGTTCTCTCTGTCGTAGAACGCCGACACCAGCATGAGCAGGGTGGACTCGGGCAGATGGAAATTGGTGATCAGCGCGTCCACCGCCTTGAATTTGTAACCGGGGTAGATGAAAATGCCCGTGTCGGCATCCATGGCGTGGACGATGCCCTGCTCGTCGGAGGCGCTCTCCAGGGTGCGGCAGGAGGTGGTGCCCACACAGATCACGCGGCCGCCGGCGGCGCGGCGCTCGTTGATGAGCTTGGCGGACTCGGCAGGCACCGAGAAGAACTCGGTGTGCATGACGTGGTCGGTGATGGCATCCTCCTTCACGGGACGGAAGGTGCCCAAACCCACGTGGAGCATGACGGGAGCGATGGCCACGCCCTTGTCGCGGAGAGCCGCCAGCAGCTCGGGGGTGAAGTGGAGCCCCGCCGTGGGAGCCGCCGCCGAGCCCTCGGTCTTGGCGTAGACCGTCTGGTAGCGGTCGCGGTCAGCCAGCCGCTCGGTGATGTAGGGGGGCAGGGGCATGAGGCCGATCTCGTGGAGGATGTTGTAGATGTTCTCGTACTTCTCGCGGTCGAAATCGAACTTGATGAGGCGGTTGCCCTCCTCCACCATGTCCACGACCTCGCCCGTCAGCATCCCCTCCCCGAACACCATGCGGTGACCGAGACGGGCGCGCTTGCCGGGCTTCACCAGGCACTCCCAGGTGTCGGTCGCCCGCTGACGGAGCAGGAGCAGCTCAATCCCCGCTTCGGGTCTGCCCTCGGCGTGACCGTACAGGCGGGCGGGGATGACCTTGGAGTTGTTGATGACCAGCACGTCACCCTCGCGGATGTAGTCGAGAATATCGTAAAAATGCTTGTGGTCAATGGTCTTCGCCTCTCTGTCCAGCACCATGAGACGGGAGTGATCCCGCTTCTCCATGGGATGCTGGGCGATCAGCTCCTCGGGGAGGTGGTAGAAGAAATCCGCCGTCCGCAGGTCAGTCTCGGGGCGGTCGTTTATGATGAATTTGTCGCTCATAGCCTTGTCCTTTCGCAGGCGCATACCGCGCCGATTCCGCATATACTGACAGCAGACGGGTGCTTTTTCCCTTTTCCGCTCGCTATACATACCCAGTTTCTTATTATACCTTATAATCCCGAAAATTGCAACGGGTTTTGGGGATTTTGTTGAGGGAAATTCAAATTGCAGTTTATCGGTCTATTTTATTCCTTCGGAATTGAACGCGCTTCGCGCGTTCACGGGCGGCCACATGGGGCCGCCCCTACAAGAAAATCTTATTGTGTATCAACAAATTTTTGATTATACTGTTTTTAAAAAATGTGTGTAGGGGCGACCCTATGTGGTCGCCCGCGGGAGGGGCAAGCCCCTCCCCTACAATGGATTTCTGTTACCGACAAACCCCAATTTACATACATCCTCCCGAAAGGAGCCCACCATGACCCCACATACTTCCCCCCTCTTTGAGGGCTGTGCCACCGCCCTCGTCACCCCGTTTCAAAACGGTTCCCTCGACAAAACAGCCTTCCTCCGCCTCCTCCACCACCAGATCGAGAGCGGCATCGATGCCCTTGTGGTAGCGGGCACCACGGGGGAATCCTCCACCCTCACCGACGCCGAGAAAAGGTGGCTCTTCACCGCCGCCGTCCGCGAGACCGCCACCGCAGGCCGTAAGACCCCCGTAATCGCGGGCACAGGGAGCAACAACACCCGCCGCGCCTGCGAGCTGTCCCGCATGGCCGAGGACTGCGGCTGTGACGGCCTTTTAGTGGTGACCCCCTACTACAACAAGGCCTCCGAGGCGGGGCTGATTGCCCACTACGAGACGGTCGCGAACGCCACCTCCCTCCCCATCATCGCCTACCACGTCCCCTCGCGGACGGGCTGTAAGATGCCCCCCGCCGCCTGTAAGCGCCTTTCGGATCATCCCCGCATCCTCGGCCTCAAGGATGCCACAGGCGACCTTTCCTTCACGTCCCGCGTGGCCGCCCTCTGTGGTAACTCCCTCCCCCTCTACGCGGGAAACGACGACCAGACCCTCCCCGTCCTCTCCCTGGGGGGCCTCGGTGTCATCTCGGTGGTCTCCAACCTCTGCCCCGAGGCCATGACAAGGCTCTGCCGTCTCTGGCGGGAGGGCAAGACCGCCGAGGCAAAGAACCTCCAGCTCGCCCTCATCCCCCTCTGCGACGCCCTGTTCTGTGAGGTCAATCCCATCCCCGTCAAGGCGGGCATGGAGCTGCTGGGGCTCTGCTCGGATGAGGTCAGGCTGCCGCTGGCCAAGGCCGACGAAAGGGTGCGTGCCAAGGTTGCCGAGGCTCTGCGGGGGCTGGGGATGCTGACGTGAATGGAAAAGGACTTCCCACAGGGGTGTGAGAAGTCCTTTCAAATTTGGGTTTGTCGGGATGTTTGGGTTGGCACGAGCACCTGTAGGGGGGGTCGCCCCCGGGG
>JBGVRH010000044.1:0-52894 GCA_045128275.1 Eubacteriales bacterium | reverse complement strand
TGACAACGAGGAAATGGCAAGCCTTGTGGATAGCATCTATAACCAAGGCATACTCACGCCCATCACAGTACGACCGTTAACTAACGGCGAGTATGAGATCGTATCGGGACACCGCCGCTTGTTTGCGTGTCAGAAGCTCGGCATCAAGGTGATCCCTGCCATCGTCAAGGAGCTTAGCCGCGAGGATGCCATTCTTGAAATGGTGGACTCCAACCTTCACCGAGAGCATATTCTACCGAGCGAAAAGGCAAAGGCATACAAGATGAAGATGGATGCGATGAAAAGACAAGGAGAGCGCACAGACCTTACTTTGTCGCCAATGGCAACAAAGTCGGCAATCGATAGCGCGGCAGAGATCGGAAGTGCGGCGGGAGAGAGCCGAGACCAAGTGTTCCGTTATATCCGTCTTAATCTCCTTATACCCGAACTGCTTGATATGGTGGATGAAGGGCGCATTGCCTTCCGTCCTGCCGTGGAGCTTTCGCATTTACAGGAGCAAGAGCAATATGACTTGCTGACCACCATTGAGAGCGAGGATGCTACGCCGTCCCTCAGCCAAGCAATCCGTATGAAAAGGCTCAGCCAAGACGGAAAGCTCGATATGGACACCATCTTTGATATTATGACCGAGGAAAAGCCGAACCAAAAGGAAACGGTCAAGATACAGAGAGAAAAGCTCGATAAGTATTTCGGGCGAGGTGTTCCCGTATCGCAGATAGAAGCCACCATACTGCGCTTGTTGGAGCAAGAACGTATCCGACAGATAAAGAAGCGCAGCGAGCGCGAGGACAGATGAAAGGAGAGTGCCTATGATAAAGAAAATAGAAATGCCCGACATTCGCGGTGTTATCATCCGTGAACCCATCAATATTGATGAGCCGATCATTTTGGATGACCATATCCCATACCCCAAGCGTGCTACGGGATTTGTTCAAAACACGCCCGTGATCAATTATCCTACGGCACTCAATTTCACCAAGCGTATTGGAACAGTGGATTATGTTATCAATACCCACTTTACCGAGGAAGGCAAAAGCACTTTGCTTTCGCAGTTTCGGGATCAGATACAATCCCAAAAGCTGACCGACGACCTAATGTGACAGATTTGCAAGGATACGCCGGGCATTGTATAATAAGGCTACCTTACAGCAATGCTCGTCTTACAGAAAGGAAAAGGTGATTATATGACAAAACAAGCCGAGAATAAAATAACCGCCCTCTACTGCCGACTGTCACAAGACGACGGGAGAGATGGCGATAGTAATTCAATCGTGAATCAAAGGGAGATCTTATCTCAATACGCTCGTTCCAATGGTTTTCACAATACACAGTTTTTCGTAGATGACGGTATTTCGGGTACGACCTTCGACCGCCCCGAATTTCAGCGTATGCAGCGGATGATCGAGAACGGCGAAATTGGCACGGTCATCGTAAAAGACCTCAGCCGTTTCGGGCGTAACTACCTTGACGTTGGAGAATACTTGGAGATCAAGTATCCAACGCTTGGTGTTCGCTTCATAGCAATTCAAGAGAACGTTGACACCTTGAAAAACACAGGCACGGAAATGATGCCGTTCAATAACATCTTCAACGAGTGGTACGCCGCACAGACAAGCAAGAAGATACGCGCCGTTTGGAAAGCGAAAGCCGAAAAGGGTGAGCGCGTTTCCGCAACTGTTCCGTATGGTTATAAGAAATCCGAAGATGATCCGAAACAGTGGGTCATTGATGAAGAACCTGCCAAGATCGTTCGGTATATTTTTCAATTATGTATCGAAGGACTCGGTCCCACGCAAATTGCACATCGCATAGAGGATGAAAAGAACCTGTGTCCCACGGCATACTTTTTGTCGGTTGGGCGTAAGACTCCCAATCCTTTGCCCAAGCGAGGTGAATACGCTTGGGATACTGCCACCATTAAGCACATCTTATCCAATCGGCAGTACACGGGATGCACGGTCAATTTCAAA
This sequence comes from Eubacteriales bacterium, assembly GCA_045128275.1. GTDB lineage: Bacteria > Bacillota > Clostridia > Oscillospirales > CAG-272 > CAMEON01. The sequence goes on along the minus strand of JBGVRH010000044.1, from coordinate 50,924 downwards.
ACCACTCTCGTAAGCTACAAGGTACACAAGACAGTTCACAACCCTGAAGAAGAATGGCAGATCATTCCGAATACCCAAGAAGCTATCATCAACGAAGATACCTTCAATCGTGTTCAAGAACTGCGAGATGGTCGCAGACGAAACACCGCCACGGGCAGAGAGAGTCTGTTTTCGGGATTGCTATACTGCGCTGATTGTGGTTCTAAGCTTTACTTCTGCGCAGCTAAGAGTATAAAGGAAAATCAAGAATTTCACAGATGTTCCGCTTACAAGGAGAAACGCGGCACCTGCTCTATTCACTATATCCGCGAGGTCGTTTTAAGAGAAATGTTGCTTGAACTCGTAAGGCGCGTAGCTCTGTTCATTCAACAGTACGAAGCGGTGTTTCTTTATATGTACGCCAAGAAGCATAATATTACGAAGGAAACCAACGTGCGAAATATGAAGGCTGCCATTGAAAAGGACAAGCGCAGAATTGTCGAGATCGACACGATGATTGAGCGTTTATACGAGGACAACGTGCTTGGTAAAATTCCCGATGACCGTTTCTCCAAGATGATGGGCAAATATGAAGCGGAACAAAAAGCTCTGATAGAAGCGGTCGCAAAGGCAGAACACTCCTTAAAGGTGTTTGAGCAGGATAAGGTGGATCTTCGCATTTTCCTTGAAACAATCCGAAAGTGTACCGATATTAAGGAACTTACTCCTGAGATCGTCAACAGACTTATAAAACGGATTGAGGTTCACAAAAGCGCAAAGGTGGACGGAAGAAAGTGCGTAAAGCTGGACGTTCACTTTACGGCGGTAGGTCTGATCGACATTCCCGACGAAAAGGAACTCCTTGAAATGATGGAAGAAATCCGTAAATCCGCGTAAGGACTAAAAAAGCAAGAATACGGCATACCTCTTTCGAGATATACCGTATTCTTGCAAAACTGTCCTTTAGAGAACAGCTCTAATGGCAGACACCTTTTTTTCAGTTGTTCGTATGGGCGGCGGAATGTTCATGCTTCTCGGTACATTCCGCGAAGTGTTCTTCCAGCCCCGTGACCTCCACGGCGGGGATATAGACGGCGGCGTACCCGTCCTCCGCCTGCTTGTAGAAGGCATAGAAGGGAACTGACCACAGGTAATGCCCCGCGGTGTACTTTTTGTAGACCAGCCCCACCGAATCGTATTCCAAAAAGTCCACGTCGCAATCCGCCTCACGGCAGAGCAGACACTTGGTGGCGCCGTATACGTAGCCCGCCTCCAGGTGCGCCTCGGCCTCCGCCAGCGGGATGGTCTTCGCCTTGCCGACCGTAACCGTGTAGTCGGCGGTATTCCGCGGCTCGCTGTAGGTGAGTTTCTTGAAAACCAGCTCGTTGCTGTGCGCGTAGTTCACGTATTCATAGTTCAGCGTCACCGTAAAGGCGGGGAGGGAAGCAATGGAGTAGGGATACTCCTCTGACCCCTCGGGCGGGTAGCCGTTCAGGGTCACGATCAGCTCATGAGTGGACGACACATAGCCCGAGCCTTGATATTCGATATTCCGCCATTCAATGTCCGCGTCCCGAAACTCCTTACCGAGCGTCTTCTCCAGATAGTCGATCCCCCTGTCCAGGGCTGTCAGGATCTCCCCGTCACGGCTGTCTTTGAGGAGTGTCGGGAAGCGATTTGTCTCGGTCAGGATCTCGGCGGGGCAGGCAAAGGAGAGCGCGCCCCCTTCCTGAATGGTAAAGGTGATATGCTGACCGACCTCCTCGGGGCCGATATCGGCGACGTATCGGGAGGGGGTAATTACCCCGGAGGTGCCGAACCATCGCATCTCGTAGTCCGTGTCGGTGATCCCCGTCATATCCCCCGCGGTGGGGAGCCATTTTTGGATGAAGGCATCCAGCGTTTCCTCATCGAAGACGTTTACCTCTTCGTAGATCGGGAGATAGCCCTCGGTGGGCAGGGGTGCGGCGTGGCGCAGTTCATCCCCATCCGCAAGAGTGTACCAGCGATCCGAGACGGGGATCGCTGCGTCAAAATAATGACCGATGTAGAGGGGATGATGGGTCACATCCGCCGTCACCTCCACCACGGGAATATCCTCCCCCAGATCGGGCGGAGACCAGGGCACCAGCTCCCCCGACACGGGAGGATCCAGCAGATCTGTCGGGCGGTCGCCAAAGGGATCCCGCAGGAGGAGCGGTGCCAGATGGTGCAGTCCGATGGCCACGCACAGACACGCCGCCACAGCGGGGATGGGCACCCACCACAGCCGCTTGGCCCGTCTCAGTATTGGGGAGGGCTTCATCTCCATCTCCCGCTCCACAAACTCCGCTACCAGCTCGTCGTCAATATGCCCGACGGCATCCAGAAACCGTTTCGCGCTCATACCGTGATCCCCTCCTTTTCAAGTTCTGTCCGTAATTCCTTCCGAATCCCCGCCAGCTCCCGCTTCACCGACGACTCGCTGATCTCCAGCCCCTCCGCGATCTCGGCCACGGGCTTCATAGCGTAGAACCGCGCCATGAAGATATACCGCCGCCGCTTTTTGCACCCCCGCAGGTAGCGGGAGATGACGTCCCCGATCAGTTCGCTCTCAGTCTCGTCGGGGGCGGGGGTGTCGGCCAGAAAGCCCTCGAAGTCCGAGAGGGACTCCACCGCCTCGGGGGGGATCCGCCTGTCTCTGCGGTCGCGGTCGTAGCGGTTGATGGCGATGCCGCGGATGATCTTGGTCAGATACCCGCCCAACGATACAGGACGGGTAGGCGGTATGGTCTCCCACGCCCGCAGGTAGGTGTCGTTGCGGCACTCCTCGCAGTCTGCGTCATTGCGCAGAATATTGTGGGCGACTGTCCACAGATATGGCCCGTATTTGCGATCACTCTCGGTGATGGCGGTCTCGTCCCGCGCGAAGAACAGCTCGACGATGGCTTCGTCGGGCAAATGCTCGGCGAGACCTTCCTTGCGGGTATGCTTCTCGTTCATGGGGCATCTCCTTTGAAGTGGCGCTGGGGCTTCTATACTTATAGACAAGATTTTTGAGAAAATGGGTCGGGTGAGGAAAATAATTTTTCAAATTTGGGTTTGTCGGTCTGCGACCGAAATGCAAAAAGCAAAATGCAAAAAGCAAAATCAGAGAACGGCGGGACGATGCGGGAAATTGTGTGCAAGAATGATTTTTCTATAGGGGACAATCATTTTTGAAGTGTGGAATGACAAATTCTTACCACAAAAATTGGCTTTTGCGCCAGCAAAAGGTTTCATTCGCACTTGATTTTGCATTTTGCATTTTGCATTTTGCATTCTCAAGCTCCCCGCTAAACTGCAATTTGAAGCTTTCCGTCTCTTCCCCAAAAACCAAAGAGACGGCCCGAAGACCGCCTCTTTGAAGTCGGGAAGGATCTTACTTTTCGCCCTCCGCCCAGACCAGCCGTCCGTCCTTCTCCTCAATGGCCAGGAACACGGGGGTCTCTCTGCGGTCGCCTACGGCGGCGTTGGGGGAGTGGAAGGAAAGGTACATCTGCCCGTCGGGAGCGGTGAAGATCATGGCATGGCCGCCGTCGTACTCACCCGTCATGGCCTTGGAGTAGAGCAGTTCTTTTTCGTGGATCCACTCGCCGTCCAAACGCCCGTTGGAGCTTCTCGCCACCGCCACGGTGTAACCAAGGGCATCGAAGTTGGACCAGAGCATGAGCAGATCTCCCTCGCGGGTGGTGTAGAGCCAGCAGCCGTCGGTGACGCCCATGACCGCCCAGGCGGGCTCGTCGGCGCGGAACAGCTCAAAGGGCTCGGAGATGAAGTGGGTGAGATCCTCGGATAGCTTGGCGGCGGCGAAGGTGCCCACCTTGTCGGGCATACTGATCCATTCGTGGACGAAGACCATCCAGGGCTGACCCTCGGGATCCACGTACAGGGTGCCGTCGATGGCATCCCAATCGGCGGGGGTGATCTGCCCGCCCGTGATCTCGGCGAAGGGCCCCTCGGGGGAGTCGGACTTCAGGATGGTACAGCCGTGACGGCCGGTCTGCTTGTTCTTGTAGGTGGTGAACATGTAGTACGCGCCGTTGTACCTGTGTACCTCGGGTGCCCAGTGGTCGCCGCCGTCTAGAGCGGGATCCCCCACCGAGGCCACGGTGCCCACCTTCGTCCAAGCACCACCCAGATCTCCCGAGGTGTTCTTGTAGCAGACCCAGCCCGTGCCGTATGCGTAGTAGACTCCGTCCTCTACCAGGATGCAGGGGTCGCGGAGATAGTCGATGGTGGATGTGATCATGGTGTACTCCTTTTCCGAGCCCTTTACGTCCAGATCCATGGGGACTACCAAGGCCCCCTCGGCGGTGGTAAAGGTCTTCATCAGATATTCCGCGCAGGCATAGGCCGAGCGGTAGGTGGTGGCGGCGATGAGCAGGTCTCCCCCGTCGCCGCTCTCGTGGGGACTGACCTTCACGGCGTACTCCCCCTCGGCAAGCCCCGCCTTCAGGGCGGCGGTCTCGGGGTGGCTGTCGCAGTTGAAGAGGATCTTCTTGGCGGGATCCTTGCCCGTGTCCTGAATATTGACGTCACAGCCCGTGTAGCGCTTGATCAGGACACCGATCATGCTCGCCGCCTCGACCGTTTCACTGTCAGCCCCCTTGTCGTGGAGGATGCGGTAGGTGGCCCGCTTCTGCCCCGCCTTGATGATCTCCAGAAGGGCAGGCTCGGTGTCCGCGGGATTCGTGGTGGCCTCCTCGGTGGGAGCCTCGGTCGCAGTCCCGTCGGAGGTCTCGGGGGGAGCTTCTTCGCTCGCAGTGGTGTCGGTCACGGGGGGAGTCGGCTCTTTGTCACAGGAGCCGAGGAGCAGGACTGCTCCCAGCAGAAGAGCGGTCATGGATAGCAGGGGATGGGTATGCTTCACGGTCATCGGGTCTCCTTCTTGGTTATTGACTCTATTATAGCATGAAAGGGAGCATCTGTCAATACGCAAAATGCGCCGACAGATGCTCCCATGATCCGCTACGAGCCGCTATAAGCCGCTACGAGCCGCTATTCTTCGTCCTTGACCACACGGAACAGGCATCGATCCCCGCAGGCCTCGGCGATGATCCTGTCCCCCTCCTTGACCCGCCCCGTCAGCAGCTCCTCGGCCAAAGGCTCCTCCAAGAGCCGTACCACCGCCCGCCCCAAGGGCCGCGCCCCGTAGCGGGGATCCAGCCCCTCCCGCGCTACCAAGGCTACCGCCTCCTCGGTGAGCTCCAACACGATCCCCAGCTTCTCCACCCGCTCCTTCAGGGCATCCAGGAGCAGGGAAGCGATGTGTCTCGTTTCGTCTGCCCCCAAGGGGCGGAAGACCACGGTCTCGTCCACCCTCCCCAGAAGCTCGGGGCGGAAGGACTCCTTCAAGGCGTTCAGCATCCGCTCCCTGTCCCGCGCCTCCTCCGAGCCTACCGTAAAGCCCGCCGTCTTTCGCTGACTCACCCCCGCTCCCAGATTGGAGGTCATGATGATGACCGTGTGGCGGAAGTCCACCCGCCGCCCCGCGGAGTCGGTGAGAGAGCCGTCGTCCATGACCTGGAGCAGGATGTTGAAGATATCGGGGTGAGCCTTCTCCAGCTCGTCGAAGAGCACCACGGAGTAGGGGTGCCGCCGCACCCGCTCGGTGAGCTGTCCTCCCTCCTCGTGGCCGATATACCCGGGAGGAGAACCGATCAGACGGGCGACGCTGTGCTTTTCCATATACTCCGACATATCCAGGCGTATCAAGGCCTTTTCGCTCCCGAAAAGAGCCGCCGCCAGAGCGCGGGCCAGCTCGGTCTTGCCGACCCCCGTCTGCCCCAGGAAGATGAAGGAGCCGATGGGACGGCGGGGATCCTTCAGACCCAGCCGCCCCCGACGGATGGCTCCCGCCACTACCCGCACCGCCTCCTCCTGGCCGATGACCCGGGCCTTCAAGGTCTCCTCCAGCCCCAAGAGCCGTTCCCCCTCGCTCTCCAGCAGACGGGAAACGGGGATCCCCGTCCACTCGGTCACTACGTCAGCGATGTGGGCTTCTGTGACCGTCTCCTCACCGTCCGAGTGATGGGTTCCGTCCGCCCAGGCCTCCTTGGCGGTCTCATAGGCCGCCCGTAGCTGGACCTCCTTGTCCCGCACCCCCGCCGCCCGCTCGAACTCCTGGGCCTTGATGGCCTCCTCCTTGTCCCTGGATAGGGCGGCCAGCTCCTCCTCCATGCGCTTGAGGTCGGGCGGCGCGGTCATCCGTGAGACGCGGAGGGAGGCGGCGGCCTCGTCCATGAGGTCGATGGCCTTGTCGGGAAGAAAGCGGTCGGGGATATACTTCACCGACAGCTCCACGGCGGCGGCCAGGGCGGTATCCGAGATCTTCATCTTGTGGTGTGCCTCATACTTGGGACGAAGCCCCGTGAGGATCGCCAGAGCCTCCTCCTCGGTGGGCTCTCCCACGGTCACCGCCTGGAACCGTCGCTCCAGGGCCGCATCCTTCTCGATGTGGAGACGGTACTCCTCCACGGTGGTAGCCCCGATGACACGGATCTCTCCCCGCGCCAGGGCGGGCTTGAGGATGTTGGCGGCATCCACCGCCCCTTCCGCCGCTCCCGCCCCCACGATGGTGTGCAGCTCGTCGATGAAGAGGATGAGATCGGGGCTTTTCTTCACCTCGGTCATGACGCTCTTCAGCCGATCCTCGAACTCCCCGCGATATTTCGCCCCCGCGATCATGGCAGGGATGTCCACCGTCACCACCCGCTTGCCCTTCAGGGTCTCGGGGACAAGACCGTCCGCGATGCGCTGGGCCAAGCCCTCCACCACCGCCGTCTTGCCGACACCCGGCTCTCCGATGAGGCAGGGGTTATTCTTGCTCCGTCTGGACAGGATGCGGATCACCCGCTCGGTCTCCCGCTGACGGCCGATGATGGGATCCAGCCGCCCCGCCCTTGCCTTGGCGGTGAGGTCGCGGCCGTACCTCGACAGGGTAGGGGCTTCCCGGATGCGGTCATCATCGCGGTCGGTGTCCTCCCGACGGCGGGAGTCCCCGCGAGCCTCCCGCAGGCTGTCACGATCCCGCGAGCCGCGGCTGACCGCCCCCTCCTTGTCGGGCTCGATGCCCCCCGACAGGGAAGGGGACGAGGCCAGAAATCCCACCACGTCCCGCCGAAGCTCCTCGGGGGATACCCCCATCCCCTCCAGGAGCCGTACCGCCACGCAGTCGGGCTCGTCCAGGATCGCCAGGAGCAGATGCTCGGTGCCCACGTAGGCCTGTCCCGCCCGCCCCGCCTCGGCGGCGGAATCCTGGATGATCTTCCGTACCCGTGGGGTCATGTCGGCGGGGGTCACTCTGCTCCGCGCGCCCGCCCCCGACAGCTCCACCACGGCGGCACGGAGCTTGGAAATCTCCGCCCCCTTGGCGATCAAGAGCTTGGCGGCGATGCAGGCAGGCTCGGTCAAGAGCCCCAGGAGCAGATGCTCCGAGCCGACGTAGGTGTGCCCCAGCTCGGCCGCCGCCTGTAAGGACAGATTCAGCGCGTTCTGGGCGCGGCCTGTGAAATGGTTGGACATGGTTCGGTTTCCTTTCTTTTATGCGGATGTTGGGAGGATGTTTCGCCTTGCGGCGCGTGATATGCCCTGCGGGCGTGATAGGGGGAGAGGCATGACCCTATTATTGCCCAAAGATCCGCTCCCGTACAGCTTTTGCACGCAAGATCTCCCGCTCGTGGTCATTTTTGGGTTGCGGCTCTGTGGACAGGGACAGGGTCGCGGGCATTCCCTCCGCCAAAAGAGCGGTCATGGTCTCCACCTTCACCCCATGGATCACCCCCATGGCCGCTCCCAGGCGCAGAAGCCCCAACAGCTCGGTCATCTCCACCGCCGAGAGCAGATGAGCGTGCCGCAGGATCCCCTCGGCGCGGCGGATACGGTCGGTGAGGCGGTCAAGATCACCGCCCGTCAGCCCCTCCCTGGCCTTGCGCTCGGCCTGTATGACGCTTTCGACCCCCTCCGAGAGCCGCCCCAGGATCTCCTCCTCGCTGACCCCCAGGGTGGCGCGGCTGGCGATCCGGTACAGCCCCCCGACGGCGGCCGAGCCGTCTCCGAAGATCCCCCGCAGGGAAAGCCCCGTCCGATCCAGCTGGTGCCCCAAGGCCTCTGCCCGCCCCGCCGCACCAAGGAGAGGCAGGGAGAGCATGACCGACCCCCGCAGAGCTGTGCCGAGGTGGAGAGGAGAGGCGGTCAGATACCCCAGCCTCGGGTCAAAGGACAGCTCCAGAGCCCCGTCCAGCAGAGCCTCCACCTTGGCGGCCCCCTTCCAGGCATCCTGCAGAGCAAAGCCCGGCAGGATACATTGGATGCGGATGTGATCCTCCTCGCAGACCATGACCGAGAGGTTGCAGGCATCGTTGAGGAACAGGGCGTGAGGCAGGCTCTCGCGGGCGAAGCGGGGGCTGATGAAGCGCTTCTCCACCAAGGATTCCGCCGCCGCGCGGGTAAGGTCGGCAAAGTCCGTGCGGACAAAGCCGTTGGGCTCCAGTACCCCACCCACCAGGTCGATAATGGCCTTTGCCCCTGCGGCATCCAGACGGGCAGGGAAGGGATAGCCCGCGATGTTTCTGGCCAGGCGTACGCGGGTGCTGACCGCCACGTCCTGCCGATCTCCGGGGATATGATACCAAGACATGATGCTCCTCCTTTACAGAGCGGCTTCCAGGCCTCGGATCTCATCCCGCAGCCGTGCCGCCCCCTCGTATTCCTCGGCCTCCACGGCCTGCTTCAGCTGTTGGCGCAGAGATTCCAGCCTGGCGGTCAGCTCCATTCTCGCCCGATGGCCCGCCGATACCCTACCCCGATGCTCTCCCCGCCCGTGGGCGGCGCGGATGGCAGGAGCCAGCTCTTCGGCAAAGGCAGAGTAGCACACGGCGCACCCCATCCGTCCCAACGCGGCCAGCTCGGAGAAGACTGCACCGCAGGCGGGACATTTGCGCGTGGGAGACTGCCCTCGGGCGGCGGGGGAGCAGGGAAGGGGGATGGGGAAGAGAATCTCGTCGGAGAGAAAGAGGGGGGAGAGCATCCCCGACAAGGATGTCCCCATCTCCTCCAGCTCCCCCGCCTCCTCCAAAATATCGGCGCATTCCCCGCAGAGCCGCAGAGCCTTGACCCGACCGCCTATGTTCTCACGGTAGAAGACCGTGGCTTTTTTCTTGTTACATCGCTGACATTGCATGATGGCATTCCTTTCTGATTGGTAAATTGCGGTTTATCGGTCTGCGACCGAAAACCGCAATTAAAGTAATAGGTAATAGTGAATAGTGAAGAGGTGAGGAGGGAAACCTTCGGTTTCCTTCATTTCGATCAAAAATGGACAGATCCGAAGGATCTGCACCTCCACTTTTCACTTTTCACTCTTCACTTTTCACTTCAAATTTGGGTTTATCGGAACGATAAACCCAAATTTGAAATCCTTTCCCCCATTATACCTCCCATCGTCCGCAAAGCCTGTCGCATTCTCCCGCTCCGAAAAAACTTTTTCGACCCCCGCTCATTCACATGGAGTTCATATCTTCGTGGTACAATATCATGATAACATGTCTGCCCTGTGGCAAGACCCGAAAGGAACTACTATGAGTAAGCATACAGATCACGCCTGCCCCGTGAGAAAGACCTCCATCGGCGGTCAGGCCCTCATGGAGGGCATCATGATGCGTGGCCCCAAGACCACCGCCATGGCCGTCCGTAACCCTCAAGGGGAGATCGTCCTGGAGACCTTCCCCACCGAGGGAAAGAAGCGCCCCGCCATCCTCCGCTGGCCCATCATCCGCGGTGTGGTCGGCTTCATCGACTCCATGGCCTTCGGCTATAAGTGCCTCATGCGCTCCGCCGAGATCTCGGGTCTGGAGGAGATCGAGGCCGAGATGGAAAAGGAAAAAGCCGAGAAGAAGGCTGCCAAGAAGGCCGAGAAAGCCGCCAAAAAGGCCGCCAAGAAGGGTGAAGCCGCACCCGTGGCCGAGGAGACCCCCGCCCCCGAGGTGGTGGAATCCGTCTCCGAGGTAGCAGAGCCTGCTCCCGAGCCCACCGAGGCCGCCGAAGTCACCGCCGAGCCTATCCCCGAGAATGCGGCCGCTCCTCAGGACTCTGCCGAGGAGACCCCCGCCGAAAAGAAGAAGGAGTCCTCCTTCATGATGACCGCCATCATGGTGGTGTCGGTGCTCTTCGCCGTGGCCATCATGATCGGCCTGTTCTTCTTTCTGCCCTCCTTCCTCTACAAGGACGTCATGGAGGCCCACATCCCAAATTTTCCCCAGAACAACCGCTTTCTGCAGTCCCTCTGCATGACCTCCATCCGCATGATCCTCCTCATCGGCTATATGTCCCTCATGCTCCTCATGAAGGATATCCGCCGTACCTTCCAGTTCCACGGTGCCGAGCATAAGACCATCTTCTGCTACGAGCACGGCAAGGAGCTGACCGTGGAGAACATCCGCGAGGAGCGCCGCTTCCATCCCAGATGCGGCACCTCCTTCCTGGTGCTCATGCTGCTGGTGAGCATCCTCATCGGCTTCTTCATCCCCGCCACCCTCAACAAGTGGGTGCTGACCGCCATCAAGCTGGCCATCATGCCCCTGGTCATGGGCATCGGCTACGAGCTGATCAAGTTCTGCGGCCGCCACGATAACTGGCTCACCCGCATCATCGCCGCCCCCGGCCTCTGGTTCCAGCGCATCACCGTCCTGGAGCCCGACGACGCCATGATCGAGTGCGCCATCGCCGCTATGAAGGAAGCCATTCCCGAGGACGGAAGCGATTCGATGTAACGATTTCCCAAAGGCTCTCCCTTTGGGAGAGCTGGCACCGAAGGTGCCTGAGAGGGCGTTTCCTCCTGTGAAAGCCCTCTCCGTCACGCCGTCGGCGTGCCACCTCCCCCGGAGGGGGAGGCAATGTCCCTGTCATATTCTCTCGACCATTCGGATACACTAACCTCATCAACAGCATAGAAAGGGAATTACCATGAAGCTCATCATCTGCAAGAACTACGACGAAATGTCCGCCGCCGCCGCTACCATCGTGGCCGAGGCCATGAAGGCCGATCCCGCCTGCGTGCTGGGTCTGGCCACCGGCTCCACCCCCGTGGGGATGTACAAGAAGCTCATCGAGATGAACAAGGCCGGGGAGATCGATTTCTCTGCCGTCACCACCGTCAACCTGGACGAGTACTACCCCATCGCCCCCGACAACGACCAGTCCTACCGCTACTTCATGAACGAGAACCTGTTCAACCACGTCAACATCGACAAGACCCGTACCTTCGTCCCCGACGGGCAAGCATCCGACCCCGCCGCCGCCTGCGAGGCCTACGAGGAGATCGTGGCCAAGGTAGGCCCCGCCGCCGTCCAGGTGCTGGGCATCGGCCAAAACGGCCACATCGGCTTCAACGAGCCCGACTCGGCCCTGGAGGTCAAGACCCACGTCACGGGGCTGACCGAGTCCACCATCAAGGCCAACGCCCGCTTCTTCGCCTCCGAGGCCGACGTGCCCACCAAGGCTCTGACCATGGGCATCGGTACCATCCTGAACGCCAAGAAGATCATCATTCTGGCCAATGGAGCCGCCAAGCACGCCGCCATCGCCAAGATGCTGGAGGGCAAGCTGGACACCTCCTGCCCCGCCTCCATGCTGAATCTCCATGCCGACGTCACCGTTATCTGTGACGAGGCGGCTTATTACGGCTAAAGCCGCGACAAAGCCCGCTTATAACGGTTCATTTTATCACACCCGTAGGGGCGCACCTGCGTGTGCGCCCGAGATCCCTTTTGGGATCGGACGCCACAGGTGCGCTTTTTGATGACCCCAGTTTCTCCCAGCCCGCCCGCCGCATAACCGTCCCCCATTTCGGCAAATACTTCTCCCATCTCAAAAAATGGGAGATTTGCCATGTATCACAGTAAAGTTACCCTATGCGGTGTCAATACCTCGGCGCTCACGGTGCTGACCGAGGAGGAAAAGCAAGCCCTCATGAAGCGGGTGCGGGCGGGGGATGAAGCCGCGAGGCAGGAGATGATCTGCGGAAACCTCCGCCTGGTTCTCTCCATCGTCCAACGCTTCGCGGGGCGGAAGGAAAACCCCGACGACCTGTTTCAGGTGGGGTGCATCGGTCTCATCAAGGCGGTGGACAACTTCGACGTGGAGAAGGAGGTCATGTTCTCCACCTACGCCGTCCCCATGATCATCGGGGAGATCCGCCGCTTTCTGCGGGACTCCTCCGCCGTGCGGGTCAGCCGCTCGGTCAGGGATCTGGCCTACAAATCCCTGCGGGCGCGGGACGAGCTTCTGGCCGAGCTGGACAGGGATCCCACCCCCGAGGAGGTCGCGGATCGCATCGGTGCCACCCGTGAGCAGGTGGTGGCCGCCATGGAGGCCATCATCGAGCCCATATCCCTCTACGAGCCCGTCTTCTCGGAGAACGGCGACTCCCTCTACGTCATCGACCAACTCTCGGACACCTCTCGAGATTCCACCGACGAGTCCTGGCTGGAGAACATCGCCCTCCGCGAGGCGGTGAAGACCCTGACCCCCCGCGAGCAGAAGATCATATCCCTGCGCTACTACAAGGACAAGACCCAAATGGAGATCGCCGCCGAGATCGGCATCTCCCAGGCCCAGGTGTCCAGAGTGGAGAAGGCGGCGCTGGAGAAGCTAAGGAAGCAACTGTAAGATACAAGTTACAAGATACAAGATACAAGATAGAAACTTTCGTCAGAACTTCGTTCTTTATCTTGTATCTTGTATCTGCCGAGCTTGCTCGGTGTATCTTGTATCTCTTAAACGACCCCATATTGAAGTTACATAAAGTAAGGAAACCTCCTCATGAAATCACTCCTGTCATGGCTCCGCCGTGAATACACCGACACCAAGATCCTCATGCGCTCCATCCCTGCCACGGTGGTGACGCTCTTCGTGGTGTCCGTCATCTGCATGAACCTTTTGGCCAACAAGACCCTTCTCCAGCTCCCCTGGATCGCCCTGGACGGCGGTATCCTCATCTCCTGGCTGTCCTTCATGTGCATGGATATCATCACCAAGCACTTCGGCCCGGGAGCCTCCAACCGCGTGTCTGTCTTGGCCTGCGGGATCAACCTCCTCACCTGCGCCATCTTCTTCATCGCCGCCGCCATTCCCTCCAATGCGGGGGACTACGCCGCCTTCGACGGCATCTTCGGGGGGACGTGGTTCATCCTCCTGGGCAGTACCGTGGCCTTCCTGGCCTCGGCTCTGCTGAACAACACCCTCAACTGGCTCATCGGCAAGGCCTTCCGAAGGAACCCCGACGGCAAGACCGCCTACGCCATGCGCGCCTACGTTTCCACCTTCATCGGCCAGTTCTTCGATAATTTCCTCTTTTCCATCATGGTCTTCACCGTCTTCGCCCCCATCTTCTGGGACGGCTTTTCCTGGACGGTGCTGCAATGCGCCATGTGCGCCCTCACGGGAGCTGTGGCGGAGCTGGTCATGGAGATCCTCTTCTCCCCCATCGGCTACCGCATGGTGAAAAAGTGGAGGGAGCAGAACGTGGGCCGCGAATATCTGGAGCATAAGGAAAGGAGCCGTTCATGAAAGTTCTCATCACAGGCACCACACAGGGCATCGGCCGCGCCATCGCGGTGAGATTCCTGGACGAAGGCCACACCGTCATCGGCATTGACCGCCAGGAGGGAAGCATTCATCATCCCGCCTACACCCACTATGTTTGCGATATCCGCGACTTCGAACACCTTCCCGCCATCGACGGGGTGGAGATCCTTATCAACAACGCGGGCACCCAGAACGAGGAGGACATTGACATCAACCTCAAGGCCCTCATACACATGACCGAGACCTACGGCATTCAGCCCGCCATCAAGTCCATCCTCCACATCGGATCCGCCAGCGCCCACACGGGAGCGGAATTCCCCCTCTACTGCGCCTCCAAGGGCGGCATTTTGGCCTACACCAAGAACGTGGCCATGCGGGTAGCTCAGTACGGTGCCACCTGCAACAGCCTCGACCCCGGCGGAGTCCTCACCCCCCTCAACGAATGCGTCATGAACGACCCCGACCTCTGGGCGCAGATCATGAATGAGACCCCCCTCAAAAAGTGGGCCACCCCCGAGGAAATGGCGGATTGGGCCTACTTCCTCACCGTCACCAACACCTTCTGCACGGGGCAGAGCATCCTCGTGGACGGAGGGGAATCCATCAATTATCACTTTGTGTGGAAAGACTGACGGAAGATACAAAGATACAAGATACGAGATACAAGATATGAAAAGATCTTGCGGCATCGTCCGTTCTTTATCTTGTATCTTGTATCTCGTATCTTGTATCTCTCTGCTGAGCAGAGCTCAGCGATGACCCCAAAATTAAAAATTTATTCCGAAAGGAAGGTACACACCATGAAGACTCACTTCAAACTCCTCCTCCCCGACTCCGGCCGCGACATTTACATGCCCAGAAAGTCCCAGTCCTGGGGCTACCGCTACGGCCCCACCATCATGGTGGAGGACGGGGTCTGCCACGCCTGGTTCGCCTCCCCCGGCGACTGCTACGAGGCAGACTGGTTCACCTACCGTAAGTCCACCGACGGCGGCAAGACCTGGACGGATGAAAAGGTGGTCATGTACCCCGTCCCCGACTCCATGGACTGGTTCTCGGTCTGTGATCCCGCCGTCATCAAGTACGGTGAGTACTACTACATCGGCTATACCTCCACCGTCTTCGCCAACGGCGGCGGCGTGTGCAACAACGGCTTCATCGGCCGCTCCAAGTCCCCCGAGGGCCCCTTTGAGCGGTGGTGCGGCGACGGCTGGGGCGAGACCCGCGAGACGGCCGACGGCACCCTCCACTGGCAGGGAAAACCCGCCCCTGTCATCTACTATGACGAGGACTGGCACAACTGGGGCGCGGGTGAATTCTCCTTTGTCATCAAGGACGAGACCATCTACATTTACTACACCTGGACCTCCAAGGACAGAGACGGCAATCCCATCCATGAGACCCGCGTGGCCACCGCCGATATCACCGACGAGAACTGGCCGGGCAAGGTGATCCAGCAGGGCGTGGCGGTCAAGCGTCCCCGCGGCGGCAACGATTCCTACGATGTGGTGTACTGCGAGGATCTGAACAAATTCATCGCCCTCTCCACCGATCACCGCTTCTCGGAGAACAGCGTGCTGGCAGTCTACGAGTCCGATGACGGTCTCCGCTATACCCGTGTCAATAACATCAAGGTCAATACCGGCTGGATGTGCCACAACTGCGGCATTTCCGGCGACGCACAGCACCATATCAAGTCGGGGGATACCCTGCTTTTGGCCTACGCCTACGGCAACAAGTGGGGCTGCTGGGGCACCCGCATCCACGATTACTCCTTCGAGGCCATGGAGGAGGACTTCTACGATGAGAGCGAGCTTCAGAACCTCCACCACGAGATCGAGAAGATCGACGATCCCACCGAGTTCAGCCCCTCCATGCTCTATTTGAGAAAGCCCCACTTCCGCCGCCTCGCCGTGGGGGAGACCCTGGAAATCCCCATGATGACGGGCAACGTCACCTATTCCATGCGCCCCGTAGAGGGAGAGGTCACCTACTTTGACTATGACCCCGCCATCCTCTCCATTGAGAACGGCAAGGCCACGGGTGTCTCCGAGGGCTACACCTACGTCCGCGCCGCCTACAACGGTCTGCTCTGCGAGTTCCTCACCTACGTGGACAATACCCGTCCCCACGTGGACCCCGACTGGAAACCCCACCCCGAAAAGACCGTCACCTCCTTCACCCCCCTCATCACCGAGTATGCCGCCTCCCTTGCCAAGCGGGAGATGAAGCAGCTCCGCGGTCTGGCGGTCTATGCCGACGGCACATGGTTCGAGGTCTGCGGCGACGACGGCGTGACCTACGAGAACCACAGCCCCGAGCTGTTCGAGATCCGCCCCGACGGTAACGTCCTGCCCTTGGGCGAGCAGGGAGAGGGCCGAGTGACCCTCAAGCTGGGCGACTTCGCCTTCGATGTCACCTTCACAGTCGGGGAGTGAGCCGCGATCCTTCAAAAAAATCGTGAAAAAGCGGAATGTTTACAAAAAAACTGTATACATTTCCTACAAAGTATAGTATAATGATATGAATCTATACAGACGAGGTGATATCCCATGAATCAGCAACCGAAATATCGCAGAATCCTCCTCAAGCTTTCGGGTGAGGCCCTGGCCAACGGTCAGAAGGACTCCATCCTTGATTTCACCTTTATCGACCAAGTGGCCGCCGTGCTGAAGAAGTGTCTGGAAGCAGGCGTTGAGATCGGTATCGTCGTGGGCGCGGGCAACATCTGGCGCGGCGCGACGGGTCAGGTCAAGATGCAGAGAGCCCGCGCGGATCACATGGGTATGCTGGCCACCACCATGAACGCCATCGCCCTGTCGGATGCCTTCATTCGTAACGGCATGGATACCGTGGTCATGTCCGCCGTGGAGATGGATACCTACGCCGACCACTACACCTCCCGCCACGCCGACCGCCTCCTGAAGGAGGGCAAGATCTGCATCTTCGCGGGTGGTACGGGTTCCCCCTACTTCTCCACCGACACGGGAGCCGCTCTCCGCGCCGCCGAGATCGGTGCCGACGCCATTCTCATGGCCAAGAACATCGACTACCTCTACACCGCCGACCCCCGCAAGGATCCCACCGCCACCCCCATCTACGACGTGACCTACGACGAGATCCTGGAGAAGAACCTCCGTGCCTTCGATATGTCCGCCGTCATCTTCTGTAAGGACAACGGCATCGAGTCCTACGGCTTCGGCCTGGCCGACCCCGAGAACATCTACCGCGCCGTCATGGGCGAGCCCGTGGGCACGCGGATGCACAACTGAAAACACAATACAGGAACATAGAAAGGAAACACCGCCATGAAGTACAACACCAAGACCCTTGAGGGCAAGATGGACAAGGCCATCATCGCCTATGAGAACAACCTCGCCGACGTCCGCGCCAGCCAGGCCAACGCCGCCGTCCTCAACCGCGTGACCTTCGACTACTACGGCTGCGCCACCCCCATCAAGGATATGGCCGCCATCTCCCTGTCGGATGCCCGCACCCTGGTCATCACCCCCTTCGATAAGTCCACCCTGAAGGCCATGGAGAAGGCCATCCAGATGTCCGACGTGGGCATCAACCCCCAGAACGACGGCACCGTCCTCCGTCTGGTCTTCCCCCAACTCACCGAGGAGCGCCGTAAGGCTCTGGCCAAGCAGGTCAAGGGCATGGGCGAGGATGCCAAGGTGGCTCTCCGCAACATCCGCCGCGATGCCATGGACGAGACCAAGAAGGCCAAGAAGGACGGCACCATGACCGAGGATGAGGTAAAGGACGCCGAGAAGGCCATCCAGGACGTCACCGATAAGTACATCAAGAAGGTGGACGCGCTGACCGCCGCCAAGGAGAAGGAGCTCATGGCGATCTGAGGCCGCTCCGCATCCCCAAAACCGAATACCAACACGCGAGGGGCGGGCGATATTGCCCGCCCCTTCTGTCAATCCTCCCAAGAAAGGATCGCTCATGCCTCTTTTCAATAAAGACCCCAAGACTACCGCTCCCGAGACCCCAAAGCTCGACGAGCATTTCAAGCACATCGCCTTCATCATGGACGGCAACGGCCGCTGGGCCAAGAAGCGGGGCATGCCCCGCGAGTACGGCCACAAGATCGGCTCATCCACCTTCAAAAAGATCTGCATCTACTGCTGTGACATCGGCTTCAAGGCCGTCACGGTCTACGCCTTCTCCACCGAGAACTGGAAACGCCCCAAGGCCGAGGTGGATGCCATCATGGGTATCCTGGACAGCTACCTGGAGGAGCTGAAGCGGGATTACAAGCAGTACCATAACCGCTTCAAATTCATCGGAGACCTGTCGGTGCTGACCCCCGCACTCCGTGAAAAGATTACTTACGTGGAAACCTTGAATCGGGAATACGACCAGATTCTGAACATAGCCCTCAACTACGGCGGCCGCGCCGAGATCGCCCACGCTTTCAACACCCTCGCCGCCGAGGGGAAGACCGCCGTCACCGAGGAGGATATCTCGAAAGCCCTCTACACGGTGGAGTCGGGAGATCCCGACATGATCGTCCGCACGGGAGGAGACCTCCGCATCTCCAACTTCCTCCTCTGGCAGGCCGCCTACGCCGAGCTGTACTTCACCGATAAGCTCTGGCCCGACCTCACCCCCGCCGACGTGGACGAGATGATCCGCGACTTCTACTCCCGCAAACGCCGCTACGGCGGACTCTGACCCCATCGCCCGTTGACCCAATACATCAGAAAGACAGGTATATACCATGTTCAAACGCATATTGACCGGTGTGATCGCGTTCTGCTTCGTTTTAGTGCCCGTGCTTTTCTTTGCCGATACCGTGGTACTGCCCATCGCCGTGGCGCTCTTTACCATGATCGCAACCTACGAGGTACTGCACTGCGTCGGTCTCCATAAGAACCTGTGGGTTTCCGTCCCCGTGTACCTGGTGTCGGGGGCTCTGCCCTTCGGGATCCGCTACCTGGAGGTGGTCAGTATCATCGCTCTGCCCCTGGCCCTGTGCGTGATCCTCATCTACCTGCTGGCCGCCGCCGTGTTCTCCCACGGCAAAGCCGACATCGGTGACGTCAGCACCGCCCTGGTTCTGTGGATCTACACCCTCATGGGCTTCGCCGGTCTCATGATCGTCCACGATTTCATTGAGGGCGGTCAGTATTTCTACCTCCTGGCCTTTGTGGGTGCCTGGGTCACGGATACCTTCGCCTACTTCACGGGCATGCTCCTGGGCAAGCACAAGCTCATCCCTGACGTCTCCCCCAAGAAAACGGTGGAGGGAGCGGTCGGCGGCGTGGTGTTCTGCACCCTGTCCTTCGTGGCCTTCGGCCTCCTCTACAACCGTTTCTGGCTGGCTGACGGCAGTGAGGCCATTCCCCTGCTGGCCATGGCCGTCGTAGGCTTCCTTGTTTCCATCGTCTCCCAGATCGGGGATCTGTCCCTGTCCCTGCTCAAGCGCAAGTACGGCATCAAGGACTTCGGCAAGATCTTTCCCGGTCACGGCGGCGTCCTGGATCGCTTCGACTCGGTGCTGGCCGTGTCCATCATTCTGACCGTGTCCTTCGTGGTCTTCACCATGCTGGGCATCTGACGGAGTAATTTCATGAACTACAATTTCAACTATCCCGATCTCATCGTCCTGGGCTCTACCGGCTCGGTGGGCGAGCAGGCCATGGACGTAGCCCGCGCCCATTCCATCCCCGTCCGCGCCGTCACCGCCCACAGAAGTGTGGAAACCGTGGAGGCGCAGGTGAGAGAATTCCACCCCGACTTCGCGGTCATGACCGACGAGGTCGCCGCCTCCGACCTCCGCGCCCGCGTGGCGGATACCTCTACCCGTGTCCTGGCGGGCTTTGAGGGCATCACCGAGATGCTCCACACCGTCAAGACCGAAAACCCCCTGGGCATCACCGCCGAGAACTCCATCCTCGGTGAGGCAGGACTGCTCCCCACCCTTGAAACCTTGAAGGCGGGACACAAATTAGCCCTGGCCAATAAGGAATCCCTGGTAGTGAGCGGCGAGCTGGTCATGTCCCTCGCAAGAGAGAAGGGAACCACCATTCTCCCCGTGGACTCGGAGCATTGCGCTATCTTCCAATGCCTCCGCGCGGGGCATCACGACGAGATCAGCCGCATCCTGCTGACCGCCTCGGGCGGCCCCTTCTACGGCTATACCAAGGAGCAGCTGCAGACCGTCACCAAGGAAATGACCCTGGCTCACCCCACCTGGAAGATGGGTGCCAAGATCACGGTGGATTCCGCCACCCTCATGAACAAGGGCTTTGAGGTCATCGAGGCGGTGCATTTGTTCGGTGTGGCTCCCGAAAAGGTGGAGGTCATCGTCCACCGCGAGAGCATGATCCACTCCATGGTGGAATATATTGACCATAGCATCATCGCCCAGATGTCGGTGCCGGATATGCGGCATTGCGTCCAGTACGCCCTGACCCATCCCCGCCGCCTCCCCGCCGAGGGGACTTTGCAGCAAGCCGATCTCTTCGCCCTCGGCAAGCTCACCTTCGGCCGCCCCGATACCGAGGTCTTCCCCCTGCTGGCCCTCGCCCGTGATTGCATCGCAAAGGGCGGTGCCCTCCCCTGTGTCCTCAATGCCGCCAACGAGATCATCGTGGCCGCCTTCCTGCACGACGCCATCCGCTTCTGTCAGATCCCCGAGCTGGTCATTCGCGTGGTGGAGGATCTGTCCTATACCGCCGCATGGCACACCTACGATCAGCTCATGGAGGCCGATGCCCTCGCCAGAGAGCGGGCGAAGGAACTGTTGGTGGGGCTCAAATAAAGAGACAGAGACTTGGTCAAATTCGTAATTCGTAATTCTTAATTCGTAATTACGCGGAAAACGAAAGCACGCAGTTCAAGAGATCCCCGCGACCGTGACACGGTACATTCAGTCGTACCGTTCTCCATCTTCCATTACGAATTACGAATTGCGAATTACGAATTTCAGATCATCCCCCCATCAAAATCCAATCCACTTTCCCCTAACGGAGGTCTTTCCAAACCCTATGGCTATCCTACGCACCCTACTCTATCTCGCTCTGACCCTTTTCCTCATGGGCATCCTCATCTTCGTCCACGAGCTGGGTCACTACCTCACCGCCCGCGCCTGTCACGTCACCATCTACGAGTTCTCCCTGGGCATGGGCAAGAAGCTCTTTGGCTTCAAATCCAAAAAGACGGGCATCCAATACTCCCTGCGCCTATTCCCCATCGGCGGCTACGTCTCCATGGCAGGAGAGGACGAGGACAAGGAGGGGGAGGAGAATGACCCCAACGCCTTCAACAAAAAGAATCCCTGGCAACGCCTCCTCATCCTGGTGGCGGGGGCTGCCATGAACGTCCTGACAGGTGCCCTTGCCATGCTGATCCTGGTGAGCGGCATGACCCTGGCGGGCTATAAGCTCCCCTCCACCACCGTGGCCGAGTTCACCCCCGGTGCCTCCAGCTACGTCACAGGCCTGGAGGCGGGCGACCGCATCCTCCGCGTGGACGGCGTCAAGGTACACACAGGCTACGATCTTTCCTACGAGATCATGTTCAACGGCTATAAGCCCGTGGATGTGGTGGTGGAGAGGAACGGGCAGGAGTATCTGATCCCGCAGGTCGTGTTCCCTTCGGGCATGGAGGACGGCATTGAGCTGGGCAGTATGGATTTCTACGTCCTGGCGGGGGAGTCCACCTTCGTCAACGTCCTGAAGACCACCTGGTACCGCTCCCTGTCCTCCATCAAGATGGTCTTTGACTCCATCGGGGGCATCATCTCGGGACGCTTCACCCTGGCCTCCATGTCGGGCCCCATCGGAGTCTCCTCGGCGGTGGCCGACGTGGCCTCCCAGCCCATGGCCTTCTGGAATATCCTCTACCTCTTCGCCCTCATCGCCATGAACCTGGGTGTCATGAATATGCTCCCTCTCCCCGCCCTGGACGGCGGCCGCGTCTTCTTCCGCATCATTGAGATCCTGCGCTTCGGTAAGCCCGTCAACCCCAAATTCGAGGCCACCGTACACGGCCTGGGCATGACCCTTCTGCTCATGGCCACCGCCGTCATTGCCTTCAAGGATATGTTCCAGCTCTTCTGATCGAGGTACACTATGAATTATAACGCCATCCGCCGAGCTACCCCCGAGGTCAAGATCGGCAAAGTTACCATCGGCGGTCAGCACCCCATCGCCATCCAGTCCATGACCAATACCGACACCCGCGACGCAGAGGCTACCATTGCCCAGATCAAGGCCCTGGTCTCGGCGGGGTGCGATATCGTCCGCATCACCGTCCCCGACGTGGAGGCGTCCAAGACCATCCTCGCCATCAAGGAGGAGGGTATCACCACTCCCATCGTGGCGGATATCCACTTTGACTACAAGGTCGCCCTCAAGTGCGCCGAGTACGGTGTGGACAAGATCCGCATCAACCCCGGCAACATCGGGGAGGATGACAAGGTCAAGGCCGTGGTGGATGCCTGTAAGGCGAAAAATATTCCCATCCGCATCGGGGTCAACAGCGGCTCTCTGGAAAAGCACATTTTGGCCAAGTACGGCTCCCCCACCCCCGAAGCCCTCTGCGAGAGCGGCCTGTACCACGCCGCCCTGCTAGAAAAATTCGACTATACCAACATCGTCATCTCCATCAAGGCCTCCAATGTCCCCGGTATGATCGCCGCCAACCGCCTGCTGGCACAGTCCTGCCCCTACCCCCTTCACCTCGGCGTGACCGAGGCGGGCGGTGCGGAAATGGGACTGGTCAAGTCCGCCGCGGGCATTGGAGCGCTCCTCTGTGACGGCATCGGAGACACCTTCCGCGTCTCCCTCACCGCCGATCCCGTAGCCGAGATCGCCGCCGCCCGAAAGATCCTCAACGCCCTGGAGATTGAGGGTCAGTGCGGTCTTCAAATCGTCTCCTGCCCCACCTGCGGCCGCACCAAGATCGACCTCATCGACCTACATAGCCGCTTTGAAGCCGCCGTCCGCGCCGAGGGGCTGGATGACCTCCCCGTGAAGGTCGCCCTCATGGGCTGCATCGTCAACGGCCCCGGAGAAGCAAGGGAGGCCGATATCGGTATCGCCGGAGGCAAGGGGGAAGCATTGCTCTTTGCCAAGGGGGAGATACTGGGGAAGATCTCCGAGGATGCGATCATTCCTACATTGATCGACAAACTGAAAGAAATGAAACGGTAAACTGCTAATGAATAATGAATAATGAAGTCGCCGCAAGCGGCTAATGAATAATGAATAATTTCGGTTGAGATCCTACGGATCTCTCCATTGATTTGATAAAAATGCGGGAAACCGAAGGTTTCCGTCCACAATTATTCATTCTTCATTATTCATCATTCATCATTCATTATTGGGTTTATCGCACCGACAAACCGAAATTTGTAATCAACAAACCAAATATTTAAAACAAACCCGCGGGACGCCACCCCCCGCAAAAAGAAAGTGAAAATGCTATGAAGACTGCTCTTGAAATTCTGTATAAATATACCCCCGACTCAACCGCCCGCGCCATCCTGGAGCGGGCGCAAAACCCCGTGGTGCGCGCCGATAAGGAGAACCGCGCCCTCCAGATGGAGCTGGACTTCCCCCGCCTGGTGGAGAAGGAGGAGCTGTACCGCATCGAGGAGCAGGTGGCCGAGGCCTACGAGCTGAACTACGTCAAATTCCTCCCCCACTACCCCGCAGAGCTGTTTACCGCCGACTACGTCCCCGAGCTCCTCAAGGAGACCGAGCGGGTCGGCGTTGTGGCGCGGGGTTTTTTCCGTACCTACCGCTACGAGCTGAAGGAAAATACCCTCATCATCCGCATCCCCTTCTCGGAGGCGGGCATCCAGCTCATCCGCAGTGCCCACACGCCCGATATCATGGGGCGCATCCTCCACAGCGAATTCGGGCTGGATATCACGGTCAGCATCGAGATCGCCGAGGACTTTATCGATGAGATGATGGAGCAGGGGCAGGCCGAGCGGCTGGCCGCCATGGACAAGCAGATCTTGGAGGCCGACCGTCAGTATGCCATGTCGGTGGCCGAGCGCAAGGCCGCCGAGGTACAGGCCAACCAGCCCGCCAAGCCCGCCGAGGAAACCCAGATTCTCCCCCGCGTCCAGTCCCTCTTTGGGGAGGGAAGCGGTGCTATACAGACCCCCGTGGTGGAAAACGGCCGTGTGAGGATCGGCTTCATGGATTTCGATATCTCCGAGCCCGAGTACACCGTGGGCGGTCAGTTTGACATCATCCCCACCCCCCTGGCCGCCATTGACAAGCCTATGCGGAACATCGTGGTGCTGGGCGAGGTCTTTGGATTTACCAAGGAACCCACCCGTCAGGGCGATAAATTCAACATCACCTTTGACATCACCGACAATTCCGCCTCCCTGGAGGTGCGGTGTACCGCTACCCCCGAGGATGCCGACGAGATCTGCAAGGTGGTCTCCAACGGTGCGGTGGTGGCCATGCGGGGCTACACCAAGCGGGAGATGCGCCGCGACAAGACCGAAGGCCCCGATCTCCTTTTCCACCACAACGCCATCGCCAAGATTTCCAAGGTCGCCCGCAAGGACAAGGCCGAGCAGAAGCGGGTGGAGCTTCACGTCCATACCCAAATGTCCTCCATGGACGCCGTCATCCCCCCCTCGGATCTGGTCAAGCAGGCCAACAAGTGGGGGCATAAGGCCATCGCCATCACCGACCACGGCAACGTCCAGGCCTACCAGGACGCCATGCTCACCGCCGAGAAGATCGGCCAGAAGGTCATCTGGGGCATGGAGGCCTATTTCGTCAACAACACCGCCTCCGCCCTCTACGGCGACTGCCCCGGCTACATGAACGGGGAAGCGGTGGTCTTCGATATCGAGACCACGGGACTTTCTGTGCAGAACTGCCGTATGACCGAGATCGGAGCGGTGAAGATCCGAGACGGACAAGTCCTGGATACCTTCAACACCTTCGTCAACCCCGAGATGCCCATCCCCGAGGAGATCGTGAAGCTCACGGGCATCACCGACGATATGGTGAAGGACGCCCCCTCCGAGGCACAGGCTCTCAAGGCCTTCTTTGACTTCGTGGGTAAGCGCTCCGACACGGGCGGGGAAGTATTGCTCATCGCCCACAACGCCGACTTCGACACGGGCTTCATCCGCGCCGCGTCGGTGCGATGCGGGTATGAGTTCAAGAACCCCTACCTGGACACCCTGGCCCTGGCCCGCTTCCTCCTCCCCGATCTCAAAAACCACAAGCTGGACACCGTGGCCACCCACTACGAGCTGGGTGACTTCAACCACCACCGCGCCTGCGACGACGCCGCCATGCTGGCCGCCATCTACTTCTGTATGCTCCGCGACCTGGACGAGCAGGACGTGCGCACCTACGATAAGCTGGTCAGCGAAATGGCGGAGAAGACCGACCCCTTAAAGCTCCGTCCCTACCACCAGGTGATCCTGGTCAAGAACCCCACGGGTCTGAAGAATCTCTATAAGCTGGTCTCCTACAGCTATCTGAAATACTACCGCCGTAACCCCCGTATCCCCAAGACCGAGCTGGAGAAGCACCGCGAGGGTCTCATCGTCGGCTCTGCCTGCGAGGCGGGAGAGCTCATGCGGGCCATCATCGACAACCGCCCCGACGCGGATATTGCCGAGATCGTCAAGTTCTACGATTACCTGGAGATCCAGCCCATCGTCAACAACCGCTTCATGATCGCCGAGGGCAAGTTTAAGGACGATGAGGAGCTCCGCGACCTCAACCGCAAGGTGGTAGCCCTGGGCGAGAAGTACGGCAAGCCCGTGGTGGCCACCTGCGACGCCCACTTCCTCAACCCCGAGGACGACGTGTACCGCAAGATCCTGCAGGCGGGCATGAAGTTCAAGGACTTCGACAAGGACAGCGGCCTCTACCTCCGCACCACCGAGGAAATGCTGGAGGAATTCTCCTACCTCGGAGAGGAGAAGGCCTTTGAGGTGGTGGTCACCAACACCAATCTCATCGCCGACATGATCGAGGACGGCATCCGCCCCTTCCCCAAGGGGACCTTTAACCCCGAGATGGAGGGTGCCAACGAGGATCTGGAGCGCATCTGCTACGAGACCGCCAAGTCCCGCTACGGCGACCCCCTCCCCCACATCGTGCAGGATCGTTTGGAGCGCGAGCTTCCTTCCATTATTAAGAACGGCTTCGCGGTGCTGTACATGATCGCCCAGAAGCTGGTGGCCTACTCCGAATCCCAAGGCTACCTGGTGGGCTCCCGAGGCTCGGTGGGCTCCTCGGTGGTCGCCAACCTGGCGGGCATCTCCGAGGTCAACCCCCTGCCCCCCCACTATTGGTGTCCCGATTGTAAATATTCGGATTTCGAGACCGCCAAGCAGATCGGGGTCTTCTCGGGCTTCGATCTCCCCGACAAGATCTGCCCCAACTGCGGCCGTAAGCTCAACTACGACGGCCATGATATCCCCTTCGAGACCTTCTTGGGCTTCTACGGAGACAAATCCCCCGATATCGACCTGAACTTCTCGGGTGAAGTCCAAGGTAAGGTGCATAAGTACACCGAGGAGCTGTTCGGCGCGGAGAACGTCTTCCGCGCGGGCACCATCGGCGGCGTGGCCGAGAAGACCGCCTTCGGCTTCGTCATGAAGTACCTGGAGGATAAGCAGATCAGCGTCAACCGCGCCGAGGTCAACCGCCTGTCCGCCCATTGCGTAGGTGTCAAGCGCACCACGGGTCAGCACCCCGGCGGTATCGTGGTGGTTCCCAAGCACCTGGAGATCTACGATTTCTGCCCCGTCCAGCACCCCGCCGACGATCCCAACTCGGATATCGTCACCACCCATTTCACCTTCGAGTACCTCCACGATACCCTCCTCAAGCTGGACGAGCTGGGACACGATATGCCGACCAAGTATAAGTACCTGGAAAAGTATTCCGATACCTCTGTCCTGGACGTGCCCATGAATGACCGCTCCATCTACGAGCTGTTCCTGGGTACCAAGCCCCTGGGAGCCTCCCCCGAGGACATCGGCTGTACCCTGGGCACCCTGGGTCTGCCCGAGCTGGGCACCCGCTTCGTCATCAAGATGCTGGAGGAGTGTAAGCCCCAGACCTTCTCGGATCTGCTCCAGATCTCGGGTCTGTCCCACGGCACCGACGTGTGGACGGGCAACGCTCAGGAGCTGATCGCCAACGGAACCTGTAACATTTCCCAGGTTATCGGAACGAGAGACGATATCATGCTGGCCCTCATCCGCTACGGAGTGGAGAAATCCCACGCCTTCAAGATCATGGAAATGGTGCGTAAGGGCAAGGGACTGACCCCCGAATACGAGGCCGAGATGCGGGAGGTGGGCGTGCCCGACTGGTACATCGCCTCCTGTAAGAAGATCAAGTACATGTTCCCCAAGGCCCACGCCGCCGCCTACGATATGTCGGCCATCCGACTGGGCTGGTACAAGGTGCATATCCCCCTGGCCTTCTACTGCGCCATGTTCACGGTTCAGCCCCTGGGCTTTGACGGCGCTCTGGTCATGAGAGGCAAGAAGGCCGTGGCGGACTACATCGCGGATATCGAAAAGCGCTCCCAGAAAAACGAGGCCTCCCCCAAGGAGACCCAGAGCCTCCCCGTCCTCCAGCTGGTCAACGAGGCCTACGCGAGAGGCATCGGCTTCCTCCCCGTGGACCTGGAAAAGTCCACCGCCGACGAGTACGTCCCCGAGAACGGCAAGATCCGTCTCCCCTTCGCCTCCCTGGCAGGTTTGGGCGAGAATGCCGCCGCCAACATCGTGGCCGCCCGCGACGAAGAGCCCTTCTTCTCGGTGGAGGACATGAAGACCCGCGCCAAGCTCACAAGCGCCGTGGTGGAGATCCTGCGGCAGAATCACGTGCTGGACGGGGTGAATGAGACGGATCAGATGACTATGCAGTTTTGAAAAATGCAAAGTGCAAAATGCAAAATGCAAAATCAAGAACGCATGATGCTATTTGCTTTGCTTCTTCTGCCCGTGGTCTTTCCGCCTCTATGAGAATTCTTCCCTTGATCCGTCCCCCAATTTTGCATTTTGCATTTTGCATTTTGCATTCCAAATTTTCATAAAGGAGTGCCCTATGCACATCCCCACCTCCCCCACAACCTACATCGACGTCCTCCCCTTTGAGGACGCCCTCACCGAAGCCTTGAAGCCCCACCCCGACTATGAGGTCTCCGACTGGCTCTACGTCCCCAACCGCTACGACGAGTACCGATACATACTGGGCACGAGAGGGAAGAAGCCCGTGATCTGCGTGGGCATCAACCCCTCCACCGCCGCCCCCAATGCCCTTGACCCCACCCTCAAATCCGCCCAGCGCATCGCCCTGTCCAACGGCTACGATTCCTTCCTCATGTTCAACGTCTACGCCCAGCGCGCCACCCGTCCCGACGATATGGAAAAGGTGCGCAACGAATGGCTCCATGCCGAGAACATGAAGGCCTTTGCCTACCTCCTCTCCATCGCGGGGGAGAAGCCCGCCGTCTGGGCGGCCTGGGGAGCCATCATCGAGAAACGCCCCTACCTGGCCGACTGTGTCCGAGAGATGGTGGAGTTGGGGAATGCCGCGGGTGCCGTCTGGTACCACGCGGGCCCCATCTCGGTGAAGGGCCACCCCCACCACCCCCTGTACCTCAAGAGCGATACCCCTCTGGAGCCCTTCGATACCCCCGCCTACCTCCGCGCCCTCCCGTGACCCCCTCGATTCAATGACCCCCCATCCTCCCAAGAAAGGAAAAACTGTCATGAAACGAATCCAACTCATCCGCCTCCTCGCCGCCGCTCTGCTCTTGCTGGCCCTGCTGGCCACCGCCGCCTGCAACCAAGGGGACAAGCCCGACGAGACCACCCCCCTCCCCGACACCCTCGAGACCGTAGGGAATACCGAAGCCCCCACCGAGCCTGAGACCGAGGCCGACACGACTCCCACCGTCTCCTCGGTGAGATTCCCCGCCGCCGAACTCCCCGACTACGCCAAGTACGCCACCGCAAACCGCATCAAAGAGGTGCTGGGCAGTCGCAAGACCCTGGCCTTCACCGACGGCGGTGTCAAGTTCTACCAGAACGGCGAGCTGAAGGCGGGCGGTGACGGCATCGTCAAAAAGAACGCCGACGGCACGATCAAGCTGGATGCCGCCAAGCTGGGCGCTTTGGCAGGGAAGTCGGATCTCACCGCCACCACCCCTGCCGAGGCCGCCAAGGCCCTGGGCATGGGTGTCGCGGTCTATGACCAAAAGCTGGTGCTGTTCTATGAAGGGAATGAGCCTCTCCATACCTATGAGGATCTCTACACCTACGAGGCCATGCACCTCTACATGACCGACGCGGCCGAGTCCGAGATCGTCAACGCCTTCATCGACCTCCCCTCCCGTGTCTCCAACGATACCAATAACACCGTCTTCTACACCGCCCCCGACCTCAACCTGGGCGTCCAGACCTCGGTCTACTATGCCCAAATGGGGCAAGCCAACGGCCTGGCCGTAGGCCCTGCCCTGGTGGCGGGCGAGGGTCAGCACCCCGACAACTTCACCACCGTCCGCGTGTACAACAACCAGCAGATCTGCATCACCCAGTTCCTGGCCTTTGATCCCTCGGTCATGGGCGGTGTGCAGGTAGCCGCCGCGCAGGTGGGTGATGAGGTCCTGATCGCCACCGCTCCCTTCGCATCCCATGATGGAAAGGACGGCGACGTCCGCGTCTTTGATGCCTTCGGTCTCATCCGCATGACCGTCAACGTCCGCGACGTGATCCCCGGCCCTCACACCATCGTCACGGGTCATTTCGCCGAGGGTGTCTCCGACGAGGTGCTCCTGGTGGCCTCCCAGACCACCAACGAGAAGGGTGAGCTTCGCTACGCCATCCTGTCCCTCTCCGACGGCTCTGTCATCTCCGAGCATACCCTGGACTGCTCCTTCGCCCTGACCGAGGAGAAGGCAGGGATCCCCGTGGCCCTCTCGGTTCGCAACAGCGGCGAGGCGGATTCCGTGATCCTCTACTTCCATTCCGTCCAGGCCGTCTATGAGGGCAATGCCCAAAAGGCGGATTTCAAGAATGCCGACATCAAGCTCCCCGCCGACGCTACGGGTGTTTCCGCCTCCAACGTCATCGGTCAGAAGTATATCGTCTTCCTCCCCGCCCGCGAGGGTCAAGAGGTGCTGTCCTTCCTGACGGTCTATGACGAGAACGCCGCCGCCACCGAGCTGGACGTGGGCTTCCGTGAGAACCGCTTCTTCTCGGCCTACTACACCGACGGCTACAACGACGATAAATACGTCTCCCGCGGCAATTTCTGCCACATCCGTACCGACCTCTCCAACAACGTGATCAGTAAGCTCTCCAAGGCCGCCACCGATCTGGGCGTGGACGTTGCCTTTGATTCCTCCCTCTACGCCGACTATACCTTCTCGGCTACCCAGCAGTACGTGGACGCTATGCGGAATGAGTATCTCTTCCTGGAGCCCTGCTTCACCCACCGCTGGAACAAGATCACCGCCACGGGCAAGCTGGCCTACTATAAGGAACCCGCTACGGGAATCCAGAAGTACGTCTCGGTGGGCAAGGCGGGCGAGTACATGGACTACAACGAGATCGGCTCCTCCTTCTACGTGGGCACCTACGCCGACGGCATCCTGGATCTGGCCAAGCTCCGCGTGTACCCCCTCCGTACCTTCCTCCAGGGGACGGCCGTGGCCTTCCGCGGTGAGGGCGGGAACCCCGAGCATCTGGTGGGTGTCTCCCCCGTCCATGAGCATGAGATCGACGTGGCAGGCTCGGTAGGCGACTACAACCCCTACATGCTGGAGGGCTTCCGCGGTTATATGCTGGAGCGCTACGAGAGCGTAGAGAAGATCAACGCCATCTTTGGCACGGGTTTCACCGACCGCGCCTCCATCGACGCCCCCCGTGACAGCGGCCGCGGCGCGTGGGATGCCTACTCGGGTGACTACTTCGCCGAGTGGACTCTGTACAATCGCGCCATCGTCTCCAAGCGCATCATGGAGGCCTACCGCGAGGCTCTGCTGGCAGGCTATCCCCCCGAGTCCATCTCGGCTCACCAGATCCCCGAGGGCGAGGCCGTGGCCGGCTTCCTCGGTGAGGCTCACACCCGTCTGACCCCCATCGACGTGGTGCTGACCTGCGGTACGGCCTACGGCGGTACCCGTTACGGAAACCTCACCCGCAAGAATAATCTGGTGTACAACGCCCATCTGATGGGTCACAGCAATATCTCCCTGGGTGAGTACGGCTCTCTGTATGAGAACCCCAAATCCGCCTACAATCAGCTGAAGAGTCTGTGGTCCAACGGTCTGCGCATGGTTCACCACATCACCTTCAACGATAACCAGGCCAAGGCCGAGGAAGAGGCCATCAAGATGCTCATGGCCGACAACGAGCCTCGTCCCGGCTACACGGGCGGTACCACCAACGCGGTGGGCGTGGTTCAGAACGGCAAGAACTACAACATCATTCAGATCGGCGGCGGCGCGAACAGCGCAAGCACAGGTCTGCTCAAGTCCATCAGTGCCACAGGAAAGTGGGAGGGCACCGTCTACCTCGTCCCCTTCCATACCAAAATGAACGCATCCGCCATCGAGTCTCTGAATACCCCCGTTCAGGGCACCGAGAATCAGTTCACCACGGGCAAGCTGGACACCATCAAGAACTCGGATCAGGTGGAGATCACCTTTGCGGCCTCCAAGAACGGCGATGCCCGCGCGTGGGTGGAGTTCGCCACCTACTACAAGGGGTGCCTGGTGGGTGATTCTACCGTCACCTACGAGCTGACGAATACCCTGACCCCCTACCGCTACGTTCTCTCCAACCAGCTGTACAGCAGCGACCTGGAGGTCAAGGTCACCTTCCACACCGAGGCAGGCGACGGCTCCATGGATGCCATCCGCGTGGAGGATCTCCGCGGTACCCTTCAGACCGAGTCCTGCGGCTTCTCCTACTACGACGGCAATCGTGCCCATCTCGCCAACAAGCCCCATCAGGGCGGTGTCACCTTTGACCTGCTGAATCGCGAGATGCTGGGCTGATCCCATCGGACAAACATGAAATGGGCGGGGGATCACCCCGCCCGAAAGAGATCGACCATGAAACACATCAACGTTGCCACCTACAACATCTGCCACGGCCGCTACGCGGAGCTGGACTGGAGCCGCATCGCGTCGGTCATCCGAGAGGCGGGAGCCGATATGGTGGGCTTCCAGGAGATCGATATGGGCACGAACCGCATAGGCGGCCTGGACACGGTCGCCGCGCTGACCGCCGCCACGGGGCTGACCCATGCCCTCTTTGTCCCCGCCATGGACTATGACGGGGGACAGTACGGCACCGCTATCCTCTCCCGCTACCCCATCGTGGACAGCGGCATCCTCCCCCTCCCCTCGGCAAGCTATGAGCCCCGCGCCCTCGGCTGGGTCACGGTGGAGACCGAGGACGGCCCCCCCTTGACCCTGCTCAATACACATCTCTCCTACGAATCCCACGATCAGCAGGATATCCAGTTCGCCTATATCGCCGATTGGATGGGGAAGCACCTTACCCCCGACACCCCCGCCGTCCTGACGGGAGACTTCAACACCGAGGACTTCACCGCCTTTGCCCCCGTAAAGAGCCTGGGCTATGCTCTGGTCAATGATACCGCCCATGAGTTCAAGACCTTCCGACACAACCCCGTGGCCATTGACAATATCGTATACCGCGAGGGGCGCATGACTCCCGAGGCCTTTGGCATGGTGGACAGCGATGCCTCGGATCATAACCTTCTGTGGTGTCGTTTCACCCTGCGCTGACCTAAAAATCCATGCAAAAACCCCATCGGGAAACGAACTCCCGATGGGGTTTTGTCATATGTCGGCTCACTCGCCGTCTTCTTCAAAAAGCTTCAGCTGATCCTGTGCCTCCTTGGCCTGTCTCGACACGGGAGGCTTCAGCCCCAGATGCTCATAGGCCAGGTGGGTCACGCAACGTCCTCGGGGAGTGCGCTGGATGAAGCCCAGCTGCATGAGGTAAGGCTCGTACACGTCCTCGATGGTGATGGCCTCCTCACCGATGGTGGCGGCCAGGGTGTCCAGACCCACGGGGCCACCGCCGTAGAAGCTGATGATGGCCTCCATCATGCGGCGGTCGGTGTTGTCCAGACCCAGCTCGTCGATCTCCAGGCGATCCAGGGCGTACATGGCGGCCTCCTCGTCGATCTCGGCCTTGCCCTGCACCATGGCGAAGTCACGGACACGCTTGAGCAGGCGGTTGGCGATACGGGGAGTGCCGCGGGAGCGGGAGGCGATCTCCAGTGCGCCGTCCTCGGAGATGGGGATCTCCAGGATGGAGGCGCTGCGCTTGACGATCTCGGCCAGCTGCTCGGGGGTGTACAGCTCCAGCTTAAGGAGCACACCGAAGCGGTCGCGGAGAGGGGTGGTGAGCTGACCCACTCTCGTGGTGGCACCGATGAGGGTGAACTTGGGCAGATCGATGCGGATGGAACGGGCGGCAGGGCCCTTGCCGATGATGATATCCAGGGCAAAGTCCTCCATGGCGGGGTAGAGGATCTCCTCCACCATGCGGGGCAGACGGTGGATCTCGTCGATGAACAGCACGTCCCCCGCGTTGAGATTGGTCAAAAGTGCCGCCAGATCCCCCTGCTTCTCGATGGCGGGACCCGAGGTCACCCGCAGGTTCACCCCCATCTCGGCGGCGATGATCCCCGACAGGGTGGTCTTACCCAAGCCGGGAGGGCCGTAGAGCAGAACGTGATCCAACGAGTCCCCCCGCATACGGGCGGCCTCGATATAGACCTTCAGATTCTCCTTGGCCTTGTCCTGGCCGATGTATTCCTCCATGCGGCGGGGACGGAGAGAGACCTCGGCCTCATCCCCCGCCTCGTAGGAGGGAGTCACGATGCGGTTCTCATAGTCGGTGTCGCCCCGTTCCTCGGTAAAGTCAAAATCTACTTCAAAATCCTTCATATCTGTACCTTATATCTATATCTTAACTTTTCATCAGCTTCTTCAGGGCTTCCTTGATGATCTCCTCAATGGACAGCGCCTGGGTGTCGATGCTTGCCAGGGCCTTCTGGGCCTCGGCGCGGGTGTAGCCCAGCACCAGGAGGGCGTCCATGGCCTCGGAGGTCTTGCCCCTGGCGGGGGCACCGGCCGCCTCGGCGGAGTGATCCAGCACGGCGGTGGAGAGATCCTCGTCGATGGAGGTCTCCTTCATGAGCTTGTCCCGCAGCTCCAGGATGATGCGGGCGGCGGTCTTGGGGCCCACGCCCGTGGCCTTGGAGATGGTCTTCTTGTCCTCGGTGCAGACCGCCAACGCGAACTTCTCAGGGGTCAAAAGGGACAGGATCGCCATAGCCGCCTTGGGGCCTACCCCAGACACCGAGAGCAGCATCTTGAAGGAGGACAGCTCCCGCTCATTGGCAAAGCCGAACAGCTCGATGCCATCCTCGCGGACGGACAGGTAGGTGTATAGGGTCACAACGGGGTTCTTATCGGTACGGCGGGGCAGGGCACGGTAGGTGTTCTCGCTGACCGTCATTTTGTAGCCAACGCCCCCCGCGTCCACCACGGCCATATTGAGGGTCGCGGCGACCAGCTCGCCTTTGATGTAGTAATACATAGAAACTCCTTTGAGATCAGGGGCTATTGCATGACAGCGAACAGCCCCTGAAGGGATATGCGAAGGTAGCGGTTACTTCTTGCCGCTCTTGGGATCAATGCCCGTCCTGCTCTTACTGCCTCCGTTGGACTTGCCCTGGGGAGCCTTACCGCTCTGGGCGGGCTTCTTCTCGGGGGCGGTGGGGCGAATGCGGCCGTACTTGGCGGCCTCGGCCTCGGCCAGGATGTTCCGCTCCCCCTCGGGGGCACCGATGTCCCCTGCGGAGATCTCGGCGCGATACTCGGCCGTGGCCAGCTCGGGAAGCTCCTCCCCCTCGATCATGACCAGCTTACGGAGGTAGGGAACCTTCTTGACGAAGGGATAAGCGATGAGGATCAGGATATAGATGATCAGGCAGATCACCGACACACCGATGCCCAGAGCCACGGTGGTGGGCATATACTTCATCTCGATGGAATGCTCGCCGGAACCCTCCACGTAGAAGGAAACGAGAGAATTATTGGCCTCGAAGATCTCCACCTTCTCGCCGTCCACGTAGATGTTCCAGCCCTCGTCGTAGGGGATGGAGGTGAACATGAGCTGGCGGGCGGTCTCGGTGGTGACGGTACCCGTCAGATGACTGTCGGTGGAGGTATCGTCGATGACGAACTGGGTCTTCCCCAGACGGGTGAAGGCATCCTTGAAGGTCTCCATATCGATGTAGTAGATGTAGGAGTCCTTGGGGATGACGTACAGGTTGTTGGAGTCATTGTCGATCTCCACCTTCAGGTAGAGCTTGCCCGTGGTGGACTCGCCCAGAGAGACGATGCGGTTGGTCTCACCGCCGCCAAAGGTGCCTTTGCCGGTGTAGCTGCCGCTCTGTCCGCCCGTCTTGTCACCCACGGAAAGCTTGACCTCGCGGAGGTATTCGTTGGGATAGAAGAAGAACAGCTCGGTGTCGGTGGGAACCGTATAGTCGTAGTAGAGGAGGGCGGCCTTGGTCTTGTCATCCACCTTGTAGGAGATGTGCTCGGAGGCAGTGGTGGAGTTGACGTTCACCGATCCGACGTTGACGTTGACGGTCTCGGGCTCACCGTTCTGGGTAGCGGGCTTGAAGACCTCCACGGTCTGGGTCTCTCCCAGCATGACGGTGATCATGGCGTTGAGACGGTCGTAGGGGTTATCGTAATCCTCGTAGTCAAAGGTCAGCCAGCCGTCGGCTACACCGTAGGCGAAGGACAGAGCGAACTCGTTGAGGTAGACGCTGTAGTCTCCGTTGGGAGAGAAGTCCTCGTCGTAGCCGTAGTCCTCGGGGGTGAAGAGAGCCGGGCCGTAGTAGTCGGACTCATCCTCGTTGGTGATGAGGTACTTGATGCCCAGGAGGGAATCGTTGACGGGAGTGCCGCCCAGGTATCTCGACCAGTGGGAGCGGGAGGCGTAGCCCATGCTCCGCAGGAAGTCGATGGTGTCGCGGTTGAGGGTGGAGGTGGAGCAGGAAAGACCCTTGATGCCCAGAGCAAAGTTATCGTTGGTCTTGCGGAAGTAGGTCTTTTCCATGCGGTAGAAGCCGCCGTCGTACTCGTGGATGGTGTCGGTGATGGGACGGACGGTGTCGATCATGTTGTTGTAGCGGGAGTATTTGGAGAAGGTCACGTCCTTGTCCAGCTGGTGCATATCCGAGGAGCCCGACAGGAAGACCTCCACGCAGACCAGGAACAGGAGCACCATGGCCACGGTCTCCTTCTGCCGCTCCT
Source organism: Eubacteriales bacterium (assembly GCA_045128275.1). Taxonomy (GTDB): domain Bacteria; phylum Bacillota; class Clostridia; order Oscillospirales; family CAG-272; genus CAMEON01. The sequence goes on along the minus strand of JBGVRH010000044.1, from coordinate 14,975 downwards.
TGACCTTGCCGTACAGGGAGATGAGCACGAAGTAGGCGAAGAGGCAGCCCAGAGTCAGCCAGATGGTGGCGAAGGGACGGATGACCATCTTTTCCTCCTCCTCCACCAAAAAGTCGGTGAACTTCTGAAGGATCACGGTGTACGCGCCGATGGCGATGACGGTACCCAGCAGAGCCTTGCGGGAGGTGTAGAGGATCTGGTCGAAGGCGCGGTAGGCCAGCACCAAAAGGAAGAAGGACAGCATGAAGCTGTAGCGGTAGTTGAGCCAGTTGGGCTTCTGGAAGCCGTGCCAGATGAGGTCGATGGAGGAGGTGGCAAAGGAGGCCACGAAGAAGAGGATCAGAAGAGCGGCGGCCACCTTCTCCCGCAGGGAGAACTTCTTGGACATGAAGAAGGCGGGGACCGCGATGATCGTCAGCACACCGCAGTACACGAAGGGAAGACCCTGGGGACGGACGGTGTCGTAGGAGGAGGGAAGGAGCTTGTAGAAGAAGTTGAAGAGATCGAACTTCTGGGTCACCTCCCAGTTGGGGTTGGAGAACTCGTCCTTACCGAAGGACAGGGCGTAGCGCGCCGACAGGATAGCCAGAGCCGCGATACCCACCGCCAGGACAGACCACACCGCCACGCGGCCCACGGACTTGAGGAAGTGAGCCTTCTCACCCAGAGGATTGTTCTCGTTGTGCTGATTGTGAGCGAAGTACCAGTAGAAGCAGTAGGCAAGGGTAAAGATCACCGCCATGTAACCGATGTAGAAGTTACTGTGGATGGTGATGGCCAGGGCGAAGACGTAGAGACGGAAGCGGCCGTACTTGATGAGGGACTCGATACCCAGGCAGAGCATGGGCAGCCACAGCACCGCGTCGATCCACATGGAGTTGTGCTGCTGCACAACGCAGTAGGAGGACAGAGCGTACATGACCGAGAAGGCCAGCACCACCAGACGGTTGGGCTCACCCGAGGCGTGCTTGTGGAGGTAGATGCCCATGAACAGACCGCACAGCCCCGCCTTGATGAGGAAGAGGATCAGCAGAGCCTCCAGCATGAACCGCTCGGGGAAGAGGGCCAGGAGCATGGCGAAGGGGGAGGCTACGTAGTAGTCGTAGATACCGAGGAACTCACCGCCCAGATTCCGTGAGAAGGAGTAGAGCAGATCGGCCTCGCCTCGGAGGATATCGTGAAGCCCCTCGTAGAAGGAGACGTACTGACCGTTGAGGTCCAGCACCAGCACGGTGCCGTCTCCGAAGGGGTAGAGCTGCTGGGTGATGAGGTACATGAGGTAGAACAGCACCATGGGGATGAGGGCGGCAAAGAGGAGGTAGCCGTACTCCCCGACGGTGTTTTGCAGGAAGGTCTTCCAGCGGGGCTGTTTCTTGAGCATCCCGTTTTTCAGGATAGCGGGGATCTCCTGCGTATTGGCGGTCTGATTGGTGGAATCCATTTCGTATAGCCTTTCTGTTTTGGAAAAGTTGAGCGAGGCGGGGCTTGGGGAGGGTCACTCTTTGTCAGTGGGAGGCTCCTCGGCGGGGATGAGCTTGCGGATGGCCCGCTCCAGCTTCACCCGATCCAGCACCATGTCCCGACCGCAGCCGACACAGATGATGCGAACCTCACTGCCCACCCGCATGACGCGGAATTTCTTCTCCCCGCAGGGATGTGGCTTCTTCAGCTCCAGGGTGTCTCCCACCCTCATGCGAATGATCACGGCGGCGTGCCCTCCTTTTGCATATATTCCTATTTATTATAACACAAACACGTGGAAAAGTAAACCGTATTTGGCGAAATTTCACCGAATGTTAACGATTCGACCCCGTGGCAAGGGAAACCGCCGATCCTCTCTGCGTGGCAGAGGGGAAGCTTGTAAATTTATGTGAATATCCACCGAAGCTATTGACAATTTCTATAAAAAACAGTATAATGTTTACAATTACAGATCCCCAAGGAGGATGCTCATGAAGATCAGAAAATTCCGTTTCATCACCTGCGCCGTCGCCTCCCTCCTGCTTTTGGGCGGCGTGCTGCCCGGGGCCATCACGGCCGAGGCCGCCGAGATCAACCCCGATAAGACCAATGAGCCCCAGCCCGCCGAGCTGACCAAGGGCGACTATGCCTTTGCAAGCGACCTCTACTGGCTCCATAACCAGGCCTACAGCGGCGGCTCCGCCGTCCGCGACGGCAACTGCGCGGGGGAGTACATCTGGAGCTGTGACCTCAAGCGCTTCCCCAAGGGCATCGGCATCCATGCCGCGTCCTCCTCCAACAATGCCTACGTGGATATCAACATTGAAGGCATCGGCTACACCAAGCTCGCCACCTACATCGGCGTATGCGAGACCCTTTCGGGCAACGATATTTCCATGGCCGCCGTCAAGTTTACCGTTATTGGCGACGGCAAGACCCTGTTCCAGAGCGATACCATGCGCTACGGACAGCCCATGGAGTACACCGAGGTGGACGTGACGGGGGTCAAGACCCTCTGCCTGGCCGTGGCGGGCGCACCCTCCATCAGCGGCGCGTGGTGCATCTGGGGCGGTGCCGTCCTCTCCAAGAGCGGGGACGTGAGCGAGGTGGAGTTCTATAAGGAGCTGAACTTTGACGTGACCGCTCCCGACACCGAAGCCCCCACCGAGCCCGAGACCACCCCCGAGACCGAGCCCGAAACAACGGTGAGCGACACCGAGACCCAAGAGGATACCGCCCCCGCCACCGAGAAGCCCACCGAGGGCGATACTCTCCAAGAGACAGACCCGCCCCAAAAGGGCTGCGGCTCTGCCTTGGTCGGCGTGTCCACCCTGGCCGTGACCGCCGCCGCCGCTCTCGCCCTGCGTAAGAGAAAGGAGGACTGACCCATGCGTAAGCACACGACCTGCAAGCTTCTGATCACCGCTCTCCTTCTTCTGACCCTCTGCATCACCTGCGCCGTCCTCTCGGCCTGCGATCAGACCCCCGATATCCCCGAGGAGACCACCCAAGACCCCAATGCCACCCAAAAGGAGACCGACATGACTCAGCCTGTCACCGAGCCCATCACCGAACCCGAGACCGAGCTGTTCAAGCCCGACCCCGACCGCGCCGTTCCCGAGTATGACGCGCTCATGTCGGATCTGGACGCATTCCCCCTGACCTTCAAGTACGACGGCACCGACTACGCGGGCTTTGAAGGCTTCTCTCTGGAGTCCGAGACCTATGAGGATATCGAGCGGGGCGTGGAATCCACCCTGATCCTCCGCCACCCCGCCATCCCCGCCGCCTTCAAGCTGGTAGCCCGCGTTTTCCCCGAGGAATCCGCCTATGAGTACGTGGTCTACATCACCAACGACGGCAAGGAGAACACCGAGAACTTCCGCCATATCTTCTTTGAAATGGAATTCAAGGGAGACAACGCCAAGATCAGCGGCATCAAGGGCGACGCGGGCGGGCAGAACTACCTCCCCTACGAGCACGATCTCACCGTCCGCAACCGTTACAGCGATACCTGCATCTCGGGCCGCCCCTCCCACGGCGTGTTCCCCTACTACAACCTTTCCTACGGAGACGGCGGTACCTTCATCGCCATCGGCTGGCCCGGCAACTGGAGCGCCAAATTCAACTACAGCAAGAGCCAAAAGACCACCACCCTGACGGCTGGCCAGAACACCCTGGACACCTACCTCATGCCCGGGGAGACCATCCGTACCCCCCTCATGGGCTTCGTGACCTACAAGGGCCTCACCCCTGACGAGCAGACCAACGCCTGGCGGCACTACTACATCAATGACGTCATGCGCAAGATCGACGGCGAGTTGACCCCCACCTATACGGGCATCAGCCAAGGCTGCTCGGGCAATTCCACCAACCGTCTCCTCCTCATCCTGGCCTCCTACCACGACGCGGGGGTGTCTCCCGAGCTTCTGTGGCTGGACGCGGGCTGGTACACGGGAGCGGGCGGGGAAGCCGTGGGCTGGCCCCAGACGGGCTCCATGGATATGGATCTGAACCGTTTCCCCGATGCCATGTCCAATATCGGTAAGTATACCGCCGCCCACGGGATGCGCATGATGATCTGGTTCGAGCCCGAGAGCATCCGCCTGGAGAAGGACGCTTTCCTGGCGGGCCAGGAGGGCTTCAAGGAGGAGTGGTTCCTCCCCCGTGTCATGGAGGGCTCCTGGCTCCAGGGCTACATCATGAACCTCACCGATCCCGCCTGCGTGGATTGGGTGTTCCATAAGATCAGCAAGGTCATCGACGAGTCGGGAGCCACCGCCTTCCGCTCCGACTTCAACTGCGACCCCGCAGGGGCCTGGACGGCCGCCGACGGCAAGGGGCGCAAGGGCATCACCGAGAACCTCTACGTCCAGGGCTACCTCTCCCTGTGGGATAAGATCATCGAGCGCTACCCCGGCATCTACATGGACTCCTGCGCCTCGGGCGGCGGCCGCAACGATCTGGAGACCATGAAGCGGGCCGTCCCCCTTCACTACACCGACTGGTTCGACGGCAACCACGAGGATTACGACATGAAGGGCAAGATGACCCAGGCCCTCTTCGCCTGGTTCCCCTACTTCAAGAACGAGATCTACGAGACCACCAATATGTACAAGGTGCGCATGAACTACGCCCCCCTGTCCCTCATGAACCTGAACGGTCTTATCCAAAAGGATACCGACTGGACCTACACCAAGCAGGGCTACGCCGAGTTCGAGCAGATCCGCGATTACTTCTACGCCGACTACTACCAGCTCTTTGAGTGGGAGTCCAAGGCCAATCGCTGGAACGGCTGGGAGTTCTACGATCCCGCCACCGCCTCGGGCTATGCCTCTGTCTTCTGCCACGAGGGCACCAAGGACACCGCTACGACGGTCAAGCTCAAGGGCCTGGATCCCGAAAAGCAGTATCACATCACCGATTTTGACGGTCTGGTGGACGTGACTGCCGATGGTAAGACTCTCATGGAGAACGGTATCTCCGTGACGGTGCCCGAAAAGCCTTATGCGGTTATCCTGCTCATCAAGCCTGCGGAATAAGGCATAGAGAAAGATCCCCCTGCCGGTTTGGGTAGGGGGATTCTTCATGTTGTGTGTGAAGGGCAATTTGTCGGAACAAGAGGGACGGGATGCGCCTGCGGCGCGTGATATGCCCTGCGGGCGTTTTTAGAAGATGGTCTCCACCCTCTTTTTCGCTCCTGCGGGGGAATAGACCCACCGATCTATGTGGCTCACCTCGTCTCCTCGGATGAAATACGAGAGCCTGGGGAGGGGAACGGGCTCCCCACGGTAGGCGTCGATTAGCACCAGCTTGATCTTCATGCGCTCGGGGATGATACTTTTGATGAAGACCGCCGCCGTCCGTCCGATGAGGGAGTGGACTGCCTCACGGTCGCAGTCCCGCACCTCGGCCAGGCCCGCTAAATTGGGGGCCAGCTCCACGAAGACCCCGTAGTCCTCTACGCTCCGCACGATCCCCGCCACAGTCTGCCCCGGGGTGAACCGCGCCGCGTTCTGCTCCCAGGTGCCCAGAAGCTCCCTTGTGGATACGAAGATCCGCCCCGTCTCCCGATCGATGCTCTTGACGACGCACCAGATGGTCTGCCCGTTGTACAGCCGATCCCGAGGGTGGGCGATGCGGGAGATGGAGATGTGATCCACCGAGAGCAGGGAAGGAATCCCGCACCCCACGTCCACGAAGGCCCCGAAGCTCTCCATGTGCGTCACCTTAGCGCGGATGATATCCCCCGCCTCCAAGCCCTCCAGGTAGCCAGCCGCGCACTCGGCCTGGGCCAGGCGGCGAGAGAGGTATACCGTAGTCCCCGTCGCCTCGGAATGCTCGATCCCCGTCACCTTGCAGGCCACCGCCTTGCCCACGCGGGTCAGTATGGCGATATCCTTGGGCGGCTCTCCGTCCCGATTCCACACCGCCTCACAGCGGGGAATCATCCCCCGCACCCCGGGGAGGGCGGGAAAGTCAATATGTAAATTCAGCTCCCCATCGCAGAGGACAGCCGTCCCCTCGATGATGGCCCCCGTTTCCATAGCCCGCTCCAGGCCCTGGAGGGTGGCCGTATAGTCCCGATTGCGGGTTGTGGTCAGAAGCTGCCCCTCGGGTAAGTAAGTTGTCTCCATGCACCATCCATCCTTTCTTTTGGGGTCTCGCCCCGTCTGCAACCATCCTATGCGGAGGCAGGGAAGGATAGACCGAAAAAATAGCCAAAGCCCATGGCCGCGGCTTTGATCGGCAAAGAACCCATCTTGTTACAAATGCACAAAAAACTCGGTAGAGTCCCCCGCTCAACTGTGCCGAAAACGTGACGGCACAAAAGTCCGAAGGAGCAAAACGGGCGAAAACGTGAGAAAACGAGAGATTGACAAGTGCTAAATTAAAAAAATCAAAAATTTTTCAAAAAGTACTTGACAAGGAGAACAAAGTGTGTTATAATAAGCGCCGTGAGTAAAAAACGACCCATGCCCATTTGCCGCGCAGATCAAAAAAGCGGTTGATGGAGCTGGAAGATTCTAAAAGGAGAAAGAAACAATGTCTACTTACATGCAGAAGAACGAGACCGTGGTTCGTAAGTGGTACGTCGTCGACGCCGCTGACAAGCCCCTGGGTAGAACCGCTGTCGCCGTCGCCGACCTGCTGCGCGGCAAGAACGATCCCACCTTCACCCCCCATGCTGATTGCGGTAACTTCGTTATCGTCATCAATGCCGAGAAGGCTGTCCTGACCGGCCGTAAGATGGAGCAGAAGTACTACTACCGTCACACCGGCTACATCGGCGGTCTGAAGGCTGTCCAGGCCAAGACCATGATGGCCACCAAGCCCGAGCGCGCAATGGAGATTGCCGTTAAGGGTATGCTCCCCCACAACCACCTGGGTGCCAAGGCCTTCACCCGTCTGAAGGTTTACGCAGGCGCCGCTCATAAGCACGAGGCTCAGCAGCCCGAGACTTACGAGCTGTAATCTTAGAAAGGAAGGTCAATGAATATGTATACCAGTGCAAAGCCCTACTTCTACGGCACCGGCCGCAGAAAGAAGTCCGTCGCCCGCGTCCGCATTTACCCCGGCTCCGGCGAGATCACCATCAACGGCCGTTCCATCGATGAGTACTTCGGTCTCGAGACCCTGAAGCTCATCGTCAACCAGCCCTTCGGCGTTACCGGTACTGCCGGCAAGTTCGACATCGTTGCCAACGTGACCGGCGGCGGTATCTCCGGCCAGGCCGGCGCGATCCGTCACGGTGTTGCCCGCGCTCTGCTGGCCGCCGACGCTGAGTACCGTCCCGCTCTGAAGGCCGCCGGCTTCCTGACCCGCGACCCTCGTATGAAGGAGAGAAAGAAGTACGGTCTCAAGGCCGCTCGTCGCGCTCCTCAGTTCTCCAAGAGATAATCGAAGTTTCACTTCGTTCAACTTCAGAAAGAACCACCGCCTCGGCGGTGGTTCTTTCGTTATGATCTTATATGCAAAAAGCTCTGCCACGGCAGGCCTTTTTGTTATTCCCGAGCACCTCGGTCATTGCAATACTGAAATCACTGTGAATGTCAGAAATCCTCTCACAAATTAAACGCAAGTCAAAGCTGCTTGGTTATTGTATGAATAATTAATTTGTGAGGAATATATAATGAAAATTACCTATCGTGAAGAAAACGGACGCTTTTACCCCAACCTTGTGTTGCCTGAACAGAGTAATTACAACATTGGTAAATACGGATTATTGCATCTTGATTTTGTCAAAGAACACCGCAAGGGCAGATACACCACTCTGATTTTAGAATGCCGCTTGAACGAATATCTACATAAAATCGACATTGAAGCAAACGAAATGCTTGAAACTATCATTCCCTGCCTCGCTGCTAAAAGAGGTATTGATGAGAATTTGAAAGCTCGTGATATGCTCCGTTGGGTTGCCGAAATGAACAACATCAAGGCAAGCGCGGAAGAAATTGTTTTGCGGGAGGTGGTGTTGGTATGAAGTCAATCATCAATGAACTTTGGCACGGAAATATTATCCCGCAAGAAGATAGCCGAACCAACTCCAAGGAAATGAAAGAACTGCTTGGCTACATGTCAAGGCACCACGAGGATTTGGAAAAAAGCTTCACAGAGGAACAGAAAGAAACATTTGAAAAGTTCCACGATTGTTGGAGTGAGTATATGAGCTTGGCGGAGGCATCGATCTTTGAATATGCTTTCAAACTTGGTATGCAGATTGCTATCGAAACTTTAACTGAATAAAGGCAATGCCCACTATGAAATCCGTAAAAGGAGATCATAGTGGGCAATTTGATTATTTACTGAAAACAACCGTAACCGTCGTACCGACACCGAATTCGCTTTCGATGGAAAGCTCTGCATCCGAAATGGCGCAGATATGCTTGATTATGGCAAGACCGATGCCTGTATCCTCAACCTTAAGGCAAACGCCTGCGTCCGTTTCTGTAATGGAAACCGTTTTCGTAACGATGCCGAACTACTTCGCGGATTACGATACTACGGTTCACTTTATTATGAGTGAAGAAATGAAAACCGACCACAGTGGTATCCCGCATGGTGGATTTGTTATTCGAAGTGGAAAAACGGGTATCAACGGAGAGAATCAGCACATCATCGAGTACAGCTTAAAATTAGATTCAAATCCGGAGTTTACAGCCTCCGTGCTTACGGCATATGCGAGAGCAGCCTATAGACTCTATGAAAAGGTGAAAGCGGTTGCATGACTGCTTTTGACATCGCTCCCAAGCTTTTGAGCGAGAAAAGTCCGAAGGAATTGATTGAAACAATGCTGTAAAGCAAAGTATTTTTTATGAGTCAAAGGCCCATAATTGCGGAGATATAAGATGAAAACTGAGTTAACAGAAGATCTTGAATGGGCGAAGATGTCACCCGAAGAAAAGAAAAAACAATTATTTTTAAGGCAAAAGCACACGTTGGATTCCTTCTTGGAACGCCATGCCATAGATCAAAGGCAATATGACAAAGGTATTGCTGAAATGAAAGAAAAAATGGGAATTGACCCTGAGAGTTGAGTCAGCATATGTTAAGAGGCATTGGCGAGGATTTGAAAACCCACGATATGCTCCGTTGGGTTGCCGAGATGAACAACATCAAGGCAAGCGCAGAAGAAATCGTATTGCGGGAGGTGGTGTACGTATGAATGTGATAAATGAGCTATGGCACGGAAACATCATTCCGCAAGAGGACAGCAGAAACAACTCAAAGGAGATGAAGGAGCTACTCGGATACATGGCAAGGCATCACGAGGACTTGGCAAAGACCTTCACCGACGAGCATAAAGAGATATTCGAAAAGTTTCATGACTGCTGGGACGAGTACGTAAGCCTTGCAGAAGCAGCCATCTTCGAATATGCCTTCCGCTTTGGAGCGAAACTCACAATGGAGATTCACAAAGACGAGGAATAAATGCAAAGCCTGTAACCGTGAAGCAGTTACAGGCTTTCTCTTGTAAAATCAATTTGTAAATTCGTGAGTCTTGATATATTCAATGAAGGTTTTCATGCTTTTGGAGAGCCATTTGTTTTTATGATAAATAAGCTGCTTCCAGATGTCGATATTCATATCGACAACGTCAAGATAGCACAACTTCCCCTCTGCGATCAAGTCAGCGGTAACAAAATCGGGTAAAAATGAGAGCATATCGTTTTCCATAATAACGGAATTGATAATATCGGTGCGCCCGATTTCGAGAATCGGTGTAATCTCCAAGGATCTTTTAGCAAGCTCTCTATCAAAGACGCGTCGGTAGCCTTGACCGTATTCGGTCAGCACAAAAGGCTCTCCGATAATATCTTTGATCGACAGCCCTTTGCAGTGGGCGAACTTGGATTCTGATGATGCTACAAAATGCATTGGTATCTTCTGTTCTTTTGCGACTACATAATCCTTATTATACAGATGGTGGTCGAGTGTAATAATGACATCAGCCTCGTTACGGTCCAGCATATGGAGCAGATTACCTGAATCTCCCGTGGAAAACCTAATATAGATAGACGGATATTTCCTATGAAAATCCGCATAGTGAGCCGAGATCATTTCCTCGCAGACGGAATCGGGCGTCACGATATGCAAATGACCTCTCAGATCTTCTTTCGCGAGCGTCTCTTTAAAATCCTCGGTCAGCGCACGCACCTGATGTGCATAGGAAACAAGCTCATGCCCCTGCTCGGTGAGTGTGATCGTGTGGTTGATCCGTTCGAATAAAAGGCAACCAAGCTCATCCTCCAGCTGCTTTATTTGAAAAGAGATCGTTGACTGTGAATATCCGAGTTGCTCCGCCGCCTTTGTAAAGCTACCAAGCTCTGCAACATATATAAAGGTTATTAAATTTCTGAGTTCCATAATGTACCCCCCCCAAGCATCGAAAAAATAGATGGTCGTTATCGAAATCATTCACTTGACTAATGACGAGAATTATTATATAATATTAGCATGAAAAATGCAAGCCCTTTGATAAAAGTTCTCGAAAATACTTTTATCAAAGAAGATGCAAGCAATCAGAATTAAATAACTCACAAAAGCTATGATGAAGAATGGTCACAGTGATCACGCATTTCAGAGAGCCGATGGTTGGTGCGAATCGGTATGTAAAAGCTATGTCCTCTCCCTTCTGAGCCGTTCACCTGAAATCCGATTTTGGTGCATAGGGTGTCCCGTGTATGCTACGTAAGTGCATAGAGGTTGTTCGACTTCGAAAAACAAAGGCGTTGATGAAGACGGAAACTACAAGCGATTTTCACAGAGAGTCGGGGATGCTGCGATCCCGATAAATGACAGTAGATTTCTTATCCCTTCTGAGCCGGAAGCCCCAAAGGCATAAACACCCAGTAGGCGCTTCCCGTGTATGCTACGTTAGTGCATAGAAGTTGTCCGACTTCGAAGAGGTGGCGGAGTGTTTATATCCGCAATTTGAGTGGTACCGCGAGTGTTGTATGTTTTTATATAAGCACCCGTCTCAAAGCAGAATTTTAGGCTTTGAGGCGGGTGCTGTTTTTTTGTCCCAAAGCCGCATATCGTGAAACAGAAAAACTTATGAAAGGCGGAGTCCAAAATGTTATCCCTCGACAAAGTATTCAATGCGCAAACGGTTCTAAAGAACATCGTTCGTGAAACAAAGCTCGTTAGAGCTTACGGAATTGCTCCCGATTGTGAGCTATATTTGAAGCCCGAAAACCTACAGATTACCGGTTCGTTTAAGGTCAGAGGCTCGGCATATAAAATTGCGATGCTGACCGACGAAGAAAAGAAAAAAGGCGTCATCGCCTGTTCTGCAGGTAATCACGCACAGGGCGTTGCGCTTGCCGCAACCAAGAACGGCATCAAATCCTTGATCTGCCTACCCGACTCGGCTCCCATCTCAAAGGTGGAAGCGGCCAAGGGCTACGGCGCGGAGGTTTGTCTTGTGGAAGGCTGCTACGATGACGCTTATGCGAAGGCATTAGAACTTCGTGACAGCGAAGGCTATACCTTCGTTCATCCCTTTGACGATGAAAACGTAATTGCAGGTCAAGGCACGATCGCACTTGAGATTCTGAACGATCTTGATAACATTGATGCGGTCGTCGTTCCCATCGGTGGCGGCGGTCTTATTTCCGGCATTGCTTATACAGTAAAGCAAATTCGTCCTTCAGTTAAGGTCTATGGTGTACAGGCGGCCGGCGCACCAAGTATGTATAACTCGGTTAAGGACGGAGAAATTGAATGTCTTTCTTCGGTCTCTACGATTGCGGATGGTATTGCAGTTAAGAAGCCGGGTGAAAGCACTTTCCGTTATGTCAGCGAGTATGTGGATGAAGTTGCACTTGTCACCGATGACGAGGTATCTTCCGCAATACTCGCGCTGATTGAAAAGCAGAAAATGATCGCCGAGGGAGCGGGAGCGACGGCGGTTGCTGCCGTTATGTTTGATAAATTCAATCTGAAAGGCAAGCGTGTAGTTGCCGTTGTATCGGGCGGTAATATTGATGTTACCAGCCTATCCCGTGTGATCGACAGAGGACTTCTCAAGTCAGGGCGCTCCTCGAGTCTTCTTATCGAGCTGATCGACAAGCCCGGGCAGCTGAAGGAGATCTCACGCATTATTGCCGACTGTGGCGGCAACGTAACCGGCGTTCACTACGAAAAGGGCAACACCGAGAGCGTCAACGGCTGTTTTCTCCGTATCGAAATGGAAACAAGAGATTTTGAACACGTTAACCTCATCACAAAAACACTTCGCGATGAAGGCTTCAAATTGGTATAAAGGAGATTTAGATATGAGTACTAAAGTTGAAACAAAGAAAGCACCGGCGGCAATCGGCCCATATTCACAGGCAATGATTGTAGGAGATCTCATTTTTACATCAGGACAAATCTCGCTGAATCCCGAAACGGGAGTATTGGAGGGCGGTAACATTACCGATCAAACACATAGAGTTTGCAAAAATTTGGAGGCGGTTTTAATCGCTGCAGGCGGTTCTCTGCAGAGTGCCGTGAAAACGGTATGCTTCCTTGCCAATATGTCGGATTTCGCGGCATTCAATGAAGTATACGCACAGTATTTTACCGAAAAGCCCGCAAGAAGCTGCGTTGCGGTAAAGGAGCTTCCCAAGGGGGCGCTTGTTGAGGTAGAGGTCGTAGCGGAGGTGAAACAGAGTTCATGATGGATGCAAGTAAATACCGAGTGGGATATTATCCGGTCGGTAAAGAATATAACAAATGGGTAGAAAAAGACCACGTTGAAAAACCACCCGTGTGGTGCTCGGTAGATATGCGCGACGGCAACCAAAGCCTTGTCATTCCCATAACCCTTGAGAAAAAAATGGAATATTACAAGGTACTCATCCGCAAGGCCTTTGGTGCTTGCAAGGGCGCAATTGCAGATAAGGACGTAGTAAACACAAGCCTTTCCGCCGCGAGGATGCTGCGCTTCAGCTTTGACATATCGCGCGAAGCCGATACCACTGAAACCACCGTTGCGGCATATCTTGATGCAGGCTATCGCACCGCCGACATTATGAGCAAAGGAATGACACTCGTCGGATACAAGCAGTGCGGAGATCTGATCGTTAATTTTTTAGAAAAGGAGTGATATGATGCTTCTTTCAGGTGCAGATATTCTTGTAAAAACCTTAATTGAACAAGGCTGTGATACTGTTTTCGGATATCCCGGCGGTCAGATACTGAACGTATACGACAGCCTTTATAAATACCAAAATGAAATCAATCACGTTCTGACCGCTCACGAGCAGGGTGCGGCGCATGCCGCCGACGGTTATGCGAGAACCACCGGAAAGGTCGGCGTAGTCATCTCCACTTCCGGACCAGGTGCAACGAATCTCGTCACGGGCATCGCTACCGCTTATCTCGATTCCATCCCGATGGTTGCGATCTGCGGGAACGTACCGACGACACAGATCGGTACGGACAGCTTTCAGGAGATTGATATTACAGGCGTCACGCTCCCCATCACCAAGCATAACTACTTCGTCAGCGACGTTGCTGATTTGGCGGATACCATTCGCGAAGCATTCCGACTTGCCAAGTCGGGCAGACCCGGTCCTGTGCTGATCGACGTACCGAAGGATGTTCAAATTGCGAAATGCGAGTATGAAGAACAGCCTCCCGTGGAAAAAGATGAACCCTTTGCCGCAAAAAATGTCCGCATCGAAGAAGCGGCGAAGCTTATCAATTCTGCGAAGCGTCCCTTTATCTACTTCGGCGGCGGTGTCATCACGGGGGATGCACAGAATGAGGTTTTAACTCTTGCGGAAAAGATCGACGCGCCTATTGGCTGTTCCTTAATGGGGTTGTCGGCAATTCCTACCGATCATCCGAGATTTCTTGGTATGCAGGGCATGCACGGCCACTACGCATCCTCTATGTCAATGCACAATGCTGACGTCATCCTTTCTCTCGGTGTTCGCTTCAACGATCGAGTTACGGGCAACCGCATGAAATTTGCCACGGGTGCCAAGATTGTTCACATCGACGTAGATGGTTCGGAGCTCAATAAAACAGTGAACTCTGTATGCGGTCTGCGCGGAGACGTAAAGCTTACCTTGCAAAAGCTTCTGCCTCTTTTGAACGAAAGCGCCAAGCCCGATTGGATGACTAAAGTGAATGCCTTTCGCAAGGAAGAAGAAAGTTATCTCGACAACCGCGAGGGACTCACACCTCGCAGAGCAATTTTGACCGTAAATAAGTATCTCGGTGAAAATACGGCAGTATGTACCGACGTGGGTCAGCATCAGATGTGGTCGGCACAAAGTCTGAATTTCAAAAAGGCAAGACGCTTCGCCTCAAGCGGCGGTCTTGGAACGATGGGCTACGGCTTCGGCGCGGCCATCGGCGCGGCGTACGGCACGGGTGAGCGCAGCGTGCTCATCACGGGTGACGGCAGCTTTGGTATGAACCTAAACGAGCTTGCCACCGCCGTTCGCTACGGCGTTCCCGTTGTTGCGGTCATTGTGAACAACGGCGTGCTCGGAATGGTTCGCCAGTGGCAGACGCTTTTTTATGACAAACACTATTCCAATTCCGTGCTTGAGCGAAAGACAGATTTTGCCGCCTTTGCCAAGTCCTTCGGTGCTGACGGTGAAGCGGTCACAACTCCCGAGGAATTGGACGCAGCGCTTGGCCGCGCTTTTGCCACCGACGGCCCTTACATCATCGATTGCAAGATCGACAAGGACGAATTCGTCCTTCCCATGCTCCCCCCGGGCGGCAGTATGGATGATATCATTACGAAATTGGAGGTGGAATTATGAACCGATATACGTTAGCGGTATTGGTACGAAATCAATTCGGTGTGCTCAACCGACTCACAAGTATGTTCCGCCGCCGTCAGTTCAACATTAGCTCCATTACGGCAAGTGAGACCGAGTCGGGAGAATATTCCCGCATCACCTTCAGCTTTGACGGCGAGGAAAACGGCAAGCAGCAGCTCATCAATCAACTCTATAAATTGCCCGACGTTTGTTCCATCAAGGAGCTTACAGCGACCAATT
>JBGVRH010000043.1:0-33009 GCA_045128275.1 Eubacteriales bacterium | reverse complement strand
GGGGAACGGCCTCCGGCGGCTTAGAACCTTTTTGCAAAAAGGTTCTAAGAACTCCAAAAACCTTCAAAAAAGCATAGATATGCCAAGAGAATTGATAGTGGGTAGCATAGAGGAGACCCCCATGGGGCCCCTTCCCCATTGGTGTATTTGATGTTTGAAAGGGATATGCATCCCATCGATAAACCCAAATTTACACCTTTTCAACCTACAAGGAGACACGATCATGCTGAAACTCTCTTTCCCCGGCATCACGCAAGAGCAATTCACGGATGCCTTTGCCGTTCTGGAGGAATGCAAGTCCACCCCCGCCCTGAGCTTTCCCTACCCCTTCATGGGCCCCGGCGGGCAGTACGGCAACTGCTGGTGGGAGCGGGACACCGCGCTGACCCTTCTGGGCTACCGCTGGCTGGATCCCGACTACTGCCGCATCGCCCTGGATAATTTCACCTTCGTGCAGAAGGAAAACGGCCGCATTCCCCTCTACGGCTACGACCGCGTTCTGGATTACGATATCGAGCTGAGTGCCATCCCCGTGATCTTCGAGGTGGCCGCCTACATCTGCCGCGAGACCACCGACGAGGACTACGTCCGCCGCATCTACCATATGCTGTCGCGGTACATGGACTGGTGGCTGTCTCCCCTCAAGCGAGACCCCAAGACGGGTCTTGTCTGCGGCATCTTCGAGGAGGCAGACCCCTCGGATATCCACGAGCAGCTCACGGTAGCCCAGCCCGACCTCAATGTGCAGGTGGCCGTGGGTGCCGACGTACTGGCGGAGCTGGCCACCCGTCTGGGGGACACCGCCTCCGCCGACCGCTACCGCGCCCTCTTTGCCGAGGTGCGGGATGCCATCAACCGCTGGCTCTACAACCCCGCCGACGGAGGCTACTACGCGTGGCTGGTGGATGAGGAGCGTCTGCTCACCGAGCAGGTCTACAACTCCATGTTCGACGTGTTCAAGCGGGGGATCATTCCCCTTGACCGCCGCGAGGGGCTTCTGAAGCTTCTGAAGGATGATTCCCTCTTCGGCTATGACAGCAAATGGGGCCTCACCACCATGGCCAAGACCTGCGACCGCTATGTGGAGACGGTGGGCGTGTACCAAGGCTACCCCAGCTGGAGCGGCAACATCTGGACCTTCCGCAACCGCATCATCGCCACGGGACTTTTGGAGGCGGGGCTCCGCGAGGAGGCTTCCCACATCGCCCTCCAGACCATCCGTACCTTCAATGGCAACTACGCCGAGTTCGTCAGCCCCTCCACGGGAGAGGGTCACGGCGTGCTTCGCTACGGCTGGTCGGCATCGGAGTACATCCACCTCATGGCGGAGGTGCTGTTCGGCATCCGCTACGACGCGGTCACCGACACCGTCACCGTCACTCCCTGTATGCCCCGTGAGCTGGACGGGGAGACCGTCTCCATCGGCAATCTGCGCGTGGGGAATCAGTATCTCCACGTCACCGTCAAGTGCGGGGAGGAGCAGGAGGTCTCCTACCGGCTGACGATTTCCGAGGAGTGATCATGCAAAAGCAATTCGAAGCCCATTACTCCAAGCATTCCGCCTGGATGTTCCTGGTCATGGCCGTTATCCTCCCTGCCGCCCTCATTATCTCGGTGATTTTTTGGCCGGACACATTCTTATGGATGCGGATTCTGCTATCCATCGGCTTCGTCACCGTCATGCTGGTCATGTTTTTCACCACCATCCGAAAGGACGGCATCGCCATCGAGGTAACGGATGGAAAGCTGATCCTGCATAAGAAAATACCTATCGAGATCCCGCTGACCGAAATCACACAAATTACAATGAACGACGGGAACGGATCCTTTGATATGACTATCAAGACCTCGGCAAGCAAATACCGTATGCACTGCTTTGTCAAGGAACAAAGGAAAAAGAAGGATCAATTTATAGTCTTGATGAAAAACGAAGGAATCAGCTTGATCACCTTCGATTACAGTGCAGACTGAAGACCGAAAGGAGAATCATTATGAACAAGCGCATGGACAGAAACCGCCTGAACATCGGCGTCTACCACCTCAAGCCCTACGCCCGCACCGAGGCTCACATCAAGGATCTGGCCGACTGCGGCATTGATTTTGTCATCTGCATGGACAACGACCGCCCCGCGCTGGATCTCTTCCACAAGTATGGCGTGGGTGCCATCGTCTCGGGCATCGTCCCCAAATGGTGGGGCGGAAACGGAGCCGGTTCGGGCAAGATGCACACCATCAACACCCTGGACAAGTATGAGGCCGCCGCCGCGTCCTTTGTGGATCATCCCGCCATTTGGGGTATCGACATCGGTGACGAGCCTTCCGCCTTGGACTTCCCCCACTACGGCAAGGTTCTGGACTGCGTGGATCGGCTGTTCCCCAACCAGTTCCCCTATCTGAACCTCTACCCCAACTACGCCTCGGTCTCCCATAACACCGCCGAGGAGACCGAGTGCCAGCTGGGCACCGCCACCTATGAGGAGCATATTCAGAGATACTGCGAGAACGTCCCCGCAGACTACCTCTCCTACGATTTCTACTGCTTCGATCATAACCTGCGGGTCATGGGCGTGACCAAGCATTACGAGAATCTCCGCGTGGTGGCCGATGCCTGCCTGCGGACGGGGCGGAGCATGTGGATCGTGCTGATGGTCAACTCCCACGACCCCGACATCTGGATGACCGAAAACAACCTCCGCTTCCAGGCCTACTCTTCCATGGCCTTCGGTGCCGAAAACATTACATGGGCCTGCTACACCGCGGGCTGGTGGAGCAATCAGGTGCTGGACGGCGAGGGCAACAAGACCCAGCAGTACGACAAGCTCAAGAAGATCAATGCCGAGATCCGCACCCTGGCCGACGAGTACATGAAGTACCGCCGCGTGTCCACCCACTTTGTAGGCTTTGAGGGACACCCCGACATGACCGCCGTGAAGCAGGAGGCTATCGGATCCCTGTCCACGGGTGTGTTCTTCGACGTGAAGGCAGATAACGGCGCGCCTCTGGTAGTGGGTGAAATGGTCAACCGAAAGGGCGACGGCTCCGTAGCCCTCATGGTCTGCGCCGCCGACGATCCCCGCGAGACGGATCCCAAGGAGTACAACGTCATCTTCCGCGCCCCCAACCGTTGCATCCGCGCTCTGGGCGGGAACGGCTACAAGACCGTGACCGACTTGGGCGACGGTGTCTGTGCCGTAGCCGTGAAATCCAACGAGGGCGTGCTGATCACGGCAAGGTAAATTGCAGTTTAACGATAAGATACAAAGATACAAGATACGAGATACAAGATATCCGTAAATC
This sequence comes from Eubacteriales bacterium, assembly GCA_045128275.1. GTDB lineage: Bacteria > Bacillota > Clostridia > Oscillospirales > CAG-272 > CAMEON01. The sequence continues at coordinate 29,712 of JBGVRH010000043.1, read as the reverse complement.
CATACGGGAGCCCTCGTTTCCTATCTTGTATCTTGTATCGGCCGAGCTTGCTCGGCGCGTATCTTGTATCTCACAACAAGGAGTCCGCCATGAATCCTCTCTACCAAGTCCTCCCCCATGCTCCCCTTGATCTCCGTCTCACCGCCGACCGCTATACCGACACCCACTTCCCCATGCCCCGTTTTACCTCCCGCGAGGATGTGGATGCCCGCCGCGAGGAGCTGAAATTCAACCTCCGCATGGCGGCGGGACTGTACCCCTGGCCCGAAAAAACGCCCTTGAACACCCGCAAGGAATTGGTCGGCGAGTACGATGGGTATGCCCTCTACAGGATCATGTTCGAGAGCTATCCCGGGCTGTGGTCTACAGGCAACCTCTACCTCCCCCGCCCCTTGACGGGGAAATGCCCCGCCATCCTCAACGTCATCGGTCATTGGGAACAGCAACGCCTGACCCGCATGGACACGGGGGACTACCCTCAGCAGATCGCCAACTTCGCCCGCATGGGCTTTGTCTGTCTGGTCACCGACATGATCGGCAAGGTGGACAGCCGCCAGCTCACCCACGATTACGGCCGCGACGAGCGGGAGCTGTGGGCCTCCAACGGTCTGGGAGTCCAGCTCTGGAACAACATCCGCGCCCTGGATCTGCTCTGCGATATGCCCGAGGTGGATGCCGACCATATCGGTGTTACGGGCGCGTCGGGAGGCGGGTCGCAGACCCTGTTCCTCAGCCTGCTGGATGACCGTATCAAGGCCGCCGCCCCCATCAATATGATCTCCCTGCATATGCAGGGGGGCTGCCAATGCGAGAACGCCGCGGGACTGCGGAGGGACACCACCAACACCGAGATGTGCGCCATGCTGGCTCCCCGCCCTCTGTTCCTCGCCGGCTCTACGGGAGACTGGACGAAATACCAGCTCACCGAGGAATACCCCGCCATTCGGGATATCTATGCCCTGTACGGCGCGGGGGATCGGGTGGAGCAGTACTATCAGGTGGCGGGCCACCAGTACAACGCCAAGACCCGCCGCCATGTCTACAGCTTTTTTGCCCGCCACCTCATGGGCAAGGATCTGTTCTGGGAGGAGGAGGCCATCGAGACCCCCTACCTTTCGGACATGGTGTGGTTCAAGGACGGGGAGAAAGCCCCCGGCTTTGGGAGTGACGATGAGTATTTCACCGCCCACAAGGCCGAGCTGACCGCGCGGGTGGCTTCCCTGCCCACAGCCGAGAAGAAGAAGATGCTTTCGTGGATCACGGGCATCGACGGGCGGGACTATGCCGTAGCGGACGGAGATATCGGTGAGACCGACGGCGTGACCGTGGAGAAAAACATCCTCACCTCTGTGCGCGGCGAGCAGATCCCGTGGGTCAGGCTCACTCCCAAGGACTGGGACGGCAAGCGGATCTGTCTCGCCCTGTCGGGCATGGGCAAGGCTTGCGTGGAGCGCGATGAGATCCGAGCTATGCTGGAAGGCGGCGTGGCGGTGGTCAGCGGGGATCTGTTCCTCACGGGTGAATTCGGTGATGCCAAGCCCGCCGTCCTCGGCACCTACAATGCCGAGCGCTACTTCACCACCTTCCACTACACGACCGCCGCCCATCAGGCCCAGGACGTGGCTTTGCTCTGGAAACTGACCGCCGACATGGCCGAGGAGGCCACCCTGTGGGCAGAGGGCACCGCCGCCCGCGCCGCCGCTTGCGCGCTTCCTCTGCTGGAGGGTGTCAGCAAGGCAACGCTGGAGTCGAAGGCTCTGGAGCTTGTCACCGACAGGGACTACATGGAGGACTTCTTCCTGCCCTGCCTACTGCCCTTGCGGGGGCTGGAGGGGTGCGTGGAAATGGCCGACTGCCCCGTAGAGCTGTTCTGATCCATACGCATGACAAAAAAGGATGACCTCATCTGAAAGGTCATCCTTTTTGTTCGTGATCGGATATTCAGCCTTACTTATTGGTGAGACTCCCCGCCAGCCTTACAGCTCCCTCGGTGAGGTAGGCGATATTCTCCTCCATGTAGACCGTATCCCGATTCGTGTGGATGCGATCCATGTAGAGCAGACCGCCCTTGGTCTTCTTCAGCGCCGCCACACCCACGCCGCGGGCGAAATTGGCCTGATCCGAGGGGTAGATTGCGCCCTTGGAGACCACCTCCACGGCAAAGGACTCGGTGGAGGGGAAGGCGGCTTTGATGGCCTTGGCGTAGCGAACCGCACCCTTGCGGAGGACGAACAGGATATTTTTTCCGTCGGATACGCAATCGAAGTTGATGACCAAGGTGTTTTTGGTCACCTTCTTGTGCTTGCTCGCAAAGCCCGCCGAGCCGAAGAGTCCCATCTCCTCCAGGTCGAAGAAGACGAAAGCAACCTCGCCCCGAAGCTCCTCGGGAAGGGCGGCCATGGTGTCCAGGAGGGTGGTCACACCCGAGGTGTTGTCGTTGGCGGTGTGCCTGTTGGCAGGGCCCGCCATGATGAGCCAGCATGCGGCCAGGATCAGGATCAGCCACAGGTAGTAGAGGAGCAGAATGTTTGCCGCGATCCCGCAGGCGGCCAGGGCGAAGAAGAGTCCCGTCACAAGAGCGGAGGCAATCCCCACCATCAGAATCCCCACCGCGATCTGGTAGAGAAGGAACATCCAGATGCACTTGGGGGTGATGAAGTTGGGAAAGGGCATGACCGCGCAGGTATCGTAGTGGGCGGTGTAGACCACGCGGGCGGTGTCGGGATTCCCCACCACGATATTGCGGGCGCCGAGGTAGCCCTTTTCGGTGCGGCAATCGTAGCCCAGAGACGCGGCGGTGGATTGGACGTAATCGATGAAAGCGGTCTTCTGCTTGCGGGACTTGCGGATTTGATGCTTTTCAAGGATGATTTGAGTGGTCTCGGTCATGGTGTGTCCTTTCTGTGAAATACCGCAGGCGGCGTTACTGTGCGCTCGTCTCGGGGAGGGTGAGCTTGACCTGCATATCCCCGATAAACAGGGGCTCCCAATCGGTCATCCAGTCCAGACCGATACCGATATCCCCCTCGGCGACGGTATAGGTGACCGTCACGGGGGTGGTACCACGATCGATCACGATCTCCTCAGCCATCCGTCGGCCATTCTCGGTGAAGACGACCAGCCAAAGCCTCATCTCGGTGCTGTAGGTCAGGGTGGTGAAGGTCAGCTCATAGGTGTTCCCTGCCGCGAAGAGGGCGGGATCGGTGGCCGCGGACAGCTCGGGCAGAGCGGCAGGCCCTGAGTCGGGCTGATAGAGCACGTAGTCCCCAAAGGCCTCATGATCGTTCATGATATCCCGATACTTCATCAGATGGTCCGCCCAAATCTCATGCACCTCCTGGACATGGAATTGGCCGCGTCCCTCCTCAAACTCCATGGTGTACCCGTTGGGATCCCAGTCATAGGTATAGCCCGATTGGAGATCCGCCACCGTAGGCAGAGGGGGCGGGGGAACGGGAGCCTCGGTCTCGGGAGGGGTGTCCGCGGAGGTATCCGCAGAGGTATCCGCGGGCGTGTCAGCGGGGGCGGTTACGGTCGCGTCCTCGGTGGCGGCGGTGTCGGTGTCTCCCACCATTTCGTCACAGGCGGCGAGGGGGAGGAGCAAGGTCAGACAGAGAGCTATGGCGAGTGAACGGATGTACTTCATGGCGCGCCTCCTTTACGTGTTTTTGTGCTTTCATCATAGCACAAAAGGCATTTTTTGTCAAGAGCACAGGGAAAACTTGGGGGTGCGGAGGCGGGGCGGTTGACAAGAGGGGCGGATGTGTGGTATAATACTAAAAAAGGAGGTGTTCCCATGAGCTTTGATCTGAATATCTACGTCAAAAATCCGTCCCGCTTTTCGGTGGCCGATTGCGAGGCATACCTGGACACGCTGGGCTTCCACGGGCACTTTGATCCCGATTTCCATCCCCAAACCTTTGAGGGCTGTCTCCCCTTTGTGGGCACTTCCGATCTGGTGGGAGACGGGGTTATCTACCGCATCGCACCCGAATACTACCTTGAGGAATATACCTTCGAGCCCGCGCCTCCCCGCAAGCCCACCCTGTGGGAGCGTTTGACGGGCAAGCGTCCCGCCGAGGCTGTCCCCGAGGAGGATCCCTTTTCGGGAGCGACCCATTCCATCCTTCTCTCTTGCAGCTATGGGGATTCCCTGTCCATCCTGCTGGCCTACGGGATCGCCGCTTACGCCGTGGGAGGCTGTGACGGTGTTCTGTACGATCCCCAAGACGACAAGACCTACGACACCCCCGCCGCTGTGGAGAAGGCCTTTGCGATCTGCTTGGAAGACCTGCGAAAAGAAAAAGAAAAGGGACGGCTCTGCCTCCACCCCGACGGAGACGAAGCCCTCTGAAGAAAGAAGAACGCCATGTATGCACGCGCCTATATTGAGATCACCACCATCTGCAACCGAAGCTGCTCCTTCTGCCCAGGAACGACCCGTCCCCTGCGCCGCATGAGCCTTTCGGAGTTCGACACCGTCACCGACCGCCTGCAGGGGGTCACCGAATACCTCTACTACCACGTCATGGGGGAGCCTCTGACCCACCCAGACCTGCCCGACTTCATCCGTCTGGCCAAGGGAAAGGGCTTCAAGTCCGCCATCACCACCAACGGCACCCTTCTCTCCAAGCGGGGGCGGGAGCTGATCGAGGCGGGGGTCTACAAGGTGAATATCTCTGTCCACAGCTTTGAGGACGGAGAGGACTCTGCCGCCCACGGGGCATATCTGGATCAGATCCTGGACTTTGCCGACGAGGCCTCCCGAAACGGGGTGCTGACGGTTCTGCGCCTATGGAACCTGGACGGCCGCGGGGAGGCTCTGGGGGGCAACAATACCCGCACCCTGGACTATCTCCGTCAAAGATTCCCCGACAATGCCGAAACCCCGTGGAAATTCTCCCCCCGCGGCGCGCGGATGCGGGACAAGCTCCACCTGGAGTACGGCGACCGCTTCGAGTGGCCCGACAGGGCGGCCGACGATCGGGGAAGCGGGGTGTTCTGCTATGGCCTCAAGGATCACTTCGCCATCCTCTGCGACGGCACGGTGGTTCCCTGCTGTCTCGACCGCGAGGGGGGAATTCCCCTGGGGAATATCTTCGAGACCCCCGCGGAGGAGATTCTGGAGTCTCCCCGCGCCAAAGCTATGCGGGAGGGCTTTCAGCGTCGGTGCGCCACCGAGGAGCTGTGCCGCAGATGCGGGTACGCGCGGAGATTCTGACACACAGGAGCGATTCGGTGACGGATCGCTCCTTTTTCTGTGGGATTCAACTATTGGTTACACCAAACTTCCTTTTGTCGCTTGACTTTTTCCCCCATCTGTGCTATACTTGTATCCGCTGACAGAATTGGGGACGATCCCCGTTCACCATATTCCATCGCGCCCCAAAGGAGTTCCTATGCGCCAAAATAAACCGCAACTTGACTATACCTCGGGTCTCACCGCCCTCTGCTCGGTGGCCTTCTGGCTGACCTCCGTCTTCACGGGCATGGGTCTGCGCCTCCTGCTCCCCGACAGCTTTGACGGTCTGCCCCTCCTCCTCATTCTGGTGGGAGCCATGGCCCTGGCCTGCTTGACCAACCGCACCCTTGCCCGCAGCTTCGCCCGCAGTCATTTCGGCATCCCTCCCTCCGAGCGGCGGGAGATGCTGGAGCGGCACATGGAGGAATGCAAGGCCGACCCCGATGCTGTATTGGCCCGCTACAAGGACATGGAGACCCTGCCCACCGCCATGCTGGTGCTCTACTACGTCCTGTCCTTCGCCATCGGCGTGTCCGCTCCCCTCTGCCTGGTTCAGCCCACCGCCGACCTGCTCCACGCCATCGCCTTCGCGGTGGGTGCGGCTCTGGGAGGCTTCCTTGGCTTCATGCCCATCTGGCGGCGTTTCCAGCTGCTCCGCAAGCCCCTGGATCAGTCAGCTCTCGTCCCCGAGGGCGAGCTTCCCATGCTGGAGGCCATGGCCAAAAAGGCCGCTGATACCGTGGGAGTCAAGGGCAATATCCGCCTGGAGCTGACCCGGGACTGTGACTGCGATATCAACCGCTTCGGCAGTACCCACGTGGTCTTCCTGGGCACCCGCCTGCTGACCGCCCTCACCGAGGAGGAGGTCTACCAGGCCATGCTGTCCTGCTTCGACTACTTCTCCCGCCCCGAGGACTTCCGCGAGGTATTCCGCCGCCACCGCCTGGGGGAGCTGGGTACCGCCGATATCCGTCTCAGCACCTGCGTGTTCGATTGGTTCTTCTCCTACGCCGACGTGACTCTGGAGTGGGAGTACGACCTCTACCTCACGGCCTGCAAGCTCCGAAGTGACCGTCTCTCCGACCGCCGTATCCGTGAGGCGGGAGACCCCGCCGCCGCCGTCAGCGGTATGTGCAAGCGGGCCATGTGGCGGTTCTTCGTCTTCGAGGCCAACGAGCTGATCCCCACCCTGTTCTATGAGCCCGAGACACCCGAGCATCCCCATGAGTGGGACGTCTGTAACGCCTTCCGTAAGGGGCTTGCCACCCGCCATGAGGCCTGGATGGAGCTGCTGACCAAGGAGATCCATCCCGCCAACAGCCGCCGTTACCCCACCTTCCGGGAAAGCTGGCCGAGCCTCACCCCCGATGCCGATGCCCCCACCGTTTCGGTGTGGGTGCCCGATCTGGACACTCCCTACGGGCGTGAGGTCACCCGCGCCCTGGATAGGGTGGAGGAGACCATCCGCCGAGATATCGCCCCCTTCTATGCGGCAGCCCGCAAGCGGGAGTATCTGGAGCCTCTGGGTATCGTGGAGGCCTATGAAAAGGATCCCACGGCCTACACCACCCCCGAGCTGTCCCCCGTCATCAACGCCTACCGCGATCTGGGACGGATGGTCGAGGCCGAGGCTCTGTGCGATGCCATTCTGGAAACCGAAACAAATCCCTTCGCCCAGGCTCACGCCGTCTACTTCAAGGGTATGCGGATGCTCCACCGCTACGAGACCGAGGGCATTGATCTCATCTACCGCGCCATTGACCTGAACAAGAACTACATGAAGGACGGCTTTGAGATGGTGGAGGAATACTGCACCCTGTGCGGTCTTGCCGACGAGTACGAGACCTTCCTCCGTCGTGCCGAGACCCAGATGTCCGCCCATGCCGCCAACCACGAGGACGCGGCCTCCCTGAAGCCTACCGACCGCCTCATCCCCGAGGAGGAGCTTCGTGATATGCTCCCCGATATCCTCTCCTACATGGAAAAGGTCTCGGAGGGCTGTATCCGGGAGATCTACCTGGTGCGCAAGGTCATCTCCGAGGACTTCTTCTCCAGCGTCTTCGTCATCAACTTCGAGTACGGCGCGCCTCAAGAAGCTATGCGCCGCGCCTACGAGGCCATCTTCAACTACCTGGACGCCTACCCCGTGGACTGGCAGTTCTCCCTGTTCCTCTACGACCGCGAGACCGAGGCCGCCGTCAAGCGGGTGGAGGGATCTCTGGTCTGGCAGAAGAAGAATTGATCCCGCCCGCCTGTGCAAAAGCATCAAAGATCGCCCCGAAAGCTTGGTGAATCTGCACATTGAAACTCCCCGCAAAAAACAGTATAATAAGATGATTCGGTTCTTTCTCACATCAATTCGATTAGGATGGTTACTGCCGTGAGCTCAACTCTTTCCACCTTCCGCAAGGTCTATAACTTCCGCGACCCCGATGCCCGCGGGCGGGTCTGCCTGCTGGTCTACACCATCGTGGAGTATTTCCTGGTCTACATCACCTCGGGCATCTTCTACACCCAGTTCCTGCAAAGCTACGGCGTGGACATCACGGGCGTGGGCATTCTGAATTTCGTGCCCTTCTTCGCCTCCATGTTCGTGTTCTTCACCCCCGGGCTGCTCAACCGCTTCCCCAAGCGGCGTTGGCTTCTGGCGGTGTGCAAGTTCATGTACTACCTCCTCAACGTGGCGGGTCTGACCCTGCTCCCCGCCCTGATCCGGGATTACAACACCCTCCTGGGCTGTATGATCGCCGTCTCCTTCCTCTCCTCCCTCTTCAACGTCATCGCCACGGCGGGCTATGCCGCCTGGCACATCCGCTTCCAGCCTGAGGAGGTGCGCGCCTACCACATGACGGTGGCCCAGTTCCTCAACGCCATCATCTCGGGTATCCTCATGCTCTGCGCGGGCTGGCTCTGCGACAACCTCCCCGAGTGGTTCATCCTGGCTCTGCGCTACTTCGCCTTCGGTCTGGGTGTGATCAACGTCATCTTCCTGCTCATTCCCCGCGAGGTGGAGTACCCCGTGGTTCGCGCACCCAAGTTCTCGGATATCGTCACCATCCCCATCCGCAACAAGAAGTTCATGCGCACCATGCTCATCGTTTTCCTGTGGCAGTTCTCCATGTACTGCTACTCCTCCCAGCTGAACTTCTACCTGCTGGACACCATCGGAGTGACCCAGACCTTCTACAACGTCATCATCTTCCTCTACGGCCCCTTCTTCATGATCTTCATGAACTTCTGGCGCAAGCAGATCGAGCGCACCTCCTGGTTCAAGGTCTTCGCCTACTCCCTCCTGGTGGTGGCCCCCCTCCAGATCCTCTACGGCTTCGTTCAGCCGGGGGAATTCACCCTGAATCTGGGTTCCCTGGCTCTGACCATCCCCCTGTACATCCCCCTGATCCTGCTGGTGCGCGTCCCCCAGCACTTCGCGGGTACGGGACATAACGTGGCCTTCGCCAACTTCCAGTACATCAATATGCCCCTGACCAACCGGGATTCCTTCACCTCCTTCTACCAGATCGTCTTCAATCTCGGCTCTCTTTCGGGCATGCTCTTCGGTATCGTATTCACCGAGCTGACAAAGGACTTCTCCTTCACCGCCTTCGGGTACACCTACAAGACGGGCACTCCCCTGCTCACCATGCTCTGCGGCGTGGTGCAGTTCATCATCATCGCCATCGTGCTGATCGGGCGCAAAAAGCTGGAGCCCGATGCGGATGCGGAGCACGCATGAAGTTTTGCAGTATTGTTTCTCTCGTTATTTTGAGTTAAAGAATTATTTTGTGACAATTAAGAATATGAATAAACGATGTCGGGTTGACGAGCCGGCATCGTTTTTTTGCAAATATCTGGTACACGGTTTTCAAGTCAACTTATTCACAGAATATTTACATTTTACTAGGTCAAATATATTGACAAGGTTCCGATTTTGTGATATATTATATGTGTGAGGTGATGATATGGCAGAAAAAACATACGATATTAAAAAACTACAGATTAATCTAAATGCAATACGAAAAATTGCTGGTTGGACAGCGCAGGAACTTGGTAATAAAATTGGAGTAACAAAGCAAACCATCTCTAATCTTGAAAACCAAAAAACAGAAATGACATTAACACAGTATATTGCAATTCGAGCAGTCCTTGACTACGAGATAGAGAGTAACAAGTCCAATGAAATACTTCCTCAAGTTGTCCACGTTCTTTTAGATGTTCCTGACAACGAGATAAATACTGAAGAGCGCAAAAGGATTGACCACGCAATAACAACATTAGCAGCTGCCTCCGCTGGCGGATTGGGCATGGTTAGTTTAGCTTCTCTAGGTGCAGGATTACTTGGGGGTATCACAGGGCTAACCGTAATTGGCGCAGCATTTGGAGCGTCCTCATGGAAAAAACGAATCATGGGAAAAAACAACAATGATAACTAATAAGAAGGGAGACATCTCACATGAGCATTATTTGTAATAACGAAACATTTGATGTTAGCAAAATACAATCCGTCACGATACACAAAGCAAGTGATTATGAATTGTCAGAAATCGAACGAAAAATAAATGGCGAGTATCTTTCTTCACAAGATGTTTTCTCATCCAGTTTTCACGAAAAGTTGGAACTGATTATTAGAAAGTATCGAAAGAATATTGGAATTAGACTACCCGAACCTCTACTACACAAATACTGGAATGGCCCCAGATTTAATGGCTCTGTTATTTTCTATGATAGAATAGACACAGCCGAACCTGATATGTGGCGTTACAAAAAATATGGAGAACATACATTCACAATAAAGAGTTTTGAAAATAACGGAAATGCAGAAGTACTGTGGGAATACGAAATAGAAAGAAAGAGTTCGTCAGAAATTAGAATTGCTCACCGCACGTGCACTTTAGAAGAACTAATCCCAATTTTTAAGGATCTCATGAGATTACCATCTCAAAGCACATGGGAAAAGATCATGAGTCGGGAAATGTATTCATACACAGATATTCAAAAGGATATTCCACCTATATATAACGAATACATCAGCGGAAAGAAAAAAATAGATTCTCGTAACGAAAACATGAGAAGGTTTTTCGAAACGCACAAAAACAAATCCATTCTAACAATATTTTTTAATGATAATTGTCCATGCAAAGAGTATTTAGAAGATTGCTGCGGATTTAACATATTCGATAAGGAAAAGGAAATTCTTGATCGAATAAAAGAAAGACAAAAAGAACAGAAGAAGGTGAAAAATACCAGTAATCGTGGTGAAAGTGCGGTTGAATATGCAATCAAATGGTTTCTTGCGTCCCATAAAGGAGATATTGTTTCGATAAAAAATGATTGTGAAAGCCGATATAAATATGGGTGTATTTTGCTCTGCAAAGAAGATTTTTTGAACGAACCACAAGAATATGATCACATTCTTGTCTGTCCAGCTGGTGTTGTTCTAATTGAAACTAAGCACTGGAAAGGTCGTGTCAAAATACGATCAAATGGGAAATGGACCCGTGAAGCCGGTAAAGATAGAACAGTAATCGGTGTTGCGAATCCCAAAGTTCAAATGCATCGCCATGAAGTACTAATGAACAACATTTTACCTTCTATTCCTGTACATAGTTTATTATGCTTCTCTAATCCATCCACCATTGTTGAAGGTGTTGAAAACTTCAAAGACTACCCAATAATTACCATTGACCAACTGGATGACTATCTAACAAATTTGTGTAATACAGAAAACTATTCAAAAGAGGATATTGACCACATAGTTGCCATTATTGAAAGTCATAAAATCCATCAAAAAAAATGAGGGTATCAGGTACATAATATGTTATCATATCGCTTTATCAACGAAACTACACTTCAGAATATGCTTGAAAATGAGATTGCTGATAAATGTTGCTGGCATTTTCATAATGTTTGTAATAGTTTCATAGTCTTTTCGGATAATGGTACAGATATTGGATTGGTAGAGTACAAAGCAAACAATAATGACATATTTCTTGAAATGATAGAAGTATTTAGGCCGTTTCGTGGTCAATCTTATGGAGAAAAAATGATTAAGCTGCTTCAAAACGATTTTTCCGCATTGCGTTGTGTTCCAATTGAAAAAAGCGAGTCTTTATTTATAAGGTTGGGGTTCAAAGCAGAAGAGTCTTGTCCTCAAATATGGTTCTGGAATAAGTAGCTAATGCTAACAAAAGAACTGTCTTTCGCTTGTCATTTTCCTACATAGTATTCATTCCGAACGACGAATACATGACCATTACCCATAAAGAACCAACCGCATTTTTAAGGGATACATTTTTTTGAAAAAATTATGAACTCGTTTTTCCCTTCCCCCTTAGCGTAAGTTCTCCATTTTGGGGGAGATAGAACACCGCAGGTGTGACGGAGAGGTTTTTCACGCAAAAAGCCCTCTCCGTCGCCTTTCGGCGCCAGCTCCCCCCAAAGGGGGAGCCTTTTCATTTCCTAAAATTAATGGAATTGACCCACGGAAGGGGGTTATTTTTCGAGCAAAATCCGCCGAAAAGCAAAATCCTTACCCAATATGCTTGATTTGTTCACGAATCTATGGTATAATGATATATTGAAGTGATTTGCAGCTCCGTACACACATCCAAATACACATTTCGGAGGTTCCTATGTCCCCTCGCGTTTCCAAGGAGAACTACTACCTCGATATCGCCCAGACCGTGGCCGAGCGCTGTACCTGTATGCGGAAGCGCTACGGCGCCATCATCGTCAAGAACGACGTCATCCTGTCCACGGGCTACAACGGCGCCCCCAGAGGACGCCAGAACTGCATCGATCTGGCCTACTGTATGCGGGACAAGCTGAACATTCCCCGTGGTGAGCGCTACGAGATGTGCCGCTCTGTCCACTCCGAGGCCAACGCCATCATCAACGCCTCCCGCGACCAGATGCTGGGGGGTACTCTGTACATGGTCTGCACCGATCCCAAGGACGGCTCCCTGGTGGCGGGCACCAACAGCTGCATGATGTGCAAGCGCATGATCCTCAACGCGGGCATTGCCAAGGTGGTCATCCGCGACACCCCCACCGAATACCGCGTCATCGACGTACAGGACTGGATCGAGGACGACGACTCCCTCTCGGGTGTCTTCGGCTACTGATCCGTCAAGAAAGGATATCCCATGAAAGCCTCATTCATCCGCAAGACTATTTTGGTCGCCCTCGCCGCTCTGCTCTGTGCCCTGTCCCTGGCCTCCTGCAAGGCTACCCTGAAGCCCGGTGACAACGGTCTCTACGACGACCAGCACAAGATCTCCTACAGCCACGCCTCCACGGTCTACGAGGCCACCGCTCTGGTCAAGGAGTACGGCAAGCTGGCGCTGACCGACAAGGAATCCTACGCCCTCTACACCGTCCCCGGCATGGATCCCACCGAGATGCTGGCCACCGAGGACTTCAACATCGTCTACGCCGAGGACTACACCATGCCCACCCTCCTGGAGATGGCTCCCACCGTCCTGCACATCTGCGTGGACAGCTCGGACACCATCCGCGAGATCCATAATCTGGACGATACCGTGGTCATCGCCGCCATCGTCCACGATCTCACCACGGGGGAGCACCTTTCCTACCCCGCCGCCAGCCCCCGTCGGAGCTACAAGGCCCGCTTTGAGTCCACCCAGTACCCCGGCTTCTACTACTCCCTGACCTACGTGGAGTACGCCGAGGACGTGGAGATCGACGGCAAGAATTACGGACGCTACTTCATGCGCTCGGCCTTCGAGGGCATCTTCATCCCCGTGGGGGATGAGATCCACGAGTCCATGGGGTTCACCGACTGACCAAGAGCATCCCTCCCACACCGAAAGGAGTTTCCCATGACCGATATGCACGAGGGCGCAACGCCCAAAAGACCTAAGCTCCATCCCGTCCGTATGCAGAAGACCCCCGCCCATCTGAACGGTGCCGCCGAGCTGGAAAAGCTCTGCTTCTCCTCTCCCTGGAGCGCCACCAGCCTGGAGCTGCTCACCAACGAGGGCATCGGCGTGGGCTACCTGCTCACCGTCCCCGCCGCGCCCGGTAGCGAGCCCGCCGTAGCCGCTTACGGCGGTATGCTCATCACGGTGGACGAGGGGCAGATCACCAACATCGCCGTTCATCCCGACCATAGACGGAAGGGCTACGGTGCCGCCATCACCCGCGCCCTCCTCCGCCACGCCAAGGATGCCAAGCTGGAGTCGGTCTCCCTGGAGGTGCGGGTCTCCAACACCGCCGCCATCGAGCTGTACAAGAAGGCGGGCTTTGTGGAGGCAGGCCGACGGAAGGGCTTTTACGCCAAGCCCACCGAGGATGCCTTGGTGATGGTCTGCAAGATCAAGTGAATGAAAAATACCGACGGTGTATGTGCCGTCGGTATTTTTTGAAATGAAAATGAAATTTAAATTGCAGTTTATGGGGGAACGAGGGGAACGGCCTCCGGCGGCTTAGAACCTTTTTGCAAAAAGGTTCTAAGAACTCCAAAAACCTTCAAAAAAGCATAGATATGCCAAGAGATTTAATAGTGGGTAGCATAGAGGAGACCCCCATGGGGCCCCTTCCCCATTGGTGTATTTGATGCGGGAAAGGAATCTGCATCCCACTAATAAACCCAAATTTGAAATTCCTGCCTGCACAAAAAACGACGGTCTCATATGAAACCGTCGTTTTTTCTGTCGAGGGAAAATCTTATCTCTCCTCGCGGTATTAGTTGATACCCAAAGCCGCGGGGGGCTGATCCTCACGGCGGTTACGGACGCTGGAGATGGTCAGAACAATGACCGTGACCACGTAGGGCAGCATCTTGAGGAGCTGGGTAAAGCTCATGGGCAGGCCCAGAGCCTGGAAGGCGGGGATGGAGGGGATATAGGAGCCCGCCAGATACAGGGCACCGAAGAGAGCCGAGCCGAAGATGCTCAGATGGGGTCTCCACAGAGCGAAGATGACCAGGGCGATGGAGAGCCAGCCCAGGGTCTCGATGGACTTGTAGGCCTCGGGAGAGCCTGCGTAGTTCATGATGTAGAACAGACCGCCCAGACCGGCGATGCCGCTGCCGATGATGGTGGCGCCGTACTTGTAGGCGTTCACGTTGATGCCCACGGCATCGGCGGTGGCGGGGTTCTCACCCACGGCGCGGAGGTGGAGTCCCACCTTGGTCTTGGTCAGCACCAACGAAGCCACGATGGCAATGGCGATGGCCAGGTAGACCATGATGCCCAGATACTGCCAGGCGGTACCGGGGAGCAGATTCGAGAAGGGGAGACGGAAGATGGACAGGGCCTTGAGGTAGGCGTGGTTCTCCTGGCCCAGGCCCGACATGATGAAGCGCATGACGCCCGCGCCGAAGATGGTCATGGTCAGACCTGTGACGTTCTGGTTGGCCTTGAAGCTGACGGTGAGGACGCCGTAGAGCAGGCCCATGAGGCCCGCCGAGAGGAAGGCGGCCAGGATGCCCAGCACCACGATGACAAAGCCGGGGACGTTCCCTGCCAGGACAAGGGTCTGCACCATGGCACAGCCGCCGGCCGCGCCCACGCACATGATACCGGGGATACCCAGGTTGAGGTGGCCCACCTTCTCGGTGATGATCTCACCCGTGGAGCCGTAGAGGAAGGTCATGCCCAGGGCGATGGCGTTGATCAGAAAATCAATGACGTAATTCATGCCTGGACCTCCTTCTTGGCCGAGCGGAAGACGACCTTGTAGTTGATGAAGAACTCACATCCGATGATGAAGAACAGAATGATACCCGTGATGATGCTGGGGAAGGCGTCGCTCATGTTGAAGTCCTGGGCGACCTGTGCCGCACCCTGATCCAGGAAGATCAGGAGGAAGGAGGTGAGGATCATGACGGCGGGATCGAACTTGGCCAGCCAGGAGACCATGATGGCGGTAAAGCCCTGGCCGCCTGCCGACTCGGTGGTGATGGTACGATCCAGACCGCCCACGATGAGGAAGCCTGCCAGGCCGCAGAGGGCACCCGAGAGGATCATGGTACGGATGATGACCTTGGGCACGCTGATGCCGATGTAGCGTGCGGTGTTCTCGCTCTCGCCCACCACCGAGATCTCATAGCCCTGCTTGGTGTAGTTGAGGTAGACGTACATGGCGACGGTCAGAAGTGCCACCACCAGGATGATGAGCACGTAGGCATTGCCGAAGAGCACGGGGAGCATACCCACGCCCTCGATGCGCCCCAGGGTACTGGAACCGTCGGGCGTCCAGGTCAGAAGGAAGAAGGCGACCAGATAGGTGGCTACGTAGTTCATCATGAGGGTGAACAGGGTCTCGTTGGTCTTCCACTTGGCCTTGAACAGGGCGGGGATCACGCCCCAGGCCGCCCCCGCGATAAGGGCGGTGACCAGCATGAGCAGGATGAGGCACCAGTCCGGCACCTTGCCGCCCAGGTAGAACAGGCAAGCGGTGGTAGCCAGACAGCCCACCAGCACCTGACCCTCCGCGCCGATGTTCCAGAACTTCATGCGGAAGGCGGGGGTGACGGCCAGGGAGATGCAAAGGAGGATAGCCATGTCCTTGATCAGCTTCCAGATCTTACGGCTGGAGCCGAAGGAGCCGCGGAACATGGAGATGTACATGTCGATGGGGTTGCGCTCCACCAGCAGGAAGGTGATGATGCCGCAGACCAGGAAGGCCGCCAGGATGGCGATGGCGCGGATCATCCAGGACTTCCACAGGGGGATGGTGGGTCGCTTGACGATATGGAAGAGAGGCTCACGCGCCTTGGTGATGCCCTTTTCAGAAGACTTAGCCATTTGCGGTTTCCTCCTTTCCAGCGGTAGTTTCGGCGGCGGGGATGCTACCCGTCATGAGGAGTCCAATCTCCTCCTTGACGGCGGTACGGCCGTCCACGATGCCCGTGATGCGGCCGGAGTTGATGACCATGATGCGATCGCAAAGCTCGATCAGCACGTCCAGATCCTCGCCCACGAAGATGATGGCGGTGCCGGCCTCTTTCTGCTTGTTCAGCAGATTGTAGATGGCGTAGGAGGAGTTGATGTCCAGGCCTCGGACGGGATAAGCCACCATGAGTACCTTGGGAGCGGCGGCGATCTCACGGCCTACCAGCACCTTCTGGACGTTACCGCCCGACAGGCGGCGGACGGGAGTGGTGACGCCGGGGGTGACCACCTCCAGGCTCTCCACGATCTCCTCGGCCAGATCCCGGGGCTTCTTACGGTCTACGAACATGGAGTGCCCCTTGCGGTAGCTGCGGAGCATCATGTTGTCCACGATGTCCATGTTGCCCACCAGGCCCATGCCCAGACGGTCCTCGGGAACGAAGGAGAGGCGGACGCCCAGCTCGCGGATCTGGAGAGGGGTCTTGTCGCGGAGATCGACGGTCTCCCCCGTCTTGGGGTTGAGGTAGGCGATCTCACCGCTGTCGAGGTGCTGAAGTCCCGCGATGGACTCCAGAAGCTCTCGCTGACCCGAGCCCGCGATGCCCGCGATGCCCAGGATCTCGCCGCTGCGGGCGGTGAAGCTCACGTCGTCCAGGAGCTTGACTCCCTCGTAGCCGGTGCAGGATATATGGGAAACGGTCAGTCTGTCGCAAGGATCCTTGGGCTCCGACCGCGCAATGTTCAAGGTTACTTTCTTGCCGACCATCATTTCGGTCAGCATGCTCTCGTCGGCCTCGGCGGTGTTGACGGTACCGATATGCTCGCCGCGGCGGAGAACGGCCACGCGGTCGGTCAGGGCCAGAACCTCGTGGAGCTTATGGGTGATGATGATGACCGACTTACCGTCGTCCCGCATACGGCGCAGGACAGAGAACAGCACCTCGGTCTCCTGGGGAGTCAGCACGGCGGTGGGCTCGTCCAGGATGAGGATATCGGCATTGCGGTAGAGGACCTTGATGATCTCCACCGTCTGCTTCTCGGACACCGACATCTCGTAGATCTTCTTGTGGGGGTCCATGTGGAACCCGTAGCGCTCGGTGATCTCCCTCACGCGGGCCTCGGCCTCGGCACGGGAGTAGTCCGCCTCATCCTTGACGCCCAGGATGATGTTCTCGGTGGCGGTAAAGACGTCGACCAGCTTGAAGTGCTGGTGGATCATACCGATCTTATGGGCAAAGGCATCCTTGGGAGAGGTGATGACCACCTCCTCGCCGTCCACGAGAACGGTTCCCTCGTCGGGGAAATAGATGCCGGCGATCATGTTCATAAGGGTGGTCTTACCACAGCCGTTCTCACCGAGAATGGCCAGGATCTCACCGTGGTAGACCTCCAGGGAGACGTTCTTGTTGGCTTGGATGCTTCCGAAGCTTTTGGAAATGTTTCGCATTTCCAGGGCGATGGGCTTGCTCACACGGCACCTCCGATTGGTTGTATTCTGGTCGGGTTCGTTTGGTGGAATAAACACAAAAATCAGAAACGAGGCGGAGCTTGGGGGCTCCGCCCTATTTCTGATAAGGAGCTTGAAAAATTAGCCGAAGTTGGTGTTCAGCAGCTTGATACCGTCGATCTGGAGATCGAAGTAAGGAGCGGAGCGGAACTTGGACTCGAAGAACACGCCGTTCTCGATGACCTCGGTGTCCTTCTCGAAGGCGGCGTCGGTGTCAACGTCAGCCTTGTAGGAGGTCAGAGGAGCGCCGCCGACGGTGAAGTTAGCGGTGTTGAAGACGTGGCGGGTGCCGTTCTTCAGCTCCTCGGTGATCTTGGCGAGCTCCTCGACGGTGCCTGCGGCGGCCACGGCGGTATTGACGTCGGTCAGAACCACGGAGCCGGTGGCGATGGTACCGGTCCAGTCGGTGGCGATAGCCTCACCCTTCATGTTCTGCTCGCAGATGTACTTGAAGTAGGGAGCCCAGTCAATGCGGGAGGACACGATGAAGGTGTTGGGGCAGTGCTCCTGGGTGGAGCCGTTGTAGGAGATGTTGGGAATGCCCTTGTCCTCGCAAGCGGAGGGAGCGCCCATGGAGTCTGCGTGCTGGGAGATCAGGACGCAACCGCCGTTGATCAGAGCGTTGGCGGTGTTGCGCTCTGCGGTCTCGTCGTACCAGCTACCGGTGAACTGAACGTCCATGGTAACGGAGGGGCAGACGGACTTAGCGCCCAGGTAGAAGGAGGTGTAGCCGGAGATAACCTCGGCGTAGGTGAAGGCGCCGACGTAGCCCATCTTGGCCTGCTCGGCGGTGATCTCACCGGCCTCGATCATAGCGTTGAGCTTCATACCTGCGGCAACACCGGCCAGGTAACGGCCCTCGTAGATGGAAGCGAATGCGTTGTGGAAGTTGGGGAGCTTCTCGGTGTGAGCCATGGTGCCGGTAGCGTGGCAGAACTCAACCTCGGGCTTCTCCTTGGCGGCGGCGAGGATGTGGGTCTCGTGACCGAAGCTGTTGGCAAAGATCACGTCGCAGCCCTCATCGACCAGATCCAGAGCAGCCTCGTAGCAGGCGTTGGACTCGGGGATGTTGCGCTTGATGATGACCTGATCGTCACGGAGACCGAGAGCCTTCTGGGCTTCCTTGACACCGTTGATGAAGTTGAGGTCGTAGGTGGAGTCCTCGTCGTGGAGGCAGATCACACCCAGCTTGAATTCGTCGTCGGAGCCGGCCTTGTCGCAGGAGCCGAACAGAACGGCGCAGGACAGGAGCATAGCAGCGATGAGAGCGAGAGACAGGAACTTCTTCATTTCTTTTCTCCTTGTTTTTTTGATTGGGGATCTATGCAAAGCCTTGCGGCTCAACATCGTACGGGAGGCAGGAAAACGAGTGTACCGCGCGTGCGCACGTATATGTATATTGTAGCACGAAAGCCGTTTCTTGGCAAGTGTCAAATGCTACAATATGTTCACAAAGCCAACAAAATTATTTACCATTTTGCATAAGACGGCAAAATTCGGGGAAGCTCCCCAAAAAGCTCTTGTCAGTCGCAGAACTCAATGCCCTCCGCGACGCTCATGGACTTAATCTTGGCCAGAGACTCCACCCGCACGCCGCGGCTTCGGATCTCGGCACCGCCGCCCTGGTAGGTCTTCTCCACGAACACGCCCGCGCCCACGATGGTGGCGCACGCCTGCTCGCAAAGGTCGATGAGGGCGTGAAGAGCCTGACCGCGGGCCAGGAAATCGTCAATGAGAAGCACGCGATCCTCGGAGGTGAGCATGATCTTGGGAATGACGGCGGTATGGTCGGTGCCGTGGGTGAAGGAGTGAACCGAGGAGGCGTAGATCTCTCCCGTCATGTTGTTGCTCTTGGCCTTCTTGGCGAAGACCACGGGCACGTCAAAGGGCAGGGCACAGAGGCACGCAAGGCCTATGCCCGAGGCCTCGATGGTGAGGATCTTGGTGACGTTCTCGTCCTTGAAGAGACGGTAGAACTCCTCCCCGAGGGTACGGATGAAGCGGGTGTCCAGCTGTTGGTTGAGGAAGGTACCGACCTTGAGCACGTCTCCGTCCTCGATGATACCGTCCTTGCGAATGCGATCCTCCATCAGTTTCATGTGGTTCTTCCCTGCCTTTCGATTTTTTGGGATATCTGTTGCCGCGAAATGAAGGTTAATAGATTTATTATATACGATTTTGGCGAAAAAAGCAAGAGGAAATTATCCTTCCGAAATGATGATTTTTCAGTTTCTATCTTTATTATATGGAAATTCAACCGCGTAAAAATATTTCCCCAATTTTACAAATTAACTCCCCTTTTCTCTCTCATACGCCGTTTTTTGGTATTTCTTACAAAAATCAGGTCACCTCATGCAATGTTTTTACGAATAATACAAAAATGAAACATTTTCGAAAAACGGTTGCTTTTTCGGAAAAATGTGGTATAATGCACATGAAATCAACCGCCGCTAAGCCCAAGCGAGGGTAGCGGCGGACGGGATTTTGCAAGCCCCTTCGGCGCACTCATCGAAAAAACATCAGGTGTACGTCTTCGCGCGTACCGCTCCCACAGAGTTATGGAAAGGATGTGATTCCGATTTTACCGCTTGAAATCATGACCGACAAGGTGTCGGCGGTACTGAAAAACCACGGCATCGACCCCACAACCCCCGATATGTGCCTGAAATTGGATCAGGACATGAAGGGTGACTACGGCGAGGTGTGGCTGGTCTACTCCCGCGCGGATGGAAGCATCTACCGCGTGATCGGCGACGGGGTGGAGACCTTCCCCCTCTCCCGCATGACCGCCCCCTACATCGACAACTACACCACCTCCAACCGCCTCCAGGTACACCTCCATGCCGAGGACGATCTGCCCCCCGAGCAGGGAGAGCTGACCGACGAGGCATTCCGCGAGGTCAAGAAGACCTACGCAGTCGGCGGTACCACCGTGGTGCTGGGCTACTGCACCAACAGCATCAAGCTCAAGCTCCTGGCCTTCGTAGGCCTTTGGGAGCGGCTGGACCGCGGGGAGGAGATTGCCGACGACGACGGCATCTTCAACCAGTTCGAGCGTGCCTGCCCCAAGTGTGGGCGGATGTACAGCGATCCCCGCAACCGTGTCTGCGAGCATTGCGTCAACAAGAAGGGCGTCATGGGACGGCTTATGGGCTACTTCATGGTCTTCAAGAAGCAGGTCTTCGTAGTGCTGCTCTGCCTCCTGGCCACCACGGCCCTGTCCCTGCTGAACCCCATTGTCAGCGGTAGCATCCTCTTCGATCAGGTCATCACTCCCCCCACCTTTGACGAGGTGACGGGCGAGCAGCTGACGGGTATGATGCACGAGGAGAAGTACGTCTACATCTGGGTGGGCGTGCTGACGGGCATGGCACTGCTCTCCATGGGCATCGGCATCATCCAGAACCGCACCAACGCCTACCTCTCCACCCGCGTGACGAGAAACATGAAGAACGACATCTTCCGCGCCATGCAGAGGCTGTCCCTCTCCTACTTCAACGCCAATCCCACGGGTAAGCTCATCAACCGCGTCAACTACGATGCCGAGCGCATCCGTAGCTTCTTCATCGACGGCGTGCCCTACCTCATCAGCAACGTCCTGTCCTACATCGTGCTGACCATTCTCCTGTTCTGCATGAACTGGAAGCTGACCCTCATCCTCTACTCCCCCATCATCCCCGTGGTGCTGATCCTGAAATTCGCCCTCCCCAAGCTCTGGAAGAGCTACTCCCACCTGTGGCGGCGCTCCTCCTCCATGAACACCATGATGAACGATTCCCTGTCGGGCATCCGCGTGGTCAAGGCCTTCGCCAAGGAGGACGGCGAAACCAGCCGCTTCTACGAGTACGCCACCAAGCTCTATAACGCCAACCTCCGCACCCAGAAGGTGTCCATGTTCATCTTCCCCATCATCTCCATCCTCATCGGTGCCACCTGTCACGCCATGTGGGGATTTGCGGGCTTTGAGGTCATGGGTGAGCGCATGACCTACGGTGATCTGGTGGTCTACATGGGCTATACCGGCATGATCTTCGGCCCTCTGGGCTTCTTTACCAACTTCACCAACATGGTGACCGACACCCTCAACTCGGCTGTCCGTATGTTCGAGGTACTGGATCAGGTTCCCGAGGTGGTGGAGGCTCCCGACCCCGTCCGTCTGGACTCCATCGAGGGCGAGATCGTCTTCGATCACGTCAATTTCCACTACAACCCCAACCGCCCCATTCTGAAGGATATATCCTTCACCATCAAGAAGGGCGACCACGTGGGTCTGGTGGGACATACCGGCTCGGGTAAGTCCACCATCGCCAACCTCATCACCCGTATGTACGATACCGTCAGCGGTACCATCACCATCGACGGCGTGGACATCAAGCAGCTGGAAACCAACTCCCTGCGCCGCAACGTGGCCATCGTGTCCCAGGAGGTCTACATCTTCCGCGGCACCATCATGGACAACATCCGCTACGCCCGTCCCGAGGCCACCCGCGACGAGGTGGTCGCCGCCGCCAAGGCCGCCAACGCCCACGACTTCATCGTCAGCCTCCCCGAGGGCTACGACACCATGGTGGGTATCGGTACCCGCTCCCTGTCGGGCGGTGAGCGCCAGCGTGTCTCCATCGCGAGAGCCCTTTTGCTCAACCCTTCCCTTTTGATTCTTGACGAGGCCACCGCCGCCATGGATACCGAGACCGAGCGCCTCATCTCCGAGGCCATCGACCGTGTCAGCGCGGGCAAAACCACCATTTCCATCGCCCACCGTCTCTCCACCCTCAAGAACTGCGACTACCTCATGGCCATCGACAATGGCGAGCTGGCCGAGCTGGGCTCTGCCGAGGAGCTTCTGGAGAAGAAGGGCATCTACTACAAGCTCTGGACGCTCCAGAACGAGCAATTGCATAAGGTAATGGAGGGTCGCTGAGGCTCTGCGAGCCTCAGCAAGAAGCGTCCCCTTTCGCTCGGAGCGAGCGAAACTCCTGCGGGAGCAAGGGGGACAGCTTCCCCGCTCCAACATGTTCAACAGCGAAACCCGTTACGACCACCAATATACTTTCACCTCATGAAAGGAACAGGTACAAAAACATGGCAAACGCAACCGAGACCAAGAAGCCCTTGGATGACAGCGACATTACCGATCTCTTTGAGCATCGGGTATCCCTTGACCTGACCCCCGAGAACGCGAGGTTCACCAAGTCGGGGGGCGGACTGATCTCCCTGGAGGTCACCCAGCCCTCGGGCAAGGTGGAGTTCTTTGAGCGCATCGTTCCCATCCGCGCCTTCCCCATCACCTCCCCCGATACCTTCATCGCCATCCGCGAGCCCGACACCCAGCTGGGCGGCCGCGGCGCCGAGATCGGCATGATCGAGACCCTGGACATCTTCCCCGAGGAGATGGCCCGCATGATCCGCGACGAGCTGGAGCATCGCTACTTTACCCCCGCCATCAAAAAGATCCACGGCTTCCGCGAGAAGTTCGGCTACTGCTACTGGGACGTCACCACCACGGCGGGTCGGGTGGAGTTCATCATGAACAACCCCACCAACAACATCCGCACCCTGGAGGACGGCCGCGTCTTCATGTACGACATCGACGGCAACTGCTTCACCATCGAAAACCCCGCCGCCCTGGACAAGCACAGCTACAAGAAGGTTGAGATTTACCTGTAAGGAGGTCTTTTCACATGAGACTACTCTTTGATCTATCCCCCGCCGACAAGGCGGCCTTCGAGGCGGCCTCCGCGGGCGAGCGGATCCTCTACTGTCTGCCCTTCGACTGCCGAGGCGGTCAGCGCGTGGACGGGCGTATGGTCTTCACGGATAAGGCCATCTACAAGGTCATCGATGCCGAGGTGGAGGCACGCTGGGATTTCTCGGAGCTTTCGGACTTCTCGGTGGAGGTGCTCTACGGCTGCGGTGCCTTCTTCGCCAAGGTCAACGGCAACACCGTCAGACTTTGCCGTTTCATCAGCGGACGCAACCTCACCCGCTACTCGATCATGGTGGAGGCCTGCAACCGCATCGTGGGAGGTGACACGGTCAATACCGTGGTCAGCGACGCTCCCGAGCGCTACTGCCCCAAGTGCGGCCGCCCCTTCATCGTCAATACCCACATCTGCCCCTACTGCCAGAGCAAGCGGGAGTCCTACATGAAGCTCTGGGCCATGACCAAGGGCCTGCGCCTCATGATGATGGTGCCCCTGATCACCGCCTTCATCGGTATGGCCATCACCTTCGTGGTGCCCATCCTCCAGAGGACCCTGATCGACGATTACATTCAAAACAGCAATTTCGATGCCAAGGAAAACTGGTTCCTCCATTTCTTCCTCATCGTGGCCGCCATCGTAGGCTTCGATATCCTGTCCAAGGTCATCAGCATGATACAGGGCCGTATCGCCGCCGTGGCGGGAAACCGCTTCACGAGATTCCTCCGCACCCTGCTCTTTGAGAAGATCCAGCTTCTCTCCATGTCCTCGGTGCAGAAGAAGTCCACGGGCGACCTCATGGGCCGTATCAACAACGACGTGGCGGTGGTACAGAACTTCATCACCAACCTCCTCCCCACCTACTTCGCCCAGCTCCTGTCCTTCTTCCTGGGTCTTGTGCTGATCCTCTCCATGAGCCCCGTCATGTCGGCCTTCGTGTTCGTGCCGATCCCCTTCGTGTGCTACGCCATCTACCTCTTCCGCCACATGATGCGCCGCCTCAACATCCAGCAGTGGATGAAGGGCAACCGCACCAACCGTACCCTTCAGGACGTGCTGTCGGGTATCCGCGTGGTCAAGGCCTACGGCCGCGAGGAGGCCGCCATCGAGGAGTTCACCGACTGCACCAACCAGCAGGCCCATCAGAACGAGCATACCGCCAAGATCTTCGATACCGTCTTCCCCCTGCTGGGTTTTGCCCTACGCTTCGGCTCCTACCTCATCATGTGGTACGGTAACGTCATGCTCTTCCACGGGGCTATGTCGGTGGGTGAGCTGAACCAGTTCAACACCTACGCCGCCATCATCTATAACCCCCTGATGCAGATCACCCTGATCCCCCGTAACATCTCCGCCTTCGCCACCTCCTTCGGTAAGATCCTAGAGATCCTGGAGGAAGAGCCCGATGTGGCCGATGCCAAGAAGCCCGAGCATTTCAAGATTCAGGGCAACGTCAGCGTGCAGGGTGTCACCTTCGGCTACGAGTCCGCCACCCCCGTTCTGCGCAACGTCAGCGTGGAGGTCAAGGCCGGCGAGATGATCGGTATCGTGGGACACTCGGGCTGCGGTAAGTCCACCCTCATCAACCTCATCATGCGTATGTACGACCCCACCGACGGTGTCATTGAGATCGACGGGGTGAACATCAAGGACATCTCCCAGCAGTCCCTCCGCTCCCAGATGGGCGTGGTGCTCCAGGAGACCCACCTGTTCTCGGGCTCCATCCGCGACAACATCAAGTACGCCCTGCCCTACGCCTCCGACGCCGAGGTCATCCGCGCCGCGAGAGCCGCCAATGCCCACGACTTCATCATGCGCCTCCCCGAGGGCTACAACACCATCGTGGGTGAGAAGGGCTACTCCCTCTCGGGCGGTGAGCGCCAGCGTATCGCCATTGCCCGCGCCCTGATCCACAATCCCCCCATCCTCATTCTGGACGAGGCCACCGCGGCCCTGGACACCGAGACCGAAAAGCTCATCCAGGACGCCATCGACAAGATGACCGACAACCGCACCACCTTCGCCATCGCCCACCGTCTCTCCACCCTCCGCAACGCCGACAAGATCCTGGTCATTGACCACGGACGGATCGCGGAGTTCGGGACTCATAAGGAGCTGCTTGATCAGAGAGGTATTTACTTCAAGCTGGTCATGGCCCAGACGAGAGCGGCTCTGGAGAAGGGTTGATGAAATTTTCGCAACCTCTTTTGATTGCTTTTAAAAAATGCAACCAAAAGGGGTTGCTTTTTTTGAGAAGATGTGGTATAATAGGGGCGGAGGTGATTGTATGTACTCTGCATTAATGATTGACATAGTGAAATCCCGCAGTTATTCTTCTAGTTATCGATTTGATATTCAAAACCATTTACTGGAATCCATTGACGCCCTAAACGCATATTTTTCCAATTCTATAGCTAAATCTGTCGAATTCAGTGCCGGCGACGAATTACAAGGACTGTTTTATTATCCTTTTGCCGCATACCAGTATTATCGCATGCTGAATCTGTTGGTTTATCCAGTACAAATTCGAGCAGGTATTGGGGTTGGAGAATGGTCAATCAAGATTGATGGTGCTGGTACGACCGCGCAAGATGGAACCGCCTACCACCATGCCCGTCAAGCCATCAACATGGTGAAAGAATCCACAGATCGTTCAATAATTTTATACAGTCAACAAAAAAGGCTTCACTCTTTTGACCACACAACTAACACCCTTATGCAAGCAGAAAAAGCTCTTTCCGATCTATTGAAACCAGCACAGCGTAATTGTGCACTATTGGTAGAACTAATCTCTCCTTTAATCCATGACAATTCCAATTTAAGCGGAAACAATGGAGAGCATCTGTTTCACTTGATTCAAAAAGCGTATTATCAAAGTTATGAATACGCGGCAAAGCGTTTTAGCAAAGGTTCCTCGTATCCGGAAATATTGAACCGAACCTACGATGAACTCATATCGACAATTTTTGATTATTCAAACAAGAATCACGACTTGTATATCCAACTGAGAAAGCAAAGAGATCCCGCTTTTACCATTATTGATACACACCGACGAGGAATTCCTACTTTATTAGCCGAATTTACGGGAACCAGCCGCCAGAATATTGAAAAGACAATAGAATCAGGACACATAAACACCATGCGGAATATTGCAGTATCAATTATGATTGAAATGGACAAGGAGTATCATGTATGACCCAATTATTCATACTGATTATCGCACACCTTCTGGCCGACTTCTACCTTCAGACCGAAGCCATCGCCAAAAACAAGGGGCAAAAATTCCGCTACCTGCTGCTCCATGCCGTCATCTATGCCGCCACCCTCTATTTGGGCGCGATCCTATCGGTTCATCCCCTGCGGGCGATATTACCGATGGCAGTCGTCTCCCTTGCCCATTTCGCCATTGATTGGCTCAAGATCGTCACCGATCGTCACCTGAACACACCGCGCACCCACTTGTACAGCTTCTGCATAGATCAGCTGGTCCACATCGCCATCATCCTGATCGCCTACTTTGGATGCCTGCACTTCAGTCCCCCCGCCCCTTGGTGGCCCCCCCTCAACGATTCCCCGCTTCTTCACGAGTATATGATCTATGCCCTGATCGTCCTTCTGTGTCTGAAGCCCCCCGCCATTCTGATCAGCCGTCTGCTCGCTTGCTTTGAGCCTAAGGACAGCGAGCCCCAGTCCCCCGACAAGGGTGGGTATCTGATCGGGCTTTTGGAAAGACTCATCGTGGCAATCCTGATCATCAACGGGCACGTAGGAGAGATCGCGTTTGTCCTGACCGCCAAGAGTGTAGCCCGTTTCAAGGAATTCGAAAAAAGCGGTTTCGCGGAAAAATTCTTGATCGGCACCATGGCCAGTATTTCCTTTGCTCTGGCCGTATCCCTTCTTCTCATGCGTTTCATTCCCTCTTAACGCAACCAAAACAAGTTGCATTGTAAAAAAGCAACCCGTTTTAGTTGCGCACAAAAGCCTGCCATCCCTTGGATAGCAGGCTTTTTCTATGGATTCTTGTTTGCGTTTACATGGTCTCCACCAGATACCTCGCCACGTGCACGCCCGATGCCGAGGCATGGGACAGGGAGTGGGTCACGCCGGAGCAGTCGCCGATGACGAACAGACCCTTATGGCAGGTCTCGAGATTCTCGTCGATGGCCACCTCCATGTTGTAGAACTTGACCTCCACGCCGTAGAGCAGGGTATCGTCGTTGGCGGTACCGGGGGCGATCTTGTCCAGGGCGTAGATCATCTCGATGATACCGTCCAGGATACGCTTGGGCATGACCAGAGACAGGTCGCCGGGGGTGGCGTTGAGGGTAGGCTCAATGAAGGCCTCGCGGATACGGGAGGGGGTGGAGCGCTGACCGCGGATGAGGTCACCGAATCTCTGCACCATGACGCCGCCGCCCAGCATATTGGACAGGCGGGCGATGCTCTCGCCGTAGCCGTTGCTGTCCTTGAAGGGCTCGGAGAAGTGCTTGGAGACTAGAAGGGCGAAGTTTGTGTTGCCCGTGTGCTTGGCGGGATCCTCATAGCTGTGGCCGTTGACGGTGACGATGCCGTTGGTGTTCTCGTTGACCACCACGCCGTGGGGATTCATGCAGAAGGTACGCACCAGATCCTGGAACTTCTCAGTGCGGTAGATGATCTTGGACTCGTACAGCTCGTCGGTGAGGTGGGCGAAGACCTCGGCGGGCAGCTCCACGCGGACACCGATGTCCACGCGGTTGGACTTAGTGGGGATGGCCAGATCACGGCAGACACTCTCCATCCACTTACTGCCGCTCCGTCCCGCAGAGATCACGCACTTGTCGCAGGTA
The DNA here is from genome assembly GCA_045128275.1 of Eubacteriales bacterium. Lineage (GTDB taxonomy): Bacteria > Bacillota > Clostridia > Oscillospirales > CAG-272 > CAMEON01. Next base: position 1,576 of record JBGVRH010000043.1, on the reverse strand, counting down.
TACTCCTTGCCGCCGCTGACCACCACGTAGCCGTCATCCGTCTTTCCGACCGTATCCACGGGGGCGCGGAAGAAGAAGTCCACCTTCTCCTTCAGCTCGTTGTAGAGGTTCTCCAGCACGATGTAGTTGATATCGGTGCCGAGGTGGCGGACGGAGGCGTCCAGCAGGTGGAGTCCGTTCTGCACGCAGAGCTTCTTGATATCGGAATTGGCGGTGGTGTAGAGGTGAGTCCCCTCGCCGCCGTAGGCGAGGTTGATCTTGTCCACGTACTCCATGAGCTCGGTGGCCTTGGCCTTGCCCACGTATTCGTGGAGGGTACCGCCGAAGCTGTTGGTGATGTTGTACTTACCGTCCGAGAAGGCACCCGCGCCGCCGAAGCCGTTCATAATGGCGCAGGGCTTACAGCCAAGGCAGGCCTTGACCTTCACCCCGTCGATGGGGCACTTGCGCTTCTCCAGAGGGTTGCCGGACTCGAACACGGCGATCTTGAGATTCGTGGTCAAGCGGGACAGCTCATAGGCTGTGAAGATACCGCCGGGGCCTGCGCCGATGATGATCACATCGTATTGATTTTTCATAACGTATGGTTTCCTTTCGTGTTCTGTGGGGGTCGCCGCAGCGAAGGATGACATAATCCATGTTATTATACCATACTCCGGCGAAAAAATCAAGGGGTTTTCGCGGCTTTTTCGTGGCGAGGAAATTTCACCGCAACCTTGACAAACATCCCAAAATGGGTTATAATTAGGGAAAACTATCGAACCACGGAGGAAATCATGTCCCCTGATACCATACAGAAGCAAGTCCCCCTGTTCATCGTCTTCGACGGCATGGACGGCACGGGCAAGACCACCCAGATGCGCCTGCTCTGCGAGAGGCTGAACTCCCTCGGCATGGAGACGGTGCTGACCTGCGAGCCCTCCACCTCCCCCGACGGTCAGGCTCTCCGCCGCGCTCTGTCGGGAAAGGAGCCCGCCAACAACTCCCGCATGGCCGCGCTGTTCCTCATCGACCGCATCGGCCACAACGCCGAGATCGAGGGGTGGCTCGCCGAGGGCAAGACCGTCATCTCCGACCGCTACTACTACGCCTCCATGGCCTACCAGGGTCAGGGGGACAACTTCGAGTGGGTTGCCCGCATGAATCTGGACTGTCCCCATATCCGCAGGCCCGACGGCGCCATTCTCCTGGATATGAACCCCGAGGACAGCATGGCCCGCATCCGCGCGGGACGCACCACCGACGAACTGGAAATCTACGAGACGGTAGCCCAGCAGGAGAAGATCCGCGCCCGTTTCGCCCGTGTTACTGAGTATCTGAAGGATGAGGATCTCATCATCACGGTTAACGCCGCGGGGACGGTGGAGGAGGTCGCCGAGAGGATCTGGGGGGCCTACGAGACCATTCGGGGGGCGAAAAAGGCGTAAATTGCAGTTTATCGCGCTGTTATATTCCTGCGGAATTGAACGCGCTTCGCGCGTTCACGGGCGGCCACATGGGGCCGCCCCTACAAGCACATTTCCTTGTTTGACAATAACTTTTCGGGTGTCTGTTTACTATAGCGTGACCTGTAGGG
>JBGVRH010000042.1:0-55213 GCA_045128275.1 Eubacteriales bacterium | reverse complement strand
TTATTGTGACTGCGCAGGCTGGCCTTGACGCCACCGTTGCGGGCAAAGCCCAACTCCGCGAGGGTCTTGGCCTTGTCGGGCCACAGGGCCTGCTCGCGGACGATCTGCCGCACGAAGGCACCCAGACGGTTCTTATCGTAGCAGACCATGGCGGCGGCGATGATGATACCCAGACAAATGCCCAGGACGATCTTCTGGAGGGTGACGAGGGAGCCCGAGCCGATGCTGATATGCTCGTAGCGTCCCACGTCCACCGAGAAGTATTTTCCTTCGAGATACTCCCACAGCTCCTCAAAGAGAGACGGCTCCCCCGATGTCGACAAAAACAGGCGATTCAACCACATCATGGGGGTCACCCACATTACTTACGGATCACATCCACGCCCAGGTACTTCTTCAGCACGTCGGGGACGTTGATGCTGCCGTCGGCGTTCTGGTTCTGCTCCACCAGAGCGGGCAGGATACGGCTGGTGGCCAGACCCGAACCGTTCAGAGTGTGGACATACTCGGTCTTACCGTTGGCGCGCTTGACGCGGATCATACCGCGGCGAGCCTGGTAATCGCGGGCGTTGGAGACCGAGGAGACCTCCTTATAGCCGTTCATGGAGGGAATCTGGATCTCGATATCGTAGGTTCTGGCCATGGAAGCGGAGCAATCCTCGGCAGCCAGCTTCACGGTGCGGAAGTGGAAGCCCAGACCGGCCACCAGTGCCTCGGCCTTAGTCACCAGCTCGTCAAAGGCGGCATCGGACTGCTCGGGCAGGGTGTACTGGAACATCTCCACCTTGTTGAACTGGTGTCCGCGAACCATACCGCGCTCGTCGGAGCGGTAGGAACCGGCCTCACGGCGGAAGCAGGGGGTATAGGAGACCAGTTTCTTGGGCAGATCGGCCTCGGTGAGAATTTCGTTGCGGTACAGGGAAGCCAGAGCGGCCTCAGCGGTGGGGAGCATGTAGTGCATGCGGTTGTCGGTGGGGTTCTCGATCTTGTAGACCTCATCGGCGAACTTGGGAAACTGACCCGCAGTCAGACCGCACTCGTACTCCAGCATGTGGGGAGGCAGGATCAGCTCGTAGCCGTCAGCCAGGTGGGTATCGATGAAGTAGTTGAGCAGAGCCCACTCCAGACGGGCACCCATACCGCGGTAGATCCAGAAGCCGGAGCCTGCCAGCTTGGTGCCGCGATCGTAGTCGATGAGGCCCAGATCGGTGCAGAGATCCACGTGGTGCTTGGGCTCAAAATCGAACTTTCTGGGCTCACCCCAGTAGCGGAGAGGCTGGTTGTTCTCCTTGCCGCCGGGAAGCAGGTCGGTATCGGGCAGATTGGGCAGGCCCAGCATGATATCGGTCTGCTTTGCCTCCACCTCCTTGAGTTTTTCGTCGATTTCCTTGGTCTTGTTCGACATAGCCTTCATCTCAGCGAAGAGGGGAGCAACGTCCTTGCCCTCCTTCTTGTACTGGGGAACCAGCTTGTTCATCTTGTTCTGCTCGGCCTTGATGGCCTCGGTCTCGGTGATGAGGGTGCGTCTCTCGCCGTCCAGAGCCAGAATGGCCTCAATGTCCTCGCGGGCGTCCTTGCCCTTGATCAGGAGGCGCGCGATGACCTCCTCGGGGTTTTCTCTGATATACTTGATATCCAGCATGGTGATTTTTCCTTTCTTATATGGAGTATGTATTAGTCAAAAATGTCTTGTCCGATAATGGTTTTCAGCAGATTCTCCAGGTCTTCGTCATCCTCGAAGGTCAGCTCCACGGTCTTCTTTCTGCCGGTCTCATGGATCTTGACCTTGCGGCCCAGCTTGGTTCTGGCCTTGTCCTCCAGATCCTTCATGTAGATACGGCGTTGCATGGCGGCGTTGTTCTCGGGAACCTCCACAGTCTCCTCGGGGATGATATTGTGTTTACGCACCAATGCCTCCACCTCGCGGACAGAAAGCTCCTTTTCCACGGTCAGCTCGGCCAGAGGAAGCATTTTTTCCTCGTCATTCAGACCCAAAAGGGCTCTGGCATGACCCATGGAGAGCTTTTCCTCCTGTACCATGACCAGCACCTCATCGGGCAGCTCCAGCAGACGGAGTATATTGGCAATGGCGGAACGGCTCTTGCCTGCCTGCTGTGCCACTTCTTCCTGCTTCAATCCGAAGCGTTCAATCAGAGCCTTGTAGGCCATGGCCTCTTCAATGGGGTTCAGATCCTTTCTCTGAACGTTCTCAATGAGAGCCACCTCAGCCACCTTCAGCTCGTCTCCGGTCATAATCACGGCAGGAATTTCATCCAAACCCGCCATTTTTGCGGCTCTCCAGCGTCTCTCGCCGGCGATAATCTCATAATTATCGTCCAGAACGCCCAGCTCACGCACTACGATGGGCTGAATCACGCCATGCTCGCGGATGGAATCGGCCAGCACCTGGAGCGCGTTATCATCAAAGCTCTTGCGAGGCTGGTCGCCGCGGGGAGTGATGCGGCTGATTTTGATGGTGGTTTTCGCTTCGGGCTTGCTTTCGGGCATATTGTCATCGATCAGAGAGTAGAAATCACGTCCAAGACCTTTATTTTTTGCCATTTTTCAGTTTCTCCTCTTCTTAGATTCTTGTAGCCAACTCGTTGGCCACAGCCAGATACTCGTTGGTGCCCTTACCGCGCTTATCGTGATAGTACACAGGCAGACCGAAACCGGGGGCCTCCGAAAGCTTGACACCACGGCTGATGTGAGTTTCAAAAAGCTTACCTGCGTAATGCTTTTTCAGCTCGCTCTTCACCTGCTGGGTCAGTAGGAGACGGTTGGTATACATGGTCAGCAGGATTCCCGTGACCGTGAGGGTGTTATTGTAGTGAGACTTGATCTTACTGATGGTGATCATCAGCTGAGACAGTCCCTCCAGGGCGTAAAATTCACACTGCATGGGGATTACCACACCGTCGCTGGCCGACAGAGAGTTCATAGTCAGCATACCCAGAGAGGGGGGACAATCCACAATGATGTAATCGTACTGATCCTTGATCGAAGCGAAAGCATTTCGCATGACCGCCCAAGGCTCGGGCGTATCCTCCTGAAGCAGATCAAATTCAGTACCTGCCAGGCTCATGTTAGCCGGGATCAAGGACAGCTTTTCAAATTCGGTTTGAATGATGGAATCTTCAATCTTACAATCGCCCATCAGAACATCCTTGATGGTGAATTTCAGACCTTTCTTTGCTACGCCGACGCCGCTGGTGGCGTTACCCTGGGGATCCAGGTCAACGAGCAGGGTCTTGTAACCAAGCACACCCAAGGAAGCCGCAATATTGACCGCCGAAGTGGTCTTACCGACGCCGCCTTTTTGGTTGGCAAAGGATATCATCTTGCCCATTTTGGTCTTTTCCTCCTTTATAATAGAAACTGCCATAAGTATATCACAAAATGTGAGATTTTGCAAGGGTTTTCTGTAGGATTACCAAATATTTTTTCTGTATTCATATTTTTGTTTCACATGGAACATTTACACACGTTTTTTTGTTTCACGTGGAACACTCTCACATTTCGCTTTTTGTTTCACGTGAAACATTTTTTACAGCACATCGTTTCACGTGAAACAAAAATTCCACGCAAAACAAATGTTTCACGTGGAACATGAATTTACAAGGGTTTCTTTTTGATCGCACCAAATCCTCGGGGAAATCCTTTTGGTGTGGCCTTTGTTTTTTGAATTTCGATCAAAACTCTTTTTTCAGCCGTTTCTCCCGTGTAAAGCACGTACTCTTTAGCTGAAATCAATTCACCACCCAACTTGTGGATGCCGTTTGTCACTTCATTCAATTCTTCCTGTCCGGCAGCCCCTTTCATGGCAATGAATTTTCCGTCAATCCTGACAAAGGGCATACAAAGCTCATCCAGTACGTTCAATCGAGCAACCGCACGGCTCACGACAATATCGTACGCATCACGATGCTCCGCTATTTTTGCCAGATTCTCGGCGCGGCCGCTGATAGCCTTGACGTTCAAGCCAAAATGATCGGCGGTATTCTGTACGTACTTGATCTTCTTATCCGTACTGTCAATACCGACGAGCTGCAGGTCGGGACGGATGATGGCGAGAGGAAGAATGGGAAATCCGCCGCCGCATCCGATATCCGCAATTTTTGCACCTTGCGGAATGGAGTCGGCAATTTTTGCGCAATCGGCATAATGTAGCGGAATGATTTTATCCATCGTTGTCAGCGCAGTGATATTCATGACGGCATTCGTAGCAATCATGATATCGGTCAGTTCCTCGAATTTCGCTATGATATCGTCCCGAATGTATTGATCCAGTCCGTTTTTCTGAAAGATATCCGTAAATAGTTCTTTAAATTGACTCATTTTTTATATTTCCTTACTTTATACCCAAATACATCAGCAAAACCGAAATATCCGCAGGACTGACTCCCGAAATTCGGGATGCCTGACCCACAGTTGCGGGACGGAACTTATCCAGCTTTTGCGAAGCCTCCAGACGCAGACCCTTGATGTTTCGATAGTCCAGATTCTCGGGAATGTGCTTGGATTCCAGCTTTTTTTGTCTTTCGACTTCTGCCAATTCTCGTTTGATGTAGCCCGCGTATTTGACGTCGGTTTCTACAGTTTTGATGATCTCCTGTGTCAGAACAGGCCGACGAATATCAATAGGCGTCAGATCCTCATAGGTGATCTGGGGTCTTCTCAAAAGATCTCCCAGGGATACGCCGGATTTGACGGGTTCCAATCCCAGTTGATCCATAACGGGATTCACGGCATCCGGGCCGAGATGAGTCGCCTCCAAACGGGCTTTTTCGGTCTCTTCCGCCTCTTTTTTGTTCAAAAACGCTTGATATCTGTCCTCGGAAATGAGTCCGCAGGCATATCCAATGGGCGTCAAGCGCAGATCGGCGTTATCCTGGCGCAAAATCAGACGGAATTCCGAGCGAGAGGTCATCATGCGGTAGGGCTCGTTGGTGCCCTTGGTGACCAGATCGTCGATCAGCGTACCGATGTAGCTGCCGGAACGGGGGAGGGTAATCTTGTCCTTACCGAGAGCGGTAAGTGCGGCATTAATACCCGCCACCAGTCCCTGGGCAGCGGCCTCCTCATAGCCCGAGGTACCGTTGAACTGTCCCGCGCCGTAGAGATTCGGGTGATCCTTGAATTCCAGCGTGGCATACAGCTGGGTAGGATCGATGCAATCATACTCAATGGCGTAGGCGTAGCGCATAATCTCAGCGTTTTCAAATCCCTTGAGAGATCGGATCATCTTCCATTGCACGTCGGTGGGGAGGGAGGTGGAGAAGCCTTGGATGTACATCTCCTCGGTATGCTCACCCATAGGCTCCACAAAGAGCTGGTGACGCTCCTTATCGGCAAAGCGGACGATCTTGTCTTCAATGGAGGGGCAGTAACGAGGCCCCGTACCGCTGATCTGGCCCGAATACATGGCGCTTCTATGGATATTCTCGTGAATGATGCGGTGGGTCTCGGCGTTGGTGTAGACAATGTGGCAGGGAATCTGATCGCCCTGTAGGTAGGTGTTTTTGTCGGTTTGTGTCGAGAAAGGAATGGCACCGTCCTCCCCCGGCTGAACCTCCAGCACCGACAGGTCGATGGTCTCCCGCTTGACTCTGGCGGGAGTTCCCGTCTTGAAGCGCATGAGCTTGATACCCATAGCCGACAGGGAAGCGGACAGCCCCTTTGAAGGCAGAGAGCCATCGGGCCCCGATTCAAAATTCTTATCTCCGACAAAGATTTTTGCCTCGGGATAGGTACCCGTGGCGATGATGACGGCATCGCAATCCCAGCGCTCTCCGAGGCGGGTGATGACGGCGCGGACGCCCTTACTATTGCCGCGGCCTTCGCCGCAGTCTTCACCGCTGTTTTCGTCAATTTCTTCGATAATATCGGTGATCTCGGCCTGCACCACGCGGAGGTTTTGGGTCTGCTCCAGGGTATGCTTCATGCGGACGTGGTAGGCCACCCGATCCGCCTGTACCCGCTTGGAATGGACGGCGGCACCCTTACCCAGATTCAGAGTACGGCTCTGAAGTGTCACAGCGTCGGCGCATCTGCCCATCTCGCCCCCCAGAGCGTCGATCTCATAGACCAGATGCCCCTTAGCCGTACCGCCGATGGAGGGATTGCAGGGCATATTGGCGATCTGATCCAGGGACAGGGTGAAAAGCACCGTATCCACGCCCATCCGCGCCGAGGCCAGCGCCGCCTCACAGCCCGCGTGCCCCGCGCCGATCACCGCCACCGAGGTTCTTGTGATTGTATTCTCACTCATATAGTTTCCTTAAATTACCATTTATTACCAGTTACGTCATAGTAACCCATGATATTGTACCATTCTTTCAGGCTTTCGTCAAGTACCGCGCCCCAAAAAAAACGCGTATATATAAAATTTATGTAAACTTTTTTTCGCCAAATTCTTGAAATTTCGCAAAAGCCCTTTACTTTTTTAAAAAAGTATGGTATGATATATGGTGAGCAAATTTGTCCCGTGGTTTTGCTCCCACGGGGAAAAATTTTCAAGGAGGAATTTCCTAAAATGGCAATCATCAGAAAAAAAGTGTCCATGGATGGTAACCAGGCAGCCGCTACGGTAAGCTATGCTTTCACCGAAGTCGCCGGCATTTACCCGATTACCCCTTCCAGCCCCATGGCTGACTGGGTAGACCAGTGGTCTGCACAGGGACTCAAGAACATCTTCGGTACCACCGTCAACGTGATGGAGATGGAATCCGAGGCAGGCGCCGCCGGTACTGTCCACGGCTCCCTGAACGCAGGTGCGCTGACCACCACCTACACCGCATCCCAGGGTCTGCTCCTCATGATCCCCAACATGTACAAGATCGCCGGTGAGCTTCTCCCCTGCGTCTTCCACGTGTCCGCCCGTTGCGTGGCTTCTCACGCTCTGAATATCTTCGGCGATCACTCCGACGTCTACGCTTGCCGTCAGACCGGTTTCGCTATGCTGGCTGAGACCAACCCCCAGGAGGTCATGGATCTGGGTGCTGTCGCTCACCTCGCTACCATCAAGGGCCGCGTTCCCTTCCTGAACTTCTTCGACGGCTTCCGTACCTCTCACGAGATCCAGAAGATCGAGGTCTGGGACTTCGCTGATCTGGCTGAGATGGTGGATATGGACGCTGTGGCCGCTTTCCGCAGCCGCGCTCTGAACCCCGAGCATCCTGTGCTCCGCGGCTCCGCTCAGAACGGTGATATCTTCTTCCAGAACCGCGAGGCCTGCAACCGCTACTACGACGCTCTGCCCGCCATCGTCGAGGAGTACATGGACAAGGTCAACGCCAAGCTGGGCACCGACTATAAGCTCTTCAACTACTACGGCGCTCCCGACGCAGACCGCGTCATGATCGCTATGGGCTCCATCTGCGACGTGGCAGAGGAGGTCATCGACTACATGCTGGCTCAGGGTGAGAAGGTCGGTCTGATCAAGGTCCGCCTGTACCGTCCCTTCTGCGCCGATAAGCTCATCGAGGCCATTCCCGCAACCTGCGAGAAGATCGCTGTCCTCGACCGTACCAAGGAGCCCGGCTCCCTGGGTGAGCCTCTGTACCTCGACGTCGTCACCGCTCTGGCTACTCACGGTATCCAGAAGAAGGTCGTCGGCGGCCGCTACGGTCTGGGCTCCAAGGATACTCCTCCTTCCTCCATCTTCGCTATCTTCGCGAACCTGGCCAAGGACGAGCCCAAGGCAAACTTCACCATTGGTATCGTAGACGACGTGACCAATTGCTCCCTCGAGGAGACTGTGGCTCCCGACACCGCTCCTGCCGGCACCAAGGCCTGCAAGTTCTGGGGTCTGGGCGGCGACGGTACCGTCGGTGCGAACAAGAACTCCATCAAGATCATCGGTGACCATACTGACAAGTACATTCAGGCTTACTTCCAGTATGACTCCAAGAAGACCAACGGTATCACCATCTCCCACCTGCGCTTCGGTGACACCCCCATCAAGTCTCCTTACTACATCAATAAGGCTGACTTCGTGGCTTGCCACAACCAGGCTTACATCTCCCGCTACGACATCGTGCAGGATATTAAGCCCAACGGTACCTTCCTGCTGGACTGCAACTGGTCCGTCGAGGAGCTGGATGCCAACCTGCCTTCCGCTGTGAAGCAGTATATCGCTAAGAACAACATCAAGTTCTACATCATCAACGCTACCAAGCTGGCTCGTGATCTGGGTAACGCCAAGGTCAAGAACACTGTGCTTCAGTCCGCCTTCTTCGCTCTGGCAGCCATCCTGCCCGCAGCCGAGGCCATCGACTACATGAAGTACATGGCTACCAAGTCCTACTTGAAGAAGGGCCAGGCCATCGTTGACCTGAACCATGCCGCTATCGACGCCGGTGCCAACGCATACCACGCCGTTGAGGTTCCCGCCGCTTGGGCTACCTGCGCTGACGACGAGGCCGCCGCCGCCAAGACCTGCGACCGCGCTGATCTGGGTGCATTCGTCAACAACGTGGTGACCCCCGTCAACGCCATGAAGGGTGACAGCCTGCCCGTATCCGCTTTCGTGGACTACGTGGACGGTACCTTCCCCCAGGGCTCCGCTGCCTTCGAGAAGCGCGGCGTTGCCGTTATGGTTCCTACCTGGAATCCCACCAAGTGCGCTCAGTGTAACAACTGCTCCTTCGTCTGCCCTCACGCCGCCATCCGTCCCTACGCGCTGGATGCCGATGAGGCTGCCAACGCTCCCGAGTCCACCAAGTTCACCGCTAAGATGATCGGTAAGGGCTGCGAGGGCTACAAGTTCACCATCGCTGTTTCTCCTCTGGATTGTATGGGCTGTACCCTCTGCGTGAAGGCTTGCCCTGTCAACGCCACCGCCGAGAAGAAGGCCGCCGCCGCAGGCGAGAAGGTCAAGCCCGAGGATCTGGCCATCTACATGGTTCCCCAGGCTCAGGAGGCCGATCAGCAGGCTCCCTTCGACTACTGCGTCGCCAACGTCTCCTCCAAGGAGCTGCCCTTCGCTGACAACACCGTCAAGGGTTCTCAGTTCAAGCAGCCCCTGCTCGAGTTCTCCGGCTCCTGCGCAGGCTGTGCCGAGACCTCTTACGCTCGCCTGATCACTCAGCTGTTCGGTGAGAGAATGTATATCTCCAACGCGACCGGTTGCTCCTCCATCTGGGGTGGCTCCGCTCCCGCAACTCCTTACACCGTCAACCGCGAGTCCGGCAAGGGTCCCGCTTGGGCTAACTCCCTGTTCGAGGACAACGCCGAGCACGGTCTGGGTATCGCCCTCGGTCAGAAGGCCGTCCGCGAGAGACTCATGGCTCAGGTCGAGGAGATGATGAACTCCGATAAGGCTTCCGACGAGTTCAAGGCTGCCGCTCAGGCTTACCTGGACACCAAGGACGACGGTAAGGCTAACGAGGCCGCTACCAAGGCTCTGGTGGTCGAGCTGGAGAAGGCTGCTGCTCAGGGTTGCCCTGTTGCTCCCGCCATCCTGGCCGAGAAGGAGTACCTGAACAAGAAGTCCGTCTGGATCTTCGGTGGTGACGGTTGGGCTTACGACATCGGCTTCGGCGGTCTGGATCACGTCCTGGCTACCGGCGAGAACGTCAACGTCTTCGTCTTCGATACCGAGGTGTACTCCAACACCGGTGGACAGGCCTCCAAGGCTTCCAACATCGGTCAGGTGGCTCAGTTCGCCGCCGCCGGTAAGGCCATCGGCAAGAAGAACCTGGCTGAGATCGCCATGTCCTACGGCTACGTCTACGTGGCACAGGTCGCTATGGGCGCTGATATGAACCAGCTGCTCAAGGCTCTGTCCGAGGCTGAGGCTTACAACGGTCCTTCCCTGATCATCGGTTACGCTCCCTGCGAGATGCACGGTGTCAAGGGCGGTATGCAGAACTGCCAGCTCGAGATGAAGAAGGCTGTTGACGCCGGCTACTGGCATCTGTTCCGCTACAACCCCACTCTGGAGAACAACAAGCTGAGCGTGGATTCCAAGACTCCTACCGGTGACTACACCGCGTTCATCAAGTCCGAGAACCGCTACGCACGTCTGGCTGCCTCCAACCCCGAGCGCGCAGAGGCTCTGTTCGCCAAGGCCGAGGCTTCCGCTGCCGCCAAGTTCGACAGACTGGAGAGAATGAAGAAGCTCTACGAGTGATCTCGTAACGAGTAATTTCATACTCATATAGTGGATTCAATCCAAACCTAACTCAAAACCCTCCGCTTCGGCGGGGGGTTTTTTGTGCTTGGAAAGGGGTGGGATGGAGTGTGCTTTCTTACATATATATGTCATATGTGAGGCATTGTGGATATTTCGAATTGGGGTTTTGCGGTGTGTCTTGAAGAGTCATCCTGAGCGGAGCCGCAACGCGGCGGAGTCGAAGGATCTCCTTTAACGGCCATAGATCCTACGACCGAACTCGCAAGCGAGTTCCGGGCTTCGCCCTTCGCTCAGGATGACCGTCAAAAAAAATTACAGATAATACCAAATTTAACATCTATCACACTAAATTTCGCTAATTCATATAAATTTTACAATTTCAAAAACACCCATCAATCCCCACATTTCCACAGGTATGACATGCAATTTACGCAGAAAATCTCGAATGGGTATTGATTTTTCTGCGTTCATATGTTATAATAAGTTAATTATATTATATATATAACGCGCGCGTGCGTAGGGAAGGAGCTTTTCCCTCTTCAAAACGGCGCGTAAGACAAAAAATGACGGAAAGGATATATTCTATGGCTTATCTCGACGACATTTCCCAGGTCTGGCATCTGGTGCGGGAATCCTTCCGCCCCGAGCTCAGCGATATCATCACCGATCTGTGGATGGGCGGCCTGGAGGTAGTGGATTTTCAAGGCTCTACCGTCACCATGAAGGCCGAATCCGAGGTCAAGATCCGCGTGGTGACCTCCAAATATAAGGCGGATATCGAGCGCCGCTTCTCCGAAATGCTGGGCTTTGAGGTCAAGCTCTCCCTGGTTTGTGAGGGAACTCCCATCATCCCCCCCGACGAGCCCTCCCTCATGCAGAGAGTGGTGGACAAGCCCGCCGCCGAGGCTGTGGCGGATACTCCCGAGGAGGAAAACAATCCCCAGGAGGATACCTTCCAGCCCACCAGCATCGGCTCTACCCTTCCTCCCTTCAATTTCCAGTACACCTTCGACAACTTCATCGTAGGTGCCTCCAACAAGTTCGCTCACGCCGCCTGTATCGCCGTGGCTGACCGTCCCGCCCAGGCCTACAATCCCCTCTTCATCTACGGCCCCAGCGGTCTGGGTAAGACCCACCTGCTCTATGCCATCACCAACGAGCTGAAGAAGAAGATCGCCAACGTGCGGGTCATCTACATCAAGGGCGAGGACTTCACCAACCAGATGATCGACTCCATGTCCCGCCAGGCCATGACCGAATTCCGTGACAAGTACCGCTCCTGCGACGTCCTGCTCATCGACGATATCCACTTCATCGCGGGTAAGACCTCCACCCAGGAGGAGTTCTTCAACACCTTCAACGCCCTCCACGAGGCCGGCAAGCAGATCATCATGACCTCCGACCGTCCTCCCCGTGAGATCAAGACCCTGGAGGATCGACTCAAGACCCGCTTCGAGTGGGGCCTCATTGCCGATATCCAGCCCCCGGATCTGGAGCTGCGTACCGCCATCATCAAAAAGAAGGCCGAGCTGTTCAACGTTTCCATTCCCGAGGACGTGCTGGCTTTCCTGGCCGAGAATCTCCGCTCCAACATCCGTCAGATCGAGGGTGCCATCAAGAAGCTGGGAGCCAAGAGCTTCCTCACCGGCCGTCACGTCACCATGGAGCTGGCCAGAAGCTGCATTTCGGAGCTTTTGGGGGGTGCCGAGCCTGTGACCGTGACCGTGGACAAGATCTTCGCCGCGGTGTACAAGAAGTACAACATCAAGCGGGAGGAGATCGTCAGCTCCAAGCGCACCAAGGAGATCGCCAACGCCCGCCACATCACGGTCTACGTCATCCGCCAGATCACCGATATGTCCCTGCCCAACATCGGTAAGATCATCGAGCGCGACCACTCCACCGTCATTTCCTCCCTGGATACCATCGAAAAGCGCATGGCCCAGAACCCCGTTTTCCGCACCGAGATGGAGGAAATGGTCAAGGAAATCAAGGGAAGCTGATTTTTCTCCCAGCCGATCCCCTGTGGAAAAGTGCCTATCCGTCAACCGTTTTTCCACCGCCGTTGCAAGGCTCCTGTGGACTTTCCACACACTTTTCCACAAGTTGTGGAAAAGTGTGTGGAAAAAATGAGTTTTGCACAGTTTTCGGTTTTCAATTTTGTACAGAATCCCAAAATTCCCCATTTTTCCTTAGAATTCGACCTTTTTTAAGGTTCCGCACAGGCTTGAAGCTGTGGAAAAGCTTTCCACAGGCCTGTGGAGAAACAGATTGTCCCAAAATTATCCACAGGACGCCGTGGACAAGCTCCCCGAGTTTTCCACCGATCCGCGGGGGTAAATTTTCCACAGCGACAAGATTCGCGGCGGTGAAAATGAAAAAATCACTTTTTGGGGCTGATTTTCTTACAGGATCCGGATTTTACACATTTCATCCACAGCGATTCGGTGGCTTCTCCACAAAAAAATTCTGTCATCGTTTTCAAAAAATCCTTGCGTGTCAAGGTGAAATCAATTTTCCACATTTTCCATGGGTACTACGGATACTACTTCTGGTATTCTCATGTTATCTTATGTATTCTCTGTCTTCTCTCGCGCGTGCGCGCGCATAAGCCAGAGAGGATCTGACAGGGCGGGCGGCACAGCAGCTTCCATGTCGTCCCTTCCAAAATTCCGTATTCCATCGCGTCATACATACATGCGTCCCGCCCTTCGGGATGATGAATCAACTTTTAAGGAGTATTGTTATGAAGATCGTATTTCGCAAGGACGTGATCTGCGCCGCCGTGGCTCCTCTGATGAGCGGCGTTTCCACCAAAATGACGCTGGCCGCCACCGAGGGTATCCTCATTGAGGCCAGCCTGCCGAACACCTGCGTCATGACCACCTATGACATTGAAAAGGGTGTTCGCATTACCATCGAGGCCGACGTTATCGAGGCGGGCTCCGCCATTGTCAGCGCCTCCAAGTTCTCCCAGATCGTCCGCGTCATGGACGGCGGCGACATTACCCTGACCGTGGATGACCGCAACTGCGCCACCATCGTCAGCGGCCGCTCCTCCCATACCATGACCGCTCTCCCCGCCAAGGACTTCCCCGAGATCCCCCGTCTGACCTCTACCCAGGGCTTCGTGGCCTCCCAGAAGGTGGTGCGCTCCATGATGGCCAAGTGCCTGTACGCCATGGGCGTCAACGACCAGAGACCCGTCCTCAACGGTCTGTTCTTCTCCATCAAGGAGGGCAAGCTCCACATGGTCTCCTGCGACTCCTTCAAGATGGCCACCTGCGCCACTGCGGCTGATCTGTACGGTCTGGAATCGGATCTGGCCGTGGAGGACACCCGCTTTATCCTGCCCAACAAGTCAGTGAGCGAGCTGTACAAGCTGCTCAGTGACAAGGACGAGGAGGCTGTGGTCACCATTTACACCAGCCGTAAGAACATCATATTCGTCATGGGCAATCTGACCTTCTTCTCCAAGCTCATCGAGGGCGAGTACATCGACTACAACCGCATCATTCTCCGCAACCACCGCATCACCGTCTACGCCGACCGCGAGTCGGTCATCTCGGCTCTGGAGCACGCCGCTCTGATCACCGAGGAGAAGGTGGCGGGATCTGTCCGCTCCCACGTCCGCCTGGAGGTTCAGGGCAATATTCTGAAGATCTCGGCTACCTCCGGCACCGGCTCCTCCTACGACGAGGTGGCCATCGGTCACGAGGGTGACGATCTGGTCATCGCCTTCAACAACCGCTACCTCATCGACAGCCTCCGCGCCTGCCAGGCTGACCGCGTCAAGTTCTCCATGTCCTCCCCCCTCTCCAGCATCAACATCGAACCCAATGACGAGGATACCACCGACGAGGACCTCTTCATGCTCCTCCCCGTCCGTATGAAGGACTGAGGGGGAACGGCCTCCGGCGGCTTAAGAACCCTTTTGGAAAAGGGTTCTTAAGAATCTCCTAAAACTTTAAAAAAGTGTCATAGAAAAAGTAGGATTCAAGGTATCTTGTATCTGACATTTACAAAATAAACGACTTACCCTGAAAGCGAGGTGATCGGCACGGTCTGTCATAGCATAGAAATTGAGAATTTCCGCAATATCGGGTCGGCGTCGGTTGCCTTTACCGAGGGGGTTAACCTCCTCCACGGAGACAACGCCCAGGGCAAGACCAATCTTCTGGAGGCGGTCTACTTCACCGCTCTGGGAAAAAGCTTCCGACCCGTCAAGGAGGCCGAGCTGATCCGCTTCGGGGAAGAGTCCGCCCGCGTGGTCAACCGCTTCAGCGACTCGGTGCGGCAGCAGAGCCTGTCCTTCCGCCTGTTTGCGGGGCGGGGACATCGGATCGTGGAGCAGAACGGACTCAAGATCGGGCGGATGTCCGAGATGGTGGGTGCCTTTCGGGTGGTTCTGTTCTGTCCCGAGCATCTCTCCCTTATCCAGGGAGGCCCCGAGCTACGCAGAAACTATCTGAACGTGGCCCTGTCCCAGCTGCGGCCCATGTACCTGCAAAGCCTCCAGCGCTACAACAAGCTCCTCAAGGAGCGAAACGCCCTGCTCAAGCGGGCCCCCGAGGATATGGCCACCTTCAAGGCCACCGAACCCATGTGGTCGGCCCAGCTGGCCCATGAAGCAGCGATCATCACCATCCACCGCGCCCGCTACGTGAGTCAGGTCAACGACCACGTAAAAGCCTGCTTTTCGGATATGATGACCAAGTACGAGGGGGGCGACGAGCTGCCCGAGCTGACCTACCAGCCCACCCTGGGCAGTGAGTGGCTGGAAGCCCATCACGACGATCCTGACATCTTTACGGATCAGCAGAGGCTGGAGGCCCGCTACCTGGAGCTGCTGACCACCCGCCACGACCGCGAGATCGGCGCGGGAGCCACACTGTGGGGCATACACAAGGATGACGTGAAGATCACCTTAAACGGCCGTCCTGCCCGTCTGTACGCCTCTCAGGGGCAACAGAGATCCCTGGCGTTGGCCATGAAGCTGGCCGAGGGCTGGGTCTCCGCCTATGAATCGGCGGGGGATATGCCCGTATTCCTCTTTGACGACGTTCTCTCCGAGCTGGATGCCCACAGGCGGGATTACCTGGTGCAGGAGATGAAGGGCCGTCAGGTCATCATGACCGCCTGCGACCCCGCGGCGGCGGATTTCGGCGGTGCCGTCAACCTCATCCACGTGGACGGCGGCCGCTACACCCAGAAGGAGGTGTAAGGCATGTACCTGCACATCGGCAATCAGATCAACATCCGCGAGCGGGATATTGTGGGCATCTTCGACGCCGACCGTACCACCACCTCCTGGATCACCAGAAAGTATCTCTCCGAGGCCGAAAAGCGGGAGCTTGTCTCCTCGGCCAACTATGAGATCCCCAAATCCTTCGTCCTTTACCGCGACCGAGCGGACGGCAAATACAAGGTCTATTTCTCCCAGCTCTCCACCTCCGCCCTTATGGGACGGCTGGGCAGCTTCGGAGGAGAGGACGCGGGAGGAATGAAATAAAGGGGACGGCGGGGGATGAATTCGTAATTCGCAATTCGTAATTCGTAATTGCGGATACCGAATTTTGAGCAGATCCCCCGATCCCTAAAAGCTCGTGAACCGTTAAACAGAATACCAACTCAAATAATTTTCCATTAGACGATCCGTTTTCTAATTACGAATTGCGAATTACGAATTATACAAGCGAATTGTTATTTACCATGAAAAGGAATCAGAAACATGGCTGACATTGAGAAGAATCAAGTAGAAGAAGAAGTCGTATACGACGAAAAACAGATACAGGTGCTGGAAGGCTTGGAGGCGGTGCGTAAGCGCCCCGGTATGTACATCGGTACCACCTCTATCCGCGGCCTGCATCACCTGGTCTATGAGATCGTGGATAACTCCATCGACGAGGCTCTGGCGGGGTACTGCGACAAGATCGAGGTCATCATCAACGAGGGCAACAGCATCACCGTCATCGACAACGGCCGAGGCATCCCCTGCGGTATCCACCCCAAGCAGGGTATCCCCACCCCCGAGGTGGTCTATACCATCCTCCACGCCGGCGGTAAGTTCGGCGGCGGCGGCTACAAGATCGCGGGCGGTCTCCACGGCGTGGGTGCGTCGGTGGTCAATGCCCTGTCGGAATGGCTGGAGCTGGACGACGCGGTGGATGGTCAGCACTACACCGAGCGGTTTGAGCGAGGTCACGTGGCCCGCGCCTTCAAGTGCGAGGGGGCTTCTCCCGACCGTCCTCACGGTGTGAAGGTGACATTTAAGCCCGATCCCACCATTTTCGAGGAGACGGTCTTTGAGTACGAGACCCTGCTTCGTCGTCTGCGCGAGCAGTCCTTCCTCAACGCGGGTGTGCGTATCGTCCTCCGCGACGAGCGCCAGGCCGACGAGAACGGCAACTACCGCGAGGACGATCTCTGCTTTGAGGGCGGTATCCGCTCCTTTGTCAGCTTCCTCATTGAGAACAAGCACGCCGATCCCATCCACGATAAGGTCATCTACATGAGGGGCGAGAAGGGCACCAGCATTGCCGAGATCGCCATGCAGTACAACGACAGCTACGAGGAGATCGTCCAGACCTTCGCCAACAACATGAATACCATCGAGGGCGGTATGCACGAGACGGGCTTCCGCTCGGGTCTGACCCGCGCCATCAACGAGTACGGCCGCAAGGCGGGGATCCTCAAGGGAGACGATAAGCTCTCGGGCGAGGACGTCCGCGAGGGTCTGTGCGCAATCGTGTCGGTGAAGCTGGAGAACGCCCAGTTCGAAAGCCAGACCAAGGCCAAGCTGGGTAACTCCGAGATCCGTACTCTGGTGGAGAATACCGTCAACACCAAATTGGCCGAATTCTTTGAGGAGAACCCCCAGGTGGGCCGCATCATCATTGATAAGGCTCTGGCCGCGTCAAGAGCCCGTGAGGCCGCCAGAAAGGCCAGAGAGACCAGCCGCCGCACCGCATTGTCTGAGGGTTCGTCCCTGCCCGGTAAGCTGGCGGACTGCCACGAGCGCAACGCAGAGCTGACCGAGCTGTACCTGGTGGAGGGAGACTCCGCAGGCGGCTCCGCCAAGACGGGACGAAACTCCCGCTTCCAGGCCATTCTGCCTCTGCGCGGTAAGGTCTTGAACGTGGAGAAGACCCGACTGGACAAGGTCTACGGCAACCCCTCCCTCCTCCCCATCATCCAGGCCATCGGCTGCGGTATTGGCGAGGAATTCGACATCGGCAAGCTCCGCTACGGTAAGATCATCATCATGGCGGATGCGGACGTGGACGGTTCCCATATCCGTATCCTCATCCTGACCTTCCTGTTCCGACACATGCGCCAGCTCATCGACGAGGGCCACGTCTACTTCGCCCAGCCTCCTCTCTACAAGATCGCCAAGAAGAACAGCAAGAACAACAACGATGCCCGCTACGCCTTCTCGGACGAGGAAAGGGATCAGATCATCGCCGAAATGGGCGGCCACAACATCGAGGCCAGCCGCTATAAGGGTCTTGGTGAGATGAACGCCGACCAGCTCTGGGAGACCACCATGGATCCCGCCACCCGTACCCTTCTGAAGGTCACCATCGAGGACGCCATCGCCTGCGACGCCATGTTCTCCCTCCTCATGGGCGACAAGGTGGAGCCCCGCCGCGTCTTTATCGAGGAGAACGCCAAGTTCGCGGAAAATCTGGATATTTAAGCTTTCCACAAGCCCCCAAAAAGGGCAATTTCGGGATTATCTTTGTCCCGCAAGGAGTTTTCAGATTCTGTCGAAAATTGTCCGCGTGAGGTTTTCCACAGGATTTCCCACACTCTGTGGAAAACTCATGTGGAAATCCTCAAAACTCGGATTTTGAGGCAAAAATGAAGGAAAAATCCATAAAATTTGGGGTAAATCCCGCCATTTTGTCGGTATGACAAGTGGAAATCATCAAAATGTCGTTGATTTGTCGTTGGAATGTCGTTGCTTGTCCGTGAATATCCGGACGGGGATGACAAGCCCTCACGGCTCTTGAAAAAAGTTTTCCACAGGATGTGGAAAAGTCTGTGGATAAATTCCGCCTCCTTGTGGGGAAAACTGAAAAAGTGTTTTCACACAAGAGAAATTTTCCCCTTCCGACAGGTTGTGGAAAAACCGGCGGAAAACCGTAGAAAAGGCTGTTGTCTCCTGTTGAAAATCCTGCGGAAAAGTATGGAAAAAGAGGATTTTTCGTGTCCCGACAGGGAAAAAGGGACGACAAAATCTTTTCCACAGCGACACAGGTGCGACATTTTCAAAGAAAAACACAGCAATCATAGCCAAAAGAGCGGTGGAAAACCGCGAAATCCCTTGATAATTGAGGGAAAAACAGCATCCGCAGTCAAGACCCACGGGAGGTGAGCCGCATCAAACAGAAGTTTTTCATAGCCTGCCTGGGTCTGGCTCTGGCCGTGGCCCTGTTCACGGGGGTTTTCGCCGTGATGGGCTGGGGCTCTCTCCTCTCCGACGTGGGCTCGGCGGTCATGTACCCCTTCCAATGGGTGGGGAGCAAGATCGGGAGCGGGGTCTCGGGGTTCTTCTCCTACTTCGCGGACATACGAGATCTGCGGGATGAGGTGGAGTCCCTCAAAAACGAGAACCAGGAGCTGAAGGATCAGCTGGTGGATGCCGAGATTATGGCCGACGAGAACGCCTGGCTCTATCACTACCTCACCATGAAGGAGGAGCGGGGGGATTGGTCTCTCTGCGCCGCCTCGGTCATCGCCTCGGCCACCGCGTCGGGGGAGGGCGGTGACTACGCCACCGAGCTGACCCTCAACCGCGGCTCTGCCTCGGGGATTGCGGCGGGGATGCCCGTCGTGACCGGGTCGGGGCTGGTCGGTGTGGTGGTAGAGGTGGGACTCAACCACTGTCGGGTCATGACCCTGCTGGATACCTCGGTGTCGGTGGGAGCGGTCACCACCCGCGCCACCGAGAACGGCCTCTGCGAGGGGGACTACGCCAGACTCCACGAGGGCCACGCCACCCTGAAGAACCTGCCCGAGGAGGCGGACGTGGAGGTGGGTGACATTGTGGTCACCAGCGGGCGGGGAAGCGTGTACCCCTACGGCATTCCCATCGGTCGGGTGACCGAGGTCACCGCCAACGCCTTCGTCCGCACCACCGAGGCCGCGGTACAGCCCTTTACGGATTTTTCGGATCTGACCCAGGTCATGATTATTACGAAATACATCCACTACGTGGACGGGTACGAAAATACCCGAGGAGAGGGATCGTGAACCGCCGCGCCGACAGGCAGGGCATCCGCTACGTCTCGGTGGGAAACGAGCGGCGGGTGCTGATCGAGCAGATCAAGCTGGGGGTCACCCTGGCTCTGACGGGGCTTGTCCTCATGGGCCTGGAAACCACGGCTCTTTCCCGTATCCGTATTCCCTTATTCGGCTGGCAGGCCGCGTCTCCTGCCCTGGGACTCCTCTTCTCCATGGCGGTGGGATTCCTCCACGGCGAAAGAGAGGGCGGGGTCACGGGACTCATCGCGGGCTGGCTGGCGGATTCTACCCTGGGGGAGGGCATGATGCTCTATCCCCTCCTGTACTTCCTCTGCGGTTACCTGTCGGGTACCGTAGGCAAACGGCGGCTGGCTCACAACCTGCCCTCCTTCGTGGTCTTCTCGGTCATGGGCGGGGGACTTCGGTGCCTGTGGGCGGTCTGTACCGCGGCCATTGACCTGCGGGGACTTCCTCCCACGGTCTGGGTCTGGACGGGGCTTGTCCCCGCCTGGGTGCTGACGGTTCTGTTCTCGGCGGCGGTATACGGTATCGTCTGGGTAGAGCGGTGGCTTCTGAAGCCGAAAAATTAAACGAAAGCATATTTTTATCATACACAATTTGAAGTCTAACAACAATTTCACGGAGAAAACAGCATGAGCAAGAAAAAAGAAAGAGAGCTGCGAAGAGAAAACGAGTGCATCCTCTTTGAGAATCAGAAGGTCGTGGACGTGGATATGGAGCATGAGGTGAAGAAGTCCTTCATCGAGTATTCCATGTCCGTCATCATCTCCCGTGCCCTGCCCGACGTGCGCGACGGCATGAAGCCGGGTCAGAGACGTATCCTGTACACCATGTACGAGGATCATCTGACCCACGATAAGCCCTTCCACAAGTCGGCGGCTACCGTCGGTACGGTGCTGGCGCGGTACCATCCTCACGGTGATGCCTCTGTGTACGGCACGATGGTACACATGGCACAGCCCTTCAATATGCGCCACATTCTGATCGAGGGTCAGGGTAACTTCGGTTCGGTGGACGGCGATCCGCCTGCCGCATACCGATACACCGAGGCGCGCATGGATAAGATCACCGACGAGATGCTGCGGGACATGGACAAGAACGTAGTCAACATGATCCCCAACTTCGACAACAGCCGCAAGGAGCCCGAGGTTCTGCCTGCCCGCTTCCCCAATCTTCTGGTCAACGGCTCCATGGGTATTGCCGTCGGTATGGCCACCAACATCCCCACCCACAACCTGGGCGAGGTCATTGATGCCACCATCTACCGCATGGAGAACCCCAACTGCGAGATTCTGGAGCTCATGCAGTTCATCCAGGGCCCCGATTTCCCCACTTACGGTACCATCTACGGCACCAACGGCATCAAGGAGGCCTACCTCACGGGTAAGGGTCACATCATGGTGCGCGCCGCCGCCGAGGTGGAGGAGGACAAGCGTCAGATCGTGGTCACCGAGATTCCCTACGGTGTCAACAAGAGCCTTCTCTGCGCCGCCATCGGCAACCTGGTCAAGGACAAGCGGGTGGACGGTATCTCGGATATCCGCGACGAGTCTGACCGCAACGGTATGCGCATCGTCATCGACCTCAAGCGAGAGGCCAACGGTCACGTGGTGCTGAACCAGCTCTACCGCTACACCCAGCTCCAGGATACCTGCGCCGTCAATATGCTGGCCATCGTCCGTAACGAGCCCAAGGTGCTGAACCTGGCCCAGATCCTGGACTACTACATCGAGCACCAGGAGTCGGTCATCACCAACCGCGTGAAGTACGATCTGGCCGCCGCCCTTCGGGATGCCCACATCTACGAGGGCTACAAGCTGGCCATTGACAACATCGACGAGGTCATCTCCATCATCCGTTCCTCCCCCGATATCGCTACCGCTAAGGTCAACCTCATGGCCCGCTTCAATGGCCCCATCCGCAGCGGTGAGGAGCTGGATCTGGCCGAGTTCGCCGCCGACGAGAATCCCGGACTCTCCGAGGAGCAGGCCGCCGCCATTGTGGCTCTGACCCTGGGACGACTGTCGGGTCTGGAGCGTCAGAAGATCGAGGATCGCCTGGCCTCCCTCCACGCCGCCATCAAGGAGTACCGCGAGATCCTGGGCGATATCAACCGCATCAAGCAGATCATCAAGGACGAGATGCTGGAGATCAAGACCAAATACGCCGAGCCCCGCCGCACCCGCATCGAGGCTGTGGAGAACGAGATCATCGACGAGGATCTGGTGGAGCGCCAGAACTGCGTCCTGACCCTGACCCACGCCGGCTACATCAAGCGCCAGGCCACCGACGTCTACTCCGCCCAGCGCAGAGGCGGTAAGGGCATCATGGGTATGGCCACCAAGGAGGAGGACTACATCGAGCAGGTGGTTTCCGTCCACTCCCATTCCACCGTCATGATGTTCACCAATACGGGCAAGGTGCAGTGCATCCGCGGCTTCCAGATCCCCGAGGCCTCCCGTACCGCCAAGGGCACCAACGTGGTCAACCTCCTCCAGCTCGTGGAGGGAGAGAAGATCACCTCCATGATCGCCGTCACCGACTTTGCCGAGGGCGAGTATCTGGTCATGGTGACCCGCAACGGTGTCATCAAGCGTACCCTGCTCTCCGAGTTCGAGTACCAGCGCAAGGGCGGTAAGATCGCCATGAACCTGGACGAGGGCGACGAGCTGCTCTACGTCCTCCACACCAAGGGCGAGAGTGAGATCATCATTGCCACCGCCGCCGGTAACGCTGTCCGCTTTGACGAGAACAACGTCCGTTGCATGGGCCGTACCGCCCGCGGTGTCAAGGGTATCTCCCTCCGCGAGGGCGACGACGGCCGTGACCGCGTGGTGGGTGCCGTTGTGGTGGACGATGCCAAACACCTGGTCACCGTTACCGAGCGCGGCTACGGTAAGCGTTCTCCCTTCGACGATTTCCGCACCATGGCCAACCGCGGCGGCTTCGGCGTCCGTTGCCAGAACGTCACCGAGAAGACGGGTCTTGTGGCGGGTATCGCCGCTGTGGATGGGGATGAGGATCTCATGATGATTACGGATCAGGGTACCATCATCCGTACCCCTGCCTCGGATCTGTCCATCCTGTCCAGAACCGCTGGCGGTGTCATTGTCATGCGCCTGCCCGAGGGTCAGTATGTGGCCAACTTCACGGTGGTCGCCAAGGAAGAGGAAGAGGATACCGACGCGAATACCGACGAGACCGAGACCGTAGAGATCGAGGTCGAGACCTCCGAGGCCGAGACTCCCGACGAGCCCGCCGATGAAACTCCCGATGAGGAATGATACCATGAAAAAACGTATAGCCGTTCTGCTGGCTCTGATTCTGCTGGTGGGCGCGGTGGCGGTCTTCGCCTCCTGCGATGCCTCCCGTGAGGAGCCTCCGGACATTGAATTCGTCTACGATCGCCTGGTGCAGGTCATCGAGGCCTCCCATGAGGTCAACGTCCTTCTCTTCGGCGCGGGCCTGCCCGTCTATCCCCGTGGGGATGCCGAGGACGCTCTGGTCCACCGCTACTACGGCATGAGCGACGAGAGCATCGAGTACGTCACCCCCTACGCCAAGTACAGCAGCATCGCCGAGATGCAGACCGCCATCGCCGCCGTGTACAGCACCGAGTATCGGGAGTCTCTGTATGAGTCCCTGTTCACGGGCTACGCCGCCGGGGAGATGTCGGTGATCATGCCCGCCCGCTTCTCGGAGGATGACCGCTTCCTGTACATGAGCCGCTACGTGGATCCCCTGGTCAGCGGCGTGCGGGTTTACGATTACGCCCGTATGGAGATCACTGAGTATTCCCACGCCTCCCGCCTGCGGGTCGCCATCCCCTCCTACACCGAGGATCGCCCCGACGAGTGGAAGACGGTGTACCTGTCCTTCGTTTACGAGAACGGGGATTGGTATCTGGACAGCCCCAGCTGTTGAGCGGATCAATTGAAAAGGCTCCCTTTTTCATGAGAAGGGGAGCTTTTTTTCTGTGTCTTGGGTTCTATGTATCGGGCGGATGCCGTACGATGGCTGTATGGTGTATGGAATGAAACGAATGGTCAGGCTTGCGGTCTTTTTGATCGCTGTATGGATGGGATTCGTCACGGCCTCGTGGGCGGTGACTTTTGGCTATGCCGAGGAGGCGGGGGAAGAAAATATTGCCGCCGTGACGGTCACGGCCGAGGTGATGGATCCCGCCTGTGGAGAATGGGCCGTGTGCCTGTCTCACAGTCTTTACGAGCTGGCAGGAGAGCGGGATCTGGCTTTGCTGGTGACGGTGGAGGCCGCCGAGGGGTATACCGTGGAGGCGGTCGGGCTTGGAGAGGGAGCCGAGGGCTTGACCTTGACGGCTGGAAAAATGCCTGCGCGGTCTGTGTCGGTACTGCTGGACGGACGGGTACAGAGGGGAGCGGAAGGTGCCATTCTGCGGATCAAGCTGGGCGTTTTAGAGGAAAAACAGCCGATCCAAGGGGGTTACATGGGTGTAACGGGGGGCAAGTACGGTGAATTTGCCCTGTATATTCGGGACGAGTCCGGGAAGGTGGAGCTAATTCCCCTGGTTTTGGGCGATGACCGCGAAGAGAGCGGGGAGGTAACGGGAAATGTCACCGAGGAGACCGACGAGACGATCACAGGGCAGGAGGAGACTATCTCCGATGAAAAATGGGATACCGAGGGATCCGTCAAGCAAGAGTCCGAGATGGAGGAGCCGCGTCCTGTGAATGATTTCCTGGGCTGTCGGGAGACGGCGGTGAGGGAGGGGCGGTTTTCGGTGCAGTTTCTCTTTTTCGGCGCGAGGGGAGATACCCCTGTGGTCTGTATCAAGGGGGGCGGTGTTCTGTCCCTGGCGGTGATCCATAGGGAGGACGGCGTGAGTTTTTGCACCTTTCGGGGGCTGGATGGGGAAGGATCCTATGAGTTTTGGGTATATACCGAAAGGGGATGGATTTTCGTCCGATACGAGAAGGGGAGATTTTGCGGCTTTGCGTAGGAAATGACCCGTAAAAGCCGAAAACAGACCCTCATTCCTGTCAAATCAGCATTTTTTACAATGAGTTCAAAAAAATACCTTGACAAGGCAACGATTTTGATATACAATATAGGCAACGCATACCGTCCGTATGCAAATCATTCCGAAAAGGAGAAAAAACAATGAACGCAAAGAGAATTTTTGCGCTTGTCCTGTCTCTGCTCATGGTCATGGCCAGCTTCACCGCCGTCATGTCCGTTTCCGCAGACGAGGATAAGTTTGCTCCCACCAACGAGGAGAAGACCCAGATGTACGTGGGCGATCAGGGTGATCCTCTGGGCGGCTTCGGCAAGGGTGCTTCCTTCGGCGCTATGGTCGTCGTTCCCGAGGGTAAGAGACTGACCCAGATCAACTTCCACGCCCTGGCTACCTACAACAACAACCAGAACCAGATCATGTTCCAGGTCTTCCAGTGGGACACTGACTACGCCACCTCCGTCAAGGGCGGCGCTCTGGCTCAGGTCACCATCGTGAACCACAACGACAACGCTGCCCTGGATCTCAAGCTCCCCACCAACCGTAACCTGACCGGCGAGCTTCTGTGGGTGGCTACCTACGTGGACGGCGGCTCCCAGATGACCCCCTGGAGTGCCAACGGCGGCCCTGTGGGCGATGCTCTGTACTTTGCCAACGGCAAGGAGTGCGCTGCCTTCTGCTTCTCCATCACCTGCGGTGACGCTCTGACCGTTGAGCCCGCTTCCTACACCGCTACCTTCGTGGCCGAGGGCACCGAGGTCGCCAAGATCACCTTCCTGGAGGGTGACACCGAGCTGATCGGCGTTCCCGCCGTTCCCGCTAAGGAAGGCTTCTGGGGTGACTGGGCTCCCTACACCCTGGCCAATGCCGACCTCACCATCGAGGCTGTCTACACCGACGCTTCCGGCGCTATCAAGCCCGAGATCAACGAGGACTACAAGATGGATGCCTTCGCAGAGGATCACAAGATGTACCTCCGCGGTGAGGGCTGTGGCTACAACGTCAACCGCGACGGTACCGTCTCCTACACCGCTACCTGGAACGTGGGTGATGTAATCGATGCTTATGCCACCATCAGCTACCTCCAGCTCATGCAGAAGCACTACGTGAACTTCTCCTCCCGTAACAAGCTCCCCAACAAGAGCGAGAAGTACAAGGTCGTGGTCCTGAAGGTCAAGGCTCCCGCTATTTGCCTGGATTCCGATCCCAATCTGACCGCCATCGTCGGCCGCGATACCGAGATTTACGGTAAGGAGGTCGCCAACCAGATCAAGTGCGACGGTAACGAGGAGTACTGGATCTTCGACTTCTCCGACGAGCCCGACTTCTACTCTGACGTCATCTCCTCCCTGAAGATCAACTGGGCTTACAGCGAGGGCGATGAGTCCAACCTGGACGCTGAGTTCGTCCTGATGGGCTTCCAGTTCTACAAGACCATCGAGGATGCTATGTCCGCTACCGGCGGTGAGGCTGCCACCGAGAAGCCCACCGAGGCCCCCACCGAGGCTCCCGAGACCGAGGCTCCCACCGACGCTCCCGCTACCGAGGCTCCTACCACCCAGGAGACCGAGCCCACTAAGGGCGGTTGCGGCTCCGTCATCGGCTTCAGCGCCATCGCCGTCCTGGCCGCCGCTGCTGCCGCTGTCGCTCTGAAGAAGGACTAATCCCTTTCTAAAGATCCGACCCAACTGAAATAATTTGCCCCACAGGCTTCCCGAGCGGAGGTCTGTGGGGCTTTTTGTTTGGTCAGTCATTCAAATTTGGGTTTGTCAGTGGGATGCATATCCCTTTCACGAATTAAATACACCAATGGGGAAGGGGCCCCATGGGGCTTTCCTCTATGCTACCCACTATCAATTCTCTTGGCATATCTATAATTTTTTTGAAGGTTTTGGAGATCCAAGAACCTTTTGCAAAAGGTTCTTGGCCGCCGGAGGCCGTTCCCCCGCTCCCCTACAAACTGCAATTTTCTTACCCGTAAAACTTATGATTCCCAATGGTCATGATATAAGGCCTGGTTCGCCCGATCCAGGAGGAGGTGGCGATGGAGGGGTTGTAGAAATAGATCATATTGGTGGACAGGGAATAGCCCTCCAGGCAGACCTTGGCGGCGCGGATGGCCGAGGCGGTGGGAGCCTGGTAGATGGTGCCGCTGGACACGGGGGAGAATTGGGTGCCGTACTTGGTGTCGAAGATGACCCCCTTGACGGTGTTCGGGAACTGACTGCTTCGCACGCGGTTGAGCACCACGTTGCCCACGGCGATCTGCCCCGCGAAGGGCTCGCCCTTGGCCTCGGCCGAGATGATGCGGGAGAGCCAGTAGAGGTCGGTGGAGTCATAGTATTCCGATGCCCACTGTACCTTGGCGGGATCTCCCGAGGTAATGAAGGCATCGTAGTAGCCCCGACGGATGGTCACCTTGGCATTCACGGCCTTGGACATGGAGGTCAAGGGGACGAAAATCCATCCACCCAGGCTGATGACCTTCTTGCCCGTGTAGAAGATGCGCTCGTTGACCGTGATGTAGGGGTCGCCCACCTTCACCGTGATGGAGAGGTTGGTGCCCGTGATCACCACCTGCTCGGTGGCCTCGGTGTAAACGGTCTTGAAGCGGCCGAACAGATCGGCAAAGCGCTGGACGGGGACGTAGACTGTCCCGCCGATGTCCACGACCTGGCCCGCGAGGATGCGGGTGCCGTCCTTGTAGAGCTCCACCGCCATAGCCCCTGCGGGGTAGGGATAGTAGACGCGGGAGCCGCCTTTGGACTGTATATTCATCTTGGTCTCGATGCGGCGGGCGATCAGCTCCTGGGTCAGGGGGAGGGTGGGGTCAAAGAGGTCTGCGTAGGGGTCTTTTTGTGTGGTGTCGGTGTCCTCTTGGGGGGTGTCAAGGGCGTTGGTGGGAGGATGGGGATTTGTGATAATTCCGTCCTCGGCGGGGGCTTGGGTCGGTTCACTCCGCAGAGCAAAGGTGGCGGTCAGTTCCTCGGCCAGGCTCTCGGGTCGGGCGGGGGTGCGGATGCCGCTGTCGCTCATGATGGAGGAGGGGATCTCCACCGAGGCCTCGGTCTTTTTCGCCTCGGTCTCTATAGTAAAGTCCTCTTTTTCATAGGAGGACAGAGCCGCCACGGTGGGGATCAGGGCGGGGATGGCGACCAGCATCGACAGGATGACCGCCGCCATACGGGGAAGCAGCGGTATTCGGTCGGTGGCGCTGTTGCGGTGGACGTGGGTAATGGTGAATCTCATGGTGGTGGTTACCTGCCTTTCCGGCAGTACCGATGTATATCAAACGCGGGATATGGGAACGAATCAAGGCATATCACGGTCGTGCCTCCGAATCGGTACGGCCTGTGAATGGACAGGAGCGGGATGACCCGCCCCTGTGAGCGGAGGAATGGAGGACGGGAGATCGAGATACGCCGCCCTCGCGTTTCCTATTATAGCAGAATTATGCGGGAAAATCAAGGAACAATGTTTGGCAGGGGAGGGAAGGAATGGTAAATTGCAGTCTGTAGGGGAACGAGGAGCACGAGGGGCTCTGCCCCTGCCCCCCGCATAAGGGACTTTTGAAAAAGTCCCTTATGAATCCCCAAAACTTTCAAAAAAACATAGATAGGCCAAGAGATTTGATAGTGGGAAGCATAGAGGAAACCCCCATGGGGCCCCTTCCCCATTGGTATATTTGATGTTTGAAAGGGATAGGCATCCCGCTGATAAACCCAAATTTAAAACCTAAATAATTTGAGAATCATTCTCAAATTACTTGACAAACCATTGCAATTGTGCTATACTTGTATACTGCAAGAATCTGTGCCGAGAGGAGGGATACCGTGGCGAGAATATATAAAACGGCGGGGAGACAACGCCTGTTGGATTTTCTGGAGAGCCGACCTGACCGCCAGTTTACGGTGGAGGAGCTTTGTACCGAGATGGACAAGCAGGACGGCGAGACCAGCCGAAAAAGTACGGTGTATCGCCACCTCTCCGAGCTGTGCGACGAGGGCTTGGCGCGGAAATACCGCAGCGATACCCAATCCGCCTACGTGTACCAGTACGTGGGTCGGGGGGATTGCTGCCGCCACTTCCATCTCAAGTGTGTGACCTGCGGGCAGCTCGTTCATTTGGAATGCACCGTCAGCGAGGAGCTTTTGACTCATATTTCTGCCCACCACGGCTTTGAGGTGGACAGCGGCCGCTCCATCCTGTACGGTCTCTGCGAGGCTTGCGCCGCCTTGGAAAGAAAGCAAGACCCCACACAGCACAGAGTCTGTGCCTGTGGGCATCATCACGGATAAGGATACGAAACATGAAAAAGATCATACTCATCTTACTTTGCCTGACCCTGCTCTTGGGTGTGGGGACGGTCCTGGGCGGTTGTCAGCCTGCCACCGACCGAACAGGCACTACCATCGTGGCCGTTGGTTTCGCGGGCTATGACTTCGCCCGCTCCGTTCTGTCCCACTATACCGAGAACGGGGGAGACGGGGTGGTTCAGCTGACCATTTTGGGCAAACCCGGACAGGATATGCACAGCTTTGAGCCTACCGCCCAGGATATCATCACCCTGGCGGGAGCCGACGTGGTGATCTGTACAGGTGCGGAGGGCTGGCTGGATGCCGCCCTGGCATCCTCGGGGAATACCTCCGCGCGTGTGGTCTCCATGATGGAGGCCTGCGACGTGTACGCCGCGGATCACGATCACGACCATAGCCACGAGGACGGCTCCTGCGCCCTTATCGGAAATGATGAGCACGTCTGGTTATCGGTGGACTATGCCGGCCGTATTGTTCGGGGGATCACCGACGCTCTGAAGCAGGCGGATCCCGAGAATGCCGCCGCCTGGGAGGCCAGCGCGGGGCAGTACACCGCCGAGCTGGAGACGCTGGATACCGAGTTCCACGATGCGGTCAAGACCGCCGTCCGCAAGCATGTGGTGGTGGCCGACCGCCATCCCTTTGTGTACCTCTTCTCCGAGCTGGGGCTGGACTGCGTAGCCGCCTTCCCCGGTTGCTCCTCCGAGACCTCGGCCTCTTTTGAGACCCAGGTCAAGCTCATTGAGTTCACCAAGACCCATGAGCTTCCCTACATTTTCATCATAGAAGGCTCGGACAGCAAGGTCGCACAGGTCGTGGCCGACGAAACGGGTGCGGAGATCCTGACCCTCAACTCCCTCCAGGTGGTGACAGACTACGAAAATACCACCTACCTGTCGGTCATGCGGCAGAATCTTGAAAATTTGAAAAAAGCGTTAGGATAAAGGATATTGTATGTCTTTGATCACTTGTGAAGATCTGACTCTCGCCTACGATACGGGCATCGTTGCCTCGGGGGTGAGCTTTACTCTGGAGGCGGGGAGCTATCTCTGCATCGTGGGAGAGAACGGCTCGGGCAAGAGTACCCTCCTCAAGGCCATGCTGGGGCTTCACCCCGTGGGCGGAGGGGTTCTGACCGTGGATCCCGCCGCCCGCAAGAGTGGTATCGGCTACCTCCCCCAGCATACCCCCGCCCAGAGGGATTTTCCCGCCTCGGTGCGGGAGATCGTGCGGTCCGGATGCCTGCGGCGGAGCGGTCTTCGCCCCTTTTGGCGGGCATCGGATAAGAAGCTGGCCGAGGAGGCCATGGCGCGGATGGGCATTGACCATTTGGCGGGGAGATGCTACCGCGAGCTGTCGGGCGGACAGCAGCAGAGAGTCCTGTTAGCCCGCGCCTACTGCGCCACGGGGAAGCTGATCCTGCTGGACGAGCCCATCGCGGGGCTGGATCCCATGGCCATGACAGAGATGTACAGCATGATCGCCGACCTCAACCGTGAGGGGGTGGCGGTGGTCATGGTGTCTCACGACGTGTCGGCGGCGGTGAACTACGCCACGCACATCCTCCATATGTCCAAGACCACCGCCTTCTTCGGCACCACCGAGGAGTACCTGGCTACCCCCGTGGGTCAGCAGTTTGCCCGCCGCGAGCGGGGAAGCTACGGGGACTGGAGCCCCAAGACCGCTTGGGATGCCCCCGATATCGGGAAGATCCTGGACGTCCGCGCCACCCCCGACGCCCGCTCGGTGCTGGGTGCCAGAGGGGTATCCCTGAACCGCGACCTGACCGCCGCCCGACGCCGCGTGGGAAGCGATGCCAAGACCCAAAGCAGAGGGGAGGGACAGGAATGAATACCATTGAGACTCTGATCCACTATTTTTCCTACCCCTTCGTCCGCTACGCCGTCATCGCGGGGATCCTCATTTCCCTGTGCGCGGGGCTTTTAGGGGTGGTGCTGGTGCTGAAGCGCTATGCCATGATCGGTGATGGGCTATCCCACGTGGCCTTCGGTGCCATGGCTGTGGCCGCCGTGTTGGGCTTTGCCCCCATGACCGTGGCCTTGCCCGTGACGGTAGCCGTGGCGGTACTGCTTTTGTTGGCCGGTGAAAAACAACTCATCAAAGGAGACTCGGCCATCGCCATGCTCTCGGCGGGGTCGCTGGCCGTGGGCTACCTGCTCCTCAATCTTTTCCCCTCCTCGGATACGGGGAGCCTGTCGGGGGACGTTTGCGCCTCCCTTTTCGGTTCTACCTCCATGATGACCCTGTCGAATACCGACGTATGGCTCTGTGTGGGTCTGTCGGTAGCGGTGATCGGCTTCTTCGTGATCTTCTACCACAAGATCTTCGCCGTGACCTTTGACGAGGGCTTTGCCACCTCCTCGGGTGTCAAGGTCAGGGCCTACAACTTCCTCATCGCGGCGGTCAGCGGCATCGTCATCGTCCTGGCCATGAAGCTGGTGGGCGCGCTCCTGATCTCCTCCCTGATCATTTTCCCAGCCCTGTCGGCCATGCGCCTGTTCCGTAGCTTCCGCTCGGTGATCCTCTGCTCCGCGGTGATCTCCGTGATGGGATCTCTTACGGGACTTTTGGCGGCGCTCCTGCTCTCTACCCCCACGGGAGCCTCGGTGGCGGTGGTGCACATCGTCATTTTCCTGGTCTTCACCCTGTTGGGAAAGCTTCGTCGCGCTTGACCGTAACCACCATATAACCCTTTGATGCATAAGGATAATTTATGAAAGACTTACTCTCTCTTTTTCCCGCCGAGCTGGAGGAGCTGATCCTCTCCGTAGGCGAACCGAAATACCGCGCGGGACAGATGTTCCCCCAGCTCCACAAGGGTCTGTCCCCTGAGGACATGACTAATATCGGCAAAAAGACCCGTGAAAAGCTGGCGACGGTGGCCGAGTATCACCTTCCCCAAGTGCGCCGCAAGCTGGTCTCCGCCCTGGATGGCACCGTGAAATACCTCTTTGAGCTGCGGGACGGCCACTGCGTGGAGTCGGTGGTCATGCGCTACAACCACGGCAATACCATCTGCATCTCCTCCCAGGTGGGCTGCCGCATGGGGTGCAAGTTCTGCGCCTCCACCATTGGTGGCAAAGTCCGCGACCTCATCCCCGGGGAGCTTCTGGGACAGGTCATTGCCGCCCAGAAGGACATGGGGGAGCGCATCTCCAACATCGTCATGATGGGCATCGGTGAGCCTCTGGACAATTACGATAACGTGGTGAAGTTCCTCCGCTTGGTCGCTCATCCCGACGGTCTGAACATCGGCTACCGCCATATTTCCCTGTCCACCTGCGGGGTGGTCTCGGGGATCTACAAGCTGGCCGAGGAGGAGTTTCCCATCACCCTGTCCATCTCCCTCCATGCCCCCAACGATGCCACCCGCTCCTCCATCATGCCCGTGAACAACCGCTGGGGCGTGGACGAGCTGCTCACCGCCTGCAAGGACTACTACGATAAGACGGGCCGCCGCCTGTCCTTTGAGTACACTCTGATTGCGGGGAAAAACGATACCGTAGAGGGCGCGTCCGAGCTGGCCAACGTCCTCAACCGCCACCTCCGTACCCGCACCACCACCATGCCCATCCACGTCAACCTCATCCCCGTCAACGAGGTGGAGGAGACAGGCTTCTCCCGCTCCTCCGACGAGGCGGTGAAGGCCTTTGCCGCTGTGCTGGAAAAGCGGGGCATCCGCGCCACGATCCGCCGCAAGCTGGGTGCGGATATCAACGCCTCCTGCGGTCAGCTTCGCAGAGCCGAGCAGAAGGCCGCTGAAACAGCCTCCGAGATCGTTTCCGACGAGACGTGACCGTCAATCTGTTACACGCATATAACCCATTGATAAATAAGGATTTTTATGATGTACTATTTTGAATCAAGCGGCTCCCGAAAGCCCCTTCACGCCATGGTCATCGGTGCCTTGGTGGGAGCGGCGGTATTCTTTTCGGTGGGGACTCTGCCAAACGTCCCTCTCCCCTCCCTGTTCCAGATGGGGGCCATTCTCTGCGCCACCCTTGCGGTCTACTTGACGGTGCGCTACTCCCTCCGCACCTACCGCTACGCCATCCAGCCCAATACCATCGTGGACGCCGAGGGGGTGGAGCAGTACGATCTGGTCATCACCGAGATCACGGGAAAGAAGATGAAGGTGGTCTGCCGCGTGGGGCTTCGCACCGTGGATCACTATCAAGTGACGGTCATCCGCCGCGCCGACGGACAGGCTGCCAAAGAAGCCCGCGACCTGCTCTGCAAGGACAAGCGGGTGTTCAAGTATGAGAATACCCCCGTTTCCCCCGCCTCCTGCTACATCCCCATCCCCGAGGAAAATTCCGTGGTGGTGATCCCCGCGGACGAGCGGATGGTGGAGATCTTGAGGGCGAGGTAAATTGCGGTTTATCGGTGAGATACAAAGATACAAAGATACAAGATACAAAGATACAAGATATGAGATAACCTTGCGGCAACAGCCGTTTTATATCTTGTATCTTGTATCTCCGTATCTTGTATCTATTCGACAACCCCAAATTTGAAGTAAAATACATTTCGGAGAATTCATATGATCGTACTATCAACGACCGACCTCACCCTGCGCTTCGGCACCACCTCGGTGCTGGAAAAGGTTTCCTTCTCGGTGGACGAGCGGGACAAGCTGGGCATCATCGGTGTCAACGGGAGCGGTAAATCCTCCCTTTTCAAGCTCCTCACGGGAGAATACGAGCCCACCGAGGGCGAGGTGTTCCTGTCCAAGGGCAAGACCATGGGCATTCTGACCCAGGAGGGCGCCTTTGACGAGGACGGAGAGGACGGCACAGGAGAGGAGTCCGCCCTCCAGCACATGGTTCACGCCTTCCCCGCCCTCCTAAAAATGGAGTCCGAGCTGGACGATCTGCAAAAGCAGTTAGACCTCGGCATGGAGGCTTTGGGCGAGGAGGAATATGACCGCGTGACCCGCGCCTACACCGCCCTCAACGAGAAGTTCATCCGCGACGGCGGCCTGGAATTCCGTGGACGGTGTGTAGGTATTCTGCGCAGTCTTGGCTTTGACGAGGCTCTTTCCAATATGCCCGTGAAGTTTTTGAGCGGAGGCCAAAAGACTCGCCTGGCTCTGGGTATCCAGCTCTCCCGCAAGCCCGACGTGCTTCTGCTGGACGAGCCTACCAACCATCTGGACATTGAGACCCTGGGCTGGCTGGAGCGGTTTTTGGCCGACTATGACGGATGCGTCATGGTGGTCTCTCACGACCGTTACTTCCTGGACCGCGTGACGAATAAGACCCTCTGCATCCAGAACCACCGCGCGAAGCTATACAACGGCGGCTACACCAAGAGCATGGAGCAGCGGCGCATCGACCGCGAGATCCAGGAAAAGCACTACAGGGACCAGCAAAAGGAGATCGCCCGCCAGGAGGCCTACATCGCCCAGCAGAGAGCGTGGAACCGTGAGCGCAATATCATCGCCGCCGAGTCCCGCCAGAAGATGCTGGACAAGATGGTGCGGGTGGAGCGACCCGACAACGCCCCCAAGCCCATCAAGCTGAAGTTCACCGCCTCCCGCCCCAGCGGCAACGACGTGCTGGATCTGCGAGACGTGTCCATGGGCTTTGACGGCCGCATGCTCTTTGAGCATCTTAACTTCCTTGTCAAGAAGGATGACCGCCTCTTGGTGCTGGGTCAGAACGGATGCGGAAAATCCACCCTCATCAAGCTCATCATCGGTAAGCTGGAGCCTGTTTCGGGCATCATCGAGGCGGGCTATAACGTGGAGATCGGCTACTACGATCAGGAGAATCAGAACCTCGACCCCGCCAATACCGTGCTGGACGAGCTGTGGAACACCTACCCCCGCATGACCGAGACCGAGATCCGTAATACCCTCGGCCAGTTCCGCTTCGTGGGGGAGGACGTGTACAAGGAGGTCAGCGTCCTGTCGGGCGGTGAGCGGGCGCGGCTGACCCTGGCCAAGCTCATCCTGTCCAAGATGAACCTTCTGGTACTGGACGAGCCCACCAACCACCTGGATATCGACTCCCGCGAGGCCTTGGAGGCCGCGCTGGAGGGCTTCGACGGTACCATCTTCGCCGTGTCTCACGACCGTTACTTCATCGAGAAGCTGGCCACCCGCATCGTGGAGATCACCCCCGGGCAGGGCGCAACTCTGGTGAACGGTCAGAGCGGCGGCGACTTCACCGACTACCGCGTAGAGCATAAGGGGGAGGCCTACACCGAGTACCGCACCTTCATGGAGGCTCGCAAGAGCGGAGTCACCGCCAGACCCACGGTCATGGGGAGTTACGCCCATGAAACCCCCGCAAATGATGCCCCTACCGCCTCCAAGGAGGCCTACCAGCAGGCCAAGGCCACCGCCGCCGAGGCCAGAAAGAAGAAGAACCGCATCGACAAGCTCCACAAGGAGGCCGAGCGGTTGGAGGCCGAGATCGAGGCCATCGACGAAGAGCTGAACGGTTCCGCCGCCAGTAATTACGTCCGCGCCGCCGAGCTGGACACCCGCAAGGGAGAGTGCGAGGAGGAGCTGATGGCGGTGTATGAGGAGTTGGAGGAGTTGGGAGAATAATTTGAAATCGTATAAGAAAACCGCCTCGGTGATCGGGGCGGTTTTCCGTTGGTATGGTGCTTTTCTCGTGGGAATGAAAAATTATGTGTGTATCTGTGGGATGTATCGGTTTACGGGTGGCTTTTGTGTGATGTGAAGAATGACAAGAATCAGCTCCGCCAAGAACATGATGCCGTAGTAGCAGAGCCATACCACGTAGTCTGCAAGGGAGAAGTAGATCATGGGGATCAGACCCAAGGTGAATACGGCTGAAACGATATCCAAGACGAGCGCTTTTCGATTTACCCAACGGGTAGCGCGAATGATGGAAGCAATACCCTCCGCCGCGAAGGGAATCGCGCTCAGCGCCGTATAGCCGAGGCCTTTGACTAAGTATTGTAGATCGGGGAGTGTGATCTTAACGGAAGGATCGGGCGGGTTTTTGAAATAAAGGATATACTCGGTGATGATGAAGCCACAGCCGACCATACCAATCAAAAGAGCAACGATGGCGGCAAGCTTATTCTTCATGCGTTTCATGGTGTCATTCTTTTTCATGGTCAAACACCCCTTTCGGGATCACGACCGGAAACCGCCCGTGGTATTCATGTAATGCACGAGCGCAAAGCAGGATAAGGCCAGCAGGACGATCAGAAGCACGAAGGCGGCTATGATGCAAAGCCCCTTTTTCTTATCCTCTCCCTTACGTATCCCGCGGATCTGCAGAATGATCCCCACCGCGCTTGATCCAAGCACGACGACGGGAAGGACCGGAGCCATGCAGACAAGGATCACGTAAATGAGGTCCGGCAACAGATCCAGATTTGCTTGTGTCATCCAATCTAATACAGGATCACTCAACGAAATGGCAAGAATGCCATACAGTAGTCCCATCACGGCGATATAGAGAACGGGGATCATCAGAATGGAGGCCGCTGTGCGGGTGAGGGTGCGAGGCTTTTTCATGGGGGAATCCTCCTTTATCAAATGTTTTTCACTATATAAGACACCAAAAAAAGCGAAATATTACAGGAATCCTGAAAATTTTTGAGAAAATTTCAAATTTGCGGTTGGCGGCGTAATGACTTTCCTTCGTAGGGGAGGGGTCTCCCCTCCCGAGATCTGCGAAAATAAAAGGTAACAAAAATTTTTTATGTGGCGGGAGGGGCAAGCTCCTCCCCTACCTTGATTTTTTGGGAGATCAAACCGAAGCCATCCCCTCCAGCAAGCGGGGAATAAACTCAGCCAGCAGAAGAATGGTGGAAATAATCAAAACCGCGCTGACGATGATGGTCACCATATTTTTGATTTTGGATCCTTCGAGACACATGGCGCAGATCCCACAACCTATGGACGCATGGGCTACGAGGAGGACGACTAGGGGAAGCGTGAAAAACAGGAGCATGGCGGGTGCGGCAAAGAACACATAGAACACACCTCGGTTGGTAGGAAACTCCAAAAGGTATGCCAGCCCGCCGGAGACTGCCAGTAAAGCAAGGTGGATCAACGGGATCAGGAGCAGGGAGGCCGCAGAACGGGTGAGGTTGAGAGGCTTTTTCATGGGAGGATCCTCCTTTATCAAATGTCTTTCACTATATAAGACACCAAAAAAAGCGAAATATTACAGGAAATTTGAAAATTTTTAAGAAAATTTCAAATTTGCGGTTGGCGGTGGGTTGACCCTCCCCTACGGCAAAACATGAATGAACCGCCAACCCCAATTTTCGCCCCGTTCCTCGATCAGATCCCCTTCCCGATAAACCCGACCTCCGCAAAATCTCTCGGATTGTGGCGGATGATGTAGTCGATGTAGGAAC
Organism: Eubacteriales bacterium; assembly: GCA_045128275.1. GTDB lineage: Bacteria > Bacillota > Clostridia > Oscillospirales > CAG-272 > CAMEON01. The sequence goes on along the minus strand of JBGVRH010000042.1, from coordinate 18,120 downwards.
AGATCTGCTCCGCCACCACGCGGTAGCCCATGGGGCTCATGTGGCCGTGGAGGTAGAAGAGGTGGAAGTAGTCCTGATCCTGTGGGGGGGCGTAGGTGTGGAGGTCAATGACGTAGGTGTTGTCGAAATACTCCGCCAGCTCACGGATGCGGGCGGCGTAGTCGGCCAGAATGCGGGACATAGGATGATCCTCCCCGTGGCCGCGATCCTCGCGGGGCATGGTGAGGAGGAAGAATTTCGCGTCGGGCTGAATGGCCTTGTACCGCATGATGAGTCGGGCGAACCAGCCTGTGAAGGTGTCGGCGTTCTGCTCGGGATCCTCGGGGTTTATGTCGCTCATCTCACCCAAAGGCTGGCGCAGACCGAAGAGATCGTTGGCACCCATGCCGACGATGTAGGCCTGAGCGGCCAGGGCGGGATCCCACCAGCCCTTTTCCTCGGCGTAGGTCTTGCAGTACTCCATGGCAGTCATGCCCCCGCGGGAAAAGTTGTGGACGGTACAACCCGCCATGCGGGCGATATGCTGTCCCCAGGAGTAGGGGAACATATCGTAAAAGTGATGCTCCTTGGTCTCGGGGTCGAAGGTCTCGAACTCCCCCGAGGCCATGCTGTCTCCCACGCAGGCGATGGTACGGAAGATGGAGGTGTAGCCGCCGTCCTTTACCATATGCTCCAGAGGCTTTTCGTCGGTGGGGGCGGTGTAGCGGTATTGGTTCATATCTGGACTCCTTTTTGAAGTTTTGTGCGACCGTTTCTGTATATCAGAGCTGGGCAAGGGGTCCCCGCGAGGGTTGCAGTCACATCAACGGGTGTCTAATTTTCTTGTCAAATAACCTTTTTTAAAGGTTTTGGGGATTCTCAAGGGACTTTTTCAAAAGTCCCTTGAGCGGGGGTCAGGGGCAGAGCCCCTCGTTCTCAGCACAGCATAGGGGTCTCGTTGCCGATGAAGGGCACGTTCACGAACTCTCTGGGGTTGTGGCGGATGATGTAGTCCATGTAGGAGCAGACCTGCTCGGCGAAGAGGCGGTAGCCCATGGGGTTCATGTGGCCGTAGAGGTAAAACATATGGGTGAAGGCCTCGTCGTGGACGGGGGCGTAGGCGCGGAAGTCCATGACGTAGGTGTTCTCAAAGTAGGCGGCCAGCTCGTGGAGGCGGGCAGCGTGGGCATCGGCCAGAGCGGCCTTGTCGGGGTTGGCCTCGTACATGACCTGATGGGGCATGGTGACGAGGAAGAATTTCGCGTCGGGCTGAATGGCCTTGTACTGCTGGATCACGCGGGCGTAGTAGCCGGTAAAGGTCTTGGCGTTCTTCGTGGGATCCTCGGGGTTAATGTCGGACATCTCACCCACGGGCTGACCCGCGTTGATGAGATCGTTGACACCCAGGGCGATGACGTAGGCCTGGGCCTTCAGGGCGGGATTCCACCAATCCTTGGCGGCGGCGTAGGAGTCGCAGTATTCCGAGGCGGTCATGCCGCCGCGGGAGAAGTTGTAGGCCGTAAAGCCTGCCATGCGGGCGGCGAACTGACCCCAGGAGTACTCAAACATATCGTAGTAGTGGCGCACGCCAGTGGTCTCGTCCAGGGTCTCGAACTCACCCGAGGAGAGGCTGTCGCCCACGAAGGCGACGGTGCGGAAGATGGAGGCGTAGCCGCCGTCGGTCACAAGGTTGTCCAGGGGCTTTTCGTTCTCGGGAGCGGTGTAGCGGAATTGGTTGTTCATGATTTGAATTTCCTTTCTGTATCAATGGGTTATATGGTGGTTACGGTCTACTGAAAAAGTGGGATCTTACCCGAAAAAGGCTTCCTCCATAGCCGCACAGAGGTAGTGGTACACGGGCAGATGGTATTCCTGCACGCGATAGGTGTCGGTGGCGGGCACCTGCACCGTCACGTCGGCCAGCTCCGAGAGCTTGGAGTCATGCTCCCCCGTCATTGCCAGCACCGTCATGCCCTTGGCTTTCGCGGCCTTGGCGGCGAGGACTACGTTGCGGGAGTTCCCTGAGGTGGAAAGGCAGACCAGCGTGTCCCCCGCTTGCCCCAGTGCCCAGACCAGCTGGGCGAAAATGAGGGCGGGATCGGTATCGTTGCTCACCGCCGTGACCGCCGCGGTCTGGGCGGGTAGGGAGATGGCGGGAAGCCCCCCCTGGAGCTGACCCGCCAGGAGGTAGAGGTCGGGGTCTGCCTCCCCGTCGGGGAGGGTGTCGGCCAGGGCCATGCAGTCCTCCTCGGACAGGGGACGGTGGGAGAGGAAGCCCTTGAGCAGCTCCCCCGCGATGTGGTCGCAGTCGGCGCAGGAGCCGCCGTTGCCGCAAAGGAGGAGCTTGCCGCCCGCGCGGTAGGTGTCAATGAGAAGATCGCGGGCAGATCCAATGGAATCCTGACAGCTTGTCAGGGCGAGGTGATTTTGAAGAAGAGTTTCTATGGTCATGGTTGGCTCCTTTTTTGGGCGTTCAAATTTGGGCTTGTCAGTGGGATACATATCCCTTTCACGCATCAAATATACCAATGGGGAAGGGGCCCCATGGGGATTTCCTCTATGCTACCCACTATCAAATCGCTTGGCATATCTATGCTTTTTGAAAGTTTTTGGAGATCCAAGAACCTTTTTTCAAAAAGGTTCTTGGCCGCCGGAGGCCGTTCTCCCGTTCTCCTATAAACCCCAATTTACAGATCCATCAGCATCGCCCGACAGGGCGCGCCCTCGCATCCGCCCAGATTGAGGGGGGCGGCGGAGAGGAAATAGCGGCCGGGATTCACGCGGGAGAGGTTCAGGCCCTCCAAAAGGACGACCTCGGCATCCAGCAGGATGATATGCACCGCCAGAGGAGCATCCTCGGGGCCGACGGTCTGACTCTCGTTGCCGATGAGCTTGATCCCCGCGTCAGCGAAGACACGGGCGGCCTCTACGGTGACGGTGGCCTTTCCCGCGATGAGGATGCGGCGGGCGGCGTCCGCCTCGGTGGCGTAGCCCAGGATGCGGCGGGCATCGGCGGCGGTTACGTCCCCTTCGTGGCGGGTGACGTAGCAGAAGCCCAGAAAGGCATCGGGATCCAGCTGGTCGATTGTCTTGCCGTTGACCAGAAAATGGGAGGGGGCATCGATGTGGGTGCCGTTGTGGGCGCACATGGAAAAGGCGGTGAGATTCACCGTGTCCCCCTTGCGGATATCCCCCAGCACCTCGCGGGCAGGGGAAGGATCGCCGGGCCAGACGCGGGCGGTGAATACCTCTTGAGAAATGTCGTAGATCATGGTCTCTCCTTTTTTGAGTCATTTCCCCAGACGCGGGGGATGCGGGCGGTGATGAGGCAGAGCAGCTCGTAGGGAATGGTGTGGGCGCGGTCGGCCAGGGACTCCAGCTGGGCGGAGGTCTCCCCGAAGAGGGTCACGGGGGTGCCTACGGACACGGGCAGATCCGTGACGTCCACCATGCACTGATCCATGCAGATCCGTCCCACGATGGGGGCGGTGACATCCCCATCCTTTGTGTGGAAGGTGACCTCCGTACCCGAAAATGCCCGCAGCCAGCCGTCGGCATAGCCGATGGGGAGGGTGGCGATGGCGCGGGGGGTGTCGGAGGTATAGGTGCCGCCGTAGCCCACCGTCTCCCCGGGAAGCAGCGTGTGGAGATGGGTGACTACCGTCTCCAGCTTCATGGTGGGTTTCATGCGTGTAACCCCCTCGTTTTGAGCCATTTCGGGGTAATTCACCCCGTAGCCGTACAGATTGATGCCCAGGCGCACCGCATCCAGACAGGCCTCGGGGTTTACCTTGGGAAAGCGCACCGTGGCCGCGCTGTTGCAGATGTGGCAGACGCGGGGACGGATCCCCTCTGCCTCCAGGGCATTTTTGACGCGAATGTAGCGGGCGTACTGGGTCATGGTCAGGCTGTCGGGGGTGGTCATCTCGGTGTCAAAGTCCTCGTCGGCGCGGGCGAAGTGGGTGAAGAGCCCGTCCAGGATCAGACCGCCCTCCTCGGTCGGCGTGCCGTCTTGGGAGAGGGAGACCAGAGCGGCCACCGCTTCTGTCGTCTCTGTGTCGTTGTGGACGGGGAAGCCGATGCGGTTCATGCCCGTGTCCAGAGCGATATGACCCTTCACCGTGACCTTGGCCTCCCTGGCGCGGGCCAAAAGTCGGCGGGCGTAGTCCTCCGAGATCAGGGCGGTGGCGATGTGGTAGAGGGCCAGGATGGGGGCGTTCTTGGGGTCGGTGTAGCCCAGCACCAGGATATCGGTGTCGCGGTCGGATACCGTCCCCGTGAGCAGCTCCCGCAAAAGACGGCGGAGAGCCACCGCCTCCTCCAGACAAGCCACCGCGAAGGAGCGGCAGCCCGCCTCCAGGAGTGCCGAGACCACGGGACGGATGCCGTGCCCGTAGGCATCGGCCTTGACCACGGCGATGGCGTAGGTGTGGGGGGAGACCTCCTTGACGGGAGCCAGGAGGGCATGGTAGTTGTGGGTCAGAGCGTCGGTGTCGATGACCGCCCGCGCCCGCAGACCGGGAAGCAGAGGAAAGGCCTCGTGAAGGCGAATGTGATTCATAGGCAAGCTCGATTCTGTGGAGATGGATTTCTGTTTTCAGTATAGCACAAAACCCCGTGTTTTGCAAGTGGTCGGGGGGATTTTTTGGTGGAGCATAAACAAAATATGGCGGCACGACAGAAGGGGCATGCCGTTCCTGCTCATACCAAAAAGACCGCCCCAATATGGAGACGGCCTCTTTGCCTTTGTACATATTTTTAAAGTTTTTGGAGATCCCAAAGAACCCTTTACAAAAGTTTCTTTGGCGGGTGCAGGGCAGAGCCCTGCCGTTCCCCCGCTCCTTACAGATGCTGGGCCAGCATCCAGTCGATCAGCGCGGGGTCGGTGTAGGCCTGCTCCCAGCTGTCGTGGCCGACGCCGGGGTAGATGGTCACGCGGGCATTGCCTCCACACCGGTTGATCTGATCCACCATGCGGGTGGACTCGGTGTAGTGGATGGCACCGTCCATGTCGCCGTGGAAGGCCCAAACGGGGGTGCGGACCATCTCAAAGCTCCCCCAGAGGATGCCCGCGCCACAGACGGGGATCATGGCGGCGAAGCGGCCGGCGTTGTTCATGCCCCAGAGCCAGACTCCGGTGCCGCCGTCCGACAGGCCCGTGACGTAGATGCGCTTGGGGTCCACGCGGAGGGTGGCTATGAGGTGATCCAGAAAGCCGTTGAGGGTATTGATCTGACCGCACCAGTGACAGCCCTCGGGAAGCTGGGGGGAGACCAGGATGAAGGGGTACTCGGTGCCCTCGTTTGCGTAGCGGGGCCAGCCGTGCTTGGCCACCAGATCCAGAACCGTCCCGCGCTCCCCCGAGCCGTGGAGGAAGATCACCAGGGGGAATTTCTCGTCGGTGTTTTCATAGGCGGGGGGCAGATAGCGCAGGTATTGCAGGGGCAGAGCGGGGTAGGGGAGCAGGCAGGTGTGAGCGGTTTGCTTGGACATGATTCTCTCCTTATATTATATATAGTGTGGATTTGGGTGAGGGGGAGGATTCAAATTTGGGTTTATCGCTCTGCGATGAACCCAAATTTGAAGTGAAAAGTGAAGAGTGAAAAGTGAAGAGTGGAGGTGCAAATCCTTCGGATTTGTCCATTTTTGATTGAAATGAAGGAAATCGAAGATTTCCCTCCTCACTTCTTCACTATTCACTATTACCTATTACTTTCATTGCGGTTTTCGGTCGCAGACCGATAAACCCCAATTTATCAAATTCTACGATCGGCCGATCTGCTTCACCGTTTACCGTTTCTTACGGTACCGGATCAGCAGGCAAACGAACACGCCTACCACCAGCAGGATCAGAACAGCGACGATGCCGATCACAAGACCCGCAGGTGTGCCCGTTGCGGCGGTGTGGCCCGTGAGGTAGACGCCCGCCAGGCCCATATCGTGGGTGGTGCTCCCGTCGGGGGCGGTGCTTGTGGGGTAGTCCAGGATCAAGGTCAGGGTCACCTCGTCGGAGGCATTCAGAAGGGTGGTGAAGGGGGCGATATCAAAGGAGGCGGTCTGCCAGGAGCCGGACTTCACCTCGTAGACGCTGGCCTCGTAGCGGATCTCGCCCTGTCCGTCGGCCGCGCTGCCTGTGGCGGGACGGGTGAGGCGGAGGGTGACGGTGGGTCTCGCGGAGGAGCCTGTGGAGGCCTTCTGCCCCGCGTAGAGATCGAAGATCATCTCCTTGCCTCCGATCAGGTCGGTGGCGGGGAGGGTGACCGTCAAGCCCATGGGCTCGCAGACCCGATCGCGGTCGAAGCGGGCGTGGAGGGCGGTCAGCCCCAAAGTCTCGGCCTCGGTCAGCTCCAGGTAGGTGAGACCGCCGCCGTCGGTGAAGCCGCCTGTATGGCCGTCACCGAAGGTATAGAGGGGGGAGGCCTTCTTGTGGACGGGATCGTGTCCCTCCAGGGAGGTGCTTCCTTGCACGTAGGTCACGGGGGAGGCCTTTCCCGACAGAGCACTCTCCAGCTTGGTGTAGGAGGCACCCATGACGGCGGTCAGCCCCGTGGACAGGGTGGCGGACTCGGTTGTGTCGATCCGCTTGAAAACGTCGTAGATGGGACGGGTGGTCGCGGGACGGAGCATGGGCGCTACCCCATCCTCGGCTACATCCGCGTCGGCCTTCACCGTCCAGAGACCGCAGAGGGGCGACTCGGCGGCGGTGGGGGCAGGGTCGGTGTAGGCGCTGTAGATCAGAGCCTCGATACGGCCATTCTGCACGCAGGTGAGGTAGGCGTAGGCATAGGAGGCGGCTTGTCTGTTGTCGCTCTCCCCCGAGGGGGTCTCGCCTTGGCCAACGGCGGGGATCTCATAGCCGCCGATCAGGAGTCGGCGGGGCTGATCCGCAAAGCGGTAGACGGTGCCGTCCAAAAGGTCGGTCAGGGTGCCCAGATTGCGGATGGTGTAGTGGGCGGTGTCGGCGGCGGCATTCTCCTCCCAGACGGCGGGGGTGTTCGCGTAGAGCTCACAGGCCACGTGCCAGGGGTAATCCCCCCGCAGGCGGCTCTCATCGGCAAAGGCTGACAGGAAGGTAGCCACGTCCCAGCCTCCTTCTGTCCCCACGGCGCGGCGGCTGTCCAAGGAGATATAGATCCGCCCGGCGGGATTATGGGAGCGGAGGGCGGTGTGGGCGACGCGGGTGAGCTTTTCGTAGTTGGTGACGTAGGCGGCCAGATCTATGCCCGTAGCGGCATTGTGGGTCACGCCGCTATTGACGCGGTAGCCCATGATGAAGCCCGAGACGGGGCGCGAGCCGTCGGCAGGGGCGGCATAGCGGGCGGCCATGAAGTCAAAGAAGCCCTCCATGATATCAGCCGCAAAGGGGGTAGTCATATTGACCGCGTAGTCCTCAGCATTGGCCACACCGGGGACGTACAGGCCGATGGGGATATCCTTACCCTCGGGGCTACCCATGGAAAAGCGGAGGAAGACCTCCACCCCTGCGGCGGTGTAGACCCCCACGGTCTCGTCCAGCTCGGTGAGAGCGGCGGTATCCAGATAGCGGGTGGTGCCGTCGTAGATATAGGAGGTGGCACCCTCCCGCCAGCCCGAGAGGATCAGATCGTCCATGGAGACCTCCACCACGGTGTGGGAGACACCCAGGCGGATGGCATCGGCGGGGGAGTCCGAAATCAGTCCCTTGATAGAGCCCTCGGGAGACTCGGCAGGGGGCGTATAGGTGGCGGCGGCCTCGGGATTGGACAGGGAGGTGGGAGGTGTCAGAGGGGTATAGGCCTTGGTGGCGGAGTCGAAGGAGGCGATGAGGTAAGAGGAGAAGAGCCTCGACCGTACCCCGTCCATGGCGGAGAGGGTGAACTTGACCCTACCCCGAGGCTTGGCCTCAGCTACGGGATCCAGCTCGTCCAGATCGAAGTCGGTGCTGTAGTGGGAGGGTAGCTCGAAGAGGTAGATCTTCTTCTCGGTGTACCCCTCCAGAAAGCCCGTGGTCAGGGCGGCCTCCACGGTGATCTCCCCCTTGTCCAGGGTGACCGAGGTCACGCGGTTCTCGGTGGCAGGCTCCTTGGAGCAGGAGAACAGACCGAGGGTCATGGGGATCAGGAGACAGATACAGAGGAGCAGGGAAAGGGCGCGGGTGGGCTTGTGCATGAACGGCCTCCTTTTTCGTCATGAGTGTTGGATGGGATCAGATCTGACCGTGGCCCTCCATGGCAACGGTCAGGGCGGCGAGATCGCCTACGGTCTCGGTCAGCTCGGCGGGGACTACCTGACAGACCGACAGGTTGGGGGCAAGGCACTCCTCGGCCATGACACGGTTCATGGCATCACAGAGGAGGTCAGAGGAGCGGGCGTAGATGCTCCCCAGAACGATCCTCTCGGGGTTGAGGAGATCCACCAGAATGGACATGGCGTAGCCCAGACGGCGGCCGCATTCCTCCCAGACCGCCAGAGCGGCGGGGTCGGGGGGATCGGCATGGGCGGCATCCGCCATAGAGAGGGCGGTGACGGTATCCAAATCCTCCACGGTAGGGCAGTAGGCGGGGGTGATGCCCTCTTGAATGGCCTTCAGAGCGTACCGCTGACCCAGCTTGCGGAGACCGCCGCCGGAGCAGAAGCCCTCCACCGAGCCGATCTTGTAGTAGCCCATAGGCCCTTCGGTGTCCAGACGGACGTGACCGATCTCACCGGCGTTGTCGTTGGTACCCGCGTAGAGCTTGCCGTCCAGGATCAGCCCTGCGCCAAAGCCCGTGCCGAAGGTGCAGAACACCATGTTGCGGGTGCCCCGTCCCGCTCCGAATCGCCACTCGGCCAGAGCGCAGGCGTTGGCATCGTTGCAGAGGTAGGCGGGAAGCCCCGTGCGGGCGGTGAGCTCCTCGGTGATGTGGATATCCTTCCAGCCGAGCAGGTTGGGAGGCTCCTGGATGATACCGCGCTTTGAGTCCATGGGACTGCCGCAGGACACGCCGATGGACAGGGGGGACTCACCTATGGCCTTGCCCTCTTCGATGAGGCGGAGGGTCGTATCGTAGATGGTGTTCAGAGTCTCTTCGGGGGTAGTGGTGGCGAACCGCACCTTGGCGGTGACGGTTCCCGTCTCATCCCCCCGCACGACGGCGCATTTGGTGCCGCCGATGTCGATGCCGATATAGTAGTTCATGGTGATTCCTTTTTTGGCTTGGATTTCAAATTTGTGTTTATTTGTGGGATGCACATCCCTTTCCCGCATCAAATACACCAATGGGGAAGGGGCCCCATGGGGGTCTCCTCTATGCTACCCACGATCAATTCTCTTGGCATACCTGTGCTTTTTTTGAAAGTTTTTGGAGATCCAAGAACCTTTTGCAAAAGGTTCTTGGCCGCCGGAGGCCGTTCCCCCGCTCCCCTACAAACCCCAATTTACAGATTCTTTTTTCTCTTGCTTCCTGCTCCGAACACGATCATGGCCACCCACACGGTCAGAAATATTCCGATGGCCAGCATCTGCTCGGGGTTGGACAGGGGGGCGGTCAGCACGCTGTCCAGATGCAGGACGAAGCGGAACTTGTGGGTGGGGGTGTTCTCCAGCATGAGAAAATAGGTGGGAAGGATGAAGAGGATCACGTTGGAGACAGCCACGGTCAGCCCGTAGGCTACGCGGTTCTCCCGGTCGCACAGCCCGTAGGCGGCGGCCAGGATGCACCAGAGGGTGGGAAAGGCGATGTAGGACAGCATGGTGTCGGCGGCGCCGGCGTTGGTCAGCAGGGTGTAGAGCAGACCCGTGGCCAGGTGGAGCCACAGCATCAAGGCAAGCCCCCGCAGAATGGCCAGCAGGCGGGCGCGGGCGGGAGAGACGGTCTGCCACTCTTTTTGGTAGCCCTTTTTGGCTCGCTTGACCTGCCGCTTCTCCTCGCGGGCGGCTTGACCCAAGCGGTTTGAACGGACGACGGTGACGGTGAAGACCGAGATGTCCCACACCACCAGGGACAGGAGCGCCATGAGGAGCCAGGCCAGATTATTATACCCCGGCCAGGCCTCGGACAGCCGCGTCCCTCCCACCAGGGCGACCACGATGGTCAGGATCAGGTGGGTGGTGACCGAGATGCCCAGGGAGGCCCAGAGGATCCCCCGCCTGTCGGTGCGGATGGTGGCGAAGAGACAGACTCCCACCGCCAAAAGCAGGGTCACGCAGAGGAACAGAAGAGCCTGGCCGCTCTCCTTATGAACCATGTGGGAGAATAGGAGGAAGATCCCCATGAAGAGGAGGTCAAGTCCCACCGTGATGCCGAGGGACTTGAGGAGGGCGAATAGATTTCTTTTCATGATCAAAAACCGTGCCAGTCGTCAAAGCCGCAAAGCTCCAGCGCCTGCATGTAGGTGGTGTAGTCCAGATGCTTGGGTTCAAGGATGAAGTGGGAGGTGTGGCCGCCGTGGCTGTCCGTCCACTCAATGAGCAGGAAGCGGTCATCCATGCCCGTAATGGGCAGGCTTGCCACGGGGGTAGCCGTGTCGGCGGGGATGGTGGCAGTACCCGACAGGAGGGCGGGAGCCGATGCCAGGTCGGTACCCACGGACAGACCCGTGATGTCCTTGACGGTGTAGGTAAAGACCTCGTCCTTGGAAGTATCGTTGATGCCCACCAGGGAGAACTGACCGTCCGCGGGGTCGGCGAAGGCCATGTGGAGGGGCTTTTGTACCCGCCCGATGAAGTGGTAGGCCAGCTTGGGGGTGAAGTCGTAATTGACCACGGCATCCGAGATCTGGGGCCAGCCGTCCAAAAGATTCCACCAGATGATGCCCGTCCGCCGCCACTTGGCGGTGCGGAAGCGCTCGATGAAGTACTTGAAGGCCTCGGCCTGGGAGATCTGACTCATCTTGGCGTAGGTGGCGAGGTCGCGGGGGATATCCGTGAACATATGTCTGACTTGATCCGTCATGAGGCGGATGCGGTAGAAGAAGCCGCCCGTGTACTTGTACTCCATGGTGGTCTGATGCAAGAACCAGGAGGGCTTGGGATCACCCGCGAAGGGATCCTCCTCGGTGGCCCGGGTGAAGATGGGCCACAGCTCCTCCTCGGGAATGTAGGTCTTCAGGGTCTCGGGGGCGGGACAGCCGTGGTAGCCCGTTTCCGAGGCGAAATGACAGCCCGCGGTGCGGTAGTAAGGCCCCTTGAAGTAGTCGCGGGGACCCCAGAGGTGATCCTCGGAGATATCGGCGGTGCCCTGACAGCTCACCACCTTGGAGGGATCCTTCATGGCCTCGATGGCGGTCTCGTCCAGATAAGGGGAGGAGGGGAGGTAGGGTCGGGTGAAGTCCTGGAGACGAAGCACGTCGGGGATGATCTTGCGGGTCAGCACATTTTCCGAGGGATCGCGGCGGATGCCGTGCCAGCCCCACCAGGCCAGATCGCACTCGTTATCCCCCGCCCAGAGGCAGAGGGAGGGATGGTTGCGGAGCTTGCGGACAATGTGATCCACTTCCTCGCGGAGATTGTCCTGCATCCTCTCGTCCACGGGGTAGATGGCGCAGCCCATGGCGAAGTCCTGCCAGACCATGATGCCGTGGGCGTCGCAGAAGTCGAAGAATGCGTGATCCTCGTAGACGTTACCGCCCCAGCAGCGGATGATGTTGCATCCCGCCTCGTCCAGCATTTCCAGCGCCTTGGGGAGCCTTTCGGCATCGCGGGAGTGGAAGGCGTCCAAGGGCACCCAGTTGGAGCCCATGGCAAAGACGGGTCTGCCGTTGATGACGAAGCGGAACTGACCGTTATCCCCCGCAAAGGTGGTGCGATCTAGCTCCACGGTACGGATGCCCGTCTTCATGTTGCGGGTATCCACAACGACATCGCCGCGACGCAGGGTGACGGTCACGTCGTAGAGCCAGGGGTGACCCGCGTTCTTGGGATACCACAGGTACGCCCCGTGGACGGGGATGAAGATATTCCCGCAGGTGTGCCAGAGATCGGAGGTGAAGGAGAAGGTGGAATCGTTGCAGACACCCTCCACCGTAATGGTGTACTCGTTGGGTAGCTCGGCGGGGTGCTTATCGCCGTCGAAGGGGTAGTAGGTATCCCCGCCGAGGTCAACGGCATAGTAGAGGTTCAGCTCGGCATAGCCTCTGGTGTGATCCTCGGGGGAGGGGCTCACGGCGCGGGTGTAGAGGAAGGTCTCCCGGATGGCGGGGGTCTTCACCGTGTCGATGTAGACAGGCCGCCAGATGCCTCCCGATACGGCGCGGCAGAGGATATCCCAGCCGAAGGAGGAGGGGGACTTGCGGGTATAGAGAGAGCCGTAGTTAAAGAGGAAGGTGCCCGCCGAGGGGGGGATCACGTTCCTCTGTGCCTCAATCATGGTAGGATGGATATGTACGATCAGCTCGTTGCCCGTGGGCTTCAGGAGAATATCGCTGTTCAGCGGAATTTCATAGGACATGAACATATTCTCCCCGCCGTACACCCATTCTCCGTTGATATAGGCATCGAAAACCGTGTCGATTCCCTCAAACGTCAGCACGGGAAGCTGATTTTCCGCTACGGTAGGCAGATCAAAGACCGTACGGTAAAACAGATGCCGATCCTCCAGCTCACGGAGCTTGGTAATATTCGTCCCCCGGTAAGGGTCTTCCAGAAGCCCCGCCCGCACCATGTCCAACTCAAAATTGCCGGGGACAACGGCGGGGATGGTGACACCGAGACCCGAAACAAGGCCGTATTCGCCTCGGTCGGGGTATCCGGAGGCACAGTATTCCTTGTGGGGGATGATGGTCAAGGTCCAATCTTTCAGTTCGATGCGCATATGAATGTCCTCTCTTTACTAATAAGGATGAAAACGAAATCGATATATAAGCATTATACCACAAAAGCGGGGGCATGGCAAGTGGGATGTACAAAAAAGACGAAAATTTACTCAACTTTTTTATGTAAAACCGCTTGACCTCGGGGGGAGGGTGTGGTATAATAAAGCAAAGTGGGGCAGTATGGCCCCGAAACGAAATATGACGCTTGTAAGACCCGCGCCACGCGGGCAAGGAGGATTTTATGCTGCCCATTGCTATCCAGCTGTACACCGTTCGCGACCAGGCCGCCGCCAATTTTGAGGGCACCCTGAAGGCCATCAAGGCCATGGGCTACGAGGGCGTGGAGTTCGCAGGACTCCACGGTAAGACCGCCGCCGAGGTCAAGGCCATGTGTGCCGAGATCGGCCTAACCCCCATCTCCGCCCACGTCCCCTACTACGATATGATCGCCGACCCCAAGGGCGTGCTCTCCGACTACGCCGAGATCGGCTGCAAGTACGTGGCCATCCCCTACCTCACCCCCGAGTGCCGCCCCGGCACCGACGGCTTTGCCAAGGTGGTGGAGAACGCCGAGATGCTGGGTAAGGTGGCCAAGGAGCTGGGTATGACCCTCCTGTACCACAACCACGATTTCGAGTTTGAGAAGATCGACGGCAAGTATGCTCTCGAGGTGCTGTACGATACCGTCCCCGCCGACCTGCTCCAGACCGAGCTGGATACCTGCTGGGTGCGTGTGGGCGGCGAGGAGCCTGCCGCGTACGTTCGCAAGTTCAGCGGCCGCGCCCCCGTGGTGCATCTGAAGGACTACGCCGGTGGCAAGTCCGAGCATATGTACAAGCTGATCGGCATCGAGTCCGAGGAGAAGGCCGTGGAGGAGAACCCCTTCGAGTTCCGTCCCGTGGGCTTCGGTGTCCAGGATATGCCCGCCATCATTCAGGCCGCCGAGGATGCCGGCGCGGGCTGGCTCGTGGTGGAGCAGGATCAGCCCTCCATGGGGCTTACTCCCATGCAGTGCGCCGAGAAGGCCATCGGGTACCTGCGCTCCCTGTAAGCCTCCCCATCTCCCGAAAGGAGACCCCCCACTATGAAAAAACTGTTTTTCTTGGTTTTGGTAGGCCTGTTGGCTCTCACCCTCTGCGCCTGCGCGGGGAGTGATACCCCCGCCGACACCACCCCCGAGGACGTGACCCACGCGCCCACCGAGCCTCCCACCGAGGCTCCTACCGAAGTCCCCACGGAGGCTCCCACCGAGCCTCCCGTCACCGAGCCGGAGGAAATGACCATGGAACCCAAGACCACCCTATCCGTCATTGCCGAGGGTAAGACCGACTACACCCTCGTGGCTCCCGCCGATCTGCAGGAGAAGAATGCCGAGGATATTTCCTACATGACTCGTGTCATGGACGCCAAGTTCGGCACCCATCCCAACTTGACCGAAACTGTCTCGGGGAAGGTCATCTCCCTGGCCTACACCGACGGGGAGAGCCTCAACTGGTCTTTGACCGTGGACGAGGATTCGGGCAATATCGAGATCCAAGCGGGCGGTAAGGCGGCCATGTCCCGCGCCATCCAGACCTTCATCACCCAGCATCTGGCCCGCTCCGAGGGCGACCTCCTGGTGGACGTGGCGGGTGACTACACCTACTCATACACGACCGACAAGATCGACAACAGCTCCCTCCTCTCCTACGAGGGCGGGGACAAGACGGTGATGGCTCCCTCTGACGAAAAAGGTGAGCTGACCTCCCCCGCGTGGCTGGATACCGCCGTCATGGTGGAGCTGCGCATCGATACCGCCTCCATCGGCGGCACCTTCCAGGATTCCTACGATCTCATCGACTTCTACGCCGAGACGGGTGTCAACGTCCTGTGGCTGGCTCCCATCTACGAGCGAGGCGCGGGCGGGAACGGCTACGGCAACATCGGACTCCACCGCATCGAGCCGGGGCTGACGGGCACCCAGGATCAGGAGGCGGGCTGGAACGAGCTGAAGAAGTTCGTGGACTACGCTCACTCCAAGGGTGTGTACATCCTGTTGGATATCATCACCTGGGGCACCATGTACGCCTCTCCTCTCATTGCCGAGCATCCCGACTGGTACAGCGGCGAGGCCTGGGGCAACGCCGCCTTCAACTGGCGCAACGAGGAGTTCAAGGAGTGGTTCATTAGTAATGCCGTGGCCAACATCGAGAAGACGGGTGCCGACGGCTACCGCTGTGACTGCGAGCCCTTCACCGCGGGCTACGCCGTCTATACCGAGATCCGCAAGCGGCTCAACGATAAGGGCATCTACCCCCTCATCATGTCCGAGGAGGGAGGCTTCCGTCAGTCCGCCTTTGACTGCGAGCAGGACGGCGTGCTGAAATACTCCGACATGACCCGCGGTCAGCTCTACCAGAATCCCGTCAACTTCTTCGTGGACGGCTATCTGGATATCGTGACCTCATCCACCAAGGGTGACGGCCTGGGCGGCTCTCACCAGCAGTCCAACCGCCGTACCAAGGGTACCTTCCGCTACTACACCAACTGCATCACCAACCACGATTACCAGGCCCGCAATGTCAACGGCAACCGCCTCAAGATCGGCTACGCCGCCATCTACGCCCCCTACATCCCCCTGTGGTACATGGGCGACGAGTTCGGCGTGACCATGAAAAATAAGGCCGTGCTGTACGATATCTCGGTGGACTACGGAGCCGTGGGCACCAAGGACGGCAAGACCCTCTTCCACGAGGACGTCAAGCGCATGATCGCCATCCGCCGCGAGAACCCCGACCTCTTCGCTTACTGGCCCCTGAACCACCGCGATACCAACATCGTGGAGGTCAAGGCCGAGGGACTGTCGGCGTTGCAGAATTACGCCCGCTATGCGGGAGGCAAGATGGTCATCGTGCTGGGCAACAACGAGGAAGGGAACGATGGTATCTGTAAAGTGACCATCCCCTTTGACAAGCTGGACAAGGCTTACAATAATTATAAGGTAACGGATCTGCTGACGGGTCAGGTCATCGCCGTCGGCCGCGCCGATACCGTCAACGGCTTCTCCGCCATCGTGCCGTATGAGTATTGCGGTGTGTTCATGGTGGAGGGGATCGAGTGATCCCAAGCGGTTTTCCCCATAGGGTCATCCCGAGCGAAGACCCACTCCCCCCTCGCGGTCATCCTGAGCGAAGGGCATAGCCCGAAGCCGAAGGATCCCCGCCCCCCTTTATATGCAACGGCCCTACGCCGTGCAGATAAATTTTGAAAATCTTTTTGATAAAGGAGAATTTTATCATGGCAGAAGCAAAAATGGACGCCCTTCTTGACTACGCAGGTCAGAAGGTCGAGACCGTCATCGACACCAACAGAAAGCTCCGTGTAGGTATCATCGGCTGCGGCTGGATCGCAGACGCTCACGTGGATTCCTACAAGCGCATGGCCGACGTGGAGATCGTGGCAGGCGCTGACCTCATCCCCGGTAAGGCCGCCGCTTTCTTCGCAAAGCACGGCGTGGAGGGCGTCAAGACCGATTACGCCTCCCACAAGGAGATGCTGGACGATGAGTCCCTGCAGCTGGACGCCGTTTCCATCTGCACCTACAACCGTCAGCACGCCGCTCCCGCTATCTATGCCCTGCAGAAGGGTGTCCACGTCATGCTGGAGAAGCCCTTCACCGTCACCCTGGACGAGGCCATCGAGGTCATGAAGGCTGAGAAGGAAAGCGGTAAGATCCTGTCCATCGGCTTCCAGCCCAGACTGGATCCCAACATGCAGATGATCAAGAAGATCGTGGAGTCTGGCGAGCTGGGCCAGATCTACTACATCCAGACCGGTGGCGGCCGCCGCCGCGGTATCCCCACTCCCTTCCCGGAGGTCACCTTCATCCGTGACGAGACCGCAGGTCTGGGCGCTCTGGCCGATATCGGCTGCTACTCCCTGGACATGGTGCTGAACGCCATCGGCTATCCCAAGCCCCTGACTGTTACCGGCTACAAGTCCGACTTCTTCGGTAAGAACCCCACCACCTACCCCAACAACCCCGAGTACGCCGCCAAGTTCGGCGTGGATGACTTCGCCGCTGCCTTCATCCGTCTGGAGGGCGGTATCATTCTGGACTTCCGTATTGCCTGGGCTATGAACATCAATACCCCCGGTGACACCATCATTCTCGGTACTCAGGGCGGTCTCCGCATTCCTTCCACCGACTGCTGGAACGGCTCCGTGGGCGGCCCCATGACCATCTACAAGACCATCGGCGGTATCAACTACGAGACCCAGGTGCCGATCATCAACGACGGCGGCCCCAGCCTCTTCGACCGCAAGATCCGTTCCTTCCTGGATGCCTGCAAGAACGGCGGCAAGGCTCCCGTGCCTACCTCCCAGATCATCTACAACCAGGCTATTCTGGACGGTATCGCCAAGTCCGCCAACCTCGGCCGCGAGATCGAGATCGAGATTCCTCAGATCTGATTATAGGTTACTTTTCAAGCCCTTCTCCCTCGGGAGAGGGGCTTTTTTATGGTTGTATGCGGCCTATATTGTGCAAGTTGTATAGTTTGGCAGCGACATTTTTATGACATACTGCTATCGTCTCCAAACTGAAAAAAGTTGTCAAAAACCGCTTGACAAATAAAAACAAAAGTGCTATAATATGCAAGCTGACAACGAGCGACCCCAAATGAGGTAGCGAGCTAAGGCGAAAAAATACCGCAAAAATTTTTGAAAAACTTTTCAAAAACCTCTTGACAAACGGAAAGAGATGTGGTATAATAAACAGGTCGCGAAAAACGCGGCGCTGAAATAGCGGAGGAATCCGCGCGGATCATTGACAATTGAACAACAGGAGATTAAAGTACAAGCAAAAGCTTAGTGCGAAAGAATCTCGAAATTTCTTTGAAAAAAGAATCTCGAATCTATCACGGATTCGGGACATACTCAACAAAGTATAAAGAGCCAAACAAGCTCGACAAACAAGATTTTAACCGGTAACGGTTTAAATACAATTTGCTCGAGAGTTTGATCCTGGCTCAGGATGAACGCTGGCGGCGTGCATAACACATTCAAGTCGAACGAGGTAGCAATACCTAGTGGCGGACGGGTGAGTAACGCGTGAGCAACCTGCCCTTGTGTGGGGGATACCGTCTGGAAACGGACGTTAATACCGCATAACATAACGGAATCGCATGGTTCTGTTATCAAAGATTTATTGCGCAAGGATGGGCTCGCGTTGGATTAGATAGTTGGTGAGGTAACGGCCCACCAAGTCTGCGATCCATAGCCGGACTGAGAGGTTGAACGGCCACATTGGAACTGAGATACGGTCCAGACTCCTACGGGAGGCAGCAGTGGGGAATATTGGGCAATGGGCGAAAGCCTGACCCAGCGACG
>JBGVRH010000041.1:0-11678 GCA_045128275.1 Eubacteriales bacterium | reverse complement strand
TCCCAACACCAATCTCCGTCAAGAAATACACTATTCGGTAAATCCTGTTTGAGCTGTTGGCACACAGTTGTTTTTCCAACTCCCATAGTGCCACCAATCATATATAAAGTTTTCATCATTCACACCTACAAATTCTTATTTATCGTTCTGTTTTATTGCCAGTTTCGCCTTTGTATTACGGCGTTGCTTGCAACGCGGGCTTCGGGCAAAGCCCATGCCCCTTGTAGAGCGGTTCCTTGGTGCCGCCGTTGCCTAAATTGCGGCGGGAGCAAGGTCTCGCCTGCGGGCTCGGTCACGCTCGGAGTCTGACACCACACTGTGGTGTCATTCAAGACCCTCGCGCCGCTTTGCTACCCCGCCCTACGATGTAACCCCATTATAACACAAATCGGCAGAGAAAACAAGTTCTCTGCCGAAATTTGTTTGTAGGGGCGTTCATCGAACGCCCGTGGGGGCCCCATGGTCGCCCCTACGGTAAACTTCCCTATGAGAACGAGCCCAATGACACCTCTTTTTCGTATCAAAAATCAAACCCACACTCCCGCTTGAACTCTGCCAAGGCGTTCACGTACTCATCCCGCCCGACGGGGAAGGCCAGGCCGTGCCCCGCGCCGTGGATGGTGACGAGCTTCTTGTGCCGTCCCGTACAGGCCTCGCACAGCCGCACGCTCATGTCGTAGGGCACGAAATCGTCGGCGTCGCCGTGGGCGAACACCACGGGGACGGTACACCGCTTCATGGCCTCCATGGGGGAGTCTGCATCCAGATCGAAATGCCCGAAGAGCCGTCCCGCCAGCCTTGCGAAGGGGTAGACCACCCTCGGAGGCAGGTGCATTTCCGCCATGACCTTGGAGATGATCTCACGGGGGGAGGTGTAGCCGCAATCCGCCAGCACGTAGCGGATCTGGGGGGGCAGGGGCTGTCCCGCCGTCATCATGACGGTGGCCGCGCCCATGGAGATGCCCGTGAGGATGAGCCGCGCATCCTCTCCGAACTCCTTTACCGCGAAGTCGATCCAATCGCGGCAATCCCGCTTTTCCAGAATGCCGAAGGTGATGGTGTTGCCGTCGGAGTAGCCCGAGCCTCGGTGGTCGATGAGCAGGGCACTGTGCCCCAGCCGGAAGCATCGCTCCACTCCGCCGTTGAGATCCCGCTCGGCGTTGCCTCGGTAGCCGTGGAACATCAGCTCGATGGGGGCACCGGGCTTGTACTCAAAGAATTTGGCCCGCAGAGTCAGCCCGTCGAAGGACTGAATGGCATACTCCCTGTAGGGATAAGCGCGGATCATCTTCGTCCACCCGATCATATCCTCGCGGAAGACCTCGTAGATCTCCCCCTCGGGAATGGCGTACTCATCCTCCGCGAGAGGCGTGCGGGGCTTGGAGTGGAACATACGGTAGTAGCATACCAGGGTGACCGAGATCACGAAGGACAAAACCACCGAGAGCAGTCCCAGCCCGATCCAGAGCCAGACCATATTATGCCTCGGTCAGGTCGATGACCTGGGTGCCCTTGATCATGAGGTAGTGCTTCTTGACACAGCGCAGGGAGCTGATCCAGCCGCGGGTGACCACCGTACCGAATATACCCGTGTCGTAGCCACCGGGGCCCATGTTGTCCCACAGCCAGGAGGGAGTGGGCCACAGGCAGTAGGTGGGCTGGATGGCGGCGTAGCAGTCGCGATCCACACAGCCCTGGCCGTGGTGGGCCATCTGCACGAAGTCGGCCTTCAGCTCGGCGTGATCCACGTCCTCCAGGAGCTGGACGCCGCCCTCGGGGCCCAGGTCGCCCAAAAAGAGGATGCGCTTGCCGTCGGCCTCGAAGCGGAAGACGATGGAGGAATCGTTGATGGGGTTGCGGACAAGGGTCTCGTCGGGGGTGTGGATGATGTGGACGTTCACAGCACCCCCGTCAAAGGCGTGATCCTCTCCCGTCTGCACCACCACCTCGGGAGTGCCTCGCTTGGCCATTTCCCCGCGAAGCCCTGTCAGAAGCTCCTCGGTAGTGTACTCGTCCTGCTTGGGCGCGTGATGGATGAGGAACTCGTCGGAGGGCAGATGGCAGTATACTCCGTCCACCTGGATATCGGGATGCTCACGGAGCAGGGTCCAGAGGGCACCCATGTGGTCGTCGTGGAAGTGGGTGATGAACCAGGCGGTGACGTGACCGCCCAGACCCTTGAGGTACTCGTACAGGTAAGGGGTCTCGGAGGGGAAGCCGCCGTCCACCATGAGGAGGGTGTCGCCGCTCTCCAGGATGAAGGATGTATTGATGGTATCGGTAACGGATTTCAGGAAATGAAGCTTGGCCATGGTAGAGCCTCCTGTGTTTTGGATTTCCTTCATTATACTCCCAAAACACGGTTTTGTCAACGAATTTGCCTCGATTCGGAGGAAAAAAACCAAGGATCTACGGGAATTGGTGGCAGTTCATATTTTATTTACAAATTTGTGGTAAAATTTTTTTGTAAAACCTGTAATATTTCGGATTTTTTGGTGTCTTATAGAGTAGAGGATGACCGATCATCCCAAAACGCGACCGATTATCCCACTTTCACGCCATTGAGATAAATTTGTGCTATAATACCATCACCGACAAAGAAAGGGTATCGCCATGAAACCGACCTTGCTCCGTTCTCTGACCCTCCTGCTCCCCGCCCTCCCCGCCTGTCGCTTTGAAAGTGAGGCGGTCAAAGAGCTCATGCAAATGGACGAGGAGTCCCGCGCCTACGCCCTCTATGAGGATATGGCCAACAGCCTGTTGTCGGCCCTCGCCTTTACGGTGGACACCTCCACCACCTTCCGCGGCCGCCTGGAGGGGCAGGAGTACAATCTGACCCACAACGTAAAGCGCATCAGCAAGAGCCCCTACGGAGCCGCCCGCATGGATCATTACGAGGAGACCCACCTGACCCAGCACGGTGAGCAGTATGGGGAGACCCGTCTGATCAGCGGCTATGCCGACGGCTACCTCTACAAGTCCAACCGGGTCAGCGGCTATACCATCAACGCCAAGACCGCCGTCCCTGTGTCTGAGCTGGATTACGCGCTCCTCTCGGAGGAGCTTCTGCTCTATCCCATGCAGTGGGACTGCCAGACCGTGACCTGCGAGAAGAACAAGGACGGCTCCTTCACCGTCACCTTCGCGGGGCTGAATCCCGACGGGATCTCCATCCTGTCCTACGATTACGGCCTGGATCTCAGCGCCCTGGGGGAATCCATCTACCCCTCCGAAGCTGTGGTGGTCATCAACTCCACCCCCGATCTCCGCTTCAAGAATGCCACCTACTCCCTGACCTACACCCAGTACGCCGCCGAGGGCTATCTGGGGGAGCGCAAGTTCATGGTGACCACCCAGCAGACCTACACCTATGAGATCCCCGAGGACTTCAAGGGTGTGGATCTGTCTACCTTTGACGATATCGGGGATCTGACCGTGCTGGATGATTTCACGAGCTCCTTTGAGGACCGTATCTACGCCGAGCGGGGAACCTATACCTACGCCTCCCGCGAGAACATCGAGGAGGACGGCAAGCCCTCGGTCTGGCTCTACAACGTCAACATGACCCTCGACACCTATCAGGATGCCCTGCACTACTCCTCCGAGGGAAGCTACGGCTTCGAGGAGGAGCTGACCCGCACCCGTGTCAGCTATGAGGACGGGATCATGGAATACAGCGAGACCGCTTCAAGCGGGGAGAAGGCGGGGGATTCCTTTGAATATACCGAGGGAGATATGCGGTATCACATCAGAACCGAGCTGAACCTGCGGCATTTCTCCCCCGTGTACGTCACCCGCATCGAGGAGGTCGATGCCAAGGCAGGGAAGTACCGTTTCCACCTCGGTGCCTCCCTCCAGTCGGAATTCGTCTCCTACTTCTATGAGCAAAACGGCTCTCTGAAGTACATGGATGCCTACATGGACGTGACCCTGGGGGACGGCAAGCTGAAGGATCTTTCGCTGTACGTGATCGCCGAGGGCTACACCGAAACCGCCAAGTCCCACAAGTACGAATTGAAGGTGACCTGCACCTTCTCGGATCAGATCAGTGCCACCGCGCCCATCTGATGCTACCCAAAGAAAGGAAACTCTACCATGAAGAAATTCCTTACCCTCTTTCTGGCCGCCCTCATGCTCCTTGCGGTCGCCCTCCCCATGACCGCTTGCTCGGTCTCCTCACACCTCAAGCGCATGGACGAAAACAAGCGGGCTGTATATTTCTATGAACTCATAAACGAAAAAAAGGATGAGGCAATTTCCCGCTCGGAAGAACGTAAGTATGATCTGAAAACGGAGATCGACGGTTTTCCTTACGAGCAGACCAAGAAGGTCACCTCCACCTTCGTGTCGAAGGATGGCGAGGATTCCGTTATGGAGAAGACCGTCAACACCGTTTGGGCAGAAGGAGACCGAACCGTTACCTATACCGATGAAGGCTATATGAACGGTGTCATGTTTGTATCCAACAGGAAGGGCGAGGCGGAGTCCGGACTCAGATCCCGTATTTCAAACGAGGAGTACCATGCTTTCCGTCATGCGAGTAAGGATGCCCCGAGGGTTTTGGTGGGGGAGAATTCCTGTACCGCAATGACCTGCCGGCAGAATAAGGACGGTACCTGGACGGCTTCCTACGAGGGCTTTACCGAGGCAGGGCTGGAGCCCTTCCTGTATATGCTCCGCGGCGTGGACTATCTCGTCATCGCCGAGCACGACGTCACCGACGTCCGCATGACGGTCAACGCCGATGCCAAGCTCTATCCTACCTCTGTGAAGATCGAGTTCGTCTTTGAAGAAAGCACCGCATCCGACTCTTCCGTCCCTGCGGTCACGCTGGAGACCGTCTACCGTGGCTGGAACGAGACCGCGCTGGCCGAGGACTACGATCTGTCGGATTTCACCGAGGTTGAGAATCTCCCTCTTGTCTACAAGTTTATGAGCGCCCTGGGGGATCGTATGGTAGCGGAGAGCGGGACGTACAGTTATTCGCTTCATCAAACCACCGTGGCCGATGGCGTATCTTCGGGTCGGGAGTTCGTAACGGATATTACCTTTGACACGGCTGCAGGCGCGTTTTCATTGGAGATGACCTCCAATGGCATCGATTGGGATAACCAGTCCTACTTCACACGGTTTGCGTATCACGACGGTACGAAGTACGCAGAGACGGAACAAAACGGAGAAGTGACCGAAACTCCTATGACCGACGATGAAGCCCGCTCTGTTCTGATCTCCCGCCTGTCGATCCCATCCTACGACGCATTTGACATATCCCGTACGGAAGCCCCGGACGGAGCCGCAGGGAAGTACCGCTTGTATTTCGGAGAACAGATGCGGAGTATCTATGCCGACACCTACGCCGATGCCGGCGGAGAGTTGAAGGTCTTTGAATCCTACGTTGATATTGTTATGGACGGGGACGTATTGATCGAATGTACGTACTTCCTCCATACAGGCGGGCAAACGAAAAAGGCCGCGGAGCAGGATAATCGGCTCACGTATACCTATTCGTTTGTTGACGGTAAATAACATACGATCACTACGTTTGCCATGTCACTTGCAGACGTTTTGCATACACGATCCCGACAAATACAGAAAGGAACCCATACCATGAAAAAATTCCTCACCCTTCTCCTGGCCGCCGTCATGCTCATGACCGTCGCCCTCCCCCTGTCCTCCTGCTCCCCCGCCGCAAGACTCAACCGCATGGATGAGCCCGACCGCGCCGTCAAGCTCTTCGAGATGTCCAACCAAAAAGCCGATACCGCCTCCTCCTTCACCATGGAGCAGACCATGACCATGAAAATGGATATCGCCGGCACGACCTACGACCAGAAGGGCGTGGCCAAGCTGACGGCCATCGACAGCAAGGATTCCTTCATCTACCTGGAGGAGTCCGAGGTATCCATCACCTCGGGCGGTACCTTCACCATGATCTACGAGGACAGCGGCTACGCCGACGGCTACATGTTCGCCCGCTACAAGGAAAACGCCGACGAGCTGAAGCTCAAGTCCCCCATCACCAAGGACGAGTATTTCGCCTTCCGCGAGGAGATGGCGGATGACAGCACCATCGACGTGGAGGTGGAGAACGGCCTGGCCTCGGTCATGACCTGCGTACAGAATGAGGACAAGACCTGGAAGGCCACCTACGAGGGCTTCTCCGAGGAGGGCATGAAGCCCTTCATGGAGATGCTGGACGGCATCGAGTACACCGTCACCGCCGACCATCCCATCGTGGACGTCCGTCTGACCTGGGAGACCAACGAGGAGCTGTACCCCACCAAGACCTCCATTGAGTTTATCTTCGAGAAGAACCCCAAGGCGGATTCCAAGGTGCCCACCCTGTCCATCGTATCGGTCTATCAGGGCTGGAACGACACCGTCCTCTCCCGCCCCTACGATATCAATGACTTCACCGAGGTGGAGGATCTCCGCCACATGGAGCGCTTCACCTCTGCCCTCCGCGACCGCGAGACCGACTCGGTGGGCAGCTTCACGGTGAAGAACGAGACCGAGGTGCGTGTCCCCGGCGGCGCGACCCAGGAGATCGAGGTGGAGCAGGACGTCACCTTCAAGAACCGCGACGGCATGGAGCTGACCATCTCCTACGAGCAGGAGGGCTACCTCTACTCCATGGTCTATCGGGACGGCTCTCTCCGTACCGTGGTCAAGGAGAAGAAGAGCGGCACCAAGGTGGCCGACGAGACCGTGGACATGACCAACTCCGAGGCCCAGGCCACCCTCTCCCAGCTCATGAACTCCGAGCAGATCGGTGGCATCGACCTGGCTGACGTCCAGGTGCTGGATGCCGAGGCGGGGAAGTACCGCTTCAACCTGTCCGAGGCCGTGGGCACAGGCCTGGCCGAGGTCTGGGAGGCCGCCCTGGGCGGTAAGCAGACCGACTTCAACGGCTACCTGGAGGCCACCGTCAAGGACGGTATCCTCATGAAATACAAGTACCACGTCTTCTGCAACGTCA
Source organism: Eubacteriales bacterium (assembly GCA_045128275.1). Classification (GTDB taxonomy): domain Bacteria; phylum Bacillota; class Clostridia; order Oscillospirales; family CAG-272; genus CAMEON01. The sequence goes on along the minus strand of JBGVRH010000041.1, from coordinate 4,699 downwards.
AGGTGCAGAAGCAGGCCGTCTACGTCAACGTGGATCTCACCGTGACCTTCCACGAGGTGACCGAGGACAGCGGCAGCGTCTGATCCGTTTATTTCCCCCTATCCGAGCGCCGTTCTTTCTTCTCCTTTTAGGCGGCGCGGCTCCCGTTTCGCGGTACCTCCAAGCCGCGGGCGGGGGCTTTTTGTTTGCCCGTGAGGCGGGAAGCACCCAAGTCCGCTCATTCTGTATATATTTGCATTGGTCTATTGACATATGCGTATATATATGGTATAATAGCGAATAAACAGAATTTCAACAGCCCCCAAAAGGAGATCCCCATGAAAAAGACCCTCACCATCCATACCGTCATTTACTTTCTCCTGTATACCGTATCTCTGGCCGCCGCCTGCTTCGAGGCGGGCCTTGCGCACCCCGCCACCGACGGCATCGGCATGATCTGGCTGTTTCCCCTCGTCTACCAGGTATTGTTCCTCAGATCCCTGCGCTCGGCCTTTAGGGGCACCATGACACCGGCCGCCTGTCTGGGAAGGGGCATCTTCACCCTCGGCTTTATCGGGATCTTCTGGGGCATTTCCGTCCTGCTCCGCATGGGCGGCGCACCCTATCAGCCCCGCGAGATCATCTATCCCGCCGTCCTGTTCATCGGCTCCGCCGCGGTGTTCGCGCTTTCCCTTAGGGAATACGCGAAGGCGAGAAGAGTAAAAAAATGAGATCGGATTTTGAGCTTCACAACTATGGCGCATGACAGCACTCACTTCACGGTGGGTGCTGTTTTTTGTGGCCGGTTGTTCGGTTTGAAGACTGTATTTCAAATTGAGGTTTGTCGGGCTGACGGAACCAAGCGGAATGGGGACGTGTAACCCTCATCCGTCACGCCTTTGGCGTGCCACCTTCCCCCAAGGGAAGGCAAGCACGAGGGAACGGGACGTTTTTCCAGACCCGGAAATTTGTTTTTGCTTTCCAGAGCAGTGAGAAGCAGGCTTTCCTCATAATCTTGCGTGCCCCGGGGGGACGGTGGCGCGCCCGTAGGGCGTGACGGATGAGGGTCACACAAATGGTTTCCTCTCGGCTCAAACTCTTCGATAAATCCAAATTTCCAAAGCAAAACAAGCATAACAAAAAGCCACCCCGCATCCGCGAGGTGGCTCAAATTATGGGGGAATCAATCCTTCTTGAGGATAATGGGCGTAGTCAGCACGCCCGTTCTGCGGAGTCTGTACTCATACGTCCAGGACGAGCCGCCCGTGACCCAGGCCGAGGGGCCCTGCCATGCGAGCTTTTCGTCGGCATCGTGGACGTCACCGAAGCAGTTGCGGCGGGTGATGTAGGCGGTGACGGTCAGCTCATGCTTGCCCGCAGGGATCACGCCGACATCGGCCAGATAGGGCGGGTAGGCGATGACGGCCCGCTTCTCCCCGTCCAGCTCCACCGTATTGACGGCGGCGGTGTAGTGGGGCACCTGCAAGAGTGCCGACCAGTCTGCGGGAGCATCCACGGGGATCTTGTAGGAGATGGCACCGCCGTAGAAGGGAAGACCCTGGTAGGTCAGATCCGAGAAGCCCACGGTCTCGGGCAGCTCGATCACGGTGAGACGGCGACCCGCCACGCGGACACCGAAGTTGCCCAGCAGGTACATGGCCTCGCAGTTGGAGCGCACCGCGAAGGGGATGGTGACGGTCAGGGTGTTCTCGCCCTTGCGGAGAGGAGGCAGAGCCACCTTTTGGATGGACAGATCCACGTAGTAACCCTCGGGCTTGGCGGTGACGGGCTCGCCGTTCCACTTGATGGTGGCGATGTCGGCATCCTCCAGGGCGATGAAGGGATTTTCATAGTCAATGTCGCTATGCACCGTGAATTCCAGGGTCACGGTATGCTCGGCGGGCTTATCCTCCATGACCCAGGGCTGTGCCTTGCCGGCGGGGAAGCCCAGACGGCGGCGGACGGCCGCGTCAATGCGCAGGATCTCCTCGGTGGGATTCAATGCCTCGTCATCGAGGGCGTAGCGGGCCATATCCAGGAGCAGGACGTTGGGCTCGGAGAGGGTGTAGGGCACCGTGTCGGGGATGGAGGCCACGGGAGCGGGGGACTCGGTGGCCCAGGCGGCATAGCCGTCGGTCATGCGCTTGATGCCGATGGGGGTGGGAGCGGGAGCGGCCACAGGTTCGTAGCTGCTGTCCTCCTCGGTGTCGCGGAGGTACAGGAGAGCCGAATCGTAGTCAAAGAGACTCATGATGATGTGGGTCTTGCCGCCCTTGTTGCTGTAGCGGATGGGCTTGACTTCGCCCGTAATGGTATCCCACAGCTCGGCCTTGTACTTGCCCTTGACGTAGACGTGGATGCCCTGCTCACGGGCCACGTCCTTGTTGTAGGGCTCGTTTGCCTGGGAGATGAACAGCCACAGACCGTCGGTGTCCCGTCTGACCTGATGGATGAGATTGCCCGTGTAGGCACCGCTGAAATTGCGGATCTCCACGGTGCGATCCTCGTACAGAGCGTCCAGCAGAGCGCCTCGGTTGAAGCCGATCTGCACAGACTTGTCGAAGAGTGCCTTGCCGCGTGCCGAGGGCTTGGCATCCTCGTACTTGGGGGCATCACCCATGAAGACCAGCTTACCGCCGGCGGCTTGGAAGGCCTCCAGACGGTCGAGGGTGGTGGAGCGCAGGGTCTCGCACTCGGGGACGACCACCACGTCGTAGGCCATCTCACCCACAGTCAGAGGCGCGCCGCCCACGGGACACTGGACAGGGAAGGTGGACTCGCAGATGTAGTCGAAGTCGATGTTACCGCGAAGGAGCCAGTCGGTGACACTTTGGAAGTTGCCGTCCAGCTTGTCGCGGATGAGCTGGGTCTGCTCGTTGGGGCCCCAATGGAGCCAGTAGCTCTCCACGGGGTGCATGACCGCCACCTTGACCAGGGGCTTACCGCGGGTCAGGGCGGTGTTCACGCGGCCGAAGTGATCCTCCACGTAGGCATACTCCTTGTACCAGGGGGACTGGTAGGAGATGGAGGCGGGGTAGTCCCGCTTGGCGGTGCCCTTCATGGACACCCAGGACAGATGCTGGACGCGGACGGTGACGCCCAGAGCGGCCTGCCAGTCGCCGTGGAGCTTGTGACCGCGGAAGTCGAAGTCCCAGCCCGTGACACCGTACAGCTCGCTCATCATGCCGGGACGGCCGTACTGGTGGACGGCGGACTGGCACTGCTTGGCGGTGGTGAACTCAAAGCGGGCGCAGAGCATATCGATGCCGGGGATGCCGAAGCCGCGGTAGGAGCGCATACAATCACCGATGGCGGCGGTCTGGGAGTGGAGGGTCGGCTCCTCCATCATGTGGCCCGTCAGCTCGATGCCGTGAGCCTTGCACCAATCACCGCAGTTGTCGGCAAAGGCCTCGGCGAAGCGCTCGGAGATATGGTCGTGGTAGTGGTAGCGGGTCAGGGAGATCTCACCATTGGGCAGATCCCACAGCAGCTCGGGCAGATGCTCCACCAGAGACTCCCCGTAGGTTGCCTTGAAGGTGTCCTCCAGATCGTCCGTCCAGGGCAGATGGACGTTCTGACGGCTGTCGGCAAAGGCCAGGGTGCCCTTGCGCATGAACTGAGGCTCGTCGGTGAAGATGGCGGGGACGGTCTTACCGAACTCGTCGCCCACGGTGTCGAAGTAGCGCTCGTGAGTCACCTCGATGAAGCGGTCGATGGCCTTCTTGTTGAGGGTGTCCACGTAGGATTCGTTGTTGTACCAAGGGCTCTTGCCCGCAAGCTCCCGCCAGATGCTCCATACGGTGCCCTCGGCAGTCTCCGCGCCCTCATCGGCGGCCAGCATGCGGTAGGACTTCAGACACTTATCCTCCCCCAGCACCACGTCGAAGCGGGCGATGAGGAGGGAGGTACCGCGGACGGGGTAATTGGGATCACAGGTAAAGGTGAGGTATCTCTGACGGTAGGCATCGTCCTTGGTCACGTAGCCGCCGCCGAAGCCCGAGGGCCACTTGTCCTCGTCGTAGAGCCACGCCAGCATATCGTTCTCCTTGGCGTGATCGGTGCAGGCCTTGACCAGACCCATGAAGCCGTCGGAGAGGTAGGTGGTGGACATACCGTCGCGGCAATGCATATGGAAGCCGCCCAGACCCATCTCCTTGAACACGTCGATCTGACGGCACAGCTCGTCCCTTTGCAGGTCACAGTTCCATGCCCAGAAGGGGGTGCCGCGGTACTCGGCGGTGGGGTTCTTGAAAAGCTCTCTGTCCAGAGCGGGGGATTTTCGGTTCTTGTCGTAGATCATACAGACTCCTTTCCTCCATAGAAGGCGGGAAAATACAGCGCGTCGCGCCTACCCCTATTATAAAGGAAAGAGGGAAGAATGTCAAGGGAATTCACCATATTTCAGGGCGGAACAGAGAATTTTTTGTGCAAAACGGAAAGGAAATTTGCGGTAGCCCCTTGAAATCTGTTTGCGGCTGTGCTATAATGTAGGATGAAATATGATTCGGGTGTTCAAATTGGGGTTTATCGGTGTGTTCACGCCCGAAGGGCATATCGCGCCCAACGGGCATATCGCGCCCAGCGGGCATATCGCGCCCAGCGGGCATATCTCGCGCGAAGCGCATATCGCTCGCCGTCAGGCGAAATCAGCCTTTTTGTGAGTTTGCGAGATGCCCTTCGGGCACGATATGCCTTGCAGGCGAGATGTGCCCTTCGGGCG
>JBGVRH010000040.1:0-5201 GCA_045128275.1 Eubacteriales bacterium | reverse complement strand
AAATGCAAAATGCAAAATGAATGAAGCCTTTTGCTGGCGCAAAAGCCTATTTTATGGTAAACCAAGGTTGGATTTTCTGACGAAAAGATATTATCCTAAAAAGGAAAACCCTTGATTACCCGTTTGCGTTGCCTCGTTCTTCCGCTCTCCGATTTTGCATTTTGCATTTTGCATTTTGCATTTTGCATTTCGGGCGCAGCCCGACAACCCCAAATTTGAAAGGAATCCATATATGAGCGACACCGAAAAGCATTCACCTGCAACGAAAAACGAGGAGGCCAACCGCGAGGCGGAGCAGCTGCTTGACAACATCGACCGCTCGGCCTCGGTGGCCGTGAAAAGCGGCGAGGAGACCATCTACTGCCTGTCGGTCATCGGGCAGATCGAGGGGCATTACGTCCTCCCCGAGGGGCAGAAGGCCACCAAATACGAGCAGCTGATCCCCCTGCTGGTCTCGGTGGAGGAGAACCGTGAATTCGACGGGCTTTTGGTGATCCTCAACACCATGGGTGGGGACGTGGAGGCGGGGCTGGCTTTGGCCGAGCTGATCGCCTCCATGAAAAAGCCCACCGTGACGCTGGTGCTGGGGGGGAGCCACTCCATCGGAGTCCCCTTAGCGGTGGCGGGCAAGAAATCCTTTATCGTGCCCTCGGCCACCATGACCATCCACCCCGTCCGCATCAGCGGCACCGTCATCGGCGCGCCCCAGACCTATCGGTATTTCCACGATATGCAGGAGCGGATCCTCACATTCGTGGCCGCCCACAGCCGAGCGGACAAAGAGGCTCTGCGCGCCCTCATGATGAAGCCCGACGAGATCGCCAACGATATCGGGAGCATCCTGGACGGGGAGGAGGCGGTGAGGCTGGGGCTGATCGACGAGGTCGGGGGGCTGGATAGGGCGCTTAGGTGTCTGAAGGGGATGATAGGGAATGGAATGCAAAATGCAAAATGCAAAATGCAAAATTAGGCAACACCGAATAGATAAGCTCGGTATTGCCTAATGGGTGGTTATTGGATCCTTTTCAGAAAGTTCTTTTCCTGTCTATTCCGTTCTTGATTTTGCATTTTGCATTTTGCATTTTCTCGCTCAACCCACACGGGGCTCGTCCACCCAAACCGTCCGTCGGTCAGCTCCACGCGGAGGTAGTAGCAGTCGCAGTCGGTCTCTTGCTTGTAGTCCAGGATGACCTCGGAGGCGTGGCGGAGGGAGACATAGTTGCGGCAGTTCTTGACGATGGTGACCCGTCTCACGGGCACGTCGGACTCCACGCGGTAGAAGATGGTGAGATCCTCCCCCTCGGCGCGGGTGAAGGTCTCGCCCATGTAGTGGCCGCTCACGCGGAAGTCGATGTTGACGCGGCCTCTCATAGCCCCTACGGGGTCGCCCATCATGTAGGCGAAGGTGCGCTTGGCGCGGAGGGCATCGAAGATGGTCTCGGGAGTGTTTTCCGTGGCCCAGACACCCGTGACACCGGGATAGCGGCCGGGATCGGTGCGGTTGGGATTCATGCGGCCGTTCATGCCGTCATGGTCATCGCTTCCCCCGATGATACCCATTTTCGCGCCTCTGCGGAGAGCATCCTGCCAGTAGCCGCCCTCACACTCGAACTCGGCGGTACCGCAGGGGTTGCCCATGTACTCGGCGGCATCCCCACGGGACACGACCTCGATGAAGGGGGTGATCAGCTCCACGGGGAGGGCCAGGAAGTCGGCGGAGGAGGTGAAGAGGTAGGTATCGTGGGGGCAGGTCAGCACGTCGTCGCGGGCCAGGAGGGCGGCCAGCTCCTGTGCGGTGAACTCGCCGTCACGGACACCCCGCACCATCTCGGGGTCGCGGTCGCGGAAGTACAGCACCAGATTGTTGTAGAAGGGGTAGGAGTCCCGCTCGTAGCCGAGAAGGGTGGAGAACTTCCCTTCCTCGCAGTATTCATGAGCCTTCTGCTTGATGAGATCCCACTTGGAGGGGTTGCCCACCCATAGCTCGGGGCTGCCCACACCGCCGTGGTCATGGTCGGTCAGCACCGCGAAGTCCAGCTTGGCCAGGTCGCGGATGTTGCGGAAGTAGGTATCGATATCGGGACGGCCGTCGGAGAGGTTGGTGTGGCCGTGCATCTCGCCCACGAGGGGAATGTACGCGGGGGCGGGGGGATCGTAGCTTCTCTGGGCGGCGTTCATGCGGCCCATGAGGGTGGCGCGGTCGGCGCTGTCCCCCGCGTAGACGGCATCGGTGAAGGCCGCCGAGCGGTTGGGGGTGTCGAAACGCTTGGCCAGATACTTGTCGGGGTGGTTCATGAAAATACCTCCATATCCGAGAGTGGGTATGGAGGTATTGTAGCATATTTTGGGGTGGTTGTCAAGAGCCTGTTATGGCGACCGCGTTCTTGAACACCCGCTCATGCTCCTCGAAATACAGGACGAGATCGTAGATGCCGCCCTCGACTTCCTCGGGGATCTCGAAGGACTGGTCGGGGGATATGGTCTTTCCACCCTTCAAGGTGCGGATCAAGGCGCCGTCCTCAGCAAGATTTCCGTTTTCCAGCTCGATGACGATCTCACTACCGTTCTTGACATTGACCAGCCTGGCCTTGGGAAAGACTGCGTTGCTGTTGCCGAATCTGGTGATGGTATCTCCCTTATTGGTCATGCGGGTCTCGATCAGCAGGGTATCTCCCGCCTTGTAGGAGAGCTTTCGGTTCAGGAGCTTGTAGGAGAAGGTATACTCGGCGGGTTTGCTCTCGGGGACAACGGTCACGGCGGTGGTGTCGGTGCGGAAGACCCCGCTCCCCAGCTCACCCCAGAGGTAGGCCACCAGCTCGTACTCGCCAAAGGGAGCGTCTTCGGGGATGACAAAGACGTCGTAATAGAAGGTATAGTCGGTCTTGGGGATCTCGTAGCCCGTCTCCTTGTGACGGAGGACCATCTTGACCATATCGTAGAGATAGTCATCGTAATGAGCTACGGCCTCATATGCGCTTTTACGCAGGATGGTGGAGGTCTTGCAGGAAAAGCCGCAGGCGGGGACGATGGCATCCTTTAAGACGGTCTCCATGATGCATCGCAGCTCGGTGTTGGTATCGGGATCCAGCTCCAGGCATTGTTCCTCGACCTCGTATCTCTTGGTTCGGATATAAGGATCGTCCGCATAAGCTTGATAGGACCAGTATATCTCACCGAAGATGAAGCCATATGCGGAATAATCAAACATACGCTTTTCAACGGGCGTGGCGGTATTGAGCAGAGCCGTGACGCGCCGCGCGTACATACGCATCTCCAGATCGCGGGTTGTGTAGATATCCTCCTCCCGGTAGGCCAGTCGATCCGGTACAGCCTTGAAACGGTCGTTCGGGTGGGGAGTCTCTGAGACTCCGTAGGTATCCCACAAAGACTCCAGATGGCGGTTGACTGCGGTCATCTGTATATGGGTCAGGCGGTACTGGATCCTGTGGGCTCGGTCGGTCAGGTAGCCGCTGTCGGTGTTGTACCACAGGACACTGCCGCCCACGCGGAAGCGGACGTTGGCGATGACGTCCTTGTACTCCTCATCGGGGATAGGGATATTGGTGTTGAAGATGGAGATCAGCTCATACCCGATCTGCTGTTGCTCCTCGTTCTCGGTCAAGGAAACGTCCAGCAGCTTGTCGTTTTCGGCGTTAGCGGCGAACACCTCTACTTCCCCGCCGTAGGTCTCCGAGGGAGGCGGTATCAACGGTCAGCACGTCGCGGAAGACGCGGGTGTGCTCCTTGTAGGTCAGGACCAGGTCAAAGCTGGCGCCGTGCAGGTACTCGTCGGAGGGGATCGTGACGTAGATATGGCCCTTGCCCGTATCTCCCGTGTCGATCCAATGGTCCATCGCCGCGTCGGAGGTGGTGGCGTACTCCACCTCCAGGGTCACGGTCTCCCCCGCCACGGCGGCGATGAGCTTGGCCTTGGGGGCGTAGTCCGACGCGCATCCGTAGTAGGAGAAGCCCGCGCCGTTGTTGGTCAGAGACAGGATGATCTCCACAGTATCCCCGCCGTACACGGTGGAAGGGATAGTCAGCTCATAGCCAAAGGAGAAGGGCTGGGACTCGGGATCGGGGGCAGGCTCGGGGACGGTCTCGGGCTCGGAGACGCCGTTGGTGCCGTTGACGGTGGGGTCGATCCAGGGGGCCTCGGTCTCATGAGACGGATGATCGGCCGACTGATCCTTCACGCGGGACAGCACCGCGCCGCCGCCGACCAGCAGGATCCCCGCAAGGAGGATACAGGCGCAGGCCACAAGAGCCTTGCGGAAATTGGGCCGCTTCTTCGGGGGCGGAGGGTTATTTCCACCCAAATGATACAGCTCGGGCATGGGTGCTGCTTCGGGCAGAGCCTCGGCCACCAGCGCGGGGTCGATCTCGCCCAGCTTCTCATATACCAGGTCGCCTCTCATACCGTGTACCCCCTTTCCTGTAAGTATGCTTTGAGCTTGTTTCGGGTCTTGTAGAGCCGTACCGTAATGGCGTTTTTGGTGGTTCCCTCCTCCCGGGCCAGGGTCTCCACGCTCACCGAGAACCAGTAGCGGCGGAGGAAGAGACGGCGCTCGGGATGATCCAGGGTGCGGAGGAAGCCATTCAGCAGCTCGGGCAGCTCATCGGCGCGGTCGTCGGGGGCCTCGATCATGTCGGACAGCTCCTCAAAGGAGACCTCCAGGTCGCGGTTGCGCTTGGCGGCTCGTTGCTCGCGGTAGCGGTCAAGAGAGAGGCGGCGGGTGATGGCGGCGAGGAAGGCCTGGAGCTTCTTGGGCTTGGCCGGGGGGATGCTGTTCCAGGCGCGGAGGTAGGTGTCGTTGACACATTCCTCGGCATCGGGACGGCTCTTCAGGATATCGTAGGACAGGCTCATGCAGAAATTCCCGTACTTATCGGCGGTGGCCTGGATGGCTTTCTCGTCGCGGGCGTTGTAGAGGGCTATGATCCTTTCGTCGGGTAGCTTTTCGGGCATGTTCGGCCTCCTTTCGGGGGTGATGGGGGTGCTTTCATAAGGTAAGACGGATTTTTTTGGGGAATATGTCTGAAATTTCAAAAAAATTTCAAATTTGGGTTTATCGAAGAGATACAAGATACGGAGATACAAGATACAAGATATAGAAACGGCAGTCGCCGTATGGGTTTTTACATATCTTGTATCTTTGTATCTTGTATCTTTGTATCTTACCGTAAAACTGCAATTTAAC
>JBGVRH010000039.1:0-3354 GCA_045128275.1 Eubacteriales bacterium | reverse complement strand
TCAATGTGGGTGGAGAAGGTGGTGTGACGGCAGTGGTCAGACCAGTAGGTGTCCACCACGCGGATCTCGGTGATGGTGGGATCTCTCTTCTCCTCGTCGCGGAAGTAGGCCTGCAGGAACTTCAGATCGTCCAGATCCATGGCCAGGCCAAGGGAATCCAGCAGAGAAGAAAGTCCTTCTGCATCAAGGGAAATGAAGCCTTCCACGGTGGCCACGGTCTCGGGGATGGCGTACTCGATGGCCAGAGTCTCGGGCTTGTCCATGGTGGCCTCGCGGCTCTCCACGGCGTTGATGACGTACTTCTTGATGGCGGTAATATCAGCCTCGGAGAGAGTCCCCTCCAGGACGTAGACCTTGGCGGAGCGGACGGTGGGGCGGTCGCCCTGGCTCTGGAGCTGGATGCACTGGGCGGCGGAGTCAGCCCGCTGGTCAAACTGACCGGGCAGAGGCTCCACGGCGAAGACGTGGGCACCCTCGGCGTAGGTCAGGGTGTCGGTGACGGTGTCCAGCTGGGGCTCGGAGAAGATGGTGCGGACGGCCTTGTCGAACAGGTCGGCCTCGATGTTCTCCACGTCGTAGCGGTTGAGCAGACGGACAGAGGTCAGCCCGCCGATGCCGACGAGGTTCTTCAGTTCATTCAAAAGGCCGTTTGCCTCGTGGGCAAGCTCGGGTCTTTTCTCAACAAATACGCGATAAACCATAACAGTTTTCTATTCCTTTCGTCATGAATCGGGTAGCACAAACTACCCTCTCCGTCACGACCATGGGTCGTGACACCTCTCCCAAAGGGAGAGGCTTGGTGCAAAGGCTCCCCCCCCTTGGGGGAGCTCCCGCCGCAGGCGGGTGAGAGGGCGTTACTCCTTCAATGCCTTCAAGGCTCTCTGCCCGATATCTCTGCGGCAGAAGGCGTTATCGAAGTGGATGGTATCCACCTTGGCGTAGGAGGCGGCGATGGCATCCTGCAGGGTGTCGGCCACCGAGGTCACGCCCAGTACACGGCCGCCGTTGTTGACCAGCTTCCCGTCCTTGATGGAGGCGCCGGCCACGTACACGCTGTCGGCCACATCAGCGGGGATGGTGATCTCATAGCCCTTCTCGTAGCTCTGGGGGTAGCCCGCGGAGGCCATGATGACACAGCAAGCCGACTTGTCGGAGGCGAACTTCACCTCCACGTCAGCCAGCGTCTCATTGGTGACGGCCTGCATGACGGTGAGGAGATCCGACTCCAGGAGGGGCAGAACGACCTGGGTCTCGGGATCACCGAAGCGGCAGTTGTACTCGATGACCTTGGGGCCCTTGGGGGTGAGCATGAGGCCGAAGTAGAGGCAGCCCTTGAAGGTGCGGCCCTCGGCGTTCATGGCGTTCATGGTGGGGAGGAAGATGGTCTCCATGCACTCGGCGGCGATATCCGCAGTGTAGTAGGGGTTGGGAGCGACCGTACCCATACCGCCCGTGTTCAGACCCTCGTCGTTATCATGGGCGCGCTTGTGATCCATGGAGGAAACCATGGGCACAAGGGTCTTGCCGTCGGTGAAGGCCAGGACCGACACCTCGGGGCCGGTGAGGAACTCCTCAATGACCACGTGGTCGCCGCTGGCGCCGAAGACCTTGTCCGCCATCATGGAGCGGACGGCCTCCTCAGCCTCGGCCAGATCCTGGGCGATGATGACGCCCTTACCCAGTGCCAGACCGTCGGCCTTGATGACGATGGGCATATCCTTGTCCCGAAGATAAGCAATAGCCTTGTCCATATCGTCGAAGATCTCGTAGGCGGCGGTGGGGATGCCGTACTTCTTCATGAGATCCTTGGAGAAGGCCTTGGAGCCCTCGATAATGGCCGCCTTCTTGTCGGGGCCGAAGCAGGGGATGCCGATTTCGGTCAGAGCATCCACGCAACCCAGCACCAGGGGATCGTCGGGAGTGACCACGGCGTAGTCGATAGCGTTCTCGGAGGCAAACTTGACGATACCGTCAATGTCCTTGGCGCCGATGTTCACGCAGGTCGCGTCGGCGGCGATACCGCCGTTACCGGGGAGGCAGTAGATGGTCTCCACAGCGGGATTCTTCTTGATGGACTTGATCACGGCATGCTCACGGCCGCCGCTACCAATAACCAGAATGTTCATACGTTCTCCTTTTATCGAAGCAGATACAAGATACAAGATACAAGATACAAGATACAAGATACAAGATATATCAGTCCTCGCACGACTTGATACTTGCTGATAACATAGCCATAAGCTCAATACAGTCTTTTTTCATAGAATCGAACTGTTTTTCTGTCAAATAAGAACAACTGTACAGTAATTCCAGCCAATATGCAGTTTCAGCGGCTTCCTTGCGGGCAATCTGTAGTTTGAAAACAAAATCTTTACGACTACTTCCATAGACAGCCTCGGCAATATTCGCGCCAATACTGGTACCGCTTCTCAAAATCTGTTTCGACAAAACAGTTTCGTGACACTCCTTCGCCAAGTAACGGTATAAATTTACAATTCGTTTAGCGAAGGACATGCTTTTTTCTTTCAAAACACTTTCAACTGACATATGACGTACTATATCTTGTATCTTTGTATCTTGTATCTTTGTATCTTAATCAGTGGTGGAAAAGTCTCATGCCCGTGAAGGCCATAGCCATGCCGTACTTGTCGCAGCACTCGATGACCAGATCGTCACGGATGGAGCCGCCGGGCTCGGCGATGTACTTGACACCGCTCTTCTTGGCGCGCTCGATGTTGTCGCTGAAGGGGAAGAAGGCATCCGAGCCCAGAGCCACGCCGTCGATGGTGTCGAGGTAAGCGCGCTGCTCCTCACGGGTGAAGGGAGCGGGCTGGGTGGTGAAGTACTTCTGCCAGTTGCCGTCGGCGGTCACGTCCTCCTCGTTCTGGTTGATGTAGCCGTCGATGACGTTGTCGCGGTCGGGGCGGCCCAGGGTGTCCTTGAAGGGGAGGTTCAGCACCTTCTCGTGCTGGCGGAGGAACCAGGTGTCGGCCTTGCCGCCTGCGAGGCGGGTGCAATGCACGCGGGACTGCTGACCTGCGCCCACACCGATGGCCTGACCGTCCACGGCGAAGCAGACGGAATTGGACTGGGTGTACTTCAGGGTGATCAGTGCCACGATGAGGTCGCGGATGGCGGACTCGGGCATATCCTTGTTGGCGGTGACGAGGTTGGAGAGCAGCTCGCGGTTGATCTCAAAGTTGTTCCGTCCCTGCTCGAAGGTGATGCCGAAGACCTGCTTGCGCTCGATGGGATCGGGCACAAAGTCGGGGTCGATCTTGACGATGTTGTAGCTACCCTTGCGCTTGGACTTGAGGATCTCCAGAGCCTCGGGCTCGTAGCCGGGGGCGATGA
>JBGVRH010000038.1:0-2644 GCA_045128275.1 Eubacteriales bacterium | reverse complement strand
ATAGGTTATTGGTGAACAAGCCATCGTGCCGAGCAGACCGACAAACTGCAATTTTTTACTGAATAATCCCCTTTTCCGCCAGCATCTCCCCCAGCACCTCGGCGGCGAGGTAGACCAGATCGGGGCAGGGGCGTTTCTCGTAGTATTCGGCGGTGCGGGCCTCGGCCTCGCCTCCCTTGTCACCCGAGAGCCCTGCGTTTTGCAGGATCTCACGGCAGACGATGGAGCCGCCGCGGCTCCGCTCGGTGAAGCGGCGGGCCATCTCGCGGATGTCGGCGTAGTGGCGGCTCTTCCCCTCCTTGTCGGCGGGATCGTCATAGCCGCAGATAAGGCCGAGGACGGCAAAGGCACCCGTGACGCCGCCGCAGACCTCGCGGAGTCGTCCCATGCCGCCGCCGAAGGAGGAGCCGAGCTTGGCGAGGGTTTTCTCGTCCAGCCCCGTCAGGTCGGCGTAGGCGAGAAGGACGGATTGGGCGCAGCCGTAGCCTTTGAGGAAGTTGGCGCGGGCGAGGGCGGAGCGGGCGGAGATCAGGAGCTGTGTGGGAATATCACCGGATTGCAGCAGCTCCAGCACAAAGGTTTCACGAGGGACCCAATGGTAATCGGTGTCTGCCAAGGCCCGATTCATGGCCAGAGCCTCCTCCAAGGTAACCGATACGGGGGCTATGCCCTCGTTTTTCTCATTCTCAGTAGGGGTGGGGTCGGCTACCCTTGTACCTCGGCAAAGGTAGAAATAGTTGATTAGGTACATCTCGTCCGCGCTGAAAAAGCTGTTGTGGAGGAATTGATCCACGCGGCCGAAGGGTTGAACCGAGGCGGGATCAACGGCATAGCCTGTTTCCTCCATCACCTCACGGATCAAAGCGTCAATGTGATCCTCACCCTCCTCAATACCACCGCCGGGGAAACAGCAGTCTCGGTATTGGGTTGAGGTAACCATATGTAGCGTACCATCGGGATCCATGAGGATGCCGCGGACACTTTCACGGCGGATGGTTTTCATGGTAGGGTCGGATGTGCCGAATATCTTCAGTAGTTTCAAAATATCTCTCCTGTTCGTTACGCTGTAATAAACACACTTACGGATTCGCCGCTGTACTGCTCCGCATAGGTTCTCCCAAAGGCACTGGGCGCGGTATAGCTCATATCCGCCCCGCTCAGCTTCAACAAAGCAAAAATACGGCTGAGATCATTCCTTAGTTCATCCGTAAACACTCGATCATCGCTGTTGGGACGAGGGAGGATCTGCCGTGCTTGCAGGCAAGCTCGATCCATGCCCGCATTGCCATAGGAATCTTGCGCATTGACGTCTGCGCCCAACTCGATGAGCTTTTTCAGAATAGCAAAGGCTTCGTCTGCCTGGGCTTGCGTGTTGAATACTTCAAGACCGTCGGGACGCCGCACGTTCCAGCGAGTCGCCATGATCGCGCGATCAATGGCATCGTGAAGCACGGGTGCGCGCCAGTCGTTGGCGCAAGACTCAGTCTCCATAAAATTCACATCGGGACAAAAGGTGAGCAACAGCTCCACCATTTGAGTGTCAGCGGTCTTTAAGGCTACCTGCAAGGGCGACTGTCCATCGAACTTCTTTGGATTGCCCTGATGGACACATCGGATCAGCTCGGGAGATTTATCCAGCAGAGCCGCGACCGTCATGTGATCGCTTTTCTGAATAGCAGTAAACAGTTTTTTCATTTATTGATTCCCTTTTTGAAAGTTCTTGAAAAGAGGGGGTACGGGGGAGAAAAACTCCTTCCAAGAAGTTTTTCTCCCCCGTAATCGAATCATATTATCTTCTCTTCTCGGCGATCTCCATCATGATCTCGCTGATGAACTGATCCACGGGCATAACACCCTTCTCACCGTCCTTGCGGGAGCGGACGGCCACGGCGTTCTGCTCGATCTCCTTACCGCCGACGACCAGCATGTAAGGCACCTTCTCCTGCTGGGCGGCGCGGATCTTGTAGCCCACGGTGTTGTTGGACTTGTCGATCTCCACCCGCATACCCATAGCGGTCATGCGGTCCGCGATCTTCTGGCAGTACTCGACCTCGTCGTCACCCATGGGCAGGAACTTGGCCTGTACGGGAGCCATCCAGGTGGGCAGGGCGCCTGCGTAGCGCTCAATGAGGTAGGCCAGGGTGCGCTCGTAGCAGCCCAGGGAGGTGCGGTGGATGATGTAGGGCTTCTTCAGCTGACCGTCGGAATCCACGTACTCCATGCCGAACTTCTCGGCCAGAAGCATGTCGATCTGGATGGTGACGATGGTGTCCTCCTTGCCGAAGACGTTCTTGTACTGGATATCCAGCTTGGGGCCGTAGAAGGCGGCCTCGTCGATACCGATGGTGTAGTTCAAGCCCAGGTTATCCAGGATCTGACCCATGACGGTCTGGGCATGCTCCCACTGCTCGGGGGTACCCTCGTACTTGATGCCGGCTCTTGCGGGATCCCACTGGGAGAAGCGGAAGGTGCAGTTCTCCAGCATACCCACGGTGTCCAGGACGTACTTGGCCAGCTCCAGACAGCCCTTGAACTCCTCCTCCAGCTGCTCGGGGCGGAGGATGAGGTGACCCTCGGAGATGGTGAACTGACGGACGCGGATCAGACCGTGCATCTCACCGCTGTCCTCGTTGCGGAACAGGGT
>JBGVRH010000037.1:0-48306 GCA_045128275.1 Eubacteriales bacterium | reverse complement strand
TACACGGGATGACGGTGTGAGCGGCTCGGGTTACTTATCCATGCGGGTGGCGGCTGATAGCCGCCGCTACACGGGGATGACGGTGTGAGCGGGATCGGGTTACTTCCCCACGCAGAAGCGGGAGAAGATCTCGGAAATGACCTCTTCCCCCGTCTCCCGTCCGCAGAGCATCCCCAGCTCGCCCATGGCGGCGCGGATGTCGTCGGCGCAGATGTCGTAGGGAAGTCCCGCGTTCAGATTCTCGCGGGCGGCTTGCAGGTAGGCGGCGGTTTCCCGCAGGGCGGCGGCCTGTCTCGCGCTGAAGACCACGGCCTCCTCTCCCATTCGGAGCTCTTTGTCGATGAAGGCGGCCTCTACCGTCTCGGTCAAGCGGTCAAAGCCCTCCCCCGTCACCGAGGACAGCACCACGGTGGGAATGCCGTCGGCGGGGAGCTCGTTGGGGGTATCCAGATCGCTCTTGGTGAAGACACGGATGACCGTCCTTCCCTCCCCCGCGAGGGACTCGATCAGAGCCTCGGTATCGGGGTCGGTCGCGGCGGTATCGGTCAGCGCCAGCACCAGCTCGGCCTCGTCCAAGGCCTTCCTCGCCCGCTGAACGCCGATGCGCTCCACGGGATCGTCGGACTCACGCAGTCCCGCCGTATCCGACAGGCGCAGGGTAACGCGGCCCACGGTAACAGTATCGGTGAGGATGTCGCGGGTGGTGCCCGCAATGTCGGTGACGATGGCGGCCTCACGGCCCACCAGGCGATTGTAGAAGGCACTCTTGCCTACGTTGGGGCGGCCGCAGATGACCGTGGGGATGCCCTCGGCAATGGCGCGGCCTGTGCGGTAGGTATCCACCAGGCCTCGGACGGTCGCCTCGGCCTTCAGGATTGTAGCGAGGATTTCCTCAAAAGGCATCTCGGTGAGATCCTCCTCAGGGAAGTCCATGCCCGCCTCCATGTTGGAAAGCACGTCCATGAGGTCGGTGTAGACCCCTTCGGCGGAGTCGGTGAGCAGACCGTTCATGCCGGCTCTGGCCAGCTTGACCTGCTCGTCGTTGCCCGCGTCCAGGAGATTGCCCAGAGCCTCGGCGCGCTCCAGCTCCAGCTTGCCGTTCATGTAGGCGCGGCGGGTGAATTCTCCCGCCAGAGCCTGTCTTGCCCCCGCGCGGAGGCAGGCCTCCAGCACGTTGCGGGTGACCAGCACGCCGCCGTGGCAGTTGATCTCTATCGTGTCCTCCCCCGTAAAGGAGTGGGGAGCCTTGAAAGCGGTACAAAGTCCATCGTCCAGCACCTCCCCGCTGTCGGGGTCTCGGATGAGACCGTATACAGCGGTGCGGGGGGATGTATCGGCCAGGCTCTTCCCGCTGACGGGAAAGAAGACCCGACCCGCCACCGTCAGAGCTTCCTCACCCGACAGGCGGATGACGGCCACGCCACCCTTACCGAAGGGGGTGCTGACGGCGGCAATGGTATCGAAAGGGGATATCGTCATGTGAAATACCTCCCTTTTGCGGTGCTTGAATTATTCCTCGTCGGAAACGACCTCGGCGGTCTCCTCGGGAGCCTCGACGGTCTCGATCAGCTCGTCCTCGTCCTCGGAGTAGGTGGCGGCGGAGAGATCGATATCGAAGGGATCGTGCTCCTCCTCGCCGAAGATGGACTCGCCCTGCTTGCGGGTCACGCCGGTAAGGGCCTCGGAGGACAGGGGATCCACGGTCTTGCCACCGCGGCTCTTCTTCTTGGAGCGGGACTTGGAGCCGCTCTTCTCGGAGGTACCCTTGGCCTTGATGCCGGCGGTGGGCATACCCTCCTCCTCCAGGAAGATGACGATGCGGCGGTTGTTCTCCACGCCGATGGAGTTGGTGGAGACACCCTCCATCTTCTGGATCTCGGAGTGGATGATGCGGCGCTCGTAGGGGTTCATGGGCTCCAGCATGATGCTCTTCTTGTACTTCAGCACCTGGTGAGCCTTCTTGCGGGCCAGGATGCGGAGAGCGTCCTCGCGCTTGGCGCGGTAGGACTCCACGTCCACGGTGATGCGGGCGTACTCTCTCTTCTCGCCCTCCTCCTTGCGGTTGGCGGCTAGGTTGGCCAGGTACTGGAGCGCATCCAGGGTATCGCCGTGGTGGCCGATCAGCACGCCTGCGGCCTCACCGTCCACGGTGATGACCATGTCGTCGTTGTTGCCGGGGTGCATGGCGACGGTCACGTCGGCCAGCTCCATATCCTCCACCAGCTTGCAGATGAAGCGATAGGCGGTCTGCTCGCTCTCGGTGGCGGTGGCGGGGTCAATGTTCTCAAAGACGGGACGGACGGGAGCGACGATCTCCTCGGTCTCCTCCACATCCTCCACGGGCTTCTTGGGGGCGCGGTCACGGCGGTCGCGGCGCTCGCCTCCCTTGCGGTCTCCTCTGTCGCGGCGATCACGGCGGGGCTTCTCCTCGCTGGGCTCGGCTACCTGGTAGACGGCCTTGATGGTGCAGTCTACTGCGCCGAAGCCGAGGAAGCCCTTGCGGCCCTCGTTGATAACGGTGTACATAATAGCGGAAGCGGAGGGGGCACCCAGCTCGATGACGGCCTTCTCAATGGCCTCCTCCCGCGTCTTACCGCTGATCTCGATTTCCTTCTTCATGACGGTTCAATGTATCCTTTCAGTTATGTGGGGAGCCGCTGCGGCGCGGCTCTCCTGTATGGGATCAGTCTTCGCTGTCCTTCTTGCTCTTCTTGTCCTTGCGGGCAGGGCGATCGTCCTCCTTGAGAACGGCACCCTCGCCGTACTGACCCTCGGCAGTCTTCTGCTTGGGGGTCTCGTCCTCGGGCTCCACGTAGTCCCGCTTGCGGGCGGCCAGTCTCGCCTCGCGCTCGGCGGGAGTCTCGTAGTCCTCGTCGTCGATGTGGTGCAGGGAGCGGACATTGGGGTTCTTGGGGGCATTGGGATCCCGCTTGACGGGCTTATTCTTGTCCTTACCGGCCAGCTCGCGCTCGGCGGCCTTGTAGTCCTCCTCGGAGAAGGTGGGCAGAGGCATGACCTTAGAGAGGACGAACTGCTTGACGGTGCTGATGACGCTCTTGAACATCCAGTACAGACCCACGGCGGCGGGCACCATGAAGGTGAACCAAGCCGACATAGCGGGCATCATGATGTTCATCATGTTGTTGGAGCAGCCCTGGGCGGGGTCCTTCTGGTCGCCGTTCTGCATGGGCTGGAAAGTGAACTTGCGGCTGATCTTACCGCTGCCCCAGTAGACCACAAAGGTCAGAACGGGCATGAACAAAAGGATCAGCTGGTCGCGGGTCTCGAAGCCGGGAGCCAGACCCATGTTCAGACCGAAGAGGTTGAAGTCGGGGATGCGCTCGGCCATGCCCTCCAGAGCGGCCAGGCAGTCGGAGCCGTTGGCCAGGTAGGCGAAATCAGCCAGACCGTCCAGACTGATGCCGCTCTCGCGGATCAGAGACAGCACCTCGATGGTACCTCTGTCGGAGGTCAGAACCAGACCCAGACCGCCTGCGGCGGCGGGAGCGTCGGCAAAGGTCAGGAATGCCGAGGTCAGACCCTCGGAGGCACCCATCATATAGGTCATGGGGTCAATGACGATGTAGTAGAGGAACATAAGGAAGGGCAGGGTGATGAGCAGGGGGAGACAGCCCGCCATGGGGGAGTAGCCCTCCTTGGTGTACAGCTCCTGGATCTCCTGGTTCACCTTCTGCTGGGTGGCCTGGTCGTTGCGGCCCTTGTACTTGTTGCGGATGGCCATCTCGCGGGGACGGAGCTTGGCCTGCTTGCGGGAGTTCTTCTGCTGGTGGATGCCCAGGGGGATCATGAGGATCTCCAGGGCGATGGCGAAGTAGACCGTACCCAGGATGAAGCTGCCGAAGCCGGGGACGTTGATGAGCCACTCAAAGCCCAGACCGATCCAGTGCAGGATCTGATCCAGCCAGTTCAGCTTGGCGTCCACGTCCACGTTGATCTGGAAGACCTTGACCAGGGTCTCCACGTCGGCGGAGGTCATGACGATCTCGCCTGCGCCGTTGTAGTAGCCGAAGGTCTCCAGGCCGCCGTTCTTCAGAGCGTTCAGAGCGAACTGGGGAGCCTTCTCGGGCTGGGCGGCCAGGGTGCCGTTCTTGACGTCCTCGTCCTTGAAGGCGGGGTCGGACATATCGTAGCCCCGCATGGCGGCCACCAGCTGCTCGCGGATGGCAAAGCCGTTCTTGGAGGCCACGATCTCGTCGGCCAGCTTATCCAACTGGGCGGCGGTGAGGCCGTTCTTGTCGGTGAGCATGGTCTCGGCAATGACGTAGCCCTTGGTGACGGTGGTGATCTTACTGCCGCCTCTTGCGCCGCAGGAGGTGAGGACACCGCCCAGCATAGCCAGCAGTAAGAGGCCCATGACCACGCGGGTCAGGAGCTTTTTCGTGAGTTTCGTGTTTCTTTTCATTCTGATGTTTCCTTTGATCTTGTTTGGATACCCCGGCAAAGGAAGTCGGGGCGCGGCTCCTCGGATCTTTGGCCGCTGTGTTCGGTGGGTGTGCCGTCTCGGTGTCAGAGGGGAGGTCAGGCGTTATCCTCGGGGTCATCAAGGTCATCAGACTCCTTGGGATCACTCAAAGTGTCATCCGGGACGGATTCATGCTCGGCGCGGTACTTGTCGTATTTGCTCCAGCGCATGGGCATGGTCTTGAAGCCCTGCTCGGGCACGGGATCGTATCCCGCGGGGGACAGGGGACTGCAGCGGAGGATCCGCCACAGGGTGAGTGCCAGGCCGGCGAAAAAGCCCCGTTTCTCAAAGGCTTCCAGCGCGTAGGCCGAGCAGGTCGGGTGGAACCGACAGGTAGGGGTAGCTTTCAGCCCCGACAGGTACTTCCGATAGAAGCGAACCAGCGCCATGGCGATATGCTTCATGGTGCCTCTTCCTTGGGCGGGGCGGAGGGAGCCTTGGCTTCCTCGGCTTGGGGTTGCGGCTCGAACATCTCCAGCTTTTTGAAGATGTAGCGCAGCTCGGACTCGACGGCGGGGGACTTGACCCCCTCGATACCGGGGCGCGCCGCGATGACAATGAGGAATCCGCGGCGGAGGGGATGGCGGCGCTCCACGCCCTGCAGACCCGCACGGATGATGCGCTTGACGCGGTTGCGCTCAATGGCGCCGCCCTCGCGTTTGGGCACAGACAGACCGATCCGATTGATATACTGCTTCTGTGGGTTCGCCTTCTTCAGCCTTTTGGCCGCAAGATCCTTGAGAACGTACACCGATACCAGCTTTCCTGACCAGCGCTTTCCCCGCTGGAAGGTTTTTCGGTACAGGTGGTTCTCCTTGATGGCATAGGGTTTCATGTGGATTCCTTCCCCATAGCGGTTGGCTATGAATTAGGATGTGGTGACGGGGTGAAAAAGACTCTATCCGCGAAAAATCCCGAGGAGAGACAGACTTTCGCGCAGGCTATGTCCGATCTTTTCCTCGGGATCTTCGCATATGGATCAAATCCAAATTAGTAGGTCAGTCTCTTTCTGCCCTTTGCACGTCTTCTCTTGAGAACGTTGCGACCGTCAGAGGTCTTCATTCTCTTTCTGAAGCCATGCTCCTTCTTTCTCTGGCGCTTCTTAGGCTGGTAAGTTCTGAGCATTTCGGGATACCTCCTTCAAGATTTGCTGTCGGAGCGTGTATTCTGCCGGTCTGACAGGCGCAGAAACGCTACGCGGATACCCGCGCGGACGACATTGACTGTTATATTATACCCGCAAAGTTCAGATTTGTCAAGGGTTTTTTCAATATTTTTTCAAAAAACCCCCGACATTTCAAAACTTTGTGCAAATTAACCCTCCGAGGTCTCGGTTTCGGCCTCGTTATCGGTATTGCTGACAACAGGAGTGCCGTCAGCATAGGTGAAAGTCACCTGCTCCATGAGCCATTTATCCAGCTTCTCGGTGAAGGCGGACTCCTTGAGGAAGATCTCGCCCATGTTCTGGATGATCTCGGCCTCGGTCATATAGCCGTAGTAGTAGTCCACCCAGTGCTTGACCTGGGCCTTGTACTCCTCCTCGGTGACGGTCTCCAGACCCTCCAGCTCACCGATGGCATGTCTGACCATGTCCCGCTTGGCCATAAGCTCGGCTCTTTCGGTGAGAGTGGCCTTCCAGTCAGCGCCCTTGCCCAGACCCAGGTAAATGGGAGCGAAGGTCTCCAGGTCGGGGTAGAGGGAGGTGAACTGCTCGCCGCTGTAGCTCTTGTAGTAGTCGTAGTAGTACTCCACCTCGGATACGTAGGCGTCGTAGTAGTAAGCCACCTCGTCGGCCACCAGATTCTTGCAGATCGCCTTCTCGGTCAGATGGTTCCAGAGAGCGTCCACCTTGGCGTTCTCCAGAGCCTCGGCATTCTGCTTCACCAGGTGATCGTGGAGGTACTCCTCAAACTCATCCAGCAGGGCGCGGTCGGAGGCGTAGAAATCCAGCTTAGGCTCGTACTTCAGGGTCTTCTCCACAAAGTCACGGTTGTACTCGGGGAGGTTGTACTGGACGGCGTACTCCACCACCACGTGGAAAACGGCGTCCTTGCCTGCCAGCTCCTCGGTGTACTCCTCGGGGAAGGTCACGTGGATCTCGGCGGGGCTGTCCTTGGAGGTCTGGTTGGGGATCACACCCACCAGGCCGTCCTCAAAGCCGGGGATGAAGGAGCCGGAGCCCAGACCCAGCTTATAGGGGGATTTGTCATCCCAGTTGGAGCCGCCCTCGAATTCCTTGCCGTCCACGAAGCCCTTGTAGTAGATGTAGGCATCGTCGCCCAGCTTCAGCGCCTGATCCTTGACCATGGTGGTGCCGTTGGCGGCGGTGCGGTGCTGGAACAGGATACCCGATTGCAGGTAAGCCTGCACGTCGTCGGCCTCCACCTTGAGGGAGTTGGGGACGGTCAGGGTGATGTCCACGTAGTCGGCGCGGTCAATCTCCACGTCGGGAGCCACCTCGGCGTCCATGTAGTCGTAGCGGGGAATGGCGGTGACCGCCTCGGTCTCGGCAGAAGTGCCGCTGCCGGTGCCCGTACCGGTCTCGTCGGTGCCGTCGCCGCCCTTACAGGAGGCCAGCAGCAGCAGGCTCGAAAGGGACAGGATGGCCATGATCCAAAGTAATTTGCGGTTCATGTGTTTTTCTCCTCTTTATTTACTTATTCGGCGTCGGTGTAGGTGAAGGTCACGCGCTCAAGGAGCCACTTCTGCACCTTGGCAGAAAGCGCGCCCTCGCGGATGACAGCCTCGCCCATGTTGGCGATGATCTCGTCCTTGGTCATGTAGCCCTGGTAGTAGTCTACCCAGTACTGGATCTCGGCGTTGTACTCCTCGTCGGTGAGGGTCTCAAGGCCCTCCAGCTCGGCGATGGCGTGGCTGATCATGTCCTTCTTGACCATATCCTCGCAGAGCTTGTTCAGCTCGGCCTTCCAGTCGCCGTCGGCCTCCACGCCCATGTAGCTCTTGGCGAAGGAGTCAAAGTCGGGGTACTGCTCGGTGAAGGCGGTACCGCCGTAGCTCTTGTAGTAATCGTAGTAGTACTCGATCTCCTCCAGGTAGGCGTTGTAGTAGTAGTCCAGCTCCAGCTGGGGAAGATTGACGCAGACAGCCTTCTCGGTCAGGTAGTTCCAGAGGGCATTCATCTTCTCGTACTCCACGTCCTCGGCGATGTTGCTCTCCAGGTACTCACGGACGTAGTCCTCAAACTCCGAAAGGTAGGCGGCATCCGAGGCGTAGAAGTCCTTCTTGCCCTCGTATTTCAGGGTGTTCTCCACGGTGGCGCGGTTGTACTCGGGGAGGGTGTACTGCACGGCGTAGACCACCGCCACGTAGAAGACGGCGTCCTTGCCCGCCAGCTCGGGGTTGTAGTTCTCGGGGAAGGTCACGTGAACCTCAGCGGGGCTGTCCTTGGTGGCGTTGGCGGGAATGACACCCACCAGGCCCTCCTCAAAGCCGGGAATGAAGGCTCCCGAGCCCAGACCCAGGGTATAGGGGTTCGCGTCGTCCCAGTTGGAGCCGCCCTCGAAGGCCACACCGTCGATCATGCCCTTGTAGTAGATGTAGGCATCGTCGCCCCATTTCATGGCCTTGTCGGTGACTTGGGTCGTGCCGTTGTCCGCGGTGCGGTACTGGAAGAGGATCTTCTCAACGTAGTCCATGACCGCCTCGTGGGTGATCTCCAGGTCGGCGGGGAGGGTGAGCTGCATATCGGTGTAGACCGACTTGTCCAGGGTAACGTCGGCTTTGACGTCGGCATCAAAGTAGTCATAGCGGGGAGCGTGAGTCACGGCCTCGGTCTCCGTGGGCTTGGTCTCGGCGGTCGTATCCTTCTCGGTCTCGCCGTCGGTAGCGGCCTCACTCTCGGGCTCGGTAGCGGCCTGGGTCTCGCCGTCGGTGGTCTCGGGCTCGGGCTTGGCCTCGCCGCACTCGGGGCAGAACTTACCGCTGCTGCCCACGCCGCAGGCGCAGAGCCAGGTCTCGGGGGTCGTATCGGACTCCGCGGACGGGTCATTCTGATTCCTGTCGCAGGCGGCCAGGGCGGTCAGCGCAAGGCACAGCACCAGCGCAAGGATGATGAGATGCTTTTTCATGAAATAACTCCTTTTTCGGGAAAGACCCCGCCCGGGAGGCGAGGTGCAAAAAATACTTATTTATCATACTACATTTTCAGAAAATAATCAAGTCATTTTTTTGAATTCACACAATTTTCAGAGTCCTTGCGCCTGTTTTCCACCAAAAATCCTTCAAAATTTACACCGCATTCACAACTTATCTGCCCGAGAATGGTATCATGTACGTATCAGATCCCGCCTCTACCCCGCGAGAAAGGAGACCGCCGTGCCCCAGCCATCCCCCGCCCTGTATCAAGCCCTGGGCCGCCACGCTCACCGTGTATCGGTGACGGTATTCGACTCGGTGGACTCCACCAACAACACCGCCAAGGCCAACGCCTCCGAGAACACGCCCGCTCTGTATATCGCCCGCACCCAAACGGGAGGACGGGGACGATTGGGCCGCTCCTTCCACTCCCCTGCCCGCACGGGGCTGTACATGACGGTGGCCTACACCACAGACCGCCCCCTCACCGAGGCTGTCCGCATCACCGCCGCCGCCGCCGTGGCCGCCGTTTCCGCCATAGAGGCCCTCACCAACAAAAGGCCCTCCGTCAAGTGGGTCAACGATATGTACCTGCGCGGCTGTAAGATCGGCGGCATCCTCACCGAGGCCGTCACCCGGGAGGACGGCTCCCACCGCATGATCGTGGGACTGGGGATCAACCTCACCACCACCGATTTCCCCGAGGGCCTGCGCGCTCCCGCCGCTTCCCTTTTTACCCCCGAGGAAGCAGACACCGTCCCCGCCGACCTCCCCGATGCCCTGGCCGGGGCGATCACCCGCCAACTGTTGGAGCTGGCAGACCCCAACGCCATGGGCGAATTCCCCCGCGGCGCGTGGGGAGAGTCTTGCCTGGACTTCTACCGCCGCCGTCTGTTGTACGTGGGGGAGACCGTGAGCTGTACCCGAGGAAGCGAGAGCTTTTCCGGAACCCTTCGCGGCGTGGACGGGGACTACTCCCTTTTGGTGGAGACTAACAGCGGCATGCTGACCCTGTCCTCGGGGGAGATCTCGGTACGTCCCGTGAGAAATCCTTGACTTTTCACGGTTCGTTCAGCATCATGTCACATTTTTATGGTATACTTTTTTCAATCAAATCCAAACCGATACATTCCAAGGAGGCATTATGCGTAAATTTTTGAGAATTGCCCTGCCCCTGCTCCTGCTGGCTCTGGTGTTCAGCCTCATGGCCTGCGGAAATAAGACTCCCAACACCCCCGATGCTTCGGGCGAGCTGACCGACGGCCAGACCAACGAACAGCCCCAAGAGACCCCCGGCGACAGCGGCGATAGCGGCGATAGCGGCTCCTCCGAGCCCGAGCAGTCCGAGCCCACCGAGGAATCCAAGGAGCCCGACGGCGAGACCGACCCCGCCGAGACCGTGACCGAGGCCCCCACCCAGCCCGCAGAGACCGAGCCTCCCTTCTCGGATGAGGACGTGGTCAAGGCCGAGCGGGAGCAGCTGAGCTTCAAGCCCTCGGACGTGACGGTCACGCCCTCCGCCGGTACCGCCAAGGTCTCCGCGACGGGCGGCCTGTCCTACACCGCCACAGGCTACTCCGAGATCAAGAACAACAAGCTGGTCTTCAAGAGCGGCTTGTCCCTGTCCTTGGATGCTGCTTACACCGCCACGTCCTTCAACCGCTTCTCTCTGGGCTATACCTCCACCCAGCCCCTCCACGGCACCGTGACCTACTCCCTGGGCGGTCAGTCGGTCACCGATGACTTCTACCTGGAGGCCGGCACCCATACCTTCTCCTGCCTCATCACCCGATATCTGAACGGTCAGAAGGGCGCGGGCATTACCAGAATGACCTTCTCCACCTGTAACGGCCAGACCGCCGAGTTCGCCCTCTGCGCCCTGGAGGTCAAGAGCTACCCCGTCTACGGCGTGGGAGCCGACACCTACTACATCGAAAGCCCCCGCTACAAGCTGGGTGTCCGTCTCATCTGGGGCGGCGGCATCAACTATCTGGAGGACAAAACCTCCAACATCAACCGTCTGAAGAACCTGGTCAACCAGGCTGACACGGGCCGCCTCATCCAGCAGTCCTACTACGGTGTCCAGCAGAACGCCGAGTACACCCCCGGGAAGTACAACGGCTCCACCTGGGCCTACAACCCCGTGCAGGGCGGTGACGTGAAGGGCAACCACAGCCGCATCATTGACATCGTGGTGACCGAATACTCGGTCTACATCAAGTCCCAGCCTCTGGACTGGGCCAAGGACAACTCCCTCACCCCCTCCTACATGGAGAACACCTACACCGTCTACACCGACCGCATCCAGGTGGACAACCGCTTCGTGGACTTCTCCAACTGGACCCACCGCTACGCCCACCAGGAGCTGCCCGCCTTCTACACCGTCTCCTACCTCAGCCGCTTCACCCTCTACAACGGCACCAAGCCCTGGACGAATGACACCATGTCCTACCGCGATAACCTGGGCTTCTGGGGAGACTCCACCTACTACAACGACTGCACCTTCCTTCTGAAGAACAGCAACACCGAGACCTGGTGCGCCTGGACCAATCCCGAAAAGGACTTCGGCATCGGCCTCTACGTGCCCAACGTGGACTCCTTCCTGGCAGGCCGACACGCCTTCAACAACTCCAAGGAATCCACCAACGGTGCCACCAACTACGTGGCTCCCGTCAACACCATCCTGCTCAAGTCCTTTGAGGCTCTGGAGTACAGCTACCTCATCTCCACCGGCTCGGTAGAGGAAATGCGAAATGTCTTCAAGGAGAACAAGAGCTTCGCCGCAAACGCCTCCCTTCACAAGAACCACCAGTCCCGCCGCGTGTCCGACAAAACCGTGGCCACCAACGAGAACTCCTACGCCGACCTGAACAATCCCTCGGGCGGCGGCAGCAGCAGCACTCCCGAGGCCCAGCTGGGTGCCGTGCTGGATCTGACCATCCGTGAGGGTGCTTCCCTGCTGATCCCCTCCAACAATTCGGCCATTTCCTTCCATTCCGAAAACCAGGGAACCGCTCTGACCGTCAAGGGCTCGGATCCCAACGTCACCATCAACTACGGCGGCGTTCTCTCGGCAGATG
Organism: Eubacteriales bacterium; assembly: GCA_045128275.1. GTDB lineage: Bacteria > Bacillota > Clostridia > Oscillospirales > CAG-272 > CAMEON01. The sequence continues at coordinate 36,648 of JBGVRH010000037.1, read as the reverse complement.
CCTACAAGACCCTGGAGATCACCTACATGATCCCCACCACCAACAGTAAGGGCAACGGCGTCACCGACCTCTTCCTCTGCGCGGGAAGCGTCACCAATCCCACCGCCGATGCCTGCGTCCGCGAAAAGCTCACCGCCGACGGCAAGTTCCACACCCTGACCGTGGATCTCTCGGCCTACAGCTTCTGGACGGGGGACATCCACAAGATCCGCTTCGATTTCTTTGACGGTTGCGCCGCAGGCGACGTGATGTACGTCAAGAGCATTGTGCTGAAGTAATTCGCCCGTATGAAAAGCCACCGCTTCCTTTTGAGGAGGCGGTGGTTTTTCATATTGGGAAGTCGCATGCTCTCAACCAACAAATTGTTTCCGTAGGGACAGGCCCTCGACTGTCCCTACAAGTATGCTCCAAGCTCACCGCCGAACACTCCCTATCCCTCATACCAATGCACCTCCCCGAACACCTCCCCGTCGGCCTCCATCACCGATTCGGAGGAGTCCATCCTCCCCACCCCCATCCACAGCGACAGAGCAACGACAACCGCCAGAGCGCGGCGGGGTGTGATCTCTCTCTTCTTTTCCTTGATCCACGCCCCCAAAGAGGCAAACCACCTGCGCACCCCCTCGGTCTGCTTCCCTGCCCATACCCGCAAGGCCTCACGAAATCCTTCCATAGCTCCTCCAAAAAGTCACCCCCACCGCCTGTATGACGGTGGGGGTTTTGCTATGGTAACACTATGCGTGAAACGTCCGCTTTAGTCCTTCTTGCGGATCGCACACACGGCGGCGGCCACCAGGATCGCGGCCAGACCGAAGGTCACGGCAGAGCCGCAACCGCTCTTGGCGGGCTCGGTGACAGGCTCGGTGGGCGCGGCGGTGGGCTCATCGGTAGGTGCCTCGGTGACGGGCTCGGTGGGGGCGGCGGTGGGTGCCTCGGTGGGAACCTCGGTCTCGGGCTCGGTAGGCGCTTCGGTCTCGGGCTTCATGGACTCCAGATAGGCCAGGTAATCGGTGATGGAGCCCTCGGGTGCCCAGCCCTCGGAGACCTTGGCGGCCTCCTCGGCGGTCTTACACAGGACGATGGCACCGAAGTACATGGTCTTGCCCTCTGGAGTATTGGAGCCGTCAAAAATATCCAGACGGATATTATTGATCTTTCCCGTCCATTTGGCCACCTTGCTCATATCCACCGTAACGTACTGCCAGCCGTCCATACCCGACTTGACAGAGGCGGACTTGGTTCGATTACCGTCGGCACCGTTGTCCGCACCGGCGGCGTAGAAGAGCTGCAGGGTGGTGCTGGGGCTGGTATGATCATTCTTCACCTTGAACACGAGGTACTTGTACTCGTCGGCGGAGGCGGGGGCCAGGGCGCCGAAGTCCAGGGAGGCGTAGGGGTCATTGGTTGCGGTGGAGGTGGTCATCTTGAAGGCCTTCTCTCCCTCGTCGTAGCCCGTATTGACGGCGTTCTGACCGCCGATCAGCTCATTGATCAGCGCACCGTCGAGATAGGTGGCGGGGATGGCGGACATATCGACGGCGGTCTTGATGTAGGACAGGCTTCCCTGCTTCTCACAGACGGGGGTCTCGTTCCAGACCACGCCGATGCCGTTGATGACAGCTCTGGCCGAGCCGTCGGAGCACTGATTACGGATGGTGTAGCTGCCCTCCTCCAGGGTGATGAAGGTGCAGGAGCCGCCGCCGTCCAGGTAGAAGACACTGTTGAAGCCCATCTCGGTGCAGAACTTGTAGCCATCGGCAAAGCGCAGACCGAGGTACTTGCCGTCCTGGGTGGAGGTCACGGTACAAAGCACAACGCTTCCGTCATCGCGGTAGCCCACAAAGGAGGTGGGGTAGTTAGAGGTATCCCCGTTGGCAACGGCCAGCTTGCCGTCCACGATGGGTTGCATATGGCCGCCGATGGCGTCCTGCACGTCCTGCCACAGCTCGGTGCGACCCATGCGGTCGGTCATGGTGGTCTTGAAGGTGACGGTATCGCCCACCTTGAAGTTGTTCTGCAGATCAGCCACGCGGTTGCCGCGGGCGGTCAGCAAGATGGTCTTCTTACCGATGGCGGGACGGGTAGCCGCGCCGGACTTGTAGATGGCCACCACCTTGGCGGAGAGCTCCCCTCCTGCCTTGAAGGCCGAGGTCTTATCCACCTCCAGCTCTACCTCGTAGGCATCGTTGAGGGCGTAGTTGGTGTCGTTGACGCGGTGGTTGTAGACGATGAGGGAATTGAGGGCGGGGAGGCGGTTGATGCCGTCGGCCTTGACCTCCTTACCGTTGACCGTCATGGTCACACGGATGTCGGGAGATCCCACCAGAGGCTGATTCTTGGAGGTGACGCCAAAGGCGGCCTTATTGCCGGCGGGGGCGTTCTTCTCGGCGTTGGTGGCGCCCAGGTTCTCCTGATCGATCTGCTGGGAGGCCCAGATCTCGCCGTTGATCATGAGGACGCCGCGGGTGACCTTCAGCACCTTCTTGGACACCGCGGAGCCGCTGTGGACGGCGGTCATCCAGAGGTCGCCGTTGACGGCGGCCAGGACGGTCTGACCCTTATGGGAAGCGTTGTAGTCGTCAGCGGCCTTGTTCAGGGTCTTGGCGTTGACCATGTACTGACCGCCCGTTAGCACCTCCATGGAGAGGTGAGTGTTGGCAAGGTTGACCTCCACCATATTGACCTGGCGGTCTGCGCCGTAGGTGGAGCCGCTGACCGAGATATCGCTCCACAGGACACCCGTCTTAGTGCCATCGGCCAGGGTGATCTCGGTGGTCTTGCGGCTCTGCTCGTCGCTGAGCTTTTCGGCGGGGGGAGCGGCCAGAGCGGGGGTGATCCAAGCGGAGGCCAGCATGGCGAGGGCCAGGGCCAAGGACAGGATCGAGATGGCGATGCGAAGCTTACGTTTCATGGTTTTCTCCTTTGTAGGTAAGGATTTTTCTTTTCTTCAGCCATAGCGGCAGAGGAGACAGGAGGGCAAGCAGGGAAAAGGAGGACACCGCGGAGGCACAGCCTCGCTTGGTGGGGGGCTCCTCAGTCCCGTCGGGGGAAGTGATCGTCTCGCTGTCGGGGGCCTCGGTGTCGGTGGGGGCAGGCTCGGTGGGGGGCTCGATAGGTGGCTCGGTGGGCGGCTCGGTGACCTCATAGGTGTCGGAGGGATCCGGGATGAACTCCTCCTCGGCAGAGCCTTCCTCCCGCATATCCCGCAGGACGACAGGATCGCCCGACTTGTAGGCTTCCCGCCGGGTCGGATCCTGTTGGGCGGCCTCGTGGGCGGCCTTGGCCGTGCGGAAGAACTGTACCGAAGCGAATTCTACGGCATCCCCCGCATCGCTGTCTCCGCTGATGTAGTCAAAGCGCCAGCCGTTGACGATCCCGCCCCAGTTGGCCTTTTGGCTGAGATCCACCAGCAGGTAGTGCCATTGGCCGTCCCGCAGGAGGGTCGCTCCCTGGTTACATTCCTCGGTGGCTCCCATGATGGGGCCGGAGCAGAGGTAAAGGTTCATGCGGTCGGTATTGTTGACAGGCTCTGCGCGGTAGAGCAGGACCAGGTACTTGTATACGTCGGCATCCAGCACGATATCGTGATCCCGCAGAAGATCTCCCACCGCGAAGTGGGCGTAGGGGTCATTCGTAGCGTCCTTGACCTCCAGGCGCAGTACCTCTCCCAGCTGGGGATCGGTGACGGCCTTGGCCTCGGTATGACTGAAGCTCCGCAGGTAGGGAGTGGCGGTCTCGCCACTGAGGTTGATGAGGGCGGCCACCCGATCCGTGCCGTAGCCCTTGCCCACGAAGTCGATGGCGGTGATCACGATCTCGCTGTTCAAATGCCCTGTAAGCCAGATATCGCCGTTTTCGTCGCATTCGGTCAGCTTCAGGGTGATCTGACCCGCCCGCTCCCGCAGGGGGGCGTAGACCAGGCTATGGGTGACGTTGTAGGACTCGTCCTCCTTGCCGTAGCTGTATTCTCCCGAGGATTTCAGCCCCAGGATGGAGGTCTTGTCCCCCTTCCAGGCCCTGGCATCGGGGAAATAGTAGGTGATCTTGACCTCCTCAAAACCCGTGAGGTTCAAATCTCCCAGCCTTACGCGGCCGTCGGGGGGGAGGCGAAGGGTATCGTCCTCCACGGTAGCACCGCCCAGAAGAGAGGCCTCTCCCTCCCGTCCGATACGGGGAAAGCTGATGGACTGACCCGAGACGGACACGCGGTCGGGGTCACCGTAGCGGAGATCCAGGATGGCGGCCAGATCGCAGGGGGTGCCCATGCCGTCCAGGGCGCGGATGTAGATATCGTAGTAGCCCTCGGGGAAATCCTTGGGAGGCTCGATGGTGAACTGAAAGCCCGCGGTGCTGTGGCCCGAGGGGTACTCGATCCCCGCGGCGGTCAGATCGTGACGGTGGGTGATATGGGGGTTCTTCACGGTGATCCATTCCCCGAAACCCCCGCCAGCGGGGAGCCACAGGTACTGGTACGCCGACACGCCCTCGTCGGTGGCCAGCCAGCCGGCGGCCTCCAGGGGCTGTCCCAGCTCCAGCTCCAGTTTACGAACCACTTGGATCATGCTCCCACCCGCGCCCGTGGTGTGAAGGGTCTCCAGATGGAATCGGTAGGGAACTCGCCCACCCTCGTCGGGAGAGGCTGAGGCCGTCATGGTCAGAGAGGTACAAGCACCCGCTACGGCCAGGAAAACAGCCAGCAGGAGCGCGCAGATTCTTCGCGTTGCGTGTTTCATGGGTACCTCCCTTTGTAAGCGGTAATAGATATACCTATTATACAACATTTTTGCGGATTTGTGAAGGGCTTTTCGGTAGTTTTTTCTAATTTTTTTATAAAAAAGAACCGCCGCACGGGGCAGCGGTTCGGATGTTCGGTTACTTTCTCTTACGGATCGCGTAAGCCGCGGCGGCCAGAGCCAGCAGGGCGGTAAGACTGCTCATACCCAGAGCCGAGGTACAGCCGTACTTCTCCAGGATAGCCTGTAGCTCGTCCTCCAAGGTATCCTGCGGGACAGGGTCAACTGCGGGGGTCTCGATCCACACAGGGGGCATAGACTCCACCTCGATGGGAGCATCGGGCATCTCGTCCCGGGGAGAGCCGTCCTCGTTGGTCAGCACCTCCTCCATGCCGACCCCCTCGAAGACCCCCACCACGCCCTTGCTCTGCACCTGCATGGCGTAGTCGGCGGCCAGATCCAGCCGCATACCGTTGTCCAGCACCGTCCAGGTGACGGCGGGGTTGCCGTACTCATCGGTCCAGCCCTTGACGGTACCTGCCGCCCAGTTGACGGTATCCTTTTCATTGCGGTCGATGTAGTAGAAGCACATGCCCATGGACAGAGGGATCCTCTGGGACGCGCCCACGAATACGCGGGGATCCTCCTCCCAGGCCTTCCAGAGGTAGTCCCCGTAGAGCAGATCCCAGCCAAGGGCCAGCTCTACGCTCCAGCCGTCATCGGTCTTTCTCGCCGCGCCCATGACGGCATCGCCCTTGGACTGGTAGAGAATACCGTCCCTGTCGGATTCCTGGCGCATGATCCCCAAAGGGGCACCGTCCTCGATGCAGGAGAAGGAATAGAAGATGTTCTTCGCCGAGACGATCATGGAGGGATCCTTCTCGGCCACGTTGCCCAGCTTATAGCCGAAGTCCAGGCAGAGCTGGATGGCATCACCGTTGTAGCTCGACACCGTGGTGCCGTAGGTGAAATTCGGGTCTACGACGTCGAAGGCGAAGTAGAGATACTCGCTGTCGGCGGCGTAGAAGGAGGTCATCTTCCAGTCCGCAGGCGTACCCACCCAAGAGACCATGTTGTTGAGGGTGATGACCTTCCCCTTGGCATCCGAGGCGTACCAATCCGACAGGTCGCCGTCGGTCACGTCGATGGAACCGTCCAGGGCGGGAAGCCAATCTACGTCGATAGTCCCCGGGGCGAAGAACTGCTCGGGGTCGTCGCCCGCGTATTGACCGGCGGTCAGGCCGACGCTATCGGGCATTTGGGTCGCGGATACGGTGATCCCGCTCACCGACAGGAGCAGGGCGAGGAGCACCGCGAAAACAGTCAGCTTTTTCATGATAACAGCTCCTTTCATGGAGGTCTTTACCTATATAGACGGCATTTCGGCGCGAATAGACACCGAGAGAGGGGAAAAGTTTTCTCCCCTCTCAGCCGGATCGGATCACTTCTTTTTGCGGATGACGTAGGCCGCGGCGGCCAGGGTCAAGAGGACGGCGAGGCTACCCAGTCCCAGGGTAGAGGTACAGCCATACTTCTCCAGGATGGCATTCAGCTCAGCCTCCTTGTCCAGATCCTCGGCGGCATCGCGGAGGGTATCCTCCCACTCCACGGCATAGCTCTCCTCCCACACAGGGGGCAGGGTCTGTGCCTCGGAGGCAAGCTCGGTGTAGGGCTCGGTGGCGATCTCGGTGGCGATCTCGGTGGAGAAGTAGGTCTCCACGTCGGGGTCATAGGGCGGCTCGGTCTCGGGGGCGGTGGTCTCAAGGCCCGTAACGATCACGATGTCCCCGCAGTCAAAGTGCATTCCCTCTTGGTATTCCAGGATCAGGGTAGAGCCGTTGTCGTAGGGAGTCCAGCTGATCTGGGGGATCCCCGCGCTGTCGGTCGTCCCGTTGGTGGCGGCGGCCGCCCAGAGGATATTCCCGCCGGGGGTCTCCCGGTTGAGGTAGCTCATGGTCAAGCCGATCTCCAGCCCCAGGTGCTCGTCGGTGCCGAGGTAGATGTGGGTGCCATCGTCCCAGGCCTTCCAGCAGTAGTCGTCGAAGAGCAGCTCCAGACTCAGCGCCAGCTCCACGCTCCAGCCCTTCTCGGTCTTTCTCGCCGCGCCCTTGACGGGATCGCCGTTGGCCTCGGACAAGCACCCATCCTGATCGCTATCCTGGCGGGAGATCACCAGGGGCGCGCCGTCCTCCATACAGGCGAAGGAGTAGTAAATGTAATGGTGGTTGATCAGATCGTCGGAATCCTTCTCGATCTTCCGACGCAGCAGGCCTCCGAAGTCGATGCCCAACTGGATGGCATCCCCGTTGTAGGTCGCGGCATCGGTGCCGTAGGTAAAGCTGTTGTCGGTGACGTCAAAGGCCAGGTACAGGTAGGTAGGATCGGCGGCGCAGAAGACCGACATACCCCAATTCTCGGGGATCCCGTTCTTCTCTGCGACCCAGGAGACCATATTCTCGGGGGACACGATGGTGCGGGCGAAGCCCCCGCCGTACCAATCCCCCAGATCGCCGTCGTTGATATTCATACGCTCAGCGAAATCGGGTGCCCACTCGATGGGCATATTCCCCAGGGGGGTAAAGCTCTCCCCCGCGTAGGTGCCGGGTGTCCAGGACACGTTTGGCAGCTCGGCGGCGGCCGCCGCCACAGCACCCATGGATAGGAGCAGGGCGCAGAGCAGGATCCATACAGTCAGTTTTTTCATAGGTATATCTCCTTTCCATAAGGGATTTCAAAGCAATACTCCATAAGGGGCACTCCCCTACTCTGCATTATAGCACGAAGGAGCATACCTGTCAACCACCCACCGCCCATGTTTTCCCTTCATTCATAATTTTTGTGCAGAATTTCTATATCCGACAATGAGAAAAGCCCCGCCTGCAAGGGGCAGGCGGGGGGAAGTATGTTTGACCTGTTCAGTCAGTCTGAAAGGAAGGAATTAGTCCTTCTTCAGAGCGACAGCAGCAGCGGCAGCGGCCAGGACAGCGATCACGCTGAAGCCGATGACGGAACCGCAACCACCCTCGGCCTCGGTAGTGGGAGCCTCGGTAGCGGGAGCATCGGTAGCGGGAGCATCAGTCTCGGGAGCCTGAGTCTCGGGAGCGGCGGTAGGAGCCTCGGTCTCGGGAGCCTCGGTCTCGGGCTCGGTGGGAGCCTCGGTCTCCTCGGGAGTGGTCTCCTCAGGAGAAACAACAACGATACCGGGGCAGGTGAACTCGATGCCGTCAACGTAGTCCAGCTCGAGGTTGATACCGTTGTCGTAAGCGGTCCAGGAAACCTGGGGAACGCCAGCGTCGTCAGCGATACCGTTGGTGGAACCAGCAGCCCAGTTGATGGTGCCGGCGGTAGCGGAACGATCCAGGTAGTACAGGCAGCAGCCGATGTTCAGGGGCAGCTGCTCGTTGGAACCGACGTAGATCTTGGGGTCCTCAGCCCATGCCTTCCACTCGTAGTCATCGTACAGCATCTGGAAGGGAAGAGCGAACTCAGCAGCCCAACCGGTCTCGGTAGCGGCAGCGGCACCCTTGACACCCTCCTCAGCGGCGATGATACCGTTGTTATCGGCCTCCTCGCGCCAGATCTCCAGAGCGTTACCGTCGCCGGTGCAGGAGAAGGAGTAGAAGATGTTCTTGGGGTTGGGCAGAGAATCGGGATCCTCCTTCAGGGTCTTGCCCATCAGGCCGCCGAAGTCGATGCACACCTGGAAAGCGTCACCGTCGTAGTGAGCACCGGGAGCACCGTAAGCGAAAGCAGGATCGGTCACGTAGAAGCCGATGTACAGGTAGTCCTTGTCAGCGACAAAGTAGGTCTGGATCTGCCAGCCTGCGGGAACACCGGTACCGTTGTTGGTGTCGTTCACCCAGTACACCATGTTAGAGGTGTCCACGGTCACCATGTTGTAGTCGGCAGCGGCCCAGTCGGACATATCACCGTTGGTGACATCCAGCTTGGAAGAAGCCTCGGGGTCCCAGGTGATCTTGACGGTACCAACAGTAGCGAACTCCTCGGCGCTGTAGCCGCCGGCAGTAAAGGGAACGTCAGGCAGCTCAGCGTTGATCAGCAGAGCGCCCATAGAGAGAAGCATAGCAACGGTAATGACGATTGCAAAGATCTTCTTCATGATAAATTCCTCCATGAAAATATTTTTTGTGGCAGTCACGCACACAGTCCGCGTCCCCCTTGAACGCGGTTTTGGTGTTACTATCATACACCAAAATTGTTAATAAATCAATACGAAACTGTTAACAATAGTGGACGAGACGGCTCACGGGACGTCATTTGCGAAAGAAATGACGGTTCCTTACCATGCATTATAGCATGAAATCTAACTTTTGTCAATGGAAAATGACCGAAAAAACATATTTTTCCACAGGAGAAGTTGTTTTTATGGGCTCTTTGCCCAAACGGGCGAGGCAGTTTTCGTGCAAAAGGCAGAAATTCGGTAAGACCCCCTCCCAAGGCACTTCAATTGTGAATTTCTTCTCTCCCCTCTTGACAAATATACGGAAAAGGAGTAAAATAGTCAGTGATATCCAAATACTACTCTTGAAAGGAAGAGAATCACCATGAAAAAACTGACCGCGCTGCTCCTGTGCCTGGTTCTGTGCCTGTCCTGTGTCGCCGCTATGGCCTCCTGCGACAACCACGACCAGCCCACTGACACCACAATTGAGAACGCCACCGACGCCCCCACCGAGGCTCCTACCGAGGCTCCCACCGAGGCTCCTACCGAGGAGGCTACCGAGGCTCCCACCGAGGAGACCACCGAGGCTCCCGTCGAGGACGGTGACGAGACCCAGGATCCCGGTGAATACGATCCCGAGTCCTACGTGGTCATCACCTCCCCCGAGGATCTCATGGCCTTCAACAAGGCTGTCAACGAGGACTTTGAGTACTTCGATGACATGACCGTCGTCTTCACCGCCGACATCGACATGAGCGGCTACGAGTGGATCCCCCTGGACGGCAACGGCCTCTTCGGCGTGACCTTTGAGGGTAACGGCCACACCATCTCCAACCTGAAGTTCGTGGATCACGATCCCGAGCAGGGCACCCCCGCCTCCGAGATCGGCTCGGGCTTCGTGGGCGTTGCTCCCTGCGACATGACCTTCCAGAACCTGACCATCGACACCGCCTCCGTCACCGCTTACGAGCGCGCCGTGGGCTGCTTCGTGGGCGTTCAGACCAACGGCTACATCTGGTTCGAGAACTGCTACGTCAAGAACTTCACCGCCGACGGCTGGATGGACTACAGCAACCAGGACCGCGAGGCAGACGGTCACCCCATCTCCTTCCGTCTGGCAGGCTTCGTTGGCCACAACATGGCGGGCCAGCTGGGCTTCTTGAACTGCCACGTGGAGAACATCAAGCTCTCCGGCTTCCATAACATGGCAGGCTTCGTGGGCTACGGCTCTGTCACGCTGGATGACTTCGCCTTTGAGGAGTGCTCGGTCAAGAACGCCGACTTCACCTTCTCCTACTGCATGTCCGACGCTTACACCGTGGATATGCCCCGTAAGTTCGTGTCCGTGTTCTACAACGGCGCTCAGTGGGTGGACAACATCGACGGTTGCGTGGAGCTGGGCAACACCTTCGAGGGTGTGAGCTTCTATGACTACACCGCCGATAACACCGAGTACACCCCCTCCGACTTCCGCTCCTGGACTCAGGAGGAAGCCAACGCAGGCGCGTAATTTCGGCTCATAGTTCTACAACAAACTACCGACCCGCCGCGAAATCGCGGCGGGTCATACTTACGCCAAGACCCAAACGCATACGCCCCGCAGGGGATATATAAGGAAGGAGACAAAATGCGCTACCAAACCGCCGTATTCGACCTGGACGGCACTCTGCTGGACACCCTGGAGGATCTGTACCTCGCCACCAACGCCGCGCTGGAGAGTCATTCCCTGCCCCGCCGCAGTCGGGACGAGGTGCGCATGTTCGTGGGCAACGGGGTGGAGATGCTCATCCGCCGCGCCGTACCCTCATGCACCGACGAGGAAACCACCCTCGCGGTCCTCGCGAACTTCAAGACCACCTATGCCGCCATCTGCGAGGATCACACCAGCCCCTACGACGGGATCTTGGATATGCTCCGCGCTCTGCGGGAGAAGGGCATCCGCGTGGCGGTGGTGTCCAATAAATTCGATGCCGCCACCAAGCAGCTCTGTCAGAAATACTTCGGAGAGCTGGTGGAGGTTGCCATCGGAGAACGGGCGGGGGTACGGAAAAAGCCCGCGCCGGATACGGTGTATGAAGCCCTCAAGGAGCTGGGGGTGACCGCTGAAGGGGCGGTGTATATCGGGGACTCCGACGTGGATATTGAGACCGCCGAAAACTGCGGAATGAAGTGTATTTCGGTGACGTGGGGGTTGAGAGATGAAGCCTTTTTGGTGGAACATGGGGCTGTAGCACTTGTACATTCACCCGTCGATCTTAAATCAATCATACTCCCTTCTTCGTTTTGAATCATCTTCAAACAGGATTCAACCATACAATAAAGGAATCTACAAAGTGCAAATCAGCATAGTAGATTCCTTTTGTCGTAATTTTATAGTATATGCAATTTTTTTAATGTCCGCTTAATCCTTTGCTTCACTCTTGGTTTGACCAAATGACACATTCTATAAATCTTTTCTTGTGATGGGAATTTTCCCTTTAAAATATATTTATCAAATATTCGGGCAATCGTTCTTTTCTCGGATGGCATATGCAGAATCGCCACTTTGTTGTAACGATAGCAAGTTGATACAAGATAGAAATCACCTGTCCAATATCGAAAAATATATGCCCCGGCATTTTTAATCTTATCCTTTATTTCAGCGGCTACAATAGATGTAATGAATTCATCGCCCTTTGTGGTTTTGAAATTCTCTTGTATCATTTTTCGATATACGGATTGACAATGCTCAACAAAAAGTACCGCATTATTATGAGAGGCACCAAAGAATTCTCCGCCATAATGGGTTATTTGGCGATTACCCCAAAAACTTTTAATTTCTCCCAAAAATATTCGATATTCCTCAGTTTGGAGACCTAGATTTATATCATAAAGTAAAATATGATCGTCCAATTCATCATATATATGAGCTAAAGATTCTTGAACTATCACATCCGCATCCGCAAATACATAATAATCGTATTCGTGACGTTCAACCATTTTTTTTAGGGCGCAAAGCTTATAAAACGCAAGCCCCCATTTGTAGTCCGAAGAAAAAAGGAATTCATCGAATGGTTCGATGATTATTCTAATATCATTTTTTTCTAAAGCTTCTTTATATGGGTCACAAATAGACGTATTGCATACTAACGCAACATCTATATCAGGTGTTGTCCTTTTAGCAGAAATCAAAGCAACGCACAAATTCTTCAAATAGATATTTTTGGGATCCTTTTGCGAAACGTTAACTCCCGTTTTCATTGCATTATCATAAGCAAATGGAACAAAAAACACTTTTCTCATGGATGAAGCACCTCCCTGTTCAAAGCTTGTACCGAAATTATAACCTATTTTAGGTTAAATGTCAATACTCTGAAACAGATTATTCTATAATAATCACAAATATTTCAGGAAGGTGTTCCTATGTACCCCAGACTCCGTGACCTACGGGAGGATCGCGATCTCAATCAGACAGCCGTGGCCAAAAACCTCGGAATGTCCCAGACGGGCTACTCCAAATATGAGACGGGAGAAAATGACATCCCCACGGCGATCCACATCAACCTCTCCCGCCTCTATAACACCAGTATTGACTATTTACTGGGCGAAACCAATGATCCCAGACGGTATTCATGACACCCTGTCACCATAGTGTAACCCATTGATGGATAAAGAAAAAGAGGAATCACTCTCTGCACGAAAGTGACTCCTCTTTTCCTTTTCATAATTCCCTTTTTAAAGGTTTTAGGAAGTCCAGAAACCCTTTTGCAAAAGGGTTTCTGGCGGGTGCAGGGCAGAGCCCTGCCGTTCTCTTACTCCTGTGCCTTCAGGAAATCGATGCAGCGCTTGACCTCCTCGAGGCCGGTGGGATCCAGACCCTCGGACTCGACGACCATGCGGATGTTGTTCTTCACGGCGTACTCGCGTACCTTCAGAACGGGTGCCTCGCCCTGGCCCAGGGACTTGCCTGCGCCGCCCTTGAAGCCGTCCTTCAGGTGGATGACCTTGACGCGGCCGGAGAGACGCTTCAGAGTCTCCACGGGATCGATGCCCGCGTTGAAGGCCCAGAAGGTGTCGATCTCGAAATCGAAGGTGCCCCGCTTCTCCAGCTCGGAGTGGATGGTGGAGCCCCAGGGCATGACCACGAACTCATGGCTGTGGTTGTGGTAGCCCAGGGAGATGCCCTCCTCGGCCAGACGGATCTGAGCCTTGTTCATGACGGCGCAGAAGTCGATGATCTTGTCCAGGGTGGAGAGATCCGCGCCGGGGATGATGTAGTTGGGGTTGCCAATGGTCTTGTGGAAGGCGATGGTGGCTTCGATGTTCTCGGGAAGCAGCTCGCCCCAGCCGGAATGGGTGCCGCTGCACTTCAGACCGTACTTGTCCTGCCACTCCTTGACCTGCTCGGCGGAGTGTCCGAAGAAGCCCGCGTACTCCACGTACTTGTAGCCCATCTCGGCGACGGCCTTGAGCGCGCCCTCCAGATCGTTACCGGTAATGTCGCGCAGACTGAAAAGTTGAAGTCCGTATTCGGTTGCCATAGTTGATTTCTCCTTATATAACAGGGCGTTTTGCCCCTTTTTTTACTGAATTCGGGTTACTGGTAGGACACGATCACCGAGGTGTCGGTGGCATCGAAGCTGTTGCTTCCGTTGCGGTTGATGATGAAGGCGATCTCGTCTCCCTCGGCCACCGTCAGGGTGATCTCCCCGTCGGCAGGGGAGCCGTAGGTGATGAGGAGGCCGCCGTTCTTCTCGTTTCCGATCTCCACGGTCTTACCGTTGTGCTTGATATACAGGATCACGCCGTCCCCTTGATCCGAGGCCGAGGCGAAGCCGTAGGTACAGGTGATTTCACCTGCCTTGGGAGCCTTGAAGACCAGGGCGGCATCCACCGTATCGGGGTGCATGGAGCCCGCCGAGATGAGGCAGAACTCCGCGTCGCCCTTCCAACGGTTGTTGGCGGGGTCAAAGGTCATATCGGTCATACCCTTGCGGGTGTGGGAGCGGTAGTACCAGTTGTTCTTTCCCTGCTCGCTTGCATAGCCGCTCGGGAAGCTGAACACGGGAGCGGGGTCGGCGGGCTTGGCGTTTGTGAGATCGTCCACTACCTTGAGGTAGACGAACTCCCCGTTGGATGCCGCGCGGCGGTACAGGGCGATGTAGCGCTCGGGGGAGCGGCGGCGGAGCAGCTCCGACAGGGGCACCTCCACCGTGGGGGTATTCTCGTTGGGCTGAACCACCGCGGGGGGATTTTCCCCCAGCCACGTGGAGGAAATCTCCTGCCACACGGGGCGGTAGGCTCTGTAGTGATCGTCAATGCCCCAGTTGGCGGCGCTGACGTAGGTACAGCCTCGCTCAAAACAGGTCAGACCCTGGGCCAGGTACAGCTCGGGAGTCGCGCCGTTCTGGTAGGGGCCGTCGATCTCCTGGGCCAGCTCAATGGTATCGGGAAGGCAAGAGCGCATATAGTCCATGGAGAAATGATGGTTCATGAGAGGGCCGTCATCCATCCAGAACACATCCACGTTCTCGCACAGCTCGGTGATCCCGAAGGTGCCGCGCAGGGCCGAGGCGGTATCGTACACACAACCCAGCTGGATGGCAAATTTGGTGTTATCGGTGACCTCCTCCTGGGCCATGGCCAGGCGGTCGATGACGGTCTTGAGGCTCTTGTGGCGGAAGGAGTACCAGAGCTGACCGAATCCGTCGGAGGAACCCGCCGAGGGAGGCTCCACCCCGTCAAAGGAGGTGTATTCCGTCCCCAAAGCGGCGTTCAAGGCCTCTACCGTACCGTAGGTATCCTTCAAAAAGTCACGGAAGGCGGTCTTGGCGTTGTCGGAGTAGTCATATTCCCCCGCGCACCAGTATTCGGTCTCGGCGTACTGGGAGAAGGCGGGGAGGTAGAACAGCACCATATCGCCGTAGCGCTCATCGTAGTGCTTCACCGCGTCCCTGTAAAAGGCCACGCACTTGTCCACGGCGGTCGCGGAGTTAAAGGAGATCTGCATACGGTCGCCCGTCTCGGAGCCGCCGATGCAGAGATTCCCCGCGGGATCCCGCATGATCTCGGTCTCGGGGATCACGGTGTCCCCCTTGCGGCGGGTCATGTCCAGAGAGATGGCCACCTTCATGCCCTTTTCCTTGACCACGTAGTCGATCATCTCGTCGAAAACGCCGTAGTCGTAGACACCTGCCGTCTTCTCGGCGCGGTACCACGGAATATGCACCTTGATGGCGTTGAAGCCGTCAGCGGCGGCGGCATCCACGATGTACTTGAAGGTGCTGAGGGAACGCTCGGTGAAGTTCCAGATGCGGAAGATGAAGTATCTGTCGGTGATTTCCAGGGGTTTCACGGGCATAACGGCCTCCTCCTCGGTGTCGGGCTCGGTTGTGGGCTCGGTATCGGCCTCCGTGGGCTGCTCGGTGGGCTGCTCGGTGACATCACCCACCGTAGTCCCCTCGGTCACGTCATTGGTGGTCTCCTCCGGCGGGGTTTCGGGGGTACAGGCGGGAAATGCGGCAACTACCGTGAGCAGAGCCAGCAGGATCAGGAAAAATCGTTTCATGGTTCACTCCTCAAAGGGCATCTTGATGCCCAGCTCGGTCAGTTTCTTACAGTAGCCCGCCACGCGGTCGGGGAGGTAGTCCTCCACGCGGTGGCCGTCGAAGCCCACGCTGACACGGACGCCCGACTTGCGGATGATCTCCTGCTTGGCTTCATCTGCGAAGAAGTCCAGGAAATACTTATGCTCGCGGTAGCCGTGGATGGAATCGTAGCTGACGTTCATCTCCCAGAAGATATTTTGGTCGGCCATACGCTTGAAGTAGTCCAGGGGATCCTCGCCCCGTCTTTCAATGTGGGCGAAGAGGTCGGTATGGGCCACGCCCACCAGGGGAGTCCCGCACCGCTCCGCGTAGGCGAAGAGGTCGCCTCCGGTGATGGAGGTATGGTTGTCCAGATTCTCAATGAGACAGTAGTCGAAGTAGTGGATATCCGCCATATCGGGCAGGGAGAAGTTGGGGTGCTGCTCGCTCTTGAGAGTGCAGAGCTCGATGCCCCGCAGGACGTTGATCTGTCCCGCGTACTTTTCCTTGATGAGGTTGATGTGGTCGTAATACCGCGCCAGGGTGCGCTCGTAGTTGTCCAGCTCCATGCTCGCGGTGGCGCAGAACACACTGTGGCGGGCGTAGCCGATACCGTAGTTGTGGTCGGTGATGCCGAAGGTATCCAGCCCTCCCGCGATAGCGGCCTCCACGATGGCCTCGGGGGTGTCCTTCCCGCAGAAGGAATAGTAGGTGTGGGAATGAAGGTCTTGCAGCATGGGAAGCGCCTCCTCTATGTATCAAAGATGACGATTGGATCACTCTTATTATAACACATATTGGATATTTTTTCAAGTTGTTTTCAATTTTTATTGTGAGAAAACAAAAAGCAGGGGAAGACGTGTGAACACACCTTCCCCTATCCGTCTTTATTGGGCTGAGTTAGCGATCATGATCTCGATCACTTCAAGTATCTTTCTTTGTTCATGTACAGGAAGCCCCTTTAGCTTTTCCGACAGTTGGCTCGCCTTAATTTTCGATGAGGAACCGACAACATCCTGAAACACCTCATCAGCGGAGCAGTTCAGTATATTGAGAATATCGACGAGCAGATCCAGCTTTATGTTGTACACACCTCTCTCGAGAGCGGAAAGATAGTGGGGACTGATATTCACTCTTTCGGCCATCTGCTCTTGGGTAAGCCCTTTTTGTTTTCTGATTTCCTGAATCCTTCTGCCAATAATCTTTTGTACCATTCCTTCACCATCTCCTATCATCATACTACTAAAAGTATAATCAATATTCGATTACTTATAAAGGACGGTTTACGGTTATAATAATTGCTTTTCGATTACTTTATTTGAAAAAATAAAAAACAAAAGGCTTCGGCTTAAATACTGATTACGGTATATGGCTTGTTTGCTTTTTTTGCGTTCTCTATCATATTTTTTGTACCCTTCGATTTCCCGTCCCAAAAAACCAGTACCGCGTCGGCTACTTGCGCCATTTGGGCATTTCTTCGCGGTCCGGCATACTTCCCATACTTATCCCATTCTGCGGGAAAACGTTCAACAGTCAAGTTGTGTTCGGCAGCATATCTCTCACCAAGCTTGTCCGCACCCTCGGCACAGCCGCTCACAATGATAACGGAATAATCTGCATCAAGTGTTTGAAGGTGCTTTGTAATTTCTGAAGAAGCAACCGAATAATCATGAAAGTCCCGGCATCCGGCCACCACTAACCGATAATCTTTGGGCATAGTTACCCCTCCTTTGTAATTGGCTTTCAATTACATTATACTCCTTTTCGTACCAAATTGCAAGACAAACGAGGTATTTTCAAAAAATCTATCTTACAGAAAAACCCCTTGGTCAAGGAAAACCTCAACCAAGGGGAAATTGTTGTTATGCTTTTACGCCACGCGGCAAGAATTACTTCTTAGCCTTGATAGCAGCCTGAGCGGCAGCCAGACGAGCGATCGGCACACGGAAGGGAGAGCAGGACACGTAGTCCAGACCCAGCTCGTGGCAGAACTCGACGGACGTAGGATCACCACCGTGCTCACCGCAGATACCGATGTGCAGGGCGGAGTTGTTAGCGCGGCCCTCGGTGCAAGCCATCTTCATGAGCTTACCGACACCGGTCTGGTCGAGCTTCGCGAAGGGATCGTTCTCGAAGATCTTGGTATCGTAGTAAGCGGTCAGGAACTTACCGGCATCGTCACGGGAGAAGCCGAAGGTCATCTGGGTCAGATCGTTGGTACCGAAGCAGAAGAAGTCAGCGTTCTGAGCGATCTCGTCAGCGGTCAGGCATGCGCGAGGAATCTCGATCATGGGACCGACCTCGTACTTCAGCTCGACACCGGCAGCGGCGATCTCAGCATCAGCGGTAGCGACGACAACGTTCTTGACGTACTTCAGCTCCTTGACCTCGCCCACCAGAGGAATCATGATCTCGGGAACCATATCCCAGTCGGGATGAGCCTTCTGGACGTTGATGGCGGCGCGGATCACGGCCTTGGTCTGCATAGCGGCGATCTCGGGATAGGTGACGGCCAGACGGCAGCCACGGTGACCCATCATGGGGTTGAACTCGTGGAGACCCTGGATGATGGTCTTGATCTGCTCAACGGTCTTACCCTGAGCGGCGGCCAGAGCGGCGATCTCCTCCTCAGTGGTAGGAACGAACTCGTGCAGAGGGGGATCCAGGAAGCGGATGCAAACGCGGGTACCCTCGAGAGCCTCGTAGATCTTCTCGAAGTCGCCCTGCTGGTAAGGCAGGATCTTCTCCAGAGCGACCTCGCGCTCAGCGGCGGTATCGGAGCAGATCATCTCGCGGAAAGCAGCGATACGATCAGCCTCGAAGAACATATGCTCGGTACGGCACAGACCGATACCCTCAGCGCCCAGCTCGCGAGCCTTCTTAGCGTCGGCGGGAGTGTCGGCGTTGGTGCGGACCTTCAGGGTGCGGAACTTGTCAGCCCAGCCCATGATGGTGCCGAAGTTGCCGGAGATCTCAGCGTCAACGGTGGGGATGATACCGTCGTAGATCTTACCGGTGGAACCGTCGATGGAGATGTAGTCGCCCTCGACGTAGGTCTTGCCGGCCAGAGTGAACTTCTTGTTCTCCTCGTCCATAGCGATCTCACCGCAACCGGAAACGCAGCACTTACCCATACCGCGGGCAACGACAGCTGCGTGGGAGGTCATACCACCGCGGACAGTCAGGATACCCTGAGAAGCCTTCATACCGGTGATGTCCTCGGGAGAGGTCTCGAGACGGACCAGAACGACCTTCTTACCGGCAGCATGCCAAGCCTCGGCGTCCTCAGCGGAGAAGACGACCTGGCCGCAAGCGGCACCGGGAGAAGCGCCCAGACCCTTACCGACAGGGTTAGCTGCCTTCAGAGCCTTAGCGTCGAACTGGGGATGGAGAAGGGTGTCGAGGTTACGAGGATCGATCATCAGAACGGCCTCTTCCTCGGTCTTGTGACCCTCGGCGACCAGATCAACAGCGATCTGCAGAGCTGCGGGAGCAGTTCTCTTACCGTTACGGGTCTGGAGCATATAGAGCTGGCCGTGCTCGACGGTGAACTCCATATCCTGCATGTCGTGGTAGTGGTTCTCAAGGATCTCGCAGACCTTGACGAACTGAGCGTAAGCTGCGGGGAACTTGTTGGCCATCTCGGCGATGGGCATGGGAGTACGGACACCTGCAACCACGTCCTCACCCTGAGCGTTGGTCAGGAACTCACCCATGAGCTTCTTCTCACCGGTGGAGGGGTCACGAGTGAAGGCAACACCGGTACCGCAATCGTCACCCATGTTACCGAATGCCATTGCCTGCACGTTAACGGCAGTACCCCAGCTGTAGGGGATGTCGTTGTCGCGGCGGTAGACGTTTGCGCGGGGGTTGTCCCAAGAACGGAACACGGCCTTGACGGCGCCCATGAGCTGCTCCTTGGGGTCGGAGGGGAAGTCGGCACCGATCTTAGCCTTGTACTCGGCCTTGAACTGGTTAGCCAGCTCCTTCAGGTCCTCAGCGGTCAGCTCGACGTCGAGCTTGACGCCCTTCTCTTCCTTCATCTTATCGATGAGCTCCTCGAAGTACTTCTTACCGACCTCCATAACGACGTCGGAGTACATCTGGATGAAACGGCGGTAGCAGTCGTAAGCCCAACGAGCGTTGCCGGACTTCTCGGCCATGACCTCAACGACCTGCTCGTTGAGACCCAGGTTCAGGATGGTATCCATCATACCGGGCATGGAAGCGCGTGCGCCGGAACGGACGGAAACCAGCAGGGGGTTCTCGAGATCACCGAACTTCTTGCCGGTAACACCCTCCATCTTGACGATGTACTCGTTGATCTCAGCCTGGATCTCAGGATTGATCTGACGGCCATCCTCGTAGTACTGGGTGCAGGCCTCGGTGCTGATGGTGAAGCCCTGGGGAACGGGCAGACCGATGTTGGTCATCTCGGCCAGGTTGGCGCCCTTACCGCCCAGAAGCTCACGCATGTTTGCGTTACCTTCGGTGAACAGGTAACAATACTTGTTTGCCATTGGTGTGTCCTCCATATATAGAATTTTTATAAACAGGATCTCGGCCCGGGGGACTTTCGGACAAGCCCTCCAAACCATCGTATATTATACCATATTCTTCCCCGTTTGAAAACACTTTTCGCGAAATTTCATTCAATTAAAATATGTAAACATTTTGTGAACAAGTAAAATTTCACAAAAAGGGTTTGACAAGGGGGGCTTTGATGTGTATAATGTTATATATCGCATTTTTTCAAATTCATAAAGGAATCGACATGGCCGACATTTTCGACATTTTCAAGCGGCTTGAACAGAACAAGACCGCTCCCTCTACCACCCCCATCACCCATCTTCTGGTGGGTCTGGGCAACCCCGGCAAGCAGTACACCCTGACCCGTCACAACGCGGGATTTCTCTGCATGGACACGGTCTGTGAGACGTATCACTGCCCCACCGACCGCTCCAAGTTCAATGCTTTGGTAGGTGAAGCCACCATCGCGGGCGCGCGGGTGCTGCTCATGCGCCCCCAGACCTACATGAACGCCTCGGGCGAGGCCGTGGCCGCCGCCGCTAAGTTCTACAAGATCGAGCCTGCTCATATTATCGTCTGCTCCGACGACGTGAGTCTCGACGTGGGCGGTATGCGGGTGCGCGGAAAAGGCTCCGACGGCGGGCAGAGAGGTCTGCGGAGCATCATTGACGAGCTGGGCACCGACGCTTTCCCCCGTATCCGCTTCGGCGTAGGCAAGAAGCCCCACCCCGACTACGACATGAAGGATTGGGTGCTGTCCACCTTCTCCCCCTCCGAGCTGGAAAAGCTCAAATCCCTCTTCCCCATCGCCTGCGAGGGCATCGAGCGGCTCATCAAGGACGATCTCGACGGGGCTATGCAGGTCTGCAACCGCAAAGGCTAAGCCATCATACATACCGTTTCGGTAGCGTTTGACCCCCCGTGGGGAGAAAATGCTACCCTTTCGGCGTTAAACAGAGTTAATGAATAATGAATAATGAATGATGAATAATGAATAATTTCGGTTCATATCCCTGCGGTATATGTTCATTTCATTGTAAATAGGGACCGGCTCTTTTTCATTCAACAGACAAAAGAATTACCGAACATTCATTTTCATAAAAGGGACAGTTCGCTTCCGTTTGCGCCATTTCTCCCCTTACCATTCATTACATTTTGCCCCGGCAAAATGTTTCCGAAATTATTCATTATTCATTATTCATTATTCATTTCATCCCTCCCGTCTCTTCCCACAGAAAGGAACCCTATGAACCTTCTCACCTCCGCCATCCGCATCGACCCCGAGTACGGCCAGCTTCTGACGGCCGTCCGCCGCAATTTCAAGGATAAGCCTCTGCCCCTTTTGGCTAATGGCCTGTGCGAGGGTGCCTCCGAGGCCTTTATCATTGCGCTCATCGAGGACACCTGTCTGTTCAACACCGCCACCAAAACCACCAAAAAGACCGCCCTGATCGTCTGCCCCGAGGAGAAGGACTGCGTCCGCATGAAGCAGACTTTGAAGCGGTTCGGGCTGAAGGCCGCCTTCTATACCGCCCGCGACCTCTCCTTCTACGGCGCGGGGGTCACGGCCTCCCACGAGTACGAGCATGAGCGGCTGAAGGTGCTGGCGGGACTCATCACGGGGGGCTACGATGCCGTCATCACCACCCCCGATGCGGCTCTGGGCTACACCATCCCTCCCGACAAGCTCCGCGCCACCTCGGTGCATCTGGATTACAACACCTCCATTGAGCCCGCGGATCTGGCCGCCGCTCTGGTGGGGGCGGGGTACGCTCGGGTGGACATGGTGGAGGGCCCCGGTCAGTTCGCCATCCGCGGCGGCATCATGGACGTCTGCCCTCCCTACGCCACCTTCTACGATGACGAGGGGGAGCTGATCGAGGGCTCCCACCCTCTGCGCGTGGAGCTGTTCGGGGACGAGATCGACCGCATGGGTCTGTTCGATCCCGAATCCCAGCGCATGACCCACGCCATCCACGAGGCGGATCTGCTTCCCGCCCGCGAGCTGCTCACCAACGCCGAGGGACTGGCGAAGCTGGAGGAGGTCATCCGCGCCCAGCGCAAGACCGCCCAGGGACGCACCCCCGAGGCCTCCCACGTGCTGGACGAGGAGCTGGCCGCCCTCACCGCCGCCCGCCGTGCCCAAAACCCCACGGGGGCCGAGCTGAACTATCTAGACAAGTACATGAAGGTACTCTACCCCGAATGTGCCTGCCTTCTGGACTACTTCCCCGACAAGACCCTGTTCATCATCCGCAACAACTCCGCCGTAGGCGACCGACTCCGCGCGGGGGAGTGGCAGATGAACGAGACCATCAAGAGTCTCATTGAGGCGGGCACCATATCGGGTAAGCACGCCGAATACCAGAAGCCCGTCACCGCCTTTGAACTGTTCCTGGACCGCAACGCCACGGTACACGTGGATTCCCTGTCCTACGGTATGTCGGGCAAGAAGCTGGGGGGCATCTTCGGCTTCCGCACCAAGCACATGATCTCCTACGCCGAGAACTTCAAGCTCCTCTGCGAGGATCTCACCGCCTACATGCGGTCGGGTCACCGTCTAGCCGTCATCGCGGAAAACGAGGCCGCCGCCCACAATCTGGCCGAGATGCTGGACGAGGCGGGCTTTGACAGCGTCATTCCCAAGGAAGGGAGCCTCACCGACGCGAAGGATATGCCCCGTGGGATCGTGGTGATCCTCTGGCGGGACTACCTCTTCGGCTACGAGCTGATCGTCCCCAAGATCGCCATCCTCTCCACCAACCCCGACGGTAAGACGGGGGCGCTCTCCACCGCCGCCATCCGCTCCAAGAAGCAAAAGGCCATGGCGGAGAAGGCCAAGAAAAAGAATTCCAAGACCATCCTCTCCTTCAACGAGCTGGACGTGGGGGATATCGTGGTGCATGAGACCTACGGTATCGGTCAGTACACAGGCATCGAGACCCTGACCACGGGGGGCGTGACCCGCGACTACATCGGCATCAAGTACGCGGGGACGGATAAGCTCTTCATTCCCGTGGAGAAGCTGGATATGGTGTCCAAGTACATCGGCGCCCACGCCGACGACGGCATGGTGAAGCTCTCCAAGCTGGGCACCGACCACTGGAACAAGACCAAGGCCAAGACCAAGGCCATGGTCAAGGAGATGGCGAAGGATCTCATCAAGCTCTACGCCGAGCGACTCCGCCGTCCCGGCTACGCCTTCTCCCCCGACGATGATTTCCAGCGGGACTTTGAGGCCGCCTTTGAGTACGAGGAGACGGCGGGTCAGCTGGCCGCCATTGAGGACATCAAGGCGGATATGCAACGCCCCACCCCCATGGATCGCCTCCTCTGCGGCGACGTGGGCTACGGCAAGACCGAGGTGGCTTTGCGCGCCGCCTTCAAAGCCGTCACCGACGGCAAGCAGGTGGCTGTCCTGGTTCCCACCACCATTCTGGCTCTCCAGCACTACCAGACCTTCACCCGCCGTATGCGCGCCTTCTCGGTGAACGTGGATATGCTCTCCCGCTTCAAGACCCCCAAGGAGCAGGAGCAGACCCTCCGCCGCCTGGAGCGAGGGGACGTGGATATCGTCATCGGTACCCACCGCCTGTTGGGTAAGGATATCAGCTTCCGTGACCTCGGCCTGCTCATTGTGGACGAGGAGCAGCGGTTCGGCGTGGCGCAGAAGGAAAAGCTCAAGCAGCTCTGCGGCAACATCGACGTGCTGACCCTGTCGGCTACCCCCATTCCCCGCACCCTGAACATGGCCATGGGCGGTATCCGCGACATTTCCATTCTGGACGAGGCACCCGTGGATCGTCTGCCCGTCCAGACCTACGTTCTGGAGCATGACGATCTCATCATCCACGAGGCCATCCGCAAGGAGCTGCGCCGCGGCGGTCAGGTGTTCTACCTCCACAACGTGGTGGAGAACATCGATCAGTTGGCGGGCTCTCTGGCCAAGGCCATTCCCGATGCCCGCATCACCGTGGCCCACGGCAAGATGGACAAGGAGCAATTGGAAGAAATCTGGGAGCGGATGCTGCTGGGTGAGATCGACATACTGGTCTGCACCACCATCATTGAGACGGGCGTGGACATTCCCAACGCCAACACCCTCATCGTGGACTGCGCCGAGCGGCTGGGTCTGTCCCAGCTTCACCAGCTCCGCGGCCGTGTGGGTCGCTCCGCCCGCCGCGCCTACGCCTACTTCACCTACCGCCCCGGCAAGGCCATCACCGAGATCGCAGAAAAGCGGCTGGGTGCCATCCGCGAGTACGCCGAGTTCGGCGCAGGATTCCGTATTGCCCTGCGTGATATGGAGATCCGCGGCACGGGTAACCTGTTGGGCGCGGAGCAGCACGGACACATGGAGGCCGTGGGTTACGATCTGTATATCAAGCTTCTGAATGATGCCGTCCTGGAGGAGCGGGGAGAAAAGCCCCCGGAGAAGAAGGAGTGTACGGTCACGGTCAACATCTCGGCCTTCCTTCCCGAGTCCTACGTCCGCTACCCCTCCCAGCGCATGGCTCTTTACAAGCGCATCGCCCTCATCCGCAACCGGGACGATATGGAGGACATGACCGACGAGCTGTGCGACCGTTACGGTGATCTTCCCGCCCCCGCCGTCAACCTCCTGGATATCGCCCTGGCCCGCGCCCTGGCCGAGGCCTGCGGGGTGACCTCCATCCGCCAGGAGGGGAACACGGTATTCTTCACCCAGGATAAGCTGGATATTGACATTTGGAGTGAGCTTTCGGATCTCACCAAGGGCCGCATCCGCTTCTCGGGCATGAGTAAGGATGCCGCCGTTAAGCTCCAGCTCCGTCCCAGCGAGAATATGCTGGGGATTATTCACAAAATATTTGAAAAATATCTCTCTTTGCGTAACTCTCAAAGCTGATTTTTGTGTTATAATAAAGGATGTTATTAACTGAAAGGATCAAACCTCTATGAAAACCATCACCATCCGCCGCCTTATGTCGGTCGTCCTCTGCCTCGCTCTGCTCATGGGCGCGGTGGCTATGACCGCCTGCTCAAGCAAGGGCAAGACCCTCCTGGAGCTGGACGGCCACACCATATCCTCCAATCAGTACCAGCTCCTCCTGTCCCGCGTCCGCGGCTCTCTGGCCTACGCGGGCTACTCGGTGGATTCCCCCACCTTCTGGGAGATGGTCATTGACTCCGAGGGCAATACCTATGACGAGTATTTCCGCAACGCCGCCCTGGCCGATGCCAAGCGCTACCTGGCCGCCGCCGTCATTTTCGACGAGGAGGGTCTGGTGCTCCCCCAGAGCTACAAGGACGCCATCGACGAGGACATCAACGAGTTCATTCGTGACGCGGGCTCCAAGTCCGCCCTCAACAGCCAGCTCAGCGCCTACGGCGTCAACGTGGATATGCTCCGCGACCTCTACCTCCTGGAGGCCAAGTACGCCTACGTACAGACCTACCTCTACGGCTCTGAGGGTGAGAAGATCGCCGCCAACGTCCGTCACGATTATCTGACCGAGCACGCCGTCTGCTTCAAGCAGGTTCTGATCCGCGCCTTTGACTACGTTTACGAGACCGACCTCAACGGCGACGAGATCTACTACAAGGTAGGCGAGAACAACGCCAAGGTCAACAACATTGCCTACGATACCATCAATGGCAACACCCGTCTGGACGAGTACGATAAGACCATTGAGGACAAGAACGGCGACGCGGTCTACTACCTCCCCAACGGCTCCATCGCCTACGATAAGGAGAACGGTGTCCGCTCGGTGGTCTATGACGAGAAGGGCGTAGCCAAGACCAAGAAGTATACCGCCGAGGAGCTGGCCGAGCATAAGGCCGCCGCCGAGGAGATGATGGCCTCTGTGGCCAAGGGCGACTACGCCGCCTTCGAGGCTCTCATGGAGGAGTACCAGATCTCGGGTGACGATGCCTTCGTCACCGACGGCACCTACTGCTTCCTCTACACCACGGGTGACAACGATTACGACTACCTCAACGATATCGCCGACGTGCTGGCCAAGTCCGAGGAGGGCACCATCCGCATGGTCTCCTCCGAGTACGGCTACAACGTGGTCATGAAGTACCCCATCCCCCAGGATGCCGTCACCAATACCGAGTACAAGGACTGGTTTGGGGATCTGACCGAGCGTGTGGTGGCCAAGCTCTTCCACACCAAGTGCGAGCCTTACATGGAGCGCGTGGCGATCAGCAACGAGGAGTTTGCCAATCTGCCCTCTATGAAGGAAGTCGGGACTAATTATAATTATTGAGATATTTTCGGATATGAGAAAGCCCTCGCCATCGGCGGGGGCTTTTCCTGTCATATTCATTTATTTGGCCAGATAGTCCAGAAAATCGGCAAAGCTGTTGTATGCCTTTTTGAATTTCCAATTTCCCTCTCCGTGGGCCGCAAAAAACACCTTGGAATCCTCCTTGGTCACGTCGATACAGTAGGGATCACCGAATCTGTCCGCGATGACCAGATAGTTCTCCGGCCATCCCTCAAGTTTACGGCCGCCTTGGTCTATCCCATATCCGACCTGATTGTTTGCCAGATCGAAGGCGCCGTACAACAATATCTCATTCATACCTTTCGTCACAACCACGTGACAGGGGGAGAACCGTTTCAGAAATTCCGCGTAAATACCCGTAATGCGGTATCCCTGAATAAGGCTATTCCACGCGTCCTCATCGGAAACCGTCAAAAAATTATCGTAATTCGCATAATCTTTCCTGTCCTGCGCTGCGCTCAATTTGGCATTCAATTTGGAGACGACCGTTTCAAAATCGGTTGTTGGGTGGAACAATGCCTCGTCAAGATTGGGCGGCGGGTATCCCTCGCCGTCAGGGCGGCCTTCGGAAATCCAATGATCCAGCTCTTGCATACGAATATCGTTTTGCTTCCACTTGCCCGGATCCTTGGGTAAGCTCCTGTCAAAGGGCTGTCCCGACACCATAGCGAGGCTTTTCATGGCGTTTGCCCTGACTTCCAGGGCTTCATCGCTTTTGATCACGTCAATCAGAAAGTCATAGGCCTCTTTTTGACCCAGCTTGGAAGCCAGACGGACGATCCAATACCTTTCGCTCTTATGACTATTTTCTCCGTAATACCGTCGGATCAACTTGTCATACAGCTCACGGCTTCTGTAATAGGTAAAGCTGTCAAAATCCACGTTCCGCAGCATAAAGCCCATCAGGGTTCCATTGTGAAAGCCGATTCGGTTCTGCTCGATGATCTCCATCATTTCGTCAACGTAAGCGTTGGGATCCTCGGCCTTCAACAGCTTTTTCTCGTATTTCATTACGCCGTCCAAAAACCGAGCGGGATTCTCCTCGTTGAGTATGAGCTTCTTCATCATGCTTCTCCGTACTCGAATATGCGCTCTCCTTCAAAGCCGATCACCGCGAAATGTCCGTCCTCGTACACCCCGTAGGACGCGGGAAAACCGCCCTTGGGAATGGAGGTGGAGCCGGGGTTGAGCAGAAGGATACCATCGGGGTTCTCCTCCAGCACAGGGATATGGGTGTGCCCCGACAGAACCACGCTGCCCGCGGGGAGCTTGGGAATATCGCTTGCGGTGGGGTTTGCTCCGCTTCGGTGGCCGTGGCAGGCAAACCAGGTTTTCCCGTCCACGAACAGAAGGGCGGTTTCCGCCATGATGGGAAAGGGCAGAACCATCTGGTCTACCTCGGTGTCGCAGTTGCCGCGCACACAGAACAGGCGGTCGGCGTACTCCGAGAGCATGGAAATGACGGCCTTGGGGTCGTAGCCCTCGGGCAGGTCGTTGCGGGGGCCGTGGTAGAGGAGGTCACCGAGCAGGATCAGGCGATCGGCGCCCGAGGCGGTGAAGGTATCCAATAATTTCTTGCAGGCGGGGGCGCATCCGTGGATGTCCGATGCGATCATGAGTTTCATAGAATATCCTTATCCGACAATGGGTTACATGCATGTAACCCTTATGTCAATCGTACTTCTTTTTCCCCTTCAGGGTGGTGTACAGCTCCTTGTAGGAGGCGTGGCGGATGGGGGAGATCTCCTTCCCCGACACCGCTTCCAGAATGGCGCATTCCTCATCATTGATATGGGTGCAGTCGGTATAGCGGCACTTACCGAGGTAGGGGGTGAATTCGCGGAAGGTGTGGGGGAGATCCTCCAGCTCGAAGAAATCGAACCGCTCGAAGTCCAGAAGGGAGAAGCCCGCGGTGTCGGCTATGTAGCCCCCCTCGGAGGAGGGCAGATCGAAGAGCTGGGTATGGCGGGTAGTGTTCTTACCGCGGCCGATCTTCTCGCTGATGTCTCCCGTGGTGAGATCAAGCCCCTCGAAGACGGTGTTGAGCAGGGTGGACTTCCCCGCCCCCGATGCCCCCGCCACGGCGGTAATCTTTCCCGCCAGGGCGGTGTGGGCGAAGTCGGAGAATTCCTGCACGCCCTCCCCCGTGTAGCAGGACAGGACGAAGGTACGGTAGCCCACCTTCCCATACAGGGCGGCGATCTTTCCCGCCCGCTTGGGGGACAGCTCGCTCTTGCCCACGATGATGACGGGCTCTATGTGATTGAATTCCAGAATGGACAACAGCTTATCCACCGTGGGGATATCGGGGTCGGGGGAGGCGGCGGCGATGACCACCAGCATCACGTCCAGATTGGCCAGCGGGGGGCGGATCAAGCTGTTCTTGCGGGGCAAAATATCGTCGATCACCAGTCCCGTGCGGTCGGCGGAGGGAGTGGCGATCCCGTCGGTGACCGCAAAGGATGTGTCGTCGTACTGCACGGCCACCAGATCTCCCACGAGGGGGGTCATCTGCTCGTGGCGGAAGGTTCCGCGGGCGCGGCATTCCACCGTCTGCCCTGCGAGGGGGGAGCCGGAGATCCCCGCGTCCAGGCGGACGGTGTAGAGGCCGCCCGTCATTTTTATGATGCGTCCCGTTTGGGTGTAGGTCATGAAATTACTTCCTTTTCGTTGGATTACCTATATCATACCCCAAAACCGTGATTTTGTAAAGTGGTATGGAAGAAAAAACTCATAATTTCATTGAAAAAAGCAGGATAATTTCATCAAATACCCTTGAAACTTGCGAGGTTTTGCGGTATAATATCGGTATCTATTCACTTTACTTCATTAGAACGGAACATACAACGAAAATCATGAAAAAGCAAGCTTACACCTTCCGCGAGGGTCTGCGGGACGGGGTGCCCATCGGCCTGGGATATTTGTCGGTATCCTTCGGTCTGGGCATCGCGGCGGTGGCGGCGGGGCTGTCCCCCCTCATCGCCCTCATCATCTCCATGACCAACGAGACCTCAGCGGGACAGAAGGCGGGGCTGGATCTCATCGCGGATTGCCTCTCCCTGGCCGAGGGCATCCTCACCATGATCCTGTCCCAGTTCATCATCAATCTGCGCTATTCCCTCATGGGTATCTCCCTGTCCCAGCGGCTGGATAGCAGCTTCACCACCCCCTGGCGGATGCTCTTAGCCTTCAGCATCACCGACGAGATCTTCGCGGTGGCCTCCACCAAAAAGGAGAAGGTGGGGGTGTACTACTTCGCGGGTCTGGGCTGTATTCCCTACATCGGCTGGGCGGCGGGCACTCTGCTGGGTGCTTTGGCGGGGACGCTCCTCCCCGAGACGGTACGGGGCTGTCTGGGGCTCATGCTCTATGGTATGTTCATCGCCATCATCATCCCCCCTGCCAGGCGGGAGCGGGGTGTGCTGTTCGCGGTCTGTCTGGCGGTGGCCCTGTCCTGTGTCTTCTACTTTGTCCCCCTCTTTGATTTCCTGTCGGACGGTCTCGCCCTCATCATCTCCGCGGTAGCCGCGGCGGCGGTGGCGGCACTGCTCTTTCCTGTGGCCGATCCCCATGAGGACGTGGAGACCCCCGCCCCCGACAGTCGGGAGGTGAGCGCATGAATCAATCTCTTGCTATGTCGGCAGGACACCTCGCCCTGTATCTGGTGGTCATGGCTCTCGTGACCTACCTCATCCGCATGATCCCCTTCACCCTCTTCCGCAAGGAGATCAAGTCCACCTTTTTCCGCAGTTTTCTGGCCTACGTGCCCTACGCGGTGCTGGGAGCCATGACCTTCCCCTCCATCTTCTTCGCCACGGCTTCCCTCCCCTCGGCCATCGCGGGGACGGCGGTCGCCCTGATCCTGGCCTTCTTCCGTCGGTCGCTTCTGACCGTGGCGGTAGGCGCGGCGGGGACGGCGTTGGCGGTGGAATTGGTTATGATGTACCTCATTTAAAGATACACGCCGAGCAAAGCTCGGCAGATACAAGATATTGTATCCGAAGGCACCGTTTCTATCTTGTATCTTGTATCTTAACAGAAAGGATATACCCCTATGTCCGTAAAAAAGATTCCCGAGCTCTTCGGCAGCATGGTCTTCAACGACGACGTCATGCGCTCCCGCCTCCCCCGGGAGGTCTACAAGGCTCTGACCAAGACCATTGAGAAGGGCCGCACCATCGACCCCGCTATTGCCGACGTGGTGGCCAATGCCATGAAGGACTGGGCCATCGAGAAGGGCGCGACCCACTATACCCACTGGTTCCAGCCCCTCACGGGTGTCACCGCCGAGAAGCACGACGCCTTCATCTCCCCCATCGCCGGCGACCGCGTGGTCATGGAGTTCTCGGGCAAGGAGCTGATCAAGGGCGAGACCGACGGCTCCTCCTTCCCCTCGGGCGGCCTGCGCGCCACCTTCGAGGCCCGCGGCTACACCGCCTGGGATCCCGCCTCCTACGCCTTCGTCAAGGACGGCACTCTGTACATCCCCACGGCCTTCTGCTCCTACACGGGCGAGGCTCTGGACACCAAGACCCCTCTGCTCCGCTCCATGGACGCCATCAGCGAGCAGTCCCTCCGCATTCTCCGCCTGTTCGGTGACACCACCACCACCCGCGTCACCACCACCGTGGGCGCGGAGCAGGAGTATTTCCTTGTGAACAAGGAGTATTTCGAGAAGCGTAAGGATCTGACCTACTGCGGCCGCACCCTCTTCGGCGCCCCCGCCCCCAAGGGACAGGAGATGGAGGATCACTACTTCGGCCCCATCAAGCCCAAGGTAGCCGCCTTCATGGACGAGCTGGACGAGGAACTGTGGAAGCTGGGCATCAACGCCAAGACCGAGCATAACGAGGCCGCCCCTGCCCAGCACGAGCTGGCGCCCATCTACGCCACCACCAACATGGCGGTGGATCAGAACCTCCTCATCATGGAGTACATGCGCCTCATCGCCGAGCGCCACGATCTGGTCTGCCTCCTCCACGAGAAGCCCTACGCGGGGGTCAACGGCTCGGGTAAGCACAACAACTGGTCCCTTTCCACCGACGGGGGCAAGAATCTGGTGGATCCCGGCAAGACTCCCCGCGAGAATACCCGCTTCCTGCTCTTCCTCGCCGCCATTGTCCGCGCCGTGGACGAGTACCAGGATCTCCTGCGTATGTCGGTAGCCTACCCCGGCAACGATCACCGTCTGGGAGGCTTTGAGGCTCCCCCCGCCATCATCTCCATGTTCCTGGGCGAGGAGATGGAGGATATCGTCAACTCCATCGTGGAGGAGCGGGTGTACGAGGATCACAAGGCGGCGACCATGAATCTGGGTATCCCCTCTGTCCCCACCTTCCGCAAGGACACCACCGACCGCAACCGCACCTCTCCCTTCGCTTTTACGGGCAACAAGTTCGAGTTCCGCTCCCTGGGCTCCTCCCAGAACATCGCCATGCCCAACGTGGTCATCAACACCGCCGTGGCCAAGGTGCTTTCGGATATGGCCGACACTCTGGAGGCCGCCGTGGCAAACGGCGAGGACTTCCACAAGGCCGTCGCGGCTGTGATCAAGGACACCCTCGCCGCTCACAAGCGCATCATCTACAACGGCAACGGCTACTCCCAGGAGTGGATGGCCGAGGCCGCCCGCAGAGGCCTGTCCAACCTCCGCACCACGGTGGAATCCTGCGAGGTGCTGACCTCGGACAAGGCCGTAGACCTGTTCACCCGCTTCGGAGTCCTGTCCTCGGTGGAGCTTCACGCCCGTCGGGAGATCCTGCTGGAGAACTACGCCAAGGTGCTGAACATCGAGGCACAGACCATGATCCTCATGGCCACCCGCCAGATCATTCCCGCTGTGGAGTCCTACATCGTGAAGCTGGGCAAGGCCGCCCGCGCCAAGCTGGACGTACTGGAAGGTAGCACCGCCGCCATCCGCATGGAGCGGGAGCTGATCTCCCGCCTGTCGGATCTAAACACCGCTACCTACGATGCCGTCGCCGCCCTCCGTCAGGCTGACCGCGAGGCTCTAGCCGCCGGAGACGCCCACGCCGTGGCCGTGGCCTTCCGCGACAAGGTGGTGCCCGCCATGGCCGCCCTCCGCGCCCCCGTGGACGAGATGGAGACGCTGATGTCCTCCGAGGATTGGCCCCTGCCGACTTACGGAGAGATCATGCATAAGCAGTGATCCATACATAGAAATACCGCCCTACCGAGTCATTCGGCAGGGCGGTATTTTTGTTTCACGGAAAACCGTGAACCATCATGTTCCGCTTTTTTCGGGGGTTACACGGTGGTAACCCTTTTTTAGTCTTCCTTCTTCTTGAGGGTCAGCACGGCACCCAGAGCCAGCACAGCGACCAGACCCACGGCTACGGTGGAGCCGCAGCCCGACTTGGCAGGCTCGGTGGGCTCCTCGGTCACAGGCTCGGTGGGGGCCTCGGCGGGGACGGTGGTGGCGTCCTCGGTGGGCGCCTCGGTCACTTCGTCGGTGGGAGCCTCGGTGGTGTCCTCCACCACCTTGTCGGGATCGTACTCCATCTCCTTGTAGAGGTCGTAGGGATCCTGGAGGTAGAACTTCATGAAGGCGATGTCGATGGTCTTACCTGCGGGGGAGTCAACGTCCATGAAGGGAGCCAGACCGATGTTGACGATCCAGTTCTGCCACTTCTCCTCGCCGAACATGTAGAAGATGACCACCTTCCACTCGTCGTCACCACCAATAGACTCGGTGTAGACATTCTCCAGATCGTACTCGGGGTAGTAAGCGTTGCGGTAGAGGATGCCCATATCGCTCTCCACGCCCTTGGGCAGGCGATATTTCACGGCGATGTAGGCGCACTCGGCGCTCTGGAGGCTTCTGGGGTAGGACTTGCTCCAGACGTAGGGCAGGTCTCCCAGAGCGGTGATGCGGGCGAAGGACTCGCCGTTCTCGGTGACAAAGTCGATGGAGGCATCCTCACCCGTGAAGGACTTGACGGCCTTCTCGTCGGTCATGTCCACGAACTCCACCAGCTCGTATTGCAGGTCCTCCTCGCTGACGCCGGGGATCTCCTCGGGGGGCAGATCCACGTCCTTACCCGTGAAGGTGACGCGGGCGAAATACTGGTTGACCTTGTGGGAATACTGACCGCCGATACCGTGGCAGAAGCCCACCTGCCAGTAATCGTTGACCGAAGAGGTCTCGCCGTTGACAGAAAGGAGCCAAGCCAGGTTGATCTCGTCGCCGTTCTCCACCATCTTGTCCTTGAGCTTCAGAGCGGTCTGGAGGTGGACACGGGCCTCGTAGATCACCACCTGGTTCTCCTGATCATAGGTGCCCATGAAGTCCTCACCGGCCACAGGCTTGTAGGGGCCCATCCAGGCCTGGGTCAGAGGCTCACCCGTCTCGCTGTGGACACCGAAGCCCAGCTCCACGTAGTCGGGATCCTTGCCCTGCGCGTCCACGGGGGCGATACCCAGCTGCATCATGTTGTAGGCGTAGAGGTAGACGTTCCCGCCCATTTCCTCGGGCTTGCAGTTGAAGCCGTTGACACAGCGAACCTCAAAGGCGAGGTACAGGTAGCGGCCGTCCCAGCCCCAGTAGGCATCGAAGAAGTCCTTGTTGGTCATCTCGTAGAATTCCATGAACTCTTCCTTGGTGTTGCCCTGCTCGGGGGTACCGATGATAGCCATGTAGGACAGGTAATCCTCGTACATCTCGAAGGGATGGTACTCGCCCTTGGTGATCTTACCGTCCAGGGTCGGAGGCACGTTCATGAAGGGAACCTCCCAGCCCGTGGTCTTCTCGCCGGCCTCACCGGCCAGGATCTCGTCGATCTTCTCGGCGTTGATGACCCAGTGGCCACCCTCATTGGCAGGCTCCACAGCCTCGGCGCACAGGGCAAAGGCGGCCAGCAAGGTGGCCAGCATGACCAGCGCGATCATCAAACGAATGTGCTTTTTCATAATGTCATTCTCCTTTTGGGTAACGGAACGAGCCTATGGATCGTTCATCTTACTATCATTATATCATATTTCTTCGGTTTGTCAATCCGTTTTTCCTAAAATTCACAAAATCGCTATCTATAAATTTGACTTTTTTATGGATTATTTCACATGAAACCCTCTTTTTTTCTCTTGACATTCCCTCCGTTTTGTTGTATAATGACGGTACGACACGGACGGTAGAGAAACTTCTGCCGTTCAGCACGAAAAATCAGGGGTGCTGACCCCGGGTGACGGCCGTTTGGCCACGGCTTACCCGGACGGTCGGCTGAGATGCGCCGATAGCGCGAACCCTTAACCTGATACGGATAATACCGGCGTAGGAAGTATTTTTGAATGTCTTGAATTGGGAAGTGCGCAATTGCCAATCATAACCACCATTCATGAGACCACGCGGAGATTTTCCGTGCGGTCGAATTTTTATTTTGGAGGTGGTTCTGTGAAAACGAATCACAAAAAGTATCTTTTGGCCCTGGTGGAGGGAGCCATGATGCTGGCGCTGGCCTGGGTCATCGACTACGTCTGCGCCCTCGCCCCCTACAACGCCATCCTCTTCCCCGCAGGCGGCTCCATTACCATCGGTATGCTCCCCTTGGTTTACTTTGCCTTCCGCCATGGTGCCATCTGGGGCATGGGCGCGGGTCTGATCTTTTCCGGCCTGCAGATGCTGAACAGCTTCTACATTCCCCCCGCGCAGACGTGGTGGGCCGTGCTGCTCTGCGTCCTTCTGGACTACGTCATCGCCTTCACCGTCATCGGCTCGGCGTCCCTCTTCTCCAAGCTCTTCGGGCAGAAAAATCAGATCCTGCGTCTGACGGGCTACGGTATGGGCGCAGTCATCGTGTGTGTCCTTCGCTACGTCTCCTCGGTGCTGTCGGGCGGCATCCTCTGGGGCAGCTACGCCACCGAGGGTATGAACCCCTGGATCTACTCCCTGGTCTATAACGCGGGCTACATGCTCCCCAACGCCATTCTGACGGGTATCTGCGCCGTCCTGCTCTGCAAGGCCCTGGATCCCAAGACCCTGCGCCCCATGAAGCGGGTCTGATCCTTCCTACCGACGTATATTCCAAAAACAGGGGGTTTCATTAGTGTAACCCCCTGCAAATACCCTTAAATTCTAAAAAATCAGCCCTGCGGAGCAATCCGCAGGGCTTTCTTTTTGCTGTGAAGCAGGCTTACCGACAGGCACCCACAAAGGCCTTGAAGATGGCGGCGGAGTGGTCGTCGTCCTCTCGGTTCCAGTAGAACTCGGGGTGGAACTGGGTGGCGAAGAGGAAGCGGTGTCCCTCCTCGTGGGCGGCCTCGATATAGCCCTCGGGGCTGACGGCGTCCACGGTCAGAGCAGGGGCGGGAGTCTTGACGGCCTGGTGGTGGAAGGTATTGACCATGACCTCGGTCTTGCCGCAGATGCGGTGGAGCATGCTTCCCTCGTGAATGGCGATGGGGTGCGTGCGCTCCTCGGGGGGAACGTCCTGGCGGTGGCCGTCCAGGTGCTGGTGAAGCGTACCGCCCATCCAGACGTTGATGGACTGGATACCGCGGCAGATGCCCAGAATGGGCTTGCCCGTGGGGTACACGGCCTTGAACAGGGCCTCCTCGAACTCGTCGCGTACAGAATCGATCTCCACCGAGTCGAACATCTTCTCCTCGCCATACTTCACGGGATCCACGTCCACGCCGCCCGTGAAAAGGTAACCGTCGAAAATGGAGGCATATTCGGCCAGCTTGTCGGTGTCGGTGGTGTAGGCCAATACCACAGGTAGACCGCCCGCAAACCAAACGGCGTTCATGTAGGTCAGATTCATCATCATTTTGCCCCCGTCGCGGGAGGAGACCATACCGATCAGGGGACGCTTGGTGTCTTGGTAGCTCATGGGTCTATCCTTTCTGATAGTTAAGTTTGCTTAACTTATTTCAATATCTTGTCGTTTTCGGTGAGGATACCGATCATATTATCCACCAGCTGGAGCATATCGGGGAGCAGGAAGCAGACCAAAGCGGCACCCACTACGGCGATCATACACACCAGAATGAAGGCACGCCAGCCCGAACCCTGGTTCTCATAACGGACTTCGGCGCGGTAATGCTCCTCGTCGGGGATGTAGAAGTGGTCAGTCTCAAAATTGAGGCGGTATTCGGGCATAAAGAAGCCTTCTTCATTGCCATGCTCGGCAATATATGCTTCCCTGGCCTTGGCTACCTCGACATCATACGCATCCTTTTCGATACAGTGTACGATCTTTCCCAGCTTATTGTGACTGCGCAGGCTGGCCTTGACGCCACCGTTGCGGGCAAAGCCCAACTCCGCGAGGGTCTTGGCCTTGTCGGGCCACAGGGCCTGCTCGCGGACGATCTGCCGCACGAAGGCACCCAGACGGTTCTTATCGTAG
>JBGVRH010000036.1:0-49367 GCA_045128275.1 Eubacteriales bacterium | reverse complement strand
GAAATTGTGTGCAAGAATGATTTTTCTATAGGGGACAATCATTTTTGGAGTGTAGAATGACAAATTCTTACCACAAAAATTGGCTTTTGCGCCAGCAAAAGGTTTCATTCGCACTTGATTTTGCATTTTGCATTTTGCATTCTCAAGCTCCCCTATAAACTGCAATTTGTTCATTTAACAATCGGCTCTGTCAAAACAGCATCCGTGCCCCTGCCACCACCACCAGGGCGGCGAAGAGCTTCTTCAGCAGGGCGTCGGGTAATCGTCCTAAAAGCTTGGCACCCAGGAACCCCCCTGCGGCGGCGGGGAGGATCAAAAGCAGGAGCAGGGTTGGCTCGGGGCGGACACCGTTCAGCCAATAGAAAATACAGGAGATAGCCGAGACGGGGAGCATGACGGTCATGGCGGTGGCCAGGATGTCCCGGCGCTCGTGGTACAGCCCCAGAGGAACGGCGGGCGGATAGAGACGGGCGGGCGGTGTCAGGCGGGGAAGGATCGCCACCAGCAGGATTCCCCCCGCCGCCCCCAAAAGTCCGTTGAGCAGTCCCGCGAAGGCCCCCGCCAGGGCGAGGAGGAGCCAGGGAATGGGATGGTGGATGGCTTTGCTCATGACCGTCTCCTTGTGGAATTCTGTAGAATTTTTGTGGATGAGTTTGGCAAAAATGTTGAAAAAGTTACAAATTTCTCTTGCATTACGCGGGATTTTGTGGTATACTATAATGGAATATTTCTAAACGCTTGCCGGGCGGTGCCGAGGCGGATATTTTGCCTCTTTGCCTGTAGTGTCTCCTCCTTTTCGGGGAGCTATACCCGCCCTGTGCCACATAAAAATTGCCATTGAACAGGAGGTTGACCTATGGCCGAAAACAAGGATCTGAAAAAAACACCCGCCAAGGGGGCATCCGCGGGGAAGTCCGCCGCCAAGAGCGGAGAGAAGCCCCGCAGTGCCAAAACGGGTACCGTAACCGCCACCGCCGCATCCAAAGCCCCCGCGAAGAAGGGGAGCGCTGCCAAAAAGTCCCCCAGGGGACAAACCAAGATGACCAGCGCCGCTAAGAAGCCGAACCCGAGGAAGGGCGGTGACGAGGAGCAGCTGGCCGCCAAGGTCAAGCGCAGAAGTACCTTCTCGGAGCAGTTCCTGCCCTACATATTCGCGGGAATTGCCCTCATTATCTCGGTCTTTCTGGTGCTGAACGCCCTGGGAGACGCCGAGACCGCCAACGAGCATCTCGCGGGCGTGGTCGGCTTCTACTTCTGTCAGGTTCTCTTCGGGTGCTTCGGCTGGACGGCTTACCTCCTCCCCCTGCTCTTTGTGAACCTCGCCGTCTTCTGGCGGCGCTACTGCGAGGAGAACCTGGTGGCGGTGAAGATCATCCTATCGGTTCTGCTCATGGTGCTGATCTCGGCGGTGATCCACGTAGGTGTCTGCACCTCGGATCCCGCCCTGTCCAAGACCTTTGACGTGACCTATCTCTACAACACCGGCGCGGCCTTTGAGAGCGGTGGCGTGGTGGGCGGTGTAGTGGGCAATCTGCTCTACACCGGTCTGAAGCTCCCCGGCACCATTGCCTTGGCCGTGGTGACTCTGCCCTTGATCATCATGCTTCTGGTGGGCGTGACCCCCGCCTTCGTTTTCGGTAAGCTCTGGGCCGCCATCAAGGCTTGGCGGGAAAGATCCGCCGCCGAGAAGGAGGCTCGCCGCGAGGAAAAGGAGGCCGAGGCAGAGGCCGAGCGCAAGGCCGCTACCGCCGAGACCTACCGCGAAAAGCGCGCTAAAATGGATGCCGACCGCCGCCGCGCCGAGGAAGTTCCCTCTGAGGAGGAGCCTGAGGCTCTTCCCGATGAAGAAGAGACGGTCACCGCGACCACTAAGCGCGGGGGTCGCCGCACCGCTACGGTGGATACCGAGACCGGCGAGATCCTGGAGGAGTCGGGAGGCCGTGAGACGGTCTCCGCTCCCGACAAGCCCGCCGCCGAGGAGGAGGCGCGACTGCCCTTCTTTGAATCCGAGAAAACCGCGTCCTCCGCTACTGCCGACGCGGGGGAGGACGATCTGAACTGGGAGGATGAGGGCGATGACGGCTTCGTGGAAAAGGCTTACAAGTCGTCCGACGACAAGCCCCGCCGCGAGACCCGCGGGGATCAGGCCCAACGCATAGAGGATCAGCTCTTCGGGGACGAGGAGGCCGAGCTGTACGAGGAGCGGGCCGAGTCCATGCCCACCGATCTGGACGAGGAGGCCGATCCCGATGAAGTGACCCTGACCGCCGCCGAGGCCCATCCCACCGCAACCGAGGATGAGGATTTGGAGGATGAGGAGGTCGCTACGGCGGGGAACTACTCCATCGTCTACTCCGCCGAGGCCAAGCCCGCGGATTCGGTGATGGTCACCATCAACAAGCAGGAATTCGCCGCCGTGGCCGAGTCGGGCTTATCCGAGGAGGAGCTGGTGCTGTCCACCGCTCACACCGCCGACGAGCTTCCCGCCGAGCCTGCCCGCGAGTACCGCTTCCCCTCGGTGGATATGCTGACCAAGGGAAGTGCCCGCTACGAGGCCAACGATGCCGAGATCGCGGAGAATACCCTTCTGCTCCGAGAGGTGCTGGAGAGCTTCCACATCCGTGTCAAGGAGATCTCCTGCTCCTGCGGCCCCACCATCACCCGCTTTGAGGTCAAGCCCGACACGGGTGTCCGTGTCCGCTCCATTGCCAACCTGGTGGACGATATCGCCATGAACCTGGCCAAGGCCGGCGTGCGTATCGAGGCACCCATTCCCGGTAAGGCCGCCGTGGGTATCGAGGTGCCCAACGCCGAGCCCTCCACCGTCTACCTGCGCAACATCCTGGAGACCCCCGAGTTCCGCAACCACAAGAGCCGCATCGCCGCCTGCCTGGGTGCCGACGTCTCGGGCCGCCCCGTGATCCTGGACATCAATAAGATGCCCCACCTGCTCATCGCGGGTGCTACGGGTATGGGTAAGTCGGTGTGCATCAACTCCATCATCATGAGTATCCTCTACAAGGCCAAGCCCGACGAGGTCAAGCTCATCCTGGTGGATCCCAAGAAGGTGGAGTTCGCCATGTACCGCGAGCTTCCTCACCTGTTCTGCCCCATCGTCAGCGACCCCAAGCAGGCCGCGGGGGCTCTCTACAGCGCCGTCAACGAGATGGAACGCCGTTTCGGCCTCATCGAGGAGGTGGGTGTCCGCAACCTGGCGGGCTACAACGAGATCACGGCGGGAGATCCCGAAAGACCTCCTCTGCCCCAGATCGTCATCATCATCGACGAGCTGGCCGACCTCATGATGACCGCCCCCGCCGACGTGGAGACCGCCATCTGCCGTCTGGCCCAGAAGGCGCGAGCCGCGGGCATTCACCTGGTCATCGGTACCCAGCGTCCCTCGGTGGACGTCATCACGGGTCTGATCAAGGCCAACGTCCCCTCCCGTATCGCCTTTACCGTGGCCTCCTCGGTGGACTCCCGTACCATCATCGATACGGTGGGCGCCGACAAGCTCATCGGCCGCGGTGATATGCTCTATGCCCCCGTGGGTGTCAATAAGCCCATGCGCTGCCAGGGTACCTTCGTCAGCGAGTCCGAGGTGGAGCGTGTGGTCACCTTCATCAAGGAGAACAACGAGCCCGTGGAGTACGACGAGGAGTTCATCAAGAACATCGCCGTGGAGGCCGCCCGTTGCGGTGTCAACAAGAAGAAGGGGGAGCAGGTCTCCATCGACGACTTCGACGGCCTGGAGGGCGGTCAGAATCTCTGGGGCGAGGAGCCCAAGTTCTGGGAGGCCCTGGATGTCATCGTCTCCAAGGAGAAGATCGGCACCTCGGCCCTCCAGCGCGCCATCAAGCTGGGCTACGGCCGCGCCGCCGGTATCATCGACCGCATGGAGGAGTATGGCTTCGTAGGCCCCGATCCCGGCAACAAGACCGGCCGCGACGTGCGCATCACCCACGAGCAGCTGGCGGATTACAAGGCCAACGGCCTGCCCGGCAAGCGCAAGGGAAGTAATGACTGATACGATACCGTATCGACAAGACATCATAATGGAATCTATTCAAATCATGACAATCAGGAGGAACAAACAATGAAACGTACCATCACATGGCTTCTGACCCTGGCTATGCTCCTTGCCCTGGGGGCAATGGGCGTGTCGGCTATCAGCGACATCTCCAACGAGGTCAACAACGATTCTTGGCTGGAGGCTGAGCTACAGCCCCTGTACGTCCAGCTCGGCGGCGATATCTACTCCGAGCTGAACGAGGACTTCTACGCCTACTGGTGGGAGGAGGAGATCCCCGAGCTGGGCGGCAACTATGCCCAGGCCTGCACCGTCAATATGCGTGGCTTTGCCATGTCCCCCGACGGCCGCTACTGCTACATGGGTACCCTGAACGGCGGTACCGGTGTCCGCGGTGTGGCGGTGTTCGACACCCAAAAGGCCGAGGTGACCGACCTGTACTACCACTACAACGGCGAGGCGGGCGACCAGGGGAATCCCTTCTCCTACGCCAAGGGTATGGCCGCCGATGACCGCGGGTACGTCTACGTGGGCTTTGCCTTCTCCAAGAACTACAACGTGGTGGATCTGGGTATCGCCAAGCAGCTGGAGGACGGCACTCTGGAGGAGGTCTACTGCGACGCTGTCTATGAGTTCGGCAATCCCGGCGACGAGGGCGGCATCAAGGTGGGTGTCAACGGTGTGGACGTGGCCAAGGTCGGGGATAAGTACTACTGCTACTTCATGACCAACTACACCTACGATGCCCTGTACTGCTACGACGTGACTGATCCCGCCAACCCCAAGCTGAACAAGGATTTCGGCGAGAACGGCTCTATCATCTTCTCGGATCCCTCCAATACCGTGGTTCAGGGCTTCAAGCCCGGTGACGGCTACTATATGGATGTGGACGAGGACGGCACCATCTGGCTCATTGCGGATTCCGAGACGGATGCCATGATCCTGAAGATCGCCCCTGACGGCTCTGCCTGCGTGGAGCTCATCCCCGCCAACGATTTCTACTGCGTGGAGCACGTGAACGGCTACCTGCTCATGGGCGACTATCGTGGTGAGTGTATCGAGGTGCGGGACGATGCCTCCTACGAGGTGGTGGCCAAGATCAACATTCAGGAGGATTTCGGCGACCGCGTGACCCGTATCCAGATTGCCAATGACGTTCTCTTCGTCTGCGAGGCGGGGAATGATACCGTCAACATCAATACCATCCACGCCGCCCCCCTGTCCCCCGCAGGCCAGGAGTTCTTCAATAAGCTGGTGGCCAATCTGGCCGGTGAATCTGCCGAGGAGACCACCGAGGCTCCCGCCACCGAAGAGCCCGAGACTCCTCCCGATACCGAGCCCCCCGTTGTGACCGAGTTCGGCGACACCGCCGAGGCTCCCACCGAGGCACCCACCGACGCTCCCGCCACCGAGGCCCCCGAGACCGAAGCCCCCAAGGGCGGTTGCGGCTCCACCGTTGCCTTTACCGCCGTGGCTATCCTGATCACCGCCGCCTTCGTGGCCCGTAAGAAGGACTGAGCGCTGGGGATCGCCCCGACTCCGTAAGAATACCGAGGGAACTTGACAGTTCCCTCGGCTTTTTTTCAAAATGGTCAAGGTGTGTTCATATTTTCGCGGTATAATAGAGGAGCACAGTATGACTCTTTCAAAAAAAGGAGAAGCGTATGTATCCTTACGAAATATTTTTAGGCATGGATCTCTACTCCATCCTTATGGCCGTAGGCGTGATCGCCTGCATGATCTTCATCCGCCTGCAATCCGACTGGCGGGGGCTGAAGGCCAAGCTCCAGAACTTCTACCTCATCAACGCGGTGGTGGCGGTGGTGCTGGGCTACGGCGGCGCGGTGCTGCTCCAGGCCTTCTATAACTTCATGGCCAACGGCAAATTCGAGATCGTGGAGAACACGGGTGCCACCTTCTACGGCGGCCTCATCGGCGGTACCGCCATGTTCATCATCATCTACTTCGCCGTGGGGCATTTCCTGTTCAAAGACAAGTACCACCTCCCCCACCTCCGCACTGCCTCCGACATCGCCCCCGCCTGCATCACCGTGGCCCACGGCTTCGGCCGCCTGGGCTGTCTCATGGCAGGCTGCTGCTACGGCGCAAAGTGCGACGCGTGGTACGGTATCGAGATGGTGCATCTGGGCTACAAGGTTGTCCCTGTCCAGCTCTTTGAGGCGATCTACCTCTTCGGACTGTCCATCATCTTCCTCATCATGTTCAAGAAGGGCAAAAAGTACATCATGCCCGCCTACATGATCGCCTATGCGGTCTGGCGCTTCATCGCCGAGATCCTGCGCAACGATTACCGAGGCGCGACCATCGTGGACTTCCTCACCCCCTCCCAGTTTGTCTCCGTCCTGCTCCTGGCGGGCGGTCTGCTCCTGCTCGGCATCGAGCTGTACGTGGATAACCGCAAGGCCAAGGCGGCCGTTGCCTTGGGCGGGGAAGCACCCGCCGAGGAGACCGAGACCCCCGAGGTAGTGGAGACCGCCGAGACCGCCGAGACCACCGAAGGAGAGGCACATGAGTGATCAGAACATGGAGCCTGTGACCGACACCGCGGCTATGCCCCTCGAGTCCCCGCCCAAACGCCGCCGCTACCTCCCCCGCAAGGTCTGCCTGGCGATCATTTTCGTGGCGGCCCCCATCCTTCTGTGGCTGGAGCTTGCCAAGCCCACCCTCACCCCCGATCCCGTCCTGGCACCGCTGGTCAACATGACCCTCACCCGCCTCATCGGGGCGGTGGTGTTCCTGGCGTTGCTCCTGAACGAGGGTTATCGGGTGCTGAACCCCATCCAAAAGCCCTTCTGGAGATCTTTGCTGTTCGCCCTGCCCCCCTTTTTGGTGGTGGTGAACAATATGCCCATCCTCTCCATGATCTGGGGAGATGCGTACCTTGTCCATAAAGCCCCCGCATACCTCATCTGGTTCGCCGCCGAGTGCCTGGCCATCGGGCTTTTCGAGGAGCTGGCCTTCCGCGGGGTGATCTTCCTCATGTTCGCGGAGAAGCG
Organism: Eubacteriales bacterium; assembly: GCA_045128275.1. GTDB lineage: Bacteria > Bacillota > Clostridia > Oscillospirales > CAG-272 > CAMEON01. The sequence continues at coordinate 42,320 of JBGVRH010000036.1, read as the reverse complement.
GCACACCACCCGCAAGGGGCTGTTCTGGAGCCTCATCCTCACCTCTGCCGTCTTCGGCGGAGTCCATCTGGTTAACGTCCTCATGGGGGCGGGGATCGGCGCGACCATCCTGCAGATCGGCTACTCCTTCCTCATCGGGGCTATGTGTTCCGTGGTCTTACTGGGGACCCGCAATATCTGGATCTGTGTCGCCCTCCACGCCATCTACGACTTCTGCGGCACTCTCATGCCCACCCTGGGCGCGGGGACGTGGTGGGACACCCCCACCGTGGTCTTTACCGCGGTTCTCGCCGTGGTCACCGCCGTTTATCTGGTGTGGCAGTTCTTCCGACTGGATCTCGACGAGGTCGGGAAGATATTCAAGGCTTGATTCGAATAAAGGAAAACCACCGTCCGTGATGGGCGGTGGTTTTCGTTATGGGTGTTGGGGGATCCTCACCGAAACTCATAGATCATCCGAAAGGCGGAGACGATCGGTTGTGTTTTGGCGAGATGCCCTTCGGGCGAGATATGCCCTGCGGGCGAGATATGCCTGAAGGCGAGATATGCCCTGCGGGCGTGGTGGGATCAGACCCCCAACCCCGCCCTGTAAGCCTCCATCTTAGCCACGGTCTCGTCCTTATCCTTGCCGATGAGCATGAAGTAGAACTTGATCTTGGGCTCGGTACCCGAGGGACGGGCGACGATGACGTCACCGTTGTCCAGGGTGAAGGCCAGCACGTTGGACTTGGGCAGGTTGGTGGATTCCACCGTGCCGCTGACGCGATCCTCCATGGTCTGTGCCTGATAGTCACCGAACTTGACCACCTTGCGGCCCGCGATCTCGGCGGGGGCGGGATTGCGGAGAGCGTTCATCTTCTCGGCCATGCGGGCGGGGCCGTCCAGACCCTCCATGTAGATCTCCACGTTGGCCTCATAGCAGTAGCCGTAGCGGGCGTAGAGGGCGTCCAGTGCATCCGACAGGGTCATGCCCTTGGCCTTATAGTAGGCGGTCATCTCGCAGATGAGCATGGCGGCCACCACGGCATCCTTGTCGCGGGCGTAGGTGCCCTTGAGGTAGCCGTAGCTCTCCTCGAAGCCCAGCACGAAGGTGCCGTAGCCCTTCTTTTCGTAGTCTTTGATGACCTCACCGATGAACTTGAAGCCCGTCAGCACGTTGTGCATCTTCACGCCGTGAGCCTCGCAGATCTTGGCGGCCAGCTCGGTGGTGACGATGGTTTTTACTGCGAAGGGGATCTCGGGCATGGTGTTCGTCTCCTCGTAGGCGGTGAGGATGTAGTCCATGAGGAGCGCGCCCATCTGGTTGCCCGTGATGGTGGTGAAGGATCCGTCGGGGGTACGGGTGACCACGCCCACGCGGTCAGCGTCGGGGTCGGTGGCGACAACGAGGTCAGAGCCGACCTCGTCGGCGATCTTCATACCGATGTCGAAGACCTCCTTGTACTCGGGGTTGGGCTTGGCCACGGTGGGGAAGTCACCGCTGATGATCATCTGCTCGTCCACGGTGAAGACGTTCTTGTGGCCGCAGCGGCGGAGGATCTCGGGGACGAGGCGGTAGCCCGTGCCGTGGAGGGGGGAGTAGACGATCTTCAGCTCGTCGGCCACGGCCTTGACGGCCTCGGGGTTGACGGCCTGGGCCTGTACGCAAGCCAGGTACTTCTCGTCCATATCTCTGCCCAGCATGACGATCTTACCCGCGGCCAGAGCCTCGTCGAAGTCGGCCAGCTTCACGTCCTCAAAGATATCCAGCTTCTGCATGGTGGCGCTGACCACGTCGGCATGCTCGGGGGGGAGCTGTGCGCCGTCCTCCCAGTAGGCCTTGTAGCCGTTGTACTGCTTGGGGTTGTGGGAGGCGGTGATGTTGATGCCCGCCACGCAGTGAAGCTCGCGGAGGGCGAAGGACAGCTCAGGGGTGGGGCGCAGCTCGTCGAAGAGGTAGGCGGGGATGTTGGCGGCGGCCAGCACCCGGGCGGCGGTCTTGGCGAAGAGCTCGGAGTTGTTGCGGCTGTCGTAGGCGATGGCGACACCGTCAGCGGTGCGGCCTTCCTCGATGATGAGCTGGGCGAGACCCTGGGTGGCGTAGGCCACGGTATGGACGTTCATGGCGTTCATACCCACCTTCATGGTGCCGCGCAGACCCGCGGTGCCGAAGGAGAGGTAGTCGGTGAAGCGGAGCTGGATCTCCTTGTCGTCGTCCTTGATGGAGAGGAGTTCAGCGCGCTCCGCGTCGGAGAGCTTGTCGGAGGTGAGCCAGCGGTTGTAGTTGTCGAGATAGTTGGGCATGGGTTCGGTTCCTTTCTATATACGATATTTTGTAAACGGTTTTAAAGGGATTCTACTGTAGGGGAGGGGATCCCCCTCCCGCATACTATTTTTGAGGGTGTTGTCGGGAGGGGAGACCCCTCCCCTACGGGATCATTACGCTTTATGTATCCTTTCCCATTCGTCCTTTAGAATGGAGTAACACAGCGTATCACTTCCGTCCCGCGCGTGTTTGCGGAGCCGCCCTTCCAGGGTGAAGCCGCATTTTTCCAATACCCTTGCGCTGGCAAGGTTATGGGAGCGCACCCACGCGGCCATGACTTGTGCATTCATGTCGGCAAAGCCGTAGTCCAGCATTTTCCGAACGGCCTCGGTGCAATAGCCCCTACTTCGTTGCTCGGCGGCGATGGCGAATTCCAGCTCTACATACCCTTCATACCGATTCATGTCACCGAGGCTGATGTATCCAATGAGGGTATGGGTGGCGGCATCAGCGATCACCTTGAAACCGTCTGAGATCGCCCACTGTCGGATGGCTTCACGACATTCGGAGATCGAACGGAAGGCATGGAGACCGCTGCTTTGGAGGGCGGGATCGAGACACATTTCATAGAGAAATTCGGTATCGGGTTCTTGCGGAGTCCGCAAGATGATATTCCTTGATTCCATTGTGTTTATCAAAAACGCCTTACGCCTCCAGCTCCTTCTCAAACACATGATACCCCGCGCCCACGGTGGTCACCTTGCCGTCGAAGTCCACGTCGGCGGTGACACCGAAGGGAGTCTGGACGAAGAGGTAGAGCTTGCCGTAGCGCTTGGACCACCGCACCGAGATCTCGCCCATGACGGTATCCACCACGGCGTGGCAGGAGGTGAGCTTTTCAGGGAAGTAGGGCTTGATGGAGACACGGCTAAAGCCCGGCTCGGTGGGGATGATGCCGCCGAGGTAGGCGTAGAACCAGTAGCCCACCGCGCCGTACATGGGATGGTTGTGGGAGTTCATGTTGGGATTCTTCTTCAGCTCGAAGCGCTCCCAAATGGTGGTGGCCTCGTTCTGGAACATGTAGCCGAAGGAGGGGTACTCGTCCGAGGTGACGACCTTCCACGCGTCCTCCAGATAGCCGAACTTGGTCAGCATATCCATCATGTAGCGGGTATTGAGGTTGCCCGTGGTGAACTTGTAGTTCTTCTCCACCAAGTCGTTTCGCATGACCTCGGCGGCCTTGGCCTCACACTCGGCGGGCAGGATCCCCAGCCACAGGGCGAAGGCCTGACAGCCCATGGAGCCGGTAGCCACCTTGCCCGTCTCGGGATCGAACCACTTGTCCAGGAAGGCCTTGCGGACGTACTCGGCCTTCTCGGTGTACTTGGCCTCGGCCTCAGAACGACCCGTGCGGCGGGCGAAGTCGGCCAGGAGCTTACAGTTGTAGTAGGAGTAGCCCGTGGACATGACCACGCCGGGAGTCACCGCGCTGGGGGCGCCCTCGTCGCTGAGGCAGGCGTAGGCGGGAGCCGCCCAGTCGCCGTAGTAGGAGTAGTCCACCGTACCGTCAGGACTGCGGGACAGGAGGAAGTCCTCCCAGGCGGCCATGCCGTCGAAGAACTCGTCCACAGCACCCAGCTCGCCGTAGTGCATCAGCGCCTCCTTGGCGGCCACCAGATAGGAGGAGCAGACGGGATCGGCGGGAAGACCGCCGTAGATGAAGGGGGCACAGCAGGTGAACTGTCCCTCGGCTCTCTGCTCGTTCTTGATGTCCTGGAGAATCTTGGGAAGGATGCGGGAGGCATCGAAGTTGTAGGGGGTTTCCTCAAAGCGCACCGTGGCATCGTTCATCCAGGCCATGCGCTCATCTCTCTGGGGGCAGTCGGTGAGGATGGAGTGCATGTTGTCCCGCTCCGTCATGACCAGGGCATCCTGGATGGCGTTGATCATGGGAGAGCCGGAGCGGAAGGAGGAGCGGTTCTCCAGATCGGTGTGGATGAGGCGTGCCTCGATCATGTAGGGCTCCAGACGATCCAAGCCCGTGATCTGACAGTAGCGGAAGCCGTGGTAGGTGAACTCGGGCATCCACAGGTCCAGATCACGATTGTCGCCTGTGGCAATATAGGTGTCGGTCTGCTTGGCACTGCGGAGGGTGTCGGTGTAGACGGTGCCGTCCTCGTTCAGCTCCTCGGTGTGGGTCATGGTGACGGTGTGCCCCGCCTTCATATTCTCGGGAAGCTCCAAGCTCACCACACCCGCGATGTTCTGCCCAAAGTCCACCACGAACACCCCGGGCTTGGGGGAAGTGATCTCCTTGGGATCGAAATAGCCCTGATCCACGATAGGCTGGAGGATCATGGGGCGCATCTCCCCGCCGGGGGCGGGGACAGCCTTGACGGGGATCTTCTCGCACTCATCAAAGTCCTTGTTCAGGGAGGCGTCAAAGGTCTCGCCGTTGAAGATGGAGGAGGTGCGGGGATCGAGGGCGCATTCCCACGAGGTATCGGTGGAAATGTCCTCGGTGGTGCCGTCCTCGTAGGTGATATGGAGGTACGCCCACAGGATACTGTCGCCGTAGAACTCGATCTTGCGCTCACCCAGCATACTCCACATGAAGTCGGTGCCGTTCTTGCGCCAGCCGGGAGCGACCTCGATCTCCAGCTCGTTCTCTCCCTCCTGCATTTGACTCATGGACAGGGGGGAGACGCGGTAGTAGCAGGTCTTGGCGTAGTTGGCGTGGGCGGGATCAAGGCGCACTCCGTCAACGGTCTTGCCGTTCAGCATAGCATCGTGGTAGCCCAGACCGCAGTAGTACAGCACCGCGTTCTTCACGGGCTTATCCACGTGGAATTTCTTGACGAACCGCAGTACCCGCTCGCCCTGATCCTCAGCCGAGGTGATCCACTCCCCGGGGAAGGTGTCAAGCGTGCCGTTGAACAGGGTCACGGTGTCGGGCTCGGTCTTCTCGGTGGCGGATTCCACCGTGACGGTGACCGTGGCGTAGACCCCCGCGGGGAAGGTAAAGCCGTCCAGCAAAGCGGACTGGCGGGAGGTCTCCACGCGGCCGCTGTCAAAGACGGTCTCGCCGCCGATCTTTGCGGTGAGGGTGTAGGCGATCTGCTTGTCGTCAGGGTTACCGCCGCCCACAGACCAGGAGAGGGTGGGAGTGGCGTGCTTGGAGGAAAACTCGCATACGGATTGGCTGACGGGGGTGCCGTCCAGGTAGACTTGTCGGATGTAGATCATGTCAGTAAGTCCTTTCGAAATTTTGGTAGGTGCGCACCTACCTGTGGAATGATTGATTATGAGGTATTGGTACTCATCACGATACCTACTCAAGGATATCATACCACTTTCGGGGCGAAAAGTCAAGAAGAATCCGTCGATTTGTCCGAATTTTTCCTGTTGGATGGCGGGGAAATTGGGCGAATCCCTTGACATTTTCGGGGGTTTTGCGTATAATAGTAGGGAAGTTGAAAATACAGGAGGTACCGCCATGTCCGTAGAACTTACCACCGACTCCGCCGTCATGACTGCCGCCGCCGAGCTGAACCGCTACCTGGAGCGCATGGGCGTTTCCATCCATACCGAGCTGAAGATCGACCCCTCCCTCCCCGCCGACGGGCTTAAGATCACCGTGAAAAATGGGAAGATCACCCTGTCGGGCGGCAACGGCCGAGGCGTTCTGTACGCCGTGTACCGCCTGCTGGAGCTGTTGGGCTGCCGCTTCTACGCCGAGGATACCGAGGTGATCCCTACCCTCACCCCCGCCGAGGTGGCCGCCGCTCTCCCCGAGGGGCTGGACATCACCGAGGTCTCCCCCTTCGAGTTCCGCGACCTCTACTGGACCTGTACCTACCGTCCCGACTTCGCCGTGAAGCGCCGCATCAACGCGGGCCTGGCGGGAGGCGGCTCCCACCGACGGGATATCCCTCCCGAGTGGGGCGGCTGTATCGGCTACGCGGGGCCTCACTTTGTCCATACCTTTGAGCGCTTGATCCCCGCCGAGGAGTTTTTTGAGACCCATCCCGAATACTTCTCCATGATCAACGGAGAGAGATCCGCCAAGCACCTTTACTCCCAGCTTTGCCTCTCCAACCCCGAGGTGCTGGCCATCGTCATTGAGCGGGTCAAGGGCTGGCTCCGTGAGAACCCCCTGGCCGAGATCGTGTCGGTGTCCCAGAACGACAGCTTCGTCATAGAGTCCTACTGCACCTGCCCCGCCTGCGCCGCCGTGGATGCCGAGGAGGGCTCTCCCGCGGGCAGTCTCATCCGCTTCGTCAATGCCGTGGCCGAGGCCATCGAGCCGGAGTTCCCCAAGGTGGCCATTGATACCCTGGCCTACCAGTATTCCACCGTCCCTCCCAAGCTCACAAGACCCCGCCACAACGTCATGGTGCGGATGTGTACCGGCGGCTGCTCCTCCCACACCATTGAGGAGTGTCCCCGCAACGCGCACACCAAGTCCTGGATCGAGGGCTGGGAGAAGATCTGCGACCGCCTCTACATCTGGGACTACACCACGGATTTTGCCCAGTACCTCACCCCCTTCCCCAACCTGCGCACCCTGCAGGATAATGCCCGGTATTTCGCCGCCCACAGCGTCAAGGGTGTGTTCGAGCAGGGCAACTACACGGGAGGCCGGAGCGGCGAGTTCGGTGAGCTTCGCGCCTACATGCTGACCAAGGCTCTGTGGAACCCCGATGAGGCTATGGACACCGACGCCTTTATGGAGACCTACTACGGCGCGGGCGCGCCCTTCGTGCAGAAGTATCTGGACTACATCCACGAAAAGGTCAAGGATCTCCACTTCAATCTGGTGATCTCCGCCGCCAATCTCTGGAATCCCCTCATCCCCGACGAGGATATCCCCATGCTGGATGCCCTGTGGGCAGATGCCTACAAGGCCGCGCTGGCGGGCGGTAGCACCGCGGGCGGCTTCGGGATTCCCGCCGAATTGGCCGCCGAGCACGTGGAGCGCTCCGCCCTCTGCCACCGCTGGTTCAAGCTGGACGGCAAGCGGGGCGAGTTTGCCGACGAGACCGCCTTTGAAGGGCTGATGAATGCCTTCTACGCCGACTGCAAGCGGCTGGAGGTGACCAGACTCAACGAGGGCGCGGACGTGCCGTGGGTAGAGGTGGGGTAAGATACATAGATACAAGATACAGAGATACAAGATAGGTCGCGCTCCCTACGTCTCTTGTGTTTTCTATCTTGTATCTTGTATCTCGTATCTTGTATCTTGTATCTTGTATCTTGTATCTTCCCGCCCAACAAAAAAAACGAAAGGAGGCACCCGTATGCATTACAACCCCCAAACCGACTTCATCGAAATATCCGTCCGCGAGCTTTGCGCCCTGGCATTCAAGGGGGGCAGTCTGGACAACCGCGTGCCTCCTGTGGATCTCTACCGCCGCGCCGAGGAGGGGCGGGCGACCCACGAAAAGCTCCGCACTCTCCGCGAGGCGGGGAAGGGGCTGGGTGGAACGGCCGAGCCTGTCCGAAAGCCCCGCGGCTCCGAGGAGCTCCATCTGCCCGCCGAGCCTCTGCCCGAGCCCGCCTACCACGCCGAGGTGACTCTGCGCCACACCTGCCGCATGGACGGGGTGGCTTTTTCGGTCAGCGGCCGCGCCGACGGAGTGTGGTACGATCCCGCAGGAGGATGCGTGGTGGAGGAGATCAAATCCGTCACGGGCAACGCCGACTACTACGTCCGCTCCCCCCGCGAGTCGGATCTGGCCCAGCTCACCTGCTACGGCTACTTCCTCTGCGCCGCCAAGGGGCTGTCCACCGTCACCCTGCGCCTGACCTACGTCCGCCCCGGCCACGAGGAGGAGGCCTACTTTGCCGATTCGGTCATGACCGAGAGACAGCTGGCGGGGGCGTATTCCGCCATCCTGCGCATGATTCTCCCCCGCGCCAAGGATCTGTACGAGCGGGAGACCACCCTGCGTAAGACCGCCAAGCGGGCCATCTTCCCCTATACCGAGGTCAGAGACGCCCAGCAGGACATGATCCGGGAGTGCTGGCGGGATATGCGGGCGGGAAAGACCCTGTTCGCCGAAGCCCCCACGGGCATCGGTAAGACCATAGCCACCCTGTACCCCGCCGTCCGTTGCTTCGGAGAGGGGAAGTGCGACAAGATCTTCTACCTCACCGCCAAGAACGCCACCCGCCGCGAGGCCTTTTCCGCCGTGCAAAAGCTGAACGAGGCCACCACCCCCATCCGCGCCTGCGTCATCACCGCCCGGGAGTCCGCTTGCATCTGCGAGGCCGCCAAGGCGGGGGGCAACCGCCTTTCCACCTACTGCAACCCCGTCTCCTGTCCCTTCGCCAAGGGCTATTATGATAAGGTGGAGTCGGTGATCTTCGACCTCCTCTCAAGCGGGAAGACCGTCTTCTCGGGGCTGGATATCCGCGCCGCCGCCCAGAAATGGCAGGTCTGCCCCTATGAGCTGGCCCTGGATCTCTCGGAGCTGTGCGAGGTGGTCATCTGCGACTACAACTACGTTTTCTCCCCCTCGGTCTACCTTCGCCGCTACTTCACCGAGGGCATCCCCCACACCGAGGGGCATCGCTATATCTTCCTCATCGACGAGGCCCACAACCTCCCCGACCGCGCCAGGGATATGTACAGCGGCTCCCTCTCCCTCACCGAGGTCATGGCCGCCCAGGATACCATGCACGCCTGGGAGACCCGCATCGGCACCGACCTCATCTTCCCCACCGAGGACGCGGATTACGACGAGGAGGACAAGACCGCCCCCCGTCTGAGATCGGGCTCTCTGGACGACCTCATAGGTGCCCTGTCCCGCATGAGCGGTACCTGCGCCGAGTCCATGATCGTGGATGGCGACGGTGTACGGCGCGGGGTAGACCTGGATCGCAACCAGCCCGTGGTGCTGTGTGAGACGGTGCGGGCTCTCTCTACCCTCTGCGACCGCTGGCTGCGGCGGAACCAGACCCACCCCCTGTACCCCACGGTGGACAGCCTGGCCACCTCCCTGCGGGGCTTCCGCACCGCCTCCGACTACTACGACCGCCGCTTCGCCACCTTCGTGAAGGTGGAGGGGGAGGATGTGCGGGTGAAGCTCACCTGCCTGGATCCCGCGGGGATCCTGCGCCCTATCCTGCAAAAGGCCGAGGCGCGGGTGCTGTTCTCCGCCACCCTTACCCCCAACGATTACTTCGCCGACATCCTGGGAGGCGACCGCGACAGCGTGCTGGTGAATTTTGAGTCCCCCTTCCCCCGCGACCACCTATGCGTGGCGGTCTGCGAGGAGGTCAGCACCCGCTACGATGACCGCGACAAGTCCTGCCGCCGCATCATGAGCTACATCGCCGCCACCGTTTCCGCCAAGCGCGGGAACTACATGGTCTATTTCCCCTCCTACGCCTACCTGGAAAAGGTCTATGCCCTCTTCCAAAAGAAATACCCCACCGTCAAGACCGTGGTGCAGAAGCCGGGCATGACCTATGCCGAGAGAGAGGCCTTCATCGCCTCCTTTACCCCCGACTCGAAAGAGCTTCTGGTGGGCTTTTGCGTCCTGGGCGGCTCCTTCTCCGAGGGCGTGGATCTCCCCGGGCGGTGTCTGATCGGCACCGTCATCGTGGGCGTGGGCATCCCCGCCCTGTCCAGTGAGCGCAACATCATGCGGGACTACTATGACGAAACGCGGGACATCGGCGAGGGAAGCGGCGGCGAGGGCTACGCCTACGCCTACACCTACCCCGGCATGAACCACGTCCTCCAGGCCGCAGGGCGGGTCATCCGCCGCCCCGAGGACTTTGGGGTGGTGGTGCTCCTGGACGACCGCTACGCCGAGGAGCCTTACCTCCACCTGTACCCCGAGCACTGGGAGCAGATCTCGTCGGTAGGGGACGCGCCGTCCCTGTATGAGTATCTGGCGGCGTTCTGGGAGGGAGCGGAGGAAGAGGAGTAAACATGGAAAATGCAAAATACAAAATGCTTGCGGGAGGCGAACCACCGCTCCTGCGAAAAAACGCATCGGACAGACAAAGATAAATGTAGCTTTCAGATAATATTTCAAATTGCAGTTTTGCGGTAAGATACAAAGATACAAGATACAAAGATACAAGATATGTAAAAAACCATACGGCGACTGCCGTTTCTATATCTTGTATCTTGTATCTCCGTATCTTGTATCTCTTCGATAAACCCAAATTTGAAGGATGGCTGAATAGTTACGACCAAATTAAAAATCAAATATTTTTCATGTTTCCCGTAATGAACCTCAACTTTTTGCGTGATCGTAAGTGAAGACCCAAAAATCGAACATGCAAAAAAGGAGATATGTGATATGCTGATACGATCAAACCTGAAAAGATTGGTCACTCTGATGCTCTGCGCGTGCCTGTTGTCCGCGCTGACCTCATGCTTCTATTACCCTGAAACCAACAAAGAACATGACGAGACCTTTTATGATATGTACTTCGTGGAGGATTACAACCTGTTTTATCTGGACGCAAACGATCATGATGGCATGATCAAGACAAAACCGGATCAAGAGTTTGATTGGGACAGGCTTTACGTGGCAACGATTCCCGAAACAAGTGAGGCGCAGTTTGTGATCGGTATCCGTGAGACCTACTATATTACAGGTGGTAACAGCAACCATTTTTGTATTTATCAAAGCAAGGATGCACCCATTCCCAGAAAAGATTGGACGTTTTCTGAAATCAAGATCATAAAGAACGATTGGGTCGGCGGACCTTTCCGTAGTAATCCGAACCACAAATCCTACTATCGGGACATGATCGAGGGATCATCGTGCTATTATTCGTGGCTTGAATCGGGGGCGGATCCTGTTTTAGCAGAAGAATTGCATACCTCCTTCGGGTCTGCATTGATCAAAAACTCCGAGAAAAAATGCAGAACAATTATCGCTGAAAAACCGGAGAAGGGCCCTTACCAATACTATATTCTGTGTGTTACCTTTGAAGAAAATCCCCATATGGCGTGGATGGCAACCATCTATGTTGCAGATGACGGTTACTATCTTGGACGTTTCAATGAAGAAGAAGATACAGAGTACTTTTACGCCATGGGAGAATCCTGGAATTTGCTCTTAGAGGAACTGCTCCACGGCATGGGGCAGCTTGAAACCGATGCCGCCGAGTCCGAGTGAGGGCTGTTTTCTGTTCGTTTCACTCTTCCGTATCCCTGCAAATTGCATGATTTGCATGTAAAACTTGCAAAGATGATCGACAAAAGCCAATAATCACGAAAAATGAAAGAAATTTTGCAAAAATTTCAAAAACCTCTTGCTTTTTCCGCAGAAGTGTGCTATAATGTAGCCCGTGAGAAAACCGACGTCCTCCGCGTCGGTTTTCCCTATGATTTTTTGTGATTTTGGAGAACCTCCCATGAGATACGATCAGATGAGCCGCGAAGCCCTCGCGGCTGAATATACCGCCATGAAGTCCGCCTACGAGGCCTTTGCCGCCAAGGGGCTGAAGCTGGATCTGTCCCGCGGCAAGCCCGGCGCCGAGCAGCTGGACATCACCACCGAGATGCTGGACTGCCTGAACGCCGAGGACTGCAAGACAGGCGCGGGCTTTGACTGCCGTAACTACGGTCTGCTGGACGGTACCCCCGAGGCCAAGAAGCTCTTCTCCGATCTTCTGGGTATCCCCGAGAAGAACCTCTTCATCGGCGGTAACTCCTCCCTCAAGCTCATGTACGACGCGGTGGCCCGCTGTATGCTTTACGGCAACTGCGACGGCGAGGCCTGGATCAGGCAGGGAACCATCAAGTTCATCTGCCCCGCCCCCGGCTATGACCGCCACTTCGCCATCTGCGAGTCTTTGGGCATTGAGATGATCCCCGTGGATATGACTCCCAACGGCCCCGATATGGATGCCGTGGAGGCTCTGGCAGGGAATGATCCCGCCGTCAAGGGCATCTGGTGCTGTCCCAAGTATTCCAACCCCGACGGCTACACCTACTCCGACGATACCGTCCGCCGCCTGGCCTCCATGAAGACCGCCGCCCCCGACTTCCGCATCTTCTGGGACAACGCCTACGTCGTCCACGACCTCTACGACGAGGGCGGAGATACCCTGCTGGATATCTTCAAGGAGTGCGAAAAGGTGGGCACCGTCGATCGCGTGTTCTACTTCGCCTCCACCTCCAAGATCTCCTTCCCCGGCTCGGGCGTGGCCATTTTCGCCATGTCTGACCGCAACATGAAGCAGGTCATGCCCATCGTGGGCGTGCAGACCATCGGCTACGATAAGCTCAACATGATGCGCCACGTGAAGTTCTTCGGCACCGCCGAGGGGATCCTGGCCCACATGAAGAAGCAGGCCGCCATCCTGCGCCCCAAGTTCGAGGTGGTGCTGGATACCCTTGACCGCGACCTCACCGACACGGGCATCGCCCATTGGACGACTCCCAAGGGCGGCTACTTCGTCTCCCTGTTCACCATGCCCGGCACCGCCAAGCGCGCCTACGCCCTGGCCAAGGAGGCGGGCGTGACCCTCACCACTGTGGGCGCTACCTATCCCTACGGCAAGGATCCCGCTGACAGTAACATCCGCATCGCTCCCACCTTCCCCTCGCTCTCCGACCTCACCCTCGCCATGGAGGGGCTGACCGTCTGCCTGCGGCTGGCGGCTCTGGAGAAGCTCATGGCGGAATAACCGAGATATACAACGCAAGATACAAGATACGGCGCGGGCTGTGTCTTGTATCTTTTTTTGCCTCCTTTTCGGCGGCTTTCCGACGGGAGGCGGTCGGGGCTGTTTGCCCTTGAAGGCTCCTCAAAAAAACCGTAAATTTCCTGTAAAAATCCACCTGTTTCCCTTGACTTCCCCCCACATATATGGTACAATATTACAGATAATACTCTATATATTGTATTGGAGGTGATCCCATGGCCAAGTCCCGCAAAAGCCCCGTCCGCCGCGCCCTGTCTCTTGCGCTGGCGGCTCTCTTTCTCTGCCTTTCGGTGACCGCATCCGTGACGGGCTGTGCCAAGAAGATCACCTACGTCATCGAGGCGGGGAGCGACCTCCCCTCCCCCTACCGCCTGGTGGGTGCCGACGGCGCGGCCTACGTGGCGGGCTTTGACGAGACCTGCGTCAACCGCCCCGGCACCTACACCATCCCCATGACCGATGCCGAGGGGAGAAAGTACAACTTAAAGCTCACCGTCCGCGACCGCAAGGCCCCCGTGGTCACCCCCAAGCACGTCTACTACGCCAAGGGAGTCAGCACCCCCGATGCCCTGGACTTCATCGGCTCCATCGTGGAGGCCGACGAGTACACCGCCTATTTCGAGTGCGACCTCCCCGACATGAATCAAATCGGGGACTACGATATCACCTTCCGCGTGGAGGATGCCAGCGGGAACAAGACCAAGGAACTGCACTCCATCCTCACCGTCATCGAGGATACCACGCCCCCCGTGTTCAAGACCGTCCCCGAGCTGTCCGCCTACGTGGGAGAGGCCATCGCCTACCGCAAGGGTCTGGTGGTGACCGACAACTGCGGCGGCGCGGTGGATATCCAGGTGGATGCCTCGGCGGTGGATCCCAATACCCCCGGGGACTACACCGTGAGCTTCACCGCTACCGACGAGTCGGGGAACGTCTCCTGGGCCTCCACCGTGATCCACATCTACGAGAATCAGATCACCGAGGAGGAGCTGAACGCCAAGATCGACGGAGTCATCGCCCAGATCATCACCCCCGATATGGACAAGGAGGCCCAGCTCCGCGCGGTCTACCGCTACGTCTACGACCACATCGCCTACACCTCGGATTCGGATAAGTCCGACTGGATCCGCGCCGCCCACGATGCCCTCTTCATGACGGGCTCGGGGGACTGCTTCAACTACTTCGCCGCCGCCATCGCCTTCTGCCGCCGCCTGGGCATCGACTACCGCGAGATCGAGCGCACCCCCGGGGCCGCCGAGGGCACCCACTTCTGGATCATGGTCAACATCGGCACCGCCGAGGAGCCCCGCTGGTACCACTTCGACTGCACCCACCTCCGCGCCTCCTACTCCCACAGCGGATGCCTCCTCACCGACCAGCAGATCAAGGCCTTCAACCGCTTCCGCGCGGGCTTCTACGCCTACGATCAGTCCAAGTATCCCGCTACCGATAAGAAGATCATCACCCGTACCCCCGATCTGGAAAAGTATTATTGAATGAATAATGAAGAATGAAGAATGAATAATTGCGGTGCAAATCCTGCGGATTTGTCCATCTATTCAAATCTTCAAATGAAAATTGAAACCCGAAGGGTTTCTTCCTCCATTATTCATTATTCATTATTCACTATTCACTATTCATTTTCTCAAAAGGAGTCCCCATGACCACTCACCTCCGCTACACCTCCGCCCAGCTCCGCTCGAAGGGCTTGACCCTCATCACCGCCCACTCGGGCTGTGAGGGGACTGCTCCCAACAGCCTCGACCACATCCTCGCCGCCATAAACTCGGGGGCGGAGATGATCGAGGTGGATATCCGTGCCCATGGGGATCTTCTGTACCTCTCCCACGACGTGGCCGAGGATCCCTCGACCTGCGTGACCTTCGAGACCTTCTTGGAGCTGATCTCCCCTGTCCCCGATCTGCGGGTCAACTGCGACGTCAAGACCGACGGCCTGATCACCCCCGTCATGGAGGCCGCCCGCCGCTTTGGCGTAGCCCACCGCATGGCCTTTACGGGGGCTTGTAACCACCAAAATGACTTGATTGTGGCGCAGGGCGGTAGCCTCTGGCCCAGCCTGTGGCCCTGCGGGGACAACGAGACCGCCGTGAAACACGCCTGCGATGCCTTCCAGGGGGTGGGCGAGCCCATCCTCAACCTCCACTACTCCATGATCTCGGAGCCGGGCCTTGCCTATCTCCGTGACAGAGGCATGGACTTCTCGGCCTGGACGGTGGACGATGAGACGACCCTCCGCGCCCTGCTGGAAATGGGCATCACCAACATCACCACCCGCAAGCCCGTGCTGGCCCTTCGCCTCCGCGACGAGATCCAAGGCACCCCCGCCTCCCGTGGCCTGCTCCCTTTGGAGCGCATGGAGACTTTGATCCGCGAGGCGGGCGCCATCATGCGCAGCGTGCCCGACGAGGTGCGGAACAACCCCGAAACCAAGGAGGGAAGCGCCAACTTCGTCACCGCCTATGACGTGAAGGTGCAGGAATTCCTCAAGGAAGGCCTGACCCGCCTGTTCCCCGACGCGCACTTCTTTGCCGAGGAGGACGGGGAGTCTACCCAAACCATCGGGGCGGGCTACACCTTCATCATCGACCCCATCGACGGCACCACCAACTTCATGTGCGGCTACGATCACTCCGCCGTGTCGGTGGGACTGCTTTCGGACGGTCAGCCTGTCTTCGGCGGTATCTATGACCCCTACCGCGACGAATACTACATGGCGGTGACGGGGCAGGGAGCCACCCGCAACGGCCGTCCCATCCGTGTCTCTGCCCGACCCGTTACCCGCGGCATCGTGGCCATCGGCTCCGCGCCCTACCGCAAGGATACCCTTTCCGAGACGGTCAAGGAGATGACCTACGATCTCTTCCATACCTTCGCCGATTTCCGCCGCTCCGGCTCTGCCGCCCTGGATATCTGCCACGTGGCGAGCGGTCAGCTGGACGCCTTCTGCGAGCCTGTGCTCTCCCCCTGGGACTACGCCGCCGGCTCGGTGATCCTGGCCGAGGCAGGGGGCATCTCCACCAATTTCGCGGGCGCTCCTCTGGATCTGTCCGCGCCCTCCTCCTGCGTCTTCGGCAGTCCCAATGCCCATCCCGCCGCGCTGGCGGTGTGTAAAAAATACGTGGCCGTGACGGAGTGAGTGTCAATGAAAATGCAAAATGCAAAATGCAAAATGCAAAATCAGGAACGGGAGAACGGTGGAGAACGGAGTTCGTATATTTCATTTTGTGGGACGGATTCTTTTCGGGTCACGGATTACAAAGACTATACCATAGAATAGGCTTTCGCCGAAGCGAAAGGCTTCATCCATTTTGCACTTTGCATTTTGCATTTTGCATTCTCCAAAGGAGTTTTTCCATGCTCACCAACATTCTCCAATACCTCGAGTCCACCGCCCCCCGTGTCCCCGACAAGCTGGCCTTTTCCACGGGTACCGAGGGCTTGACCTTCTCCGAGCTTCATACCCACGCCCGCACCGTCGGGGCGAATCTGCTCCGCATGGGCTACAACGCCGAGCCTGTGGCGGTGCTCATGGACAAGCATCCCCACACCATCGCCACCTTCTTCGGTGCCCTGTACGCGGGATGCTTCTACGCCGCCCTGGACGGGGATATGCCCATCCAGCGCATGGCCCTGATCCTGGATACCCTGAAGCCCCGCCTCTTGATCTACGATAAGAAGAACGCCAAGAACGCCCAAAAGCTCTTGGATCAAGGGCTTTTCAACGGCACCATACTCCCCTGGGAGGAGCTGTGCTTTGCCGAGGGGCGGGAGCTGACCCCCGCCGACGAGGCCGCCCTGACCGCCGTCCGTGACCGCCAGATCGACACCGATCCCATCTATGTTGTCTTTACCTCGGGGTCTACGGGTGTCCCCAAGGGGGTCGTCGCCTGCCATCGGTCGGTCATCGACTACACCGAGTCCCTGTGTGAGGCCATCGGTTTTGGCGAGGACACGGTATTTGCCAACCAGACTCCCCTGTACTTCGACGCGCCTCTTAAAGAGATCATGCCCACCATCAAGTTCGGTGCCACGGCCTACCTCGTGCCCAAGATGCTGTTCATGTTCCCCGTCAAGCTCTGCGACTACTTAAACGAGCATAAGATCAATACCGTCTGCTGGGTGGTCTCGGCGCTGACCATGATCTCCTCCCTGGGGGCTTTGGAGTCCCATACCCCCAAGCATCTGACCACCGTCTGCTTCGGCAGTGAGGTCTTCCCCCACAAGCAGTACGATCTGTGGCGAGCCGCCCTCCCCGAGGCGCGGTTCTTCAACCTCTACGGCCCCACCGAGGCCACGGGTATGTCCTGCTACTGGCCCGCCCGCGACCTGGCCCCCGATGAGGTCATCCCCGTGGGAAAACCCTTCCGCAACACCGACCTCATGCTCCTCACGGAAGACAACCGCCGCGCGAATGTCGGCGAGGAGGGGGAGATCTGCCTGCGGGGCACCTGCGTGACTCTGGGCTACTACGCCAACCCCGACAAGACCGCCGAGGCCTTCGTGCAGAACCCCCTGAACCCTCATTACCCCGAGATCATCTACCGCACCGGCGATATCGGCCGCTTCAACGAGCGGGGTGAGCTGGTCTTTGTCTGCCGCCGCGATGCCCAGATCAAGCACATGGGCCACCGCATCGAGCTGGGGGAGATTGAAGCCGCCGCCGCAGGGGCCGAGGGTATCCGCGCCGCCTGCTGTGTCTACGACGCGGGGAATAAGCGCATCGGACTCTACTACGTGGGCGACACCGACCCCGCCGCCCTGACCAAAGCCCTCCGCGGAGCCCTGCCGCCTTATATGATCCCTGCTTTTTGTGAAAAGCTGGCGGCTATGCCCTTGACTCCTAACGGTAAGATCGACCGTAAAGGGTTGAGAGAGAGGGCGGAGAGCGGGGAAGCGTAAAATACGAATGAAGAATGAATAATGAAAAATGAATAATTTCGGTGCAAATCCTACGGATTTGTCCATTTATTCAAATTAAAATGAAACCCGTAGGGTTTCTTCCTCAATTATTCATCATTCATTATTCATTATTCATTAAACAAAGGAGAATCATCCCCCATGAACGAACTCATTTCCATCCTCACCGACCTCCACGACGACGTGGATTTCACCACCGAGACCGGCCTTATCGAGAACGGTATCCTCAATTCCCTGGACATCGTCAGCATCATCACTGAGGTCAGCGACCGCTTTGACGTGACCATCCCCGCCGAGGAGATCATGCCCGAGAATTTTGACTCCGCCGAGGCTCTGTGGGCGCTGATCTGCCGCCTGGACGAGGACTGATCCCGTGACGCTCACCTCACTCCCCTTCCTGCTCTTCGCGGCGGTGACGGTGCTACTCTACTACCTCGTTCCAAAGCGGGGACAGTGGATCGTCCTGCTGATCGCGAGCACCCTGTTCTACGCCTCGGCGGGGGGCTGGTATCTGCCCTTCATTCTGGTAACCATCCTCACCACCTTCTTCTTGGCGAGGGTGATCGAGAACCGCGCCAAGGCTGACGAGGACTACATAGCGACCCACAAGGCCGACATGGACAAGGATGCCCGCAAGGCCTACAAGGCGGCGGGAAAGAAGAAGCGCTTTCGCATCCTGACGGCGGGGCTGATCTTGAACTTCGGCATTTTAGCGGTGCTGAAGTACACGGGCTTTACCGTGTCCACCGTCAACGATATTCTGGGCCTGTTCACCGAGAGCAGACTGACCGTCCCCTCCCTCATCCTGCCCCTGGGCATCTCCTTCTACACCTTCCGCTCCACCGCCTACCTCATCGACGTGTACCGCGGCAAGGCCAAGGCGGCGGCCAATCTCGGCAAGTACGCCCTGTTCATCTCCTTCTTCCCTGCGGTCATGCAAGGCCCTATCTGCCGATACAATGATCTGGCGGAGCAGTTTGACACCCCCCATAAGGCCGAATGGGACGACCTCTCGGCGGGTCTTCTCCGTGTGCTGTGGGGTATGTTCAAGAAGCTGGTGGTGGCCGACACCCTCATGGGCGCGGTCAAGACCATCGTGGGCACCCCCGAGGACTTCGGCGGTATGTACGTCCTGCTCCTCATCATCCTCTACTCCGCCGTCATCTACGGCGACTTCACGGGGGGCATCGACATCACCATCGGCCTCTCCCGTATGCTGGGCCTGAGGCTCACCGAAAACTTCAACCGCCCCTTCTCGTCGAGATCCACCGCCGAATACTGGAACCGCTGGCATATCACCATGGGCTCCTGGTTTACGGATTACGTCTTCTACCCCCTCTCCATCTGTGGGTCTATGCAGAAGCTCACCAAGTGGAGCCGCGCCCATCTGGGCAAGGCCATCGGTATGCGGTTCCCCGTGTACCTCGCCACCCTCGTGACGTGGTTTTTGACGGGTCTCTGGCACGGGGCATCCTGGAACTTCATCGTCTGGGGTCTGCTCAACGGCGTTATCATCTTGGTCTCCCGTGAGTGCGAGCCGCTGTACAAGAAATTCCGCGAAAGGTTCCCGAGGCTCACCGCTTCGGCGGCCTACGGGTGCTTCCAATGCGTCCGTACCTTCTTCCTCATGGGCGCGGTGCGTATTCTGGACTGCTACCGCGACGTGCCCGTGACCTTCAAGGCCTTCGCCTCCATGTTCTATGACTTTTCCCATTGGGGCGATCTCTTGGACGGCTCGGTCATGGACAAGCTGGGGCTGACCCTCCCCGTGTGGATCCTGGTGGGTCTTGCCACCCTGCTGATCTTCTTTATCAGTCGTGCGGGCAAGGACACTCCCGTAGCCGACCGCCTCTCCCGCCGTCCCGTCCTGTGGACGCTGGCCGCCCTGGGGCTTGCCGTGACCGTCCTGATCTTCGGTAGCTACGGCATCGGCTTTGACGCGGGCGACTTCATCTACGGACAGTTTTAAGGGGGTGACGATATGGAAAACACAATGATCAAGACCCCCAAAAAGACCCTGTGGCTCCGCGCTCTCTGCATCGTGATCGCCCTGGCCATCCTTGCCGCTATCCCCGCGGTGCTGACCCCCATCCTCTTTCCCAAGTACCTGACGGTATCCAAGGAGGGAAGTCTCACCGAGGAATACTACCGATCCGTAGCCGAGACAGACCACGACGTCATCTTCATCGGTGACTGCGAGATCTTCGAGTCCTTTGTTCCCGCCATCCTGTGGGAGGAGTACGGCATCTCGGCCTACCTCCGCGGCGGTGCCCAGCAGCTGGTCTGGCACTCCTACTATATGCTGGAGGATGCCCTCCGCTACGAGACACCCAAGGCCGTGGTCTTCAACGTCTATGCCCTCAAGTACGGCGAACCCCAAAAGGAGGCCTACAACCGCATGGCGATGGACGGCATGGAATGGTCACCCGTCAAGGCCGAGGCCATCTTCGCCTCCATGACCGAGGAGGAGCATTTCATCGACTACGTCTTCCCCTTCCTCCGCTACCACAGCCGCTGGAGCGAGCTGACCGCCGAGGACTATACCTACGCATGGCAGGATAAGCCCCTTGTCTCCGACAGCGGCTACCTCATGCAGACGGGAGTCGTCCCCGCCGACACCCAAGCCGAGGTCACCCCCGAGCCTCTGTTCGATCCCAACCTCCCCGCCACGGCCATGGCCTATCTGGACAAGATGCGTGCCCTCTGCGCCGAAAAGGGCATCGAGCTGATCCTGGTCAAGGCCCCCACCAACTTCTGGCGGTACCATTGGTACGACGAGTGGGACGGACAGATCACCGACTACGCCAAGACCCACGGCCTGGCCTACTACAACCTCATTCCCAAATCCGCCGAGATGGGGCTGGATATGTCCACCGACACCTATGACGGCGGTGCCCACCTCAACGTCTACGGCGCGGAGAAGCTCACCCGCTATTTCGGTGAGATCCTGCGGGACACCCACGCCATCCCCGACCGACGGGGGGAGGGCGACACCGCCGCCGTATGGCAAGGGCGGGTCGAGGCCTACTATGACCGTAAAGCGGCTATGGAGGCAGAGACGAAAAAACAGTAAATTGAAGTTTTTCTGCGAGATACAAGTTACAAGATACAAGATACAAGATATTGCAAAAACCCTTACGGGAACAGCCGTTTCTATATCTTGTATCTTGTATCGGCCGAGCTTGCTCGGCGCGTATCTTGTATCTATTCGATAAACCCAAATTTGAATCCATTACATCCTAAATTTTATTCTCCACAAAGAAAGGAACCACCACCATGAAAACCACTCTCCGTATCCTCTCCTTGACCCTCGCCCTTCTGGCTCTGACCCTCTGCGCTGTCTCCTGCGCCAAGACCGGCTCTGCTTCGGATCTCGTCTTCACCGCCCCCAACGGCGTGACGATCGCCGTGGGTGCCCCCGCCGACAAGGCCGTCACCACTCTGGGCGACTGGATCTCCATGAACTCCTCCGACTCCTGCGGCGGCTTCTCGGGTAAGGACTACCTCTACACCTACCAGGGCTTCCGTATGTCCACCACCCCCGCCAAGGACGGCCAGATCATCTGCAAGGTGGAGCTGACCGACGATTCCGTCAAGACTCCCCAGGGTCTGTACATCGGCATGAGCCGCGCCGATGCCGAGGCCGCCATGAAGGGCTTCACCGCCGAGAAGGTAGGCGACAATCTGGTTTACACCTCCGGCTCGGTCAAGCTCCAGGTGGTCTTCCGCGACGGGGCTGTCACCGGTATCATTTACGTGGCCGCGTGATCCATCCTCCGTTCCCCCATTACGAATTACGCATTGCGAATTGCGAATTCATCCCCAAAGGAGCATCCCATCATGATGAAGACCTGCACCGAATTCTCCCCCTTCCTTAGCGCATACGGCTTTGAGGAGGGCATCAAGCGCATCAAGGCGCTGGGCTACGATGCCATCGACTACGGCGGCCTTTGCCACACCGAGAACAAGATCTTCCACGTCTCCGAGTCCGAGTTCGCCGCGACCCTCAGGCGGGAGCGGGAGATCATCGAGGCCAACGGCCTGTTCGTCAACCAGACCCACGGCGCGTGGCGGTGGCCTGCCATGGACTTCTCCGAGTACGACCGCGCCGAGCGGTATGCCGCCATGGAAAAGGGCGTGCGGGGAACGGCTCTTCTGGGCGCGCCCTACTTCGTGATCCACTGCATCATGCCCTTCGGCGAGAACAACCCCGCCCACAAGGAGGAGCTGTGGAAGATGAACGTGGAGTACTTCTCCCGCCTTTGCAAGGTGGCCGAGGAGGTGGGCGTGACCATCTGCTTTGAGAATCTCCCCTTCACCTCCCTGCCCCTGTCCCGCTGGAATGAGACCCTGGAGTTCGTCAGACTCATGAACACCCCCACCATGAAGATGTGCCTGGACACGGGTCACGCCGCCGTTTACGGGGACTCCCCCGCCGATGCCGTCCGCGCCATCGGTAAGGATCTGCTGGCCACTCTCCACGTCCACGACAACGACGGACACGGTGACCTCCATTGGAGACCCGGCGAGGGTGTCATCGACTGGGCGGACTTCACCAAGGCCCTCCATGAGATCGGCTTTGAGGGATGCGTGTCCCTGGAGACCTCGGTCAAGCACGACGGCGACCCCGAGACGTGGGATGCCAAGGAGAGAGAGCTGTTCGCCAAGGTGAGAGCTATGGCGGATGGGACCTACGGGCAGTAAAGCCCTACCATAAAGAGAACCCGCGGGGAGATGTCCTCGCGGGTCTTTTATTGGTTGGGGAGATTACGGAGTGGCCACCGTCAACACATGTCCATACACTTGCTCCTCTCCGAGATAGGACAGCCGAATGGCGTATGCTCCCGTAGGGGCGTCGGCGGGAATCAGGAATACAAAGGTTTCCTCCCCCTTCTGTCCTGTCAGCACCTCGTGGGGAATAGCCTCGACGGCAGTTTCGGGAGGCTGACCCTTGACAACGTACTCCGTTTCCATATGGTACAGAACAACAGTGGGGAAGAAGCGGCCGGTCTCCTTATAGGAATTCCCGATATAGGTAAAGGGTTCTCCCTCATTGGTGACCCATGCGTTGACGGTGAACCGATCGCCTGGGATGGCAAATCCGTCGAAGGGCTCATAGCCGAAGGAGAAGGAGGAAGCAGGCGTATCGTTTATTGTCACTACATCTGCAAAGCTCTGCGTTGCCCCGCCATAAGAAAGTACAAGACTGTAGGACCCTGTGGGTGCGTCCTCGGGAATGTCGAAAGCATAGGAGCCTCTACCTGTCGCTCCCGATTCTACATATGTTATAGTCGAGGATACGCCCATTTTGACAAGCTCTCCTTGAATGGTATATGATACGGTTTCTCCCTTATAACAGAGTGCGGCTTGGGGACGAAAATCACCGTTAATCTTAAAGTGTTCTCCGTTGTTGACTACCCATGCCTCCAAGGTCAATTCATCACCGGTCGTAATAGTTCCGCTCAAGAAGGGTTCATATCCGAAGGAAAAAGGATGATCGGTAGTGATCTCGGGGAACTTGGTATGCCCCGTTGCATCTCCGACGGTCAGCACTCCCTTATACACCTGCTGTTCTTCGCCGTAGGACAGTACCAAATCGTACACGCCGAAGACGGCATCCTCGGGAATGATGAAGGTGAAGGGCATGTTTTCTCGGTATCCACTCTTAATGGTGCGCACGGCGGCATGTGCATCTTCATTCAATGGGTAAGGCTCGCCCTCCAAAACCACCGAAGGGTCGCTCTGCAAAACGAAGTGTGCCCGTGCGAAGAAGTTCGATGCTTCAAAGGACTCGCCCTCGTTTTGAATGCCTGTATCGACGTAGACGGTGTCTCCGGGCAGAGCAGTGCAAAGCTTGCTGCCGGGCGACTCGGTTTGATAGTAGAAGGTAAACCGCCCTGAAGGATGATTTCCCTGCCCAATAAAGTCCCGTACCGGCTCCCAAGCCACCGCGGCGGTAATGGCTACGATCAAACAGATACAGGCCGCGCTCAACCCTCTGCGCCAAGCCGTAGAAAGGGAAGCAAAGGGCTTCTTCTTGGGCGCGGCTACCCCCACG
Organism: Eubacteriales bacterium; assembly: GCA_045128275.1. Classification (GTDB taxonomy): domain Bacteria; phylum Bacillota; class Clostridia; order Oscillospirales; family CAG-272; genus CAMEON01. Next base: position 18,396 of record JBGVRH010000036.1, on the reverse strand, counting down.
GGAGCCACCAAGGCCGCCTCGGCGATGAACTCGTCGGAGATGCCCGTCATTTTCTCAAATAATACCTCGCCTCTCACGGTGTGTACCCCCTTTCGATCAGGAAATTCCGCAACCCCTCGCGGACGCGGGTGATGCGCTTGGTGGCGGCGTTGGCGGTCATACCGTAGTGCCGCGCCAAGGCCTTGACACTATGATTGTGCCAGTACCGCCCCACGAAAAGCTGTCTGTCCAATTGGGGCAGAGTTCCCAGATACTCGTCCAGCCAGCTACAGATGACTGCGGAATCCGTCTCGTCGGGGGCGGGGATGATGTCCTCCAGCTCCTCAAAGGCCACGGTGAGGGTCGTGTCCCGACACTCACGACGGAGGGATTTCAGTCGGTTGATGGAGATATTGCGGACGAGCTTGCCCAAATACCCGCAGAGATTTTGGGGCCACTTGGGGGGCATGGTGTTCCACGCCGCCACCCAGGTGTCGTTGACGCACTCCTCGGCGTCGGGCGGGCTGTTCAGGATGTTCATGGAGACCGTATGGCAGTAGGCGCCGTACTGCTTCTGGGTGATCTCCACCGCCTGCTCATTGCGGGCGTGGTAGAGAGAGACGATCTCAAAGTCATCGAGGATCATAAAAGCCTCCTTTCGGGGGGATTCAACTCCCCTGCACCTATATACACAACGCGGCAGGGGCAAATGTGCCGCGAAAAATGAAGTTTCCTCAAAAAGTATAACATAAAGCAGGGGAATTTACAAGAGGAAAAAAAGGAAGTCCTTTTTTGTCGAAAAATTTCCCCAAACATCTTGCACATCCCGCCGAAATGATGTATAATATAGGGTAATGACTACGCAAAGTACCGCAAGGAGAGACTCATGATCGGCTTTTACAACTATACGGTTATCCTGACATACATCAGCCTTCTGATCTCTTCCGTGGGTATCGGCTTTGCCGCCACGGGAGACCCCTTTACCGCCCTGTTCTGCCTCATGGCATCGGGTGTCTGCGATATGTTCGACGGCATGATCGCCCGCACCCGTAAGAAGTCCACCGAGGAGGAGAAGCGCTTCGGTATCCAGCTGGACTCCCTCTGTGACATCGTCTGCTTCGGTGTCCTCCCCGCCGCCGTGGGTATCGCCCTGGCCGAGGGGCAGACCACCCTCCTGCGGGTGATCTCGTGGGGCTTCGGTGCCCTGTTCATCCTGGGTGCCCTCATCCGCCTGGCCTACTTCAACGTCACCGAGGAGACGAGACAGGCCACCGAGGGAGGCCGCCGCACCCACTACATGGGCGTCCCCGTTACCACCTCCGCCATGATCTTCCCCTTGGTGTTCGCCCTGTCCCTCCTGCTCCCCGCGCCCTTGAGCCTGTGGATCTACCCCGCCTTTATCCTGATTACCGCCCTGGCCTTCATCACCCCCGTCAAGATCCCCAAGTCCCACGGTAAGGGTCTGGTGGTCATGGGTCTGATCGGTCTTGCCGAGGCCGCGCTGATGTTCTGGCTCCTGCTCCGATAACATGTTCATCCCTCGCCGTAAGGCGGGGGATCTTTCTTTGGGCGGTGGTTTTGGAGGAAAACCCCTTGCAAAATCCCGCGAAATGTGCTATACTATCAAGTTAGAAAGAATTCGACCTATAGGAGGATTTCCATGAAAATTTTCCTGCGATGCCTTGGTATGTACCCCAAGGAAAGCATATTGGCCCCTCTGTTCAAGCTCCTGGAGGCCTGCTTTGACCTCTGCGTGCCCCTGGTGGTGGCCGCCATCATCGACAGAGGCATAGGAGGGAGCGACTCCACCCTCGTCTGGCAGCTCTGCGGGGTGCTGGTGCTTTTGGCCTTCGTGGGACTTGCGTGGGCCTTTACTGCCCAGTATTTCTCGGCCAAGGCCGCCGTTGGCTCTGCCGCGCGGATGCGCCACGAGCTGTTCGCTCACATGCAGTCCTTCACCTACGCCCAGACCGACCGCGTGGGCACCTCCACCATGATCACCCGCATGACCAGCGACGTCAACCAGCTCCAGTCGGGTATCAACATCACCCTCCGCCTCCTCCTCCGCTCCCCCATCATCGTCTTCGGTGCCATGATCATGGCCTTCACCATCGACACCGAGCTGGCTCTCATCTTCGTGGCCGCCATCCCCCTTCTGGCCGTTGTGGTCTTCGGGGTCATGCTGGGGGGCATCCCCCTGTACAAGAAGGTGCAGAACCGCCTGGATCGCGTCACCGCCGTCACCCGTGAGAACCTGTCGGGCGTGCGCCCCATCCGCGCCTTCCGCAAGGAGGGGGAGCAGATCGACACCTTCTCGGAGGCCAACCGTCAGCAGACAAGCCTCCAGAACAAGGCGGGCATGCTCACCGCCATCATGAACCCCGTGACCTACGTCATCGTCAACCTGGCCGTCATCCTCCTCATCCGTCAGGGTGCTGTGGGGGTGGAGGGCGGCAGGCTCACCCAGGGTGAGGTGGTGGCGCTGGTGAACTACATGGGACAGATCTTAGTGGAGCTGGTGAAGATGGCCACCTCCATCTTCACCGTCACCAAGGCCGTGGCCTGCGGCAACCGCATCGGCGCGGTGCTGGATATGCCTGCGGGCATGGCGGTCACCCCCGCCCCCGACGGTACCCCCGCTCCCACCGCCGACACCCCCGCCGTGGTCTTTGATCACGTCACCATGACCTACGAGGGGGGCGGCGAGCCCTCCCTGCAGGATATCAGCTTCACCGCCCGCCGCGGCATGACCGTGGGCATCATCGGCGGTACGGGCTCGGGTAAGTCCACCCTGGTCAACCTCATCCCCCGCTTCTACGAGGCCACCGAGGGCACCGTATCGGTCTTCGGCCTCCCCGTGGCCTGTCACGATCTCCCCACCCTCCGCGCCCGCATCGGTGTGGTGCCCCAGAAGGCCGAGCTGTTCAAGGGGACGGTACGCTCCAATCTCTGCTTCGGGGTGGAGAACGTCTCCGACACCGAGCTGTGGAATGCGCTGGAGGTAGCCCAGGCCGCCGATTTCGTCCGCGAAAAGGAGGGGGGGCTGGACGCTGTCGTGGAGCAGAAGGGAAGGAACCTCTCGGGCGGACAGAAGCAACGCCTCACCATCGCCCGCGCTCTGGTAGGAGATCCCGAGATCCTCATCCTGGACGACTCCGCCTCGGCCCTGGACTTTGCCACCGATGCCCGCCTCCGTAAGGCTCTCCGCGAGCTGGCGGGGGATCCCACCGTCTTCATCATCTCCCAGCGCACCTCCTCCATCAAGGCCGCCGACCTCATCATCGTCCTGGACGAGGGGCGCGCCGTGGGCATGGGTACCCACGAAGGATTGCTGGCCTCCTGCGAGGTCTACCGCGAGATCCACGAATCCCAGTTCAAGGGAGGTGAAGCGTGATGAAACAGAAGCATACCAACACCCTCGCCACCATGAAAAAGGTGCTTCGTTACCTGAAGCACTACCGCCTCCTCTTCGCCCTGTCCCTCCTTCTGGCCATCGCGGTGGTGGGTCTGACCCTCTACCTGCCCATTCTGACGGGCGACGCCATCGATCTCATCATAGCCCCCGGGCAGGTGGATTTCGAGGCCCTGTCACCCCTGCTCCTGCGGGGTGTGATCATCATCGGCCTCACCGCCCTGTGCCAGTGGCTCATGAACATCTGCAACAACCGCATCACCTTCGGTGTGGTGCGCCGTCTCCGCCACGATGCCTTTACCCGCATCCAGTCCCTCCCCCTATCCTATCTGGACAAGCGGCCTGTGGGCGACACGGTCAGCCGCGTCATCGCCGATGCCGACCAGTTCACCGACGGCCTGCTCATGGGCTTCTCCCAGTTCTTTACGGGCATCCTGACCATCCTGGGGACGCTGTGCTTCATGCTCACCCTGAACCTCCCCATGACGGTCTGGGTGGTGGTGGCCACTCCCCTGTCCCTCTTCGTGGCCTCCTTCATCGCCAAGCGCACCTTCCACCTCTTCAAAAAGCAGTCCGAGACCCGCGCCGAGCAGACCTCCCTCATCGACGAGATGATCGGCTCCCACAAGACCGTGGTGGCCTTCGCCCACGAGGACGAGGCTCTGCGGGACTTCGACGAGATCAACGGACGGCTGGAGACCGTCTCCCGCAAGGCGGTGTTCTTCTCCTCCCTGGTCAACCCCTCCACCCGCTTCGTCAACAACCTGGTCTACGCGGGCGTGGCCCTCATCGGCGCCCTCATCTGCCTGTCCCCCGCGGGAGGCATGGCCCTCACCGTGGGAGGTCTCTCCGCCTTCCTGACCTACGCGGGTCAGTACACCAAGCCCTTCAACGAGATCTCGGGGGTGGTCACCGAGCTGCAGAACGCCATGGCCTGCGCCGCCCGCCTCTTCGAGCTGATCGAGGCGGAAACCGAGATTCCCGATGCCCCCGATGCTATTGTGTTGGAGAACTGCCAAGGGCAGGTGACCCTCAGCGACGTGGCCTTCTCCTACACCCCCGATAAGCCTTTGATTCAGGATCTGGATCTGACCCTCAAGAGCGGCCAGCGGGTGGCCATCGTAGGCCCTACGGGCTGTGGCAAGACCACCGTGATCAACCTCCTCATGCGCTTCTACGACGTCTGTGACGGCTCCATCCAAGTGGACGGCACCGACATACGGAGCATGACCCGCCACTCCCTCCGCGAAAGCTACGGTATGGTGCTCCAGGAGACCTGGCTGGCGGCAGGTACTGTGCGGGACAACATCGCCTTCGGCCGTCCCGACGCCACCGACGAGGAGGTGATCGCCGCCGCCAAGGCCGCCCACGCCCACGGATTCATCAAGCGGCTCCCCAACGGCTACCAGACCGTCATCGGTGAGGACGGAGGCTCCCTGTCCCAGGGACAGAAGCAGCTCCTCTGCATCGCCCGCCTCTTCCTCTGCCTGCCTCCCATGCTCATTCTGGACGAGGCCACCTCCTCCATCGACACCCGCACCGAGCTGAAGATCCAGAACGCCTTCGCTACCCTCATGAAGGGGCGCACCTCCTTCATCGTGGCCCACCGCCTCTCCACCATCAAGGAAGCCGACGTGATCCTGGTCATGAAGGACGGCCACGTCATCGAGCAGGGCGACCACAAGACCCTCCTCTCAAAGGGCGGCTTCTACTCTGATTTGTACAACAGTCAATTCGAGGCGTGACCCCATAAAAAAAGATCCACAGTCCCCCGTAAAGGAGACTGTGGATTTTTTTGCTGTAACGCGTCAATCCTCGTCGAGATGCTGTGCGGTCTCGGCCTGGATGGCTTTGTCGTAGGAGAGCATGGGAGCTACGTCCTTGCCCTTGATCTTGCGATCCACGTAGTTCTTGGTGACCTTCAGCACCAGCGGCAGGAGCGCCACTACGCCGATGAGGTTGGGGATCATCATGAGACCGTTGAAGGTATCCGACAGATCCCAGGCAAGACCACCCTCCATGATGGCTCCCGAGACGATCATGGCCACGAAGATGAACTTGTAGACCTTGACGCCGGTGGTACCGAAGAGGTACTCCACGGCCTTGGAGCCGTACTGAGACCAGCCCAGGACGGTGGTGAAGGCGAAGAAGAGCATGGCGATGGCCACGAACCAGGTGCCGGGCGCGCCGAAGTACTGACCGAAGGCCTGGGACACCAGGGTGTCGCCGTTGAGGTCGCCCACGGGAGCGCCGGAGGCCAGGTCGATGTAGCCGGTGGAGAGAACCACCACAGCGGTCATGGTGCAGACCACGAAGGTGTCAAAGAACACCTCAAAGATGCCCCACATACCCTGCTTGACGGGCTCCTTGACGTTGGAGGAGGAGTGAACCAGCACCGAGGAGCCGAGACCTGCCTCGTTGGAGAACACGCCGCGCTTGAAGCCCTGGGTCATGGTCTTCTTGATCAGCACACCGATACCGCCGCCCAGCATAGCCGCGGGGGTGAAGGCGAACTTGAAGATGGCGACGAACATGGGGCCCACCTGCTTGATGTTGATGCCGAAGATGATGAGAGAGCCGATGACGTAGGCCACGGCCATGAAGGGCACCACGATCTCGGCCACGCGGGCGATGCGCTGGAGACCGCCGATGATGATGAGGGCGCCGATGATGAGGAGGCCGATACCGATGATGAGGTGGATGATGTTGATCTCGGTGCCGGGGATCATGCCCAGAGAAGCGTTCTGGAAGAAGGCGGCATCCATGTTCAGGACGATCTTGTTGATCTGGGCCATGTTACCGATACCGAAGGAGGCCAGGATGGCGAAGCAGCAGAAGAGAACGGCCAGCACCTTGGACACGGGGCTGAGCCACTTGGTGCCGTAGCGCTTGCCCAGGCCGTCCCGCAGGTAGTACATAGGGCCGCCCGACCACTCGCCGTCCTTGTTGCGGCGGCGGTAGTAGATACCCAGCAGGTTTTCCGAGAAGTTGGTCATCATACCGAAGAAGGCGGCGACCCACATCCAGAACACGGCACCGGGGCCGCCCGTGACGATGGCGGCGGCTACGCCCGCGATGTTACCCGTACCGACGGTAGCGGCCAGAGCGGCGCAGAGAGCCTGGAACTGGGAAATAGTCTTGCGGTCGGTCTTCTTGGTGGCGCTGCTGTTCTTCTTGAACACGCTGGCGATGGTGTTCTTCCACCAGTGACCCACGTGAATGATCTGGAACACCTTGGTGCCCACGGTCAGGAGAATACCCGTACCGATGAGCAGGATGAGGCCGGGAAGACCCCAGACCGCGCCGTTGACGGCATCGTTGATGGTCTTCACCCAATTGAGAAACGCTTCCATGTTTGTTTCCTCCATGAAAATAAAATAAAAAATGCTGCCGAACCCTCGGCAGCTCTGAAAATAGGATGCAGACACAATATAGATTGTTTGCCTGCTCTGTCCTTTTGCCTGAGAGATTCGGCAAGCCTTGCGGCCAACCTTGCACCTTCGGCACCCATTTAAGGGATTCTCCAGAGCTCCTCCGCCGACAGTTTCGGATGATCCTGACGGCATCACGGGGAACGATGGGGGTATTATAGCACATATGTCCCCATATGTCAAGGGGGTTCGACAATTTTTCAGAGGAAAATATCTTGACAAATACCTGTCTTCCTTGTATAATGGTATCACATCATTGAATCGGAGCGTTACCGTGAAATTCCCACATTTTTTGACAACTCCCACAGGGGGCGTCACCCGCGCTTCCGCACCCGCCGCCGAGGGACAGATCATCCCCACCGACGCGGGAAGCGTTCTGGCCATTGCCCTGAACGTGGGGGCTGAGATCCTGCGGGCGGGGGGCGAGATCCACCGCGTGGAGGATACCGTGACCCGCATCTGCCGCGCTTACGGAGCCGAGGTCGTGGACGTATTTGCCATCACCTCCCTCATTACCGCCGAGGTGCGGATGCCTGACGGCTCCTACGCCACCATGAACCGCCGCGTTCCCTCTACCTACAATCATCTGGCCCGCCTGGAGGCTCTCAATGCCCTCTCCCGTACCATCTGCGCAAGCCCCATCTCTGCCTCGGAGGTGGATGCCCGCCTGGAGCAGATCCGCCTCTACCGCCCCGTCCCCGAGTGGCTGTGCTATATCGGCGGCATGCTGGCCACGGGCGGCTTCGCCGTCTTCTTTGGCGGTACGATCTTAGACGGTTTGGCCGCCGCGGCCATCGCCTTCTTTCTGACCCTGTTCGCTCGCCTGCGCCCCCTGCGCATCAACAGCATGGTCAAGTCTCTCATCTCCTCCTTCGCGGCGGGGGTTTTGTCGGTGCTGTGCGTTAAGGTGGGCTTTGGCGACCACGTGGACAAGATCATCATCGGTACCATCATGCTGGAGATTCCCGGCCTGTCCTTCGGTAACGCCCTGCGGGATCTCCTCTGCGGAGATACCCTGGCGGGCACCATGCGCCTCATCCAGGCCATCCTCCAGACCCTCATGATCGCTCTGGGCTACATGGCCGCCTTGGTGCTGTTCAATCAGCAGATCGGAGGGTAAGAAAATGCCAAACGCAGTCGTTATGCTCATTACCGCCGCCCTCAGTACGCTGGGCTTTTCCATTCTGTTCTACACCCATCCCCGCCGCCTCCCGGTGGCCACCCTGGGCGGTCTTCTGACCACCGGAGTCTACCTGCTGGCCGGGCACTTCATCGGGGGGGAGCTATTCCCCAATATGCTGGCCGCTCTGGCGGGCGCGGGCTATTCCGAGATCATGGCCAGGGTCACAAAGGTGCCGGTTCCGGTCTACATGGTCCCCTGCGTGATTCCGCTGGTCCCCGGAAGCGGACTGTACAGTACCATGTTCAGCTTCGTCACGGGGGATTACGCCGCCGCCGCCACGGCGGGTATGCGCACCATGCGGATCGCCCTGGGCATCGCCGGCGGTATCGTCATTGCCTCGGTTCTGGGCATCATCTTCCGCCCACGCCTTTTCACCAAAAAGAGGCGTTAATATATTAAAATTCGCCTAAGCCGCCCACCCCTTCTCTACCCTGGCTTGGGGCTATGATTTGTGCAGGATATACAAATCAAAAGAAGAAAGTTTGGGGAAATAAACTCTTTCTTTTTGGGGCTTTTTTTGGTATAATATCATCGTGCAAAGATGTGCGTATAGGCTCTTTGTGCGCCCCGCAATTATCAAAATTTTATGTAAGATATTATTTAGGAGGAAATCTCAAATGGCAAGTGTATCTCTTCGTCACATTTACAAGAAGTACCCCGGCGGCGTGACCGCCGTGTCCGACTTCAACCTGGAGATCAAGGACAAGGAGTTCCTGGTTCTGGTCGGTCCTTCCGGTTGCGGTAAGACCACTACCCTGCGTATGGTCGCCGGTCTGGAGGAGATCTCCGAGGGCGAGCTGTTCATCGGTGACCAGCTGGTCAACGACGTGGCTCCTAAGGATCGTAAGATCGCGATGGTGTTCCAGAACTACGCTCTGTACCCCCACATGACCGTGTTCGAGAACATGGCCTTCGGTCTGAAGCTGAACAAGACTCCTAAGGAGGAGATCAAGCGCCGCGTTGAGGAGGCTGCCCGCATCCTGGATATCACCCACCTGCTCGACAGAAAGCCCAAGGCTCTGTCCGGTGGTCAGAAGCAGCGTGTGGCTCTGGGTCGTGCAATCGTCCGTAACCCCAAGGTCTTCCTTCTTGACGAGCCTCTGTCCAACCTGGACGCTAAGCTCCGTGCTGCCATGAGAACCGAGCTGACCAAGCTGCATGCCCGCGTCGGTACCACCTTCATCTACGTTACCCACGACCAGGTCGAGGCTATGACCATGGCTACCCGTATCGTGGTTATGAAGGACGGTCTGATTCAGCAGGTCGACACTCCTCAGAACCTCTACGATTCTCCCTGCAACCTGTTCGTCGCAGGCTTCATCGGTACCCCCCAGATGAACTTCATCAACGGTACCCTGAACAAGAAGGGCGAGGATCTGTACTTCAACTTCGAGAACGTCTCCGTCAAGCTGCCCGCAGAGAAGGCCAACAACCCCGCTCTGAAGGACTACATCGACCAGGAGGTCGTTCTGGGTCTGCGTCCCGAGTGCATCTATGACCAGGCCGCCCAGGTCGAGGCTCACGCCGACGCTTCCTTCGAGGCATACGTCGACGTCACCGAGCTGATGGGCGCCGAGATCTACCTGTACCTGAACGTCGGTAAGTCCGAGGAGGGTGACGGTAAGATCAAGGTCATCAACGACGGTACCAACCTGATCGCCCGCGTCTCCTCTCGCTCCCAGTCCCGCGCCGGCGATACCATCAAGGTTGCCTTCGACACCAGCCGTTGCCACATCTTCGACAAGGACACCGAGCGCTGCATTTGCCACTAATCTTACATTTCCGCTCCCCTGCCTCGGCAGGGGAGTTTTTCAATCAAACATGAAAAAATATGAAGCTGCATCCCCGCATCTTGACAGGGAACCGTTCGTATGTTATACTGATATCACAAACCGGAAAGGAGCGCGAACCGTGAAGAATTCTGCCATGCACCCGAAAAACCGGCATAAACTCGTCTGTCTGCTTCGTATCCTGACAACGTCTTGGGCGATTCTGGGACCGGTGGCTGTTATCACCGCGGCGGTGGTGACAACGCTTCTGGAGGGCGATTGGTGGAAGGGCTTTTTTCTGGCGTGCCTCGCTTTCTATGGGCTTCTCCTGTACACGAGCTACTTTTCCCTGCTCACTGTCCTGTGGGAGCTGACCCGCCGCGCCCGCCGCAAATACGGGGAGGATATAGGGGATACCCCTTTCACTACCGTACTTCACCGCATCCTTGGGGGAGTCGCCATGGCCGGGCTCGGAACGGCCGTCTTTATTCCTCTGATCCTTTTCGACCTCCTGAATGGCGGTTTTGCCATAATCCATTTCGTCATCGGTATGCTGGAGGCATCCCTGTATGGGACCCTCGGTGTCTACGATGTGATCCGCCGCATCATCCGTCGCCGCCGCGCTGAGGGGCAACGGCTGGAGGAGGAGAAGCAGGCGTGGGAGGGGTATCTGAATTGATTTCGGTGATGAACTGCATAGAGAAAGACCGCGGGAGCTGTTCCCGCGGTCTTTTATGTATGGATAGAAGAATCAAACGATCAAATACCCAACCCCCTCCAGAGACTCCGCCCCGTCGGGACGGATCCCGGCAGGGAGATTATTCGCCGCCGTCAGAGCCGCCATGGGCGCGTGGTATCGCTTGGCCACCGACCACACCGAATCGGCGGGAGCGGGGAAGCAGACCGCGTACTCTCCCTGTCGGCGGGTGACATCCTCCCCCACGGTGAACTCGGTCAGAGCGGTGAAGGGGGCGGGCCTGTAGGTGCGAAGGGAGACCGCCAGCTCGGCGTCCACCCCCACTCGCTCGCCGTCCATGCGGGCTCGGCAGTTGACTACGGTCACCCGCCCATCGAAATCGGCGGGGGCTCCGTCGGCCATCTCGGCGGCGGGGATATCGAATTCATAGCGGAAGGGAAGCTCCATCTCGGCGGGGCTGTACTCTCCGTCGCGGAGCAGAAGCAGATGACAGCGGCACTTGCCCATCAGCACGCACCGCCCCTTGGCGGGTTCGGGCGTCAGCTCCTCGGGAATGGCAGTGGCGGTGATATCCGCTACGCGGGAAGCGGGATCCATCCCCACCTCGGCCAGGGGAAGAGAATCGCTCAGGGTAAAGTTGCCGTTCAAGGCGCGGAGAGCGGCCTCGGCGGGGTAGGTGGCGTAGTGGGCAGTCCCCTCGCGGCGGGTGGAGTAGCGATCCTTCACGTAGGTGACCGTTTCATTCTCCTGGGCGCGAATCTCGCAGACCACCCCCATATCCACGTGAAGGTGACCCTCCTCCATCAGCACGCTGATCTCGGCGCAGTACCCGCAGGCGGTGGCGGTACAGGCAGGCGTTACCCCTTCCACCTCCACGGACTGGGAGAAGGGGATCTTGCGTTGCAGGATGGTCAGCGGCCGGGCCTCACGGGGCGTGGGGGTATCCATGGCAAAGGCGGCTTCCTCCTCGGCGGGGGAGAGAATGAGCTTCACCGTGACCTCGCCGCGGCAGTTCACCAGCCCCATGGCGGGGGTCGCCTCGGTGACCATGACCTGCCCCTCGGCGCAGACCACCCGCATCTCCCCGTCGGCAGGGGAGAGGATGATATCGTCCTGAAGGGCCAAATTCTCCCCCAGGGCGCGGTACAGCCGCCCCACACGCTCCTCGGCGGTGAGGGTCTCTACCGTTGGATCCTCCTCGCTGTCTCCCTCCAGAGGGCATTCTCCGTACGCCCTGGCGCGGGCCTTGATCTTACAGCGGATATGCAGCCGCCTGGGAGCCGTCACACGCCCCACAGGCACCTCGGAGGAGAGATCGCAGAGGTAGACCATGGGCTCGCCCAAAGCGTTCAGAAGGCCGCTGTCGCCCTTCTCCTTGGTCTCCAGGCGGTACTCGGTGGACAGGGGGGCGCAGTATACCCCGCCGTCCTGGCCGACGTAGAGGACGTAGTAGTCCATGCTCCCCGCCAGCTCGGTGCTGTTGTTACTGCCTGCACCGTTGGGAGGGAGCAGATTCACCCCGATGCGCAGAAGCCGCTTGATCTCGGGCTGGTAGTCGGGGAGGGTAAAATCCCCCGTCACCTCGGTGGACAGGCTTTGAGCAGGCAGGGGAAGCTGAACCCTCCCTCGTCCTGCCGTATCGCTCACGTATGGATTCATCATATTCTCGGGTCTCCTTTGGTTGATTTTCATGATGAATGTATGCGGCACACGGAGGGAATAGAACCGTCGGGGGAGACCCGCTTGCACCCCGCAAAAAAGAACACCGCTCTCTCAAAGAACGGTGTTCTGTCTTTTTCGGTTACTGCAAATGCATACTGTCCGCGTTGAGGAAGGCGTGAGCCGACAGCATGGAGTCGGTGGGAATGACCGTGGAGGCGCCGCAGAGACGGCAGGTGAGCTTGATGCCCTCCTCGGTGATCTCGGCCTCGTAGCGGCTTTCTTCCTCATTCCATTCGCCGTAGTCGGTATCATCGCTCTGTCCCTCGGCGGGATCCGGGTGACAGCGGCAGTAGATCTTCCCCTCGGCATCCAGATCGTCGATGACGAAGAGGATGATATCCAGGATCTGGGGATCGGGGAGATCCTTTTCGTCTCCGTGGAGAGCCGAGAAGTCGGTGATGCCGTTCTCCTCCAGCATATCCAGCAGCTCCAGCTCGGTGCGGGCCAGCTCGGCTTTGACTTGGTTCATCTCCCCCATGAAGGCGATGTTGATATCCGAGTAGGGGCAGGGAAGCACGAAGAGCTCATCCGAAAAGAAGAGGGAGGAGTTAACCGTAAAGGTATGGGGCTGGGAGCAGATGAGACAGGGGACGGTGAGGCGAACCGTACCGTCGCGGTTGTAGATGATCTTCAGCTCACTTTTGCCACAGGTGCATTTCAGCTTGACCATATCGGCCGAGAGATTGAAGAGACCGACGGCAGTCATGATGCCGCCGCCGCAGTCGGGACAGCGGTAGGCCACGGTGGTGCGCTTTTCGTTCAGTACCATAGGAGTTCCTTCCTGCCCGCGAGGGGCTTTCCGCTCGGTGCGGTCATTTCGGTTAGGGCTTCGACTGTCAGTATATGCGAGAGTCAAACAGGGCGCCACGCCGAAGCGTCACGCCCTGGATGCGGTTGATTACTCGCCGTCAGCCTCAGTAGTGGCCTCGGTGGTAGCCTCAGTAGCAGCCTCGGTGGAGGGCTCTGCGGTGGTCTCGGGGGCCTTGGTAGTGGACTCGGGAGCCTTGGTGGTCTCAGGAGCCTTGGTGGTGGTAGCGGCGGTGGTCTCGGGCTCGTAGTCGATCTCGACGTGGTACTTGACAACGGCGTCGTCGTACCAGGCCTCCAGCTTCTCGTTGGCGACAGCGTCGCGGGCGGTCAGCTTCCAGGTCTCCTCGTTCTCATCCTCGAACATAGCGATGATGTGACCGGTGACCTTATCCTTGTCCTTGGAGTCGCCCTTCACCACGATGTTGGTGATATCGCCCTTGTTGCGGCCCTCCTCGTAGAGCCACTCAGCGAGATCCTCGTTGGAGCCCTTGATGGACTCGTAGGAGATGCGCTCGATCAGCTCGGCGGAGTAACCGGGAGCGTACTTCTCAACCAGCTCAGCGAACTTCTCAGCGGTCTTAGCGTCCTTCAGCTCGTTGTAGAAGGCCTCGGCCTTCTGTGCGGCGGTCTTGCCGTTCTCCACATCCTTACCGTCGTCGGTGAGCATGATGTAGTAGGCGTTCTTGGTCAGCTCGGTGTCCAGCTTCATGACGTCCTTGCCAACGATGTACCAGGTGTAGGAGGTGGTGGTGACGTCCTTACCGGTGGTGGAATCCTTAGAGGTGGTCTTGGTCTCGATGATCTTGGTGTCGCCCTCCTTGCGGCCCTCGCCGAACAGCCACTTCTGCAGATCGGTGGCGGTGGCACCGGTGGGATCAGCCCAGTTAGCGGAGGACTCCTTGACCTTGTTCAGCTCGGTCTTGGAGGAGGTGACGATGCTGTTGCAGATGGTGTAAGCGGCCTTCTTGTAGGCGTCGGTGTCGTCCTTGGTGAAGACAGCCTTGATCTCGTTGCCGTCGGCATCCTTACCGGCCAGCTCCAGGCTCACCAGAACGGTGGTGAGAACGTCGGCCTTGGTCTTAGCCTGATCAGCATCCTCGATCTTCTTGTCGGTGATGTTGGTCTTGTAGAGAGCGTCGAACTTGGTGTCCACCATGTACTTGACGATGACGGTCTTGACCTCCTCGACGGTCTTGCACTCATCGATCTTGTACTCGGTCTTCAGCTTCTCGTTGACCAGCTTGTAGGAGGTGTACTTGGTGGAGTAGAAGGAAGCCTTGTTGTCGTCGCGGTGCTTCTCGATCTCCTCGGTGGTCACACCGGCGGAGTAGTCGTCGTAGAGCTTCTCGGCATGCTTACCGCCGATGAAGTAGTACTCCATAGCGGACTCAACGTCGCCCTTGGAGACACCGTTGCCGATCCACTTCTTGAGGTACTTGCTGAAGGAAACGCCGTTGGCCTTGGCGGTCTCCTTGAGGCCCTCGATGTACTCCTCAATGTCAGCGGCGACCTCGGACTTGTACTGATCGTACAGGCCCTGAGCCTTAGCGTCCTCGCAGTAGGTCAGGTACTGCTCGGCGTAGGCGTAGGCGGAGGCGTCGAAGGAGCCGGAGCCCACGGTGGAGGGGATCATGTAGTTGGCGTAGTCAGCGCCGGAGGCGAACATCTTGGTCACGCCGTAGGTGTCCTGCATCAGACCGTACTGGTAGTACATGAACTGAGTGTAGTACTGGTTCTGTGCGACGTGGAAGCGGTAGACGTCCAGCTCTTTTTCATTGAGCTTGATGGTGTCGCTCTTGGCGGCGTTGTCCAAACGGCCGATGACGCCGATGGAGTCAACGAAGGTGTAGCCCAGGATGGCTACGACAAGCACGAGGGTCACGATCAGGAAGAGCGTGACGTAGGGGAAATCGCGCTTGGTCTTGGCTTGCTGATTCATTGTCGAAATCCTTTCTTTTATCCCTGCCGTGGGACGGCGCGGGGTATTGGTTTGGGTGTTCCGATTCCATGTCCCTCAAGGCATAGAACCAGACAATGTTACTATTATACCTCTACTTCATGTTCTTTTTGTGAACGAGCCATGAATCGGTGAAAAACTTTTCAATTTCCGTCGAAAATTTTTTTGCGAGGAGGTTTTCTCGGTGCCTTACACGTCCATGATGATGGGCAGAACCATGGGCTTGCGCTTGGTTTTTCCGTAGAGATACTTGGTGATATCGTCCTTGATGGCCGTCTTCATTTCAAACCAGTCCAGACCCGAGCGGCGGAGGCTGATGTCGATGGCATCCACGGCGATCTTGCGAACCTCCTCCATGAGCTCCTCGGACTCACGGACGTAGACGAAGCCGCGGGAGACGATATCGGGGCCTGCCACCCGCAGACCCGAAGCCGAGTCCACGGTCGCCACCACCACGATGAGACCGTCCTGGGAGAGATGCTTGCGGTCCCGCAGGACGATGTTGCCCACGTCGCCGATGCCGTAGCCGTCGATCAGCACCACGCCGGAGGGAACGGTGCCGCCCCAGAGGGCCCGCTTCTCGTCGATCTCCAGCACCTTACCGATATCCGAGATGAAAACGTTCTCGTGGGGAATACCCATGGCCACCGCCAGGTCGCGGTTGGCGGCCATGTGCTTGTACTCGCCGTGGACGGGCATGAAGTACTTGGGACGGGTCAGGCCCTGCATGAGCTTCAGCTCCTCCTGGCAGGCGTGGCCCGAGACGTGGACCTCCACCGAGGCGTCGTTGATGACGGTGACCCCCATCTTGGACAGCTCGTTGATGATACGCCCCACCAGCTTCTCGTTGCCGGGGATGGCGGAGGCCGACAGCACCACCAGGTCGCCGTAGCCCAGAGTCACCTGGGAATGCTCTCCGAAGGCCATGCGGTAGAGAGCCGACATGGGCTCACCCTGGGAGCCCGTAGTAATGAGGGTCAGCTCCTCGGGCTTGTAGCGCTTGATATCATTGATATCAATGAGCACGCCCTCGGGCACCTTCATGTAGCCCAGCTCCACGGCGGCGGAGACGATGTTGATCATGCTTCTGCCCGTGACCGCCACCTTACGGCCGTGGCGCGCCGAGATGTTGATGATCTGCTGGACGCGGTGGACGTTGGAGGAGAAGGTGGAGATGACGATGCGGCGATCCTCGTGCATGGTGAAGATGACCTCCAGGGACTTGCCCACCTTGGTCTCGGAGGGGGTGTACCCGGGACGCTCGGCGTTGGTGGACTCGCACATGAGGAGGAGAACGCCCTCGCGACCCAGCTCGCCCAGACGGGTCACGTCCATCATGTCGCCGTCAATGGGGGTGAGATCCAGCTTGAAGTCACCCGTGTGGACGATCATGCCGAGGGGCGTATTGATTGCCAATGCGCAGGCATCGGCGATGGAGTGGTTGACGCGGATGAACTCCACCGTAAAGGAAGCACCCAGGCGGACGGTGTCTCCCGCCTTGACACAGCGGAGGTCGGGCTTCCAGGGGAGGGTATGCTCCTGGAGCTTGTTCTCGATGATGCCCAGAGCCAGGCGGGTGGCGTAGACGGGCACGTCCAGCTTCTGGAGGATATAGGGAATGGCGCCGATGTGATCCTCGTGGCCGTGGGTGATGACCATACCGCGGATGCGGTCGCGGTTCTGCTCCAGGTAGGCCACATCGGGGATCACCAGATCCACGCCGGGCATCTCGTCCTCGTCGGGGAAGCCGATGCCGCAGTCGATGATGAGGATATCGTCACCGTACTCCACCACGGTCATGTTCTTGCCTACCTCGTTGAGTCCGCCCAGGGGGATGACCCGCAGCTTGGCGCCGGGGATCTTCTTCAGGGGGGAGGCGGGGGTCTTGCGACCCGACTTGGGAGCCTCGGCGGTCACGGTGTCGGCGGCCACCACCACCGAATTCTCGGCGGAGACGATGGATGCCCCGCCGCGGCGGCTTCTGGAGGAAGTCTTCTTGGGAGCCTCGACGGGCGCGGTCTCCTTCTTGGGTGCTTCAGCCTTGGCGGCCTTCCCCGCGGGAGCCTTATCGGTCTTGGCGCGGCTCGCCTTGCTCTCGGACTTGGCGGGCGCGGGCTCCTCGGTCTTCTTCTTCCCCTTACGGCTGTGGGTGGGGGCTACGGGCTTTTCCTCGGCGGCGGTCAGCTCGTTTTTGCGGCCGCGGCGGGACTTGGGTGCCTCCTCCTCGTAGCCGAAGGGAGAGAGGATCTCGGGGGTGGACAGGATATCGCGGGAGCCGATGCGGAAATCCCCGCTTTCCTTGTGCCCCTTGAATTTCAAGGTCTTGCCTTCCTTGCGGGATGAGGACTGGCCCCCACCCTTCTTTTTGTTCTGATTCGAAGTGCTCATGAATTTCTTGTACCGTTATTTCCTTTCTGTTCTCCCGTTGACGCAAAGCCCCTGCGCCCGTCGGGAGTATATGCGGGCATGGGGAAACACCGCGCACCATGGCGCGGAAAAGCTTGCCTGCCCCGGAGGGTAGGCCACATGTAATGTTAAGTTGAGAGCGCGGGGAATATGCCTCGCCGCCGCGAAGGGCTCGCGGAAAACACCTTGGAAGGCCCAAATGGGCGCAATGATCCCAAGGGAGAGAGGCGGTGACCGCCGGGGTGCCGCGTCAGATGTGGAGCCTGACCGCGACGGTACCGAGCCATGACGACCCGCCCGATACCATACATCCGTGACGTGATCCCGCGTCATGTCCCCGCCGCGGAGAAGAAGGCGGGAACGACCGAACACAAACATCCTATATATTATACACCATGGACGGCCATCTGTCAACCTCTATTTTGCTCCTTGGAAAAGGTTTGTGAGTTTTGCGGGAGAAACAGGCCGTAAAGAGGGGCTGTCACAACAGAACCCACAACAGGGAAGCAATCCCGCCTCCCGTTCCCAGCCCCATAAGGAACCAGACAAGCCCCCGCAAAAGCCCCCGTCGGGGAGAGGGGCGGGAGGAGGCGGCCTCCCGCTCTCTGGCGGCCGCCATACTGCTGTCCAGTATGCGGTTAGCCTCCCATAGCATATCCAAGCCGTCGCTCTCCCGCCCCTCTGCCTCGGGGCGAACCACGAAGTAAGCCTCCTCAAACAGACGGCTGTCCCGCGTCCGCACGACGATCATTCGCTTTTCCGCGCCTCTGAGCATGGTGATTCTCCTTTGTATTAGGTATTAGATAGTATGTAAATTGGGGTTTATCGGGGGAGCTCCCCTGTTTCGCCTCCCCGAAAGGGTGAAGGGCGAAGCCCTTCATTAAGAAATAGAGGCCGGCGGTGTCGGGGGCGGCCTGGAGCGCCCTGACGCGCACCGGAAGGTGCAAGAAGCTTTACGGGTCGTGACGGGATTCGCTTTGTCTCACAAGAATTTTTAGATTATAAATCTTCTTGCGCTACCGCGCGCGCC
>JBGVRH010000035.1:0-53490 GCA_045128275.1 Eubacteriales bacterium | reverse complement strand
AAATATTCGGCGTGCGGAAGCTTGCGAGAAGATTTTTCGTCAGTCTAAACAAAAATCCGCGCGTATAGTTGACCCTATACGAAGGATTTTTGTAACGAATGACGGAAAAGATTCCGTCAAGATTTCGTGCGACGAATTTTTAGAGGTGCCCTATAATAGCAACCCCCGAACCGACCGCTTGCAGGTTTATTTGCTCCCGCTCGGCTTCACTTCCCGTTTTCCGTTCTTGATTTTGCATTTTGCACTTTGCATTTTGCATTCAATCAAGCGCAACGGCTCTGCGGATGGCCTCCAGCTCCTCGGTGAGGGCGGGGGGAACGGCCTCGGAGGCGGCGCGGCAGAGGGCCAGGGCGGTCTCGGCGCGGGTCTCGGCCTCGGTGAGGCGGCGGCGCAGACCCAGCCTTTCCTCATAGAAGAAGAGCTCCTGCTCGGTCTTCTTGATGCTGTCCCGCACGGCCTGGCGGGTGATGCCCATCTGCTCGGCGATCTCGGAGAGGGAGAGGTCGTCGTTGTAGTAGAGATCCATGATGTCCCGACGGCGCTCGGGGAGGATCTCGCCGTAGAAATCCAGCAGGTAACCGATCTCCAGATTCTTTTCAAACATAGAAACCCTCCTGCCGTGACGGGTGTAAAGTAAATTGCTTTACAGATTATACCACAAGCAGGAGGGTTTGTCAAGGGGTTTTCCAAAGTTTTTTCGGGAAATTATATGGAAATCAAGGGGGGTTTTTGTACAATGTGGGGATATCCCGAGGCTTTGCGGTCAATTGCGGCTACGGCGGCGGTCACGGCGGGGGAGGAGAGCCGCCGAGGACAGGGCAAGTATCACAAAGCAGGCGGCGGGGAGGGTGGCGGTACAGCCCGCTTGGGGGGCTTGGTTATCGGTGGGAGCATCCGTTTCGGGGGCGGTCGAGTCCTCGGGGATGGCGGTGTCGGGTGTCTCCGCGGGGGTATCGGGAGCAGTATCGGCAGGCTCCTCGGTGTCGGCGGGGATCTCCCCCTCGTAGAAGCGGATCTCACGGAGGTAGCACATCTTGCGGGTGGGGTGGTGGATAGCCAGCCACACTTCCCCGCTGAAGTCGCAGTCGGTGAGATCCACCGTGACGGTCTGAATTTCGCTGAGGGGAAGGTCGGCGGGGGGCATGACCGCCTCGGCTACGGTGTCCGAAGCAGAACGGAGGCTGATGGTCGCGTCGGTGCTTCCGAAGAAGGACTCCGTAGCGGAGTAGTAGAAGCGGACGGCGGTGTAGCGGGAGAGGTCCAGGTGACCGAGGTACAGGGTATCACCCCGTGCGGAGCGGAAGGCATAGCCCTCGCTTTGGAGGGATTGGGGGGAGTGGATGACGTTCTTTTGGTCGTCAAAGGAGGACATATTGATCTTCAAGGTGCCTGTGGCGGGGTCATAGCCGTCCTTGCCGTCTCCCACGAAGACGGTATACTCCGCGATATCGGTGACGCTCCCGTCGGTGCCGCGGGCGGAAAGGCGGAGGGTGTGAGAACCCAGCTTCCAGCCGCTGACGTCCAGAGGCAGGGTGAAGTCGGCGGTGCGCTTGCCACCCAGATCCACAGAGGTCTCATAGACGGTGGTGTAGTCGTAATCCATCACGTAGAACAGGGTCTCCAGGGGGGAGCGGTGCTTGACTCTGCCCTGCAAGGGGTTGAGGTCGGTGGATCCCTGCCCGACGCGGGCGGAGGTGATGATCTCGCGGTTCTTGCCCTGCTCGCGCACGCCCTCCAGCTCCACCTCGGTAGTACCCGTCCGCTTGATGAGGCAGAACCAGTCCACCGTCATGCGGGGGTGGGTGGAGAGGAAGTCGGTGGTCATCCAGAGGGGGGCTACGGTGGTCTGGCGGTCGGGGGTGGCGGCGGGATCGTAGACCAGCATGGAGTCGGTGGCCTGATCGTAGCCGCAGAGGGCAATGAAGTGGCCCTTGACGTGGGCGACGGCGGTACCGCCCGATGCCAGGTGGTCGATGAGGGCTTGATGCTTGGCACCTGCGTCCTTGCCCGTCATGGTGACCTCGAAGCCGTACTTCTTTTCATAATCGTCCAGCTGGTGGTACAGCACCCAGCGGGCGGTGCCTCCGCCCACCGAGCCGTAGTAGGCATCGATACTGCGGGCGTAGGCGGCCAGGCCTACGGGGTCGATGAAGTTGCCCGTGAGGTAGTGGACGGCGTTGACCAATGACAGGATGCCGCATCCGCCGGGGGCTAACTGCTCCAGGTGTCCCCAGCGGGGATCGTTCTGCTGGTAGCAGGTGGGGAGGGGAGCCCCTGTGTCTGTATCGTCAGCTGAGGCGGTCAATATGCCCCAGGGGAGGAGGCAAAGGGTCAAAAGGAGGACGGCGATGCGTGGAAGGTATGTATGGAATGATTTTCCCATGGAGGTGTCCTTTCTATGGAGGGTCTTGGGGGTTACGCAAGGGGAAGCCAGGAGGCAAAGGCGGTGTGATTCCAGTCGTTCCCTGCCGTCATGTAGTCGATGAGCTTCAGCTCGGTGTCCCCTACGGTGACGTAAACCGTAAGGAAGCCGTCCCGCTCCGAGGGGGTGACCCGCCAGTCCCCGATCTCGCCGTCTTGGATGGGGGTGAGGGGATCCACCCCGTCGGCGACCGTGTCGCGAGCATCACGGGCGAGAAGGATGGAGCCGTAGGTGAAGGCTACGAAATTGTCACCCGCGCGGTCAGAGCCGTGGGGGGCGGGGTGCTTGACGAGGGGGATATCGAAGCAAATCAGCCACTCGTCGCCCTCGGTGACGTTACCGCACAGGCGGAGGTATGTGCCTGCCTCGGCGGTGACCATGTTCCGCGCCTGATCCAGCACCGTGAAGCCCTCGGCAAAGGTGGGCACACGGAGGGAGATCACGAAGGAATTTTCGGCGGGGATCGTCCCTTCCACCGACAAGACCTTCAAGGTGGCCTTGCCCATCATGGGGTAGTCGGACTCCATGGCGAGAGTCACGGCGGCATCCCCGAAGGGGACGCGGACGGTACCGTTTTCATAGAAATTCACCGCCACGCCGTCGGGTGTGCCCGCGAAGGCGAGGTAGGGGGCCATGCCCAGACCCGTGGGGCCGTTGGCGGTACAGCAGGAGAGGTCAAAGCCCTTGATGTTGAAGGAGTAATTGACCTTGGGGTTCCGCTCGCCGTTGAAGCGGGGGAAGTACTCAAAGAAATGTCCGTCGGGCTTCAGGGCGCCGAAAATGGCGTTGTAGAGGCTCTTCTCCAGCTCGTCGGCGTACTTGACCTCACCCGTGAGGCGGAGGAGCTGGTGGCAGAGGCGCATCCAGTAGACGGTCACGCAGGTCTCCATCATGAGGTCAATGGCGGGGTTGGTCTGCTCGAAGCGGGTGCGGTTCCATTGCTCCCCCGTACCGGGGCCTAAGTTGAAGGGGGCATCCGCGCCGCCCGAGCCGAGGAGGGTGATCTCCTCCTCGATGACCTTATCCCAGAAGGTCTTGACCGTCTCCAGCGCCTCGGGGTCTCCCGTGACGCGGTGGTACTCGCAGAGTCCCTCGAAGCAGGACATCATCTCATAGGCCTTGGCGATGCTCTGCTCGGCCACGCCATTCCAGCCGATCTCCATGGGAGACTTGCCGTTTTTGATGGCGTCGAAGATGTTTTCCCGCTTACAGCAGCCGCTGTTCACGATATAGGTGCCCAGCTCCAGGGCGGCGGGGTCGCCCGTGATCTGGTACACGCGGAGGACGGGCTCCAGGATGGAGGAGGACTCGATCCCGCAAAAAGCCCAGCCCGTATCCGTGATGGGGGTCTTGGGGGGGAGTCCCACTTGGTCATTGGTGTAGCGCACCAGCTTGACACAGGCCTCCAGGGCCTCGGGGCTTCCCGTCAGCTCGTAGTAGGCCAGAAGCCCCATGAGGGCGTACTTGCGCTCCCAGAGATCCGAGCCGTTGGAGCCATTGGGCTGGGTATGGTCGGGGCAGGTGGACAGGCAACCGTCTTCCCTTTGCAGGGAGAGCATGTCCGCCGCGGCGGTGTCCACGATCTCGCGGAGGGCGGGGTCATTCGTGTAGGAGCAGATGAGGCAGGAGGCCCGCATGAGCTTGCCCCAGAACTCACCCGTGGCGAACATATCCATGGTGTTGCGGAAGTAATCGGCCAGGGCGTGCATATCGATGACCTTGAGGGTGCCCTCGGTGATGATGCGGATCTTTTGGTCGGGGATGCCCGTCAGGCGGATGGAGCCTGCGGGAAGGTCGAACTGCTTATCAAAGGGGTGTCGGAGCATGGGGGTGTCCTCCTTGGTTTGATTGGTTGTAGTATAGCATATTTTGGGGGATTTGTAAAGGGGGAAAACGGGGGCGTTCAAAAAAGATACCGCCCTCAAAGGAGAGCGGTATCGGGATATACGGGGATCGGGGATCAGTCTTCCTTGCCCTTCTTGAGAGCTACGGCGGCTGCAGCGGCGGTCAGGACGGCTGCTGCGGCGGCCACGGAGGACTTACAGCCCTTCTTGCCCTCGGTCTCGTCGGGAGCCTCGGTGGCGGGGGCATCGGTGGTGGGAGCGGTCTCTGCGGGGGTAGACTCGGTGGGATCGGTGTCGGTGGGCTGAGTCTCGGCAGGCTCGGTCTCGGAGGGGGTGCTACCCTCGGCGGCGACCACGTAGCTGAACTTGAAGCGTCCGCCGGGTGCTACGTCGCCCGAGATGTAGAAGTCCAGGATATCGCCCGAGAACTTGGTGTAGTCGCCCTCGTCGTGGACGTTGTCGGTCCAGGCGAAGTTGACGGTGAAGCCGTCGGTCAGACCCAGATCGGACTTGGCGATCTTGACGGTCATGTAGCGGCCGTCCACCTTGTACTCCACGTCGGCGACCTTCTCGGTCTTGGCATAATCATTGTCGGCGGTGAACTTCTCCAGGGTCATGGTGGAGGCGGTGGTACCGCTCTTACCGATGACGAAATCGAAGGTGTTCCAGCCCTGCTTGGACTGATCCACGTCGAGGTAGAGGTTCATCCACAGGGAGTCGGTGGAGGCGGTGATGTTGTCGGCGCACTCCACGAGGAAGTAGAGGTAGTCGGCATCGCGAGAGACCTGGGCGCCGATGATGTCGTTACGGCCGGAGGTCTCGGTGTAGACCAGGTTGCCGTAGCCGGGGGCGTCGCGGTGCTCGGTGTTGCCGATGTAGGCACCGAAGTAGGGAGCCACGTCCTTCCACTGGTCATAGCCTGCGTTCAGGTCGATGGTCTTCTGGGCGGAGGGGGTGGGGATGGGTCTTGCGCCCTTGAACTGACGGACGAAGTTGACCAGCTGGTAGTAGTAGTGATCCTGGAGCGCGCCCTTGGTGGGCTCGATATCGCGGGAATACTCGTCGTTGTACTGGTCGGGGAAGGCGTTCTCCACGACGGCGGGACCCGACTCAGGCCACTGCTCATAACGGCCTACGCGGAACTCATTCCAGCCCGTGACGAAGATGACCTTGGGGTCGATCTCCAGGGCGTACTTGAACTGCTCGGCGAAGTTGTAGCCCCACTTGGAGGCCTCGGCGCCCTCCTTGACGTAGCGATCCTTGTACTCGGAGGTGTAGGAGCGGCCTGCGATGTTGTTACCGCTCATGGCGGCCAGGGCCTTATTCTCATAGTCGTGGTTCATGGCGATACCCACGGTCATCTGCTCCACCACACCATCCTTGCGGTCAGCGTTGTCCTTGTAGTAGACGGCCTGGGGGTACATGGACAGCCAGCCCCAAGAGGCGTTGTCGGTCTTATCCACCACGTAGCCGGGCTGGCCTGCGCGGAAGGTGAAGAAGCGGGTGATCTCCTTCTCGATGGGGGAGTTGGCGGCATTGAAGGCCGTGCGCTGACCCATGAGCATGGGCTTATCGTCCCAGTAGAACCAGAGGTTCTGGAACTTGCCCGCGCGGAAGATGTCCAGGTAGAGGGACTGGACCTGGGTGTTGGTGTAGGCCTTATCCCAGAAGGGGAGCATGAAGGAGACCTTGGGGGCCTTGAGACCGTCGTTCATGGCATCCGTCCACTCCTGCATGAGGGGAGTATAGGCATTTCTCCAGGTCATCTCGGCATTGGTGTTGTCGGTAAAGATGACATCCACGCCGGCGTTGGCCAGAAGCTCGGCCTGCTTGCGGAGCACCCATTTATCGTCGCCACGGTAGTAGCCGTAGATGGACTCGTTCCACCAGTAGGAGTAGGTGTTCTCCCAGACGGGGTTATCCCAATCCCGCATGGCCTCGGGGTACTTTTCGGAGTACTGCTGGACGTTGACGGGGACGTGGGTGGTGAAGCCGTCGATGTGCCAGGTCCAGTAGAACATGGCCAGGGTCTTGTCTGCCTTGAGGTCGCCCACGTCCTTGTTGGTCAGGGACACGCGGCCCAGGCCGTCGGTGAAGACCCAGGTGTCGGGCATGACGGGGTGGGTATAGATGAGGCTGTCGGAGGGGATGACGTAGGCGGGGGGAGCCACGTGGTCACCCGTGACGGTATCCTCGGGCTTGGAGCACTGCACGAAGTAATCCTCCTTTTCCTCGTTGAAGATGATCTGCATGACGGGGTACTGGATGTTATTCTCCACAGGGAAGCCGTCGCGGTAGACGTAGCCCTTGAAGTTCGATACGCTGCCGTAGACGTACATAGCGGGAGACTTGGTGAAGTTCTCGGCCAGGAAGAGGTAATCGCCAGCAGGAAGCTCGTCGAAGATCACGCCCTGGGTGGCGTTATCCACCAGGGTGAGATGACCCTTGCCCGCGGGGCCCTCGGCCACGGTCTTTTCGTAGGTGCCCTTCCAGGCGTAGACATTCATGTCGATCTCGATGTCGGTGGCCATGTAGGTCGCCATCTTGAACTGCACGCCCACGAAGGAGGAGGTGACGTTTGCGCGGATACCGAAGGCGGAGTTCATATTGAACACGGCCTCACCCGACTGGTTGGTGTAGGGGTACTGGATGCTGCGGATCTCGCCCGAGGGCTCGCAGTTGCCGAAGGGCTCGGCGGGTGCATCTGTAAAGCGGATCTTCAATTCGGGCTCTCCTCTCTGCTCAACGCCGTTGATGTACAAGAATCCCTTGGAATCGGTGGGGCTGCTGCAGGTCCACACACCCACGTCGGCACCGCCGTCGGCGATGTGGAACAGGTACTCGCCCGCGGGCTGGGGATCGAACTCCACCCAGTGGTAGGCACCGTCGGTCAGGGGGTTGAAGACCTTGGAGGCCACGGGGGTGGAGGCCACGGTCTTGTCGTAATTACCCTGCCACTTGTAGAGGTACAGGGTGGCGTAGGAATCCTTCTTGGTCCAGGTGGGCATACTGAAGCCGAAGGCCGTGAACTCGCCGTTTACGATGGCGCGGTAGGAGTAGGTCTTGCCCACGCGGATGGGCTCGCGGTTACCCGTACCGTTCTGGATGCTGACCTCGGAGGCCGCACTGACGGGGACAATGGCGGCGAACACGGCGGCCACCATCACAGCGCACAGGGCCAGAGCCAGCAAGCGTTTCATTCTCATTTTTTTCATCATGAAATCTCCTTTCGGGGAATTGTCCATATTGTACCACAAACACAGCGATTCGTCAAGGGGTGATTATGAATTTCTCCAAATACATCCCTGCGAAAAGAGAGGATCGCGCCAAAAAACACCCCGCCAAGGGCGGGGTGCGGAGGGGGCGATGGGGTCACTCGTCGGCGTTCTCCCAGCCTGTGATCTCCAGGCTGCCGTCGGGGGTCTTTTCAAAGCGGACGTTGACCGAGTGGATGGCCGAGAAACGCACCTCGATGGTGAGGTAGGCAAGCTCGGCCTCAAACTCCTCGGCGGTGGCGGGGCATCCGAGGCCGAAGGGGGGGCGGGCAATCTTGGCGGAATCCAGATAGCTGTAGGTATAGCTCTTGACGTGAAGGGTGACCTCGCCGTATGTCTCGGTGAAGGCCTCATTCTCAGCGAGATAGGCCGTGGCCCTTTCGCTATAGGGAGCCAGGTAGCTATTCATGAGCCGATGCCTTGTCAGGGTATTGACCATGATCACCCCCCATACCGCCAGCAGGGCCGTCAAAAGGATGGTTCCCGCCACGATCAACAGGGTGATGCGGGTCTTTTTGGATAGAGCGGTCATAGATCAGTCCTCCTTGTGTTTGTCAGAGTTGCTATGGTGCGGGTGCCTTTCTTGTGTCATTCGTCCGGAAAGGGATTGATTTACTCAAAAACTCATGCCGTTTTATGCTTTATCCCAGCACCGCCGAAAGCCCGAACAGCGCCTCGGCGTTGCGGTTGGTAATCTCGGCCAGCTCGTCCACGATCAGCTCGTGCAGGGGCGCGATGACCTCTGCGATGTGGGGGATCAGCCCCGAGTGGTTGATCTTGCCGCGGAAGGGGACGGGGGCCATGTAGGGGCAGTCGGTCTCCAGGAGGAGCTTGGATAGATCCACCGAGGCCACCACGGCTCTGACCCGCTCGGCGTTCTTGAAGGTGGCCACGCCGCCGAAGCCGATGTACCAGCCCCGTCGGGTCAGCTCACGCGCCATCTCGGCGGAGCCTCCGTAGGCGTGGAAGACCCCCTTGACGGTGGGGTATTTGAGGATGACCTCAAAGCTATCGCCGTGAGCCTCGCGATCGTGGATGATGACGGGGAGTCCCGTATCGGCGGCGATCTGCATCTGCCCCTCGAAGAAGGCGCGCTGGAGTTCCTTGTCCATGGGCTGCCAATGGTAGTCGAAGCCGATCTCCCCGATGGCTACGATCTTGTCGGCCTTGCGGCGGGCAGGGTCGCTGACCCAATCGCGGAGGGCGGACAGCTCTTTTTCGGGGTCGAGGGGAGTCCCGTCGGGGAGTCCCTGAGCATCCTCGGGGTGGATGCCTACGGCGGCGGCCATGTAGGGGTACTTCCCTGCCATGTCCACGGCGGTCTGGCTATTCGTAAGATTGGTGCCCACGTTGATGACGGCGGCCACCTTGGAGAGGAAGTCGGGGTCGGTCAGGAGGGTGTCCGCGCCGCCGTATTTGTTGAATTTATCGTTGAAGTTGTGGGGGTTGGGATCGAACTTGCGGTCGAAGTAGTGGGCGTGGGTGTCGGTGTAGCGGGGCAATCGGATCACCTCTTTCTTCTGTTGTGGTAAAATGTCAGTCCGGCCAATACGCCCGGAACCAAAGAAACCGACATATTGTATCCTGTTTTCATATTGAGAATAAACGTAACGAGCAAGGCAACCATGCCCCAAGTGAAAATAGCAAGAGCAATCACCTCGTACACGTCAATGACCTTCATGGATTTCATCGCGCCTTTACCGGATACAAGCAAGGCCAGATACACGCCTCCGAAAAGAATAGCGGTGCCGATCGGCGCGAATATGGCCTCAAACCGCTTATCGGGCTGCTCACCAAACTCCAGAAACAAAGCGTAGACAATAACCCAAAGACTCCCCAGAACGATATAGATCAGCTTTTCGCGCCCCAATACCGTATCCAAAAAGCGGCGCAGGCGGGTCTTTTCTGCCTTGCTCTGGCTGATGGAAGCCAGTATCTCCTCCACCGAAACGCCAAGAGCCTCCGCCAAGGGGAGGATCAGATCGGTCGAAGGATAAGCCGCCCCGTTTTCCCATTTGGACACGGCCTTGTTGGACACGCCCAGCTTTTCTCCAAGCTCGGTTTGCGACAGCTTTTTCTTCTTGCGAAGCTCGGTGATATAGTTGCCGAATGCGTAATTGTTTTCCATGTTGATTCTCGCTTTCGTGGGTGATCGGATGCCCTCATTATAGCACGGCCGCCGCCGAAATGCAAGGAGTCCCCCTTAAAAAGTGGGTCGAACAACAGTAGAACCTTGTTTTTTAAATCTGTTTGGTGGATTTTGGCCTTTCATCAGTCGGGCAGGTCTGAAGAACATGGGGGGACGATCCCCTCACGCGGATCACCAGATAAACGGAATCATGCGGTACTTAACCTTCCTCTTATATTCCTCATACCCCAAAAGCTCCGCCGTCAGAAGCTTCTCCTCGTCGAGGATGCGGACGACCATGAGAAGAGGATAGAAGGCAAAGGGGATCAGGGCGTACCACGAGCCCATCACGAGGGGGATGGACAGGAACATGAGGACAGAGGCCAGATACATGGGGTGGCGGACGATGCCGTAGAGGCCTGTGGAGATCACGGTCTGTCCCTCCTCCACCTTGACGGTGCGGGACAGGTAGGCGTTCTCCCGCATGACCTCGGCGTAAAGTCCGTAGCCGATCAGGAAGATCACGGAGGCGGCGATCATCACGGGGAGGGGCACGTCCGACCAGCCGAAGCGGAAGTCCAGCCCCGCCAGCACGAAGCCCGCCATGAAGACCAGCCCCGCAAGGGACTGCACCCCCTTTTGCGCCGCTTGCTTTTCCTTGGCATCCAGCCGCTTGGCGAGGAGGTCGCGGGCGCGGGTGAGCATGACGATGCCCATGATAAGCATGGGGACGAATAGGAGGCAGAGGAAGAGGAGGCCACCGGGGTAGGCAAGGGTGCCTGCGGGGAGGAAGATCAGGAGGCCGACCAGAAGGAGGCCGATGAGGAATTTGATGAGGGCGTTGAGAAGCAATTTCATAAATCTTTCCTCCTTACTTTTTTTATTGAAAGTTCTTGAAGGGAGTTTGAGGGGAACTTCTTTCAAGAAGTTCCCCTCAAGTCGTTCTTCGCTCTTTGGTTCTTATTCCTCGGGCACGATGGCAATAGCCAGCTCCTCCAGAGCCTTGGCATCGGCGGGAGCGGGGCACTTGGTCATGAGCTCGCTGGCGTTCTGCACCTTGGGGAAGGCGATGACGTCGCGGATGTCCTCCAGACCGATGGACAGAGCCACCAGACGGTCGAGACCGAAGGCCAGACCGCCGTGAGGAGGCACGCCGTACTTGAAGGCCTCGAGGAGGAAGCCAAACTTCTCCTGGGCATCCTCGGGAGTGAAGCCCAGCACCTCGAACATCTTGGACTGGATCTCACCCGAATGGATACGAATGGAGCCGCCGCCCAGCTCGGTGCCGTTCAGCACGATGTCGTAGGCCTTGGCGCGGACGCGACCGGGATCGCTGTCGATGTACTGAAGATCCTCCTCCATGGGCATGGTGAAGGGGTGGTGCTTGGCGTAGAAGCGGCCGTCCTCCTCGGAGTACTCCAAGAGGGGGAACTCGGTGACCCACAGGAACTTGAAGTCCTTGGGATCGCACAGGCCCATCTTCTTGGCGCAGTGGCAACGGAGCGCGCCCAGAGCGTCGAAGACCACGGAATTCTTGTCGGCTACGATGAGGATCAGGTCGCCGGGCTTTGCCTCCATGCGGGCCTTGATGGCCTCGTTCTCGGCCTCGGTGAGGAACTTGGCATAGGAGGAGGAAATGTCGCCGTTCTCTGCCCACTTGAGCCATGCCAGGCCCTTGGCCTTGTAGGTCTTGACGAACTCAACGAGCGCGTCGATCTCCTTACGGGACATGGACGCACCGCCGCTGACGTTGATGGCGCGGACGGAGCCACCGTTTGCGATAGCGCCCGCGAACACCTTGAACTCGGTGCCGGCGAGAATGTCGGACAGGTTCTTCAGCTCGAAGCCGAAGCGGATATCGGGCTTATCGGAGCCGAAGCGATCCATGGCCTCGGCGTAGGGCATACGGATGAAGTCGCCGCCGAGATCGATGCCATAGAACTCCTTGAACATGAATTTCAGGAAGCCCTCGTGCATACGCATGACGTCGTCCTCATTGACGAAGGACATCTCGGTGTCGATCTGGGTGAACTCGGGCTGGCGGTCGGCGCGGAGATCCTCGTCGCGGAAGCAACGGGCGATCTGGAAGTAGCGGTCAAAGCCCGAGACCATGAGCAGCTGCTTGTAGAGCTGGGGGGACTGGGGCAGGGCGTAGAACTTGCCGTGGTGGACGCGGGAAGGAACGAGGTAGTCTCTTGCTCCCTCGGGCGTGGGGGCGATGAGGCAGGGGGTCTCGATGTCGATGAAGCCGTTCTGGGCGTAGTAGTCACGGGCCAGCTTGGTGATCTTGGAGCGGGCCATGATGTTGTAGGCCATGTCGGGACGGCGGAGGTCGAGATAGCGGTGCTGGAGGCGAAGCTCGGGCTTGACGGGGCTGTTCTCCACGATCTCAAAGGGAGGGGTCTGGGAGGCGGAGAGGATCTTCAGCTCAGTGACGGCGATCTCGATCTCACCCGTGGGGATGTTCTTGTTCACCGCACCCTCGCCGCGGGGACGGACAACGCCGTGGGCGCAGAGGACGAACTCGGCGCGGACAGTGAAGGCCTTGTCGAAGGCCTCGCGGTCGGTGGCGTCGTCAAAGGCCAGCTGGACGATACCGCTTCTGTCGCGGAGGTCGATGAAGATGAGAGCACCCAGGTCTCTCTGCTTCTGGGCCCAGCCCATGACGCAGACGGTCTGGCCGACGTTGGCGGAGGAGAGCTCGGCACACAGGCACGTGCGCTTGTCGTTGGTGGTTAAAAGTTCTGCCATTTTGATGAACCTTCTTTCGTATATAGAATATGGAATGTATTCGGCTCTGTAGGGGCGACCATCGGTCGCCCGTGTCGGGTTTCCATGGCGGGCGACCAATGGTCTCCCCTACAAAGGGATATTTTATGAAAATGACGGCGGATTACCCTACGGGGTACGGATCAATCCAAAGGCTGACCGTCCTTGGTAAACAGGGGCAGCTTCTCCAGATACACCAGATCGGTGCGATCGGCCGCCTTACCTTCAGCCAGGATGGTGGCGCGGCCGCAAACGATACCGCCTGCCGCCTCGACCAGCTGCTCCAGGGCGTGCATGGAGTCGCCCAGAGACACCACGTCGTCCACGATGAGGATGCGCTTGCCCTTCATGAGGGCGGCATCGTTTCCGTCCAGGTAGAGGTGCTGCTCGCGGTTGGTGGTGATGGAGTTGACCTTCACGTCCAGAATGTCCCGCATATACAGCTTGGTGCCCTTGCGCGCCAGCATATACTTCTGGTTGCCGGCAAGGCGTGCCATTTCGTGGATCAGCGGGATGCCCTTGGCCTCGGCGGTGATCATGTAGTCGTACTCGGGAACCTTCTCCAAAAGAGCCTTGGAGCAGGCGGTGGTCAGCTCGGGGTCACCGAAGATGACGAATGCGCCGATCATCAGCTCGTCGGTCAGGGGGCAGAGGGGGAGGGCGCGGTCACAGCCCGCGATGGTCATGTTGTAGTACATTTGTTCCATGGTGCAATTCCTTTCAGTTTATGTAAGATCAAGAAGCGTCGGACTTGCTTCCCCGCTCTCCCCGTCTCTCCTGCGCGCTCCGCACCACTTGGATGCGCTCGCCCAGGGTGGGGTGGGAATCCCCGATGACGGAGAGGAAGGGATGGGGGTTGAGGTCGGCCAGACTGTCGCGGTGGAGGCGGGTCAGAGCATCCACAAGGGGATCGCCCAGGCCGTTGTCCACGGCGAAGGTATCCGCCGCCCGCTCGAAACGGCGGGAGAGGATGTTGATGGGGGCCATGAGGATGGTCATGACAGGCCCCAGCACCACCGCAGACAGGGCAATGAAGGCGCCCGCCGCGTTGTAGGTATCAAAGCCCAGCGCGAGGCTGACCGTCTCGCTTGTGAGCATGAAGGTGATGAGGAGGGACATGGCGGCGTAGATGATGGCTTGAAGCCCCACCAGTTTGAGGGTGTCGCGGTGCTTGGCGTGACCCAGCTCATGGGCGAAGACCGCCGTGATCTCGTCCTCGGTGTAGCCCTCCACCAGATTGTCGAAGAGGGCGATCTTCTTGCCCTTCCCGAGACCCGTGCAGAAGGCGTTGGCGCGGGTGGTGCGCTTGGACGCGTTCATGACGTAGATCTCCTTGGCGGTGTAGCCGTGGGCGGCGAAGAGACCCATGAGTCGGTCGCGGAGCTCGCCCTCGGGCAGGGGGGTGAACTTGTAGAACAGCTTCTGGAAGAACAGGGAGAAGAAGGAGGTGATCACCATGATCAGCATGAGGATCACGAACAGACCCAGGGCCATCCACATCCCCATGAGGTCCTGGAGGGTATAGGCCAGCATCATGAGGGCGGTGTTGAGGAGGGTATTCAGGATCAGATTCTTGAGCTGATCGATCCAGAAGGTCTTTTTGGTGGACTTATTGAAGCCGTACTTTTCCTCAATCACAAAGGTGAAATGGTAGTTGGTGGGGATCTCCAACAGGTGGGAGACCACCGAGAACACCAGCATGAGGATGACAGCCCCCCATGTACCCGTCACGCCGATGGCATTGTACACCACCGCGAGAAGATCAAAGGCGAAGATCGCCAGAGTGAACAGGGTCATGAAGATATTGTGGTAGAAGCCCATACGCTTCTTTTCCTTGGTGTAGGCCACCCAGCGGGCGTACTGCTCGTCGTCGTAGATGCCCTTCACGCAGTCGGGCAGGGGCTTTTTGCGCTGGGATGCCGACAGGAGGTAGTGGGTCAGCGACCACGCGTACTCCAAAAGGATCAGTCCCAGCAGGATGAACTTGAAGTAGGTAGGATTCATTGCCGCACCTCATACCCCTCGGGGGTCACGTCCACGCGGTACATATTGGCCAAGGCTTCCTCCACCAGCTCCTCGAAGGGGAGCTTCTGCTCCTGCGCCAGCACCTTCTGCAGGTCGGGGCGGGTGCGGGGGTGGCGGGGGGTGAAGACGGTACAGCAATCCTCGTAGGGCTCGATGGAGGTCTCAAAGGTGCCGATCTTGCGGGCGGTGACCACGATATCCTCCTTGTCCAGGCCGATGCAGGGACGGAAGACGGGGTGGGTGGCCACGGGGTCGGTAACACCGATGGCCTCGGTGGTCTGGGAGGCCACCTGACCCAGGGACTCGCCCGTGACCAACGCGCCGCAGTAGAATTTCGAGGCCACGCGGTCGGCAATGGCCATCATGTAGCGGCGGAGCAGGAGGGTGAAGTAGTCCTCGTCGCAATGCTTGACCAGCTCCTCCTGTACCTTGGTGAGGGACACCACGTGGACGATCATCTCGTCGTTGTTGTACTCGGATACGATCTGGGCGAGGCGGAGCACCTTATCGCGGGCCATCTCGCTGGTGTAGGGGAAGGACTCGAAGTGGATGGCCTCCATGGTCATGCCGCGCTTGGCCATCATGTAGCCCGCCACGGGGGAGTCGATACCGCCCGAGAGCAACAGCAGGCCGCGGCCGTTGGAGCCCACGGGCATACCGCCCGCGCCCTTCACGGGGCCGGGATGGACGTAGGCGGCGAAATCCCGCACCTCCACCCGCACAGTCACATCGGGGTTATGAACGTCCACCCGCATGTGGGGGCAGGCCGACAGCACCGCGCCGCCCGCCTCGCGGGAGATCTCGATGGAATCCAGGGGGAAATTCTTATCGGAGCGCTTGGACTCTACCTTGAAGGTCTTCTTCCCTGCCAGGTGAGGGGGGATGTACTCCTTGACGGTGGCGAGGATGCTCTCCATGTTCTTCTCGCAGACGGCGGCGCGGCAGATGGCCACGATGCCGAAGACCTTGCCTGCGGCGGCCATCATGCCGTCCATGTCGCAAAAGTCGCTCTTGGGCTCGATATAAATGGTGCTCTGGGAGCGGTAGATCTCAAAATCCCCAAAGGGCTTGGCCTTGCGGCGGAGCTGGCGGAGGAGCATATCCTCGAAGTAGCGCTTATTCGCGCCCTTGAGGACGATCTCGCCGTATTTCAGAAGCAGGATCTCCTTCATATCAGTCTTCCTCCGTGTCCGAGGCTTCCTCGGCGGCATCCTCCACCGAGATCTCGTTGCCCTCGTCATCCACGAAGGTGATCTCGGCATCCTCCAGGCCTGCCACCAGCGCCTTGGCGGTCTCCAGGGCCTCGGTGGGGACGTAGACGTCGGTGCCGTAGAGGGAGAAGCCCGTCAGGATGCGCATAGCAGAGCCGGTGCCCCGCTCACGGACGAGGTAGGGGATGTTCTCATCCTCCAGCATACCCCGGACGATGCCCAGCACCGCCACGTCGTAGACGGTGATCAGATGGGAGACCTCGTCTCCATCGGTGATCTTATGGGGCTTTTCCAGACCGAACAGATCAGACATAGCTTTCCTCCTTTTCCTCGTGGGCGGGATGTACGAACTCCCCTGTGGCCTCGTTGAAGGCGGGGGCGGCGGCGGGGGTCATGGCGCTGTAATCGGGTAATTCCGGCATGGGGGTGGTGTAGTAGCTCGGGAACAGGGCCTCCCAGACCTTCATGCAGGCGATGGTGTCGGCGATGGAGGAGTGGGGGATACCGTCCCAGCCGATGCCCAGGGTACGCATGGCGTCCACCAGAGACGCGTGGTTCTCGTCGGGGTAATGCTCATTCTGGAAGCGGACGAACTCCAGGGCACAGCAGCGGGTCTTCTTGCGGAGAGCCTCCTGCTCGCTGAGGGAATCGTAGATGTACTTGATGTGGCTGTAGTCGGTGGAGACACCGAAGGCGATGAGGTTATCGGCGTTCGCGAACATCTCCTTGAGGGTGGGGATGATCTCGTCCAGGGTGGGAGCATCCTGCACCATGGCGGGGGTGATGCCGTGGATCTTCTCGGTGCGGTTCCACTTCTTCTTGTGGAGAGGCTTGACCAGGGTATCCATGAGCACCTCGCCGTTTGCGTTGGTGATGGAGACCGAGATGATCTCATCGTGATCGTACACGCCCGTCAGCTCCAGGTCAAAGAACAGGACGCGCTCGCGCTCGTAGCCGAAGGACTGGGCGCGGTAGGCATCGCCCTCGGTGCGGCGGATGGCCAGATCCTTCTCAAAGCAGGCGCGGCACATTTTTCTCTTGTAGCGGACGTCCCTACCGCAAACGGTGCACTTCAGGGGACGGCGGACGGCGGTGCGCTTATCGTAGAAGTAGATCATGGTGCCGTCGGAGCGGAGGTTGTAGGCCACGGGCTCCTCCACCACGTCGTAGTTCATCTGATCCAGCCGCTCGCGGGTGTAAAAGCCCATGGCGGCGGCTCGCTTGGTGGAGAGCTTTTCCACCTCGGCGCCGCTGTCCAGCTCGATGACGTCCACGGGCTCATGCTCGTCCATCATGGGGCGGTACCACAGCTCGGGGGCGGCCTCGGTGACGCGGGCGGGGTCGTAGTAGAAGGTCAGGTCATCCCCCTCGCCCGAGCAGGCGGCGGGATTTCCCACGGGGGAGAGATGCATCATGTCCAGCATCTCTTTGGTGAGGTAGGAGCGGCGGTCGGCCTCCTCGGGGGTCATCTTCGGGATGGAGACACCCGAGGGGAGTTTCACGGTTTCCATTGGTTTGCTTTCCTTTCGTATGTTCAATTCTATATACGGGCGGTATCCGTCCCAAGGAGGGGTACGGTCTCCCGCCCTTACACCGCCACCCGGCGGCAGGTAAACAGGGAGGAATGAAGGAGTGGTTTTCCCAAAAAGGGAGCAAGCCACACTCTTCCATATTACATAATCATACAGAGTATAGTATAGCACAAATCGCGAAAAGAATCAAGGGGGTATGGGAAATATCCCGTGAAAAAGTTGACGAAATTCGGCGGAAACTCTCGTGGGCGATTTGGTTTTTCGGTCAAGACGAAAAGACCACCCCGAGGTGAGTCGGGGTGGTGGGAGCTCAGTCCTTTATGAAAATCTCGCCGTCGGAGCAATGAACGGTGGCAGAAAGGAGGCAGTCGTTGCCCTCTTCGATCTCTACCGCCTTCCATTGGGCTTGGGGGGCGGGATAGTGCACGTCCGTAAGGCCGGTACAGCCCTCAAAGGCAAGCTTTTGGATGAGGTTCACCTCCGCGGGGAGGGTCACGCTCGTAAGGGAAACACAGCCCTCAAAGGTGGACGGGCTGATGCACGTGATACCTGCAGGGAGGGTCACAGACGTAAGGCTTGCGCATCCGTCAAATATCCGACCGCCCATGGACGTTACCTTGCCCATGGACGCTACGCGGCTCGGGAGGGTGACCGATACCAGAGCGGTACAGCCTTCAAACAGACCATACTCGATTCTCGTCACGCCCTCGGGAATGGTCAGCTCCGTAAGCCCCGTACAATCCTTGAACACCGACTGCCCCAGTTTTTTTACCCCGGTCGGGAGGGTGAGCTCTGTGAGGCCCGTACAGCCCTCAAAGGCGGAATCGCGGATCTCGGTTATGCTGTCGGGAAGGTTGATCGCTGTAAGTCCGGTACATCCCGCAAACAATTCCTCCCCGATTTGTGTCATGCCTGCGGGAAGCGTCATGGACGTAAGCCCCGTACACCCCTCAAACGCGGCCTTTCCGATTCCACCCACGCCCGAGGGAAGGGGCATGGACGTAAGGCCTGTACAATTCAGAAAGGCGTAGTTGCCGATCTCGGTCACGCCATTGTGGAGCGGGCTTTCCGTAAGGGCAATGCAGTTTGAGAACGTGCCGATGTCGATACGTGTCACGCCTGCGGGAATGGTCACGCTTGTCAAGCTCGTACAGCCGCTGAATACGTACTGTCCCATTTTCGTCACACCCGCGGGAATGGTCATAGACGTAAGGGAGGTACATCCCTCAAACAAGTGATTCATAATGACCGTCATATCGTCGGGGAGGTTAACCTCCGCAAGCGCGCTGCAATTCTCAAACACACTGTCACCCATGCTCGTAGCCGAGGTCGGAATGGTCACATCCGTCAGTCCGGTACATCCCTTGAAGGCTTCCCTCCCGATGGAGGTGACACCGTCGGGGATGACAAAGCTCGTAAGGGCTGTGCAACCCTCGAACATGCTTGCAGGGATTCTGGTAATGCCGTCAGGTAGCTTGACAATTGTCAGGTTCGCGCATCCCGAGAATACACCGTCCTTCATCTCTGTCACCGTATTTGGGATCATAAAGCTCGTCAAGCCTGTACAATCCGCGAAGGCGTAGGCGTCGACGCTCGTGACGGTGGCGGGAATGGTGATGCTCGTAAGGCCGGTACAGCCTCGGAACACTTCCCTTTCAATGCTCGTCACACCGGAAGGAATGGTAAATTCCGTCAATGCGGTGCATCCGTCAAACAGCGAGCCATGAAGGACCGTCACGCCGTCGGGGATGATGATACCCGTGAGACTGCTACAGGCCTCGAACGCCATATCATCCATACTCGTCACGCTGTCGGGGATGGTCACATGCGCAAGGCTCTTGCAGCTCATAAACGCGCCCTCTCCAATACGTTCCAGACCGTTCGGAAGGATGATCTCGGTAAGTCCCGTACAGCCCTCAAACGCGCGATCACCAACGCTCGTCACCCCCTCTGGGATGGTGACGCTGACGAGATCGGCGCAAATCCTGAACGCCATCTCGCCGATACCCGTTACCTTATCCCCCGCGGGGCTCACGGGCGGGATCACCACTGCGATATCGGTGCAGTCCCCCGGGCCGCGGACGTAGCAGGTTCCGTCCTTGTTGGAGGCGAAATGCAATCCTTGAGAATAGGTCTCCTCCTCGGCGGGGGCATCGGTGGACTCCTCCGTGGGAGCTTCGGTCTCGCTCTCGGCGCTATCGTCGGTCTCGGTGCTATCGTCGGTCATGCTCTCGGACTCGGTCACGGTATCCGACACAACGGGCAGCGTACCCGCGGGGTCTTTCCCGCCAAGCGCGATACCAACGGCCACACCCGCGGCCACCAGCACACCCGCCAGAACGGCCAACCAGCCGCCCTTGGCCAGCCACGCGGCAAAGCCCGTCTTGGCGGCGGTTCCCGCGACGGTCGATCCTGCGGCGGCGGGGACTGAACCTGTCACGGAGGACGCGCCCGCGTTGCCCGTCAGTCCTGCCACCGCGCCCGTCGCGCCGCCCGCCAACAGGGCAGGGGACACGGATTCCACGATCAGGTTATCGTTCACATCGGACAAAAGCTCGAAGATCTGCATTCCGTTCAGCTTGCTCATACCGAATACCCCCCTTCCTCCAGGTGAAGTCGGAGTTTTTCACGGGTCTTGTGCAGGCGCAGGGACACGGCGTTGGGGGTCATGTCGTAGGTTTTGGCCAGATCCTTCACGGGGGTGGCGTGGAAGTAGCGGCCCATGAAGAGCTTGCGGTCGATCTCCTCCAGCCCCTCCAGGAAGGAGGAGATGAGGCCGGGGAGGATATCGGCGTGGGACTCGTCCACCGAGATGCAGGATTCCAGCTCCTCGAGGGACAGGGTGAGATCCTTGTTCCGTCGCTCGGCCTTCATGTCCCGCAGGCGGTTGATGGAGAGGTTGCGGACAATGCGGCAGACAAAGGCGCAGAGGGAGGCGGGACGGGTGGGGGGGATGGAATGCCAGGTCTTGAGGTAGCCGTCGCTGACGCACTCCTCGGCGTCGGGGCGGCTCTCCACGATATTCATGGACACCTGCATACAGACCTTACCGTATTTACGGTCGGTCTCGGCGATGGCCTGCTCGTCTCTGGCGAAGTACAGCTCCACGATCTCCTCGTCCGAGGGATGGGGCTTGGTTTTCGTTTTCGATTGACTCATATGGTCGGCTCCTTTCTTGCTTGTACCCAATATGACACGGTCGGATGCCGAAATCTTTCCGAAAAATCCTGAAAATTTCACAAAAAGCCAAAAAATTCCGCAAAAAATCCCCGACACAGGTGTGTCGGGGATGGATATACCGAAAGTAGATGGCTTACGCCTCGGGAGCCTCGGTCTCGGGAGCCTCGGTCTCGGGAGCCTCGGTCTCGGGAGCCTCGGTCTCGGGGGTAGGCTCAGCGATGTCCTTCACGTACTCCAGAACCTTGGAGCCCTCGGCCAGGTTAGAGGTGTCGATCTTGTCCTTCAGGGTGGAGCCGTCGGTCACGAAAGCGTAGTCACCGATGGTGATATCGTCCTTGGAGAACTTGATGGACTGGATACCGGTGCAGTTGTAGTAGGCCAGGGTACCGATGGTCTTGACGGACTCGGGGAACTCCACAGCGGTCAGCGCGGTGCAGCCCCAGAAGGCGGCGTCGTCGATCTCGGTCAGAGTGGCGGGCAGGGAGATGTCGGTCAGTGCGGTGCAACCCCAGAATACCTTCTCACCGATGGTGAGCAGGGAGCTGCCCAGGTTGACGGATGCCAGCTTGGTGCACTCGGCGAAGGCGTAATCGTCGATCTCCAGGGTGCCTGCGGGCAGGTTGATGGCGGTCAGCTCGGTGCAACGGGCAAACGCGTACTTGTCGATCTTAACGATGGTGTCGGGCAGAGTGACCTCAACGATGGATGCCAGGCTGTAGAAGGCCTTCTCACCGATGGTGGTGACGGTACGGTCATTGAAGGTGGCAGGGATGACAACGTGGTCGTCCTTGGTAGCCTTACCGTTGTACTTGACCAGAATGGCGGTCTCACCCTCGGCCTCCTCGAAATAGAAGGTGCCCTGCTCGGTAACCAGATAGTCTACCTCGGGGGTGTAATCGTCAATGCCGTCGGGATCGCCGGCGATGCAGGATGCCAGAGAGGCAACGAGCAGAAGAGCGGCCAAAGCGATAGCCAGATACTTTTTCATGAATGGATACCTCCGCAGATTACAGTAATCAATATGCATATTATAATACATTCGGGTCAAGTTGTCAAGGGATTTCCCGATTGAGATTGTAAATATTTTGCCACAGAATGGATTTTTGTGAAAACTGCCCTGTTTTGCAGGACGTTTTTTGTGAGATATTTTTCGGGCGGCGGGGGTGTCCCTCCGGTCCGCGCTCGAAATTCCTTGTTTTTCCTTTGCGGGTCTTGCTTTTTTGCGGGAAGTGTGATACAATAAAGGAAGATTTCGGGGCCATGCCCCATACCCTTTTTCAAGGAGGACTGCATCATGCTCGCAAAGGTCTACAGCGCGGGGCTGTTCGGCATCGACGGCTTTCCCGTGACGGTGGAGGTGGACGCCCAGAACCGCTTGGACTATTTTGAGATCGTCGGCCTGCCCGACGCCGCCGTCAAGGAGGCCAAGGAGCGGGTACGTACCGCCTGCGAGAATACGGGCTACCCCTTTCCCGAGTGCGCCCTGCTGGTCAATCTCGCTCCCGCCGACCGCCGCAAGGAGGGATCTGGCTTTGACGCCGCCATCCTGACGGGCATCCTCTCGGCGGTGGGCATCATCCGCTCCACGGTTCGGCTGGGAGACAAGTGCTTCGTGGGTGAGCTGTCCCTGTCGGGAGAGTTCCGCCCTGTGCGGGGCGTGCTGTCCATGTGCGTGGCCGCCCGCGACGCGGGGATGACCGAGTTCTACACCTCGGTGGAGAATGCCGCCGAGGCCGCCGCCGTGGAGGGGATTTCGGTCTACGGCGTGTCCAATATGCGCGCCCTCATCGACCATCTCAACGGCCGCCGCGTCCTGGCTCCCGTGGCCCGTGTTGCCTCCTCCGACAGCCCCGACGGGGTCTACGAGGTGGACTTTTCCGACGTCAAGGGGCAGAAGCTGGCCAAGCGGGCCATGGAGATCGCCGCGGCGGGCGGGCATAACATCCTGCTCATCGGCCCTCCCGGTACGGGCAAGTCCATGCTGGCCAAGCGGCTTCCCACCATCCTGCCTCCTCTGACCTTCGACGAGGCCATTGAGGCCACCAAGGTTCATTCGGTGTCGGGGACGCTTCCCGAGGGTACTTCCCTCCTTCGCCGCCGTCCCTTCCGCTCTCCTCACCATACCATGTCCCCCGTGAGCCTGGTGGGCGGCGGTGCCAATCCCATGCCGGGTGAGGTCTCCCTGGCCCACAACGGCGTGCTGTTTTTGGATGAGCTGCCCGAGTTCCCCAAGCAGGTCACCGACGGTCTCCGCCAGCCCATTGAGGACGGTAAAGTCACCATCACCCGCGCCAACGGGCGGGTGACCTTCCCCTGCTCCTTCATGATGGTGGCGGCCATGAACCCCTGCCGCTGTGGGTATTTCGGAGATCCCACCCGCAAATGCACCTGTAAGATCGAGGATGTGCGGCGGTATATGTCCCGCATCAGCGGCCCCATGCTGGATCGTATTGATATTCAGATCGAGCTTCCCTCCATCACCTACGACGAGCTCTCCGCCCGCGAGGATCCCGCCACTCTGGAGCGCTCCGCCGACGTGCGGAAGCGGGTCTGCGAGGCCCGCGCCTTTGCCAAGGAGCGCATGAAGGCCGAGGACGAGGCTCACGGCTACGAGCATTCCCCCGCCGAAAAGCCCCTTCACTGCAATGCCCAGCTGGATCCCGCCTCCATCCGCCGCTACTGCGTCATGACCGAGGAGGCCAGCGATCTCCTCCGCGCGGCCTTTGAGAATCTGGGGCTGTCGGCGCGAGGGCATGACCGTATTTTGCGGGTCGCCCGCACCATTGCCGATCTGGCGAAGTGCAGGGTGA
Source organism: Eubacteriales bacterium (assembly GCA_045128275.1). Classification (GTDB taxonomy): domain Bacteria; phylum Bacillota; class Clostridia; order Oscillospirales; family CAG-272; genus CAMEON01. The sequence continues at coordinate 30,294 of JBGVRH010000035.1, read as the reverse complement.
TTCAGGCGGAGCATATTGCGGAGGCGGTTCAGCTCCGGTCTCTTGACCGTAAATATTGGGGGGAGTAACCCTCGCTCTCCCGTTCCCTCCGTTGCCCCGAAGGGGCACATCACTTGCGCCCTGGCGCAACATCATTGCGCCTCAGGCGCACACCATTTGTGCCACAGGCACAACATCATTTTTCCTGAAAGGAAAATCCAATGACTTCTCTCCTCATCAAACTCTTCATCAAATCCCCCCGCGACGTCTCCTCTCCCGCCGTCCGCCGCGCCTACGGCACTCTCGCCTCCACGGTGGGCATCATCCTGAATCTCCTGCTGGCCGCAGGGAAATTCACCGTGGGCTTCCTCTTCGGCGCGATCTCGGTGCAGGCCGACGCGGTGAACAACCTCTCCGACGCGGGGAGCCAGATCATCTCCCTCATCACCTTCAAGGTGGCCGCCAAGCCCGCCGACCGCGACCATCCCTTCGGGCACGCCCGCATTGAGTACGTGTCCTCCATGATCGTCTCCTTCATCATCCTCCTCATCGGCTGGGAGCTGCTGTCGGGGTCGGTGGACAAGATGCTCCACCCCACCGAGACGGTATTCAGCTGGGTGTCGGTGGCCGTCCTGGGCGTGTCGGTGCTGGTCAAGCTGTGGCTGTGTATCTTCAACCGTAAGATCGCCAAGCGGATCGACTCTTCCGTGATGCGCGCCACCGCCGCCGATTCCCTCTCGGATGCGGGCGCGACCTTCGCGGTGCTGGTGGCGACCCTCGTCTTTAAGTTCACGGGCTTCGATCCCGATGCCTACATGGGCATCCTGGTGGCTCTGCTCATCCTCTGGGCGGGCATCAAGATTTTGAACGACACCAAGAACTCCATCCTGGGGGAGCAGCCCTCGGAGGAGACCGTGGCCCAGATCGAGGCTATGGTCAAGGAATTCGAGGGGCAGGGTGCCATCGGCATCCACGATCTGGTGGTACATAACTACGGCCCCGGGCGGGTCATGGCCTCCCTCCACGTGGAGGTGGACGGTGACGCCGACATCTACGCCTCCCACGACATGGCCGACCTCATCGAGCGCCGCCTGCGGGTGGAGTGCGGCATCGAGGCCACCGTCCACATGGATCCCGTGGCCATCCGCGATCCTCGGGTCAACGAGCTGAAGGCCTACGCCGAGGGCATCGTCAAGGAGGTGGACGACCGCCTCCGCATCCACGATTTCCGCATTGTTCCCGGCGAGAGCCACACCAACCTCATCTTTGACATCGCCGCTCCCTTTGAGATCGCCGTGGCTGACACCGATCTGCGGAATCGGGTGGCGGATGCCATCCATGAAGGGAACAAACACCTCTTCGCCGTCATCACGGTGGATCGGGTGTGACCCCTTTTGAAAGGAGCTTTCCATGATCGATCTAATCGATACCCTCATTGATAGCCTGACGGGAACCGCCGAGGCCCTTGTCACGATCCTCTCCTGCGTCCCCCTGCTGCTCGCCTCAGCCCTCTACGTGCTGACGGGTCTGACGCTCACCTTCCTCTGCCGTGCCGCCCGCAAGGGCTCGGTATGGATGGCGTGGGTGCCCTTCGCCAATCTCTACCTGCTGGGCCTCATGGCCGACGTCTACACCGACGACCGGGTTCTGCGTGGAGAGATCGATGCCCGCTATACCCCCTCCACTCTGCGCCGAAAGATGCTGGGCTACTCCATCGCGCAGAGCGTCCTCGGCAATATCGCCGGCATAGCCGTGCTGATCTCTCTCTTTTCGGGCTTCGCGGGACTGCTTACCGGCTTTTTCGGGGGCATGTTTGACCAGTCCGACCTCGAGGACGGCGCGAATGAACTGTTGGGCGTCTTTGCCGTCAGCTTTCTGATTTTTCTCGTCACTACCGCCGTCTTTGTTCTTTTCTACATCCTTTACACGGTGTCGGCCTGCAAGGCCCACTACCGCCTGTTCTTCATGCTGGGTTCGCCTCTCCCCGCTCTGTGGAGCGCGGCGGTGATCTTCGTTCCTCCTCTGTCTGCGGTCATGCTGTTCGTCTTCACCGTGAAGAACCGCCGCGTACTGACCGAAAAAATCTTCCCGCCCATGGAGGATCCCCGCGCCGAGGACGGTGAAACGCCCCCGCCCGCCGCGCCTCCCATGCCCGAGCTGTATCAGCTGTGATCCCTCAAATACAGAACACCCGCCCTCACACGCGTGAAGGCGGGTATTTCTTTGTTTACGGTAAATATGTAGGGACAAGCGCCCCGACTGTCCAAACTCTGTCACAGCCACTCCAGGATAGCCGCGATGACCCACAGCACCACCAGGTGGGCGGGGTAGAAGATGTAGAAGCCGTACTTGAGGCCCTTGCGGCCGGGAGTGCCGTTGTAGAGGGCCAGCAGGGGCAGGGCGAAGAGGCTGAGGGACTGGATGTTCTCGAACAGCCCGCGGGAGATACAGAGGATGAGCAGTCCCGTCGAGAAGAACAGGAGCTTCCACCAAAGTCCGCCCAGGTGCTTGAAGAATTCGGGTGCTTCCCCCTCCTTGTAGTCGGGCAAGACCGCCCAGACGGGGATGAGGATGCCCCAGAAGCCGTAGTCCACGTAGAGGATCTCATGGACGAAGTAGTACACCCCTGCTACCGACGCGGCAAAGAGGAGCAGCCACAGGATGACCGCCCACCACTTCCCCCGAGCCATGGCCTTTTTACAGGCTTGTACCTGGTAGATGAGCAGGATGGAGAGGCAGAAATTCACCAGGATCCCCCCGTCGGGCTCGCCGCTCATGAGGTAGTAGACGGTCTCGCAGAGGATCGCCAGGCCCAAGACCAAAAGGAACCGCTTGCGCTTGTTGCGGGTATAGCGGCAGCCCTCGGCCAGGAAATAGGCGAAGAAGGGGTAGGAGAGCCGTCCGATCTGGCGGAGGATGAGGAGGTCGGGAAGGAGGATGACACCGATGTGGTCAATGACCATGAAGATACAGCCAATGATCTTCAGGGTGGAAGCCGAAAGCCCCCAACGCTTGGGCGCGGGGGCTGACAGAGTGCTGTTCATGACCGCGCCTTACTCGCTCAGGGCGTGGGTGCGGATGAAGAGGACACCCAGGGTGTTACGGCCGCAATGGGAGGAGATGGTGCAGCCCGCGCGGGTGATATGCACCTCGGCCTCGGGGGCGATGGCCTTCACCGCCTCCACGCAGGAGTTGATGATAGACTCCTCACAGCCCGCGTGGGTCACGAAGATGTGTCCCTTGATGACGTCGGAGGCATCACCCAGGCGGTCAGCGACGTACTTGGGCAGGACAGCACCGAATTTGCCGCGGTACTTCTTGCCCACGCCCATCTTGGCATCCTTTACCGTGATACAGGGCTTGAGGGACAGCATATTGGCGCCGAAGGCGGCCAGGGCGGAGCAACGGCCTCCCTTATGGAGGAACTCCAGGCTGTCGATGATGAAGGAGGCATCCACGCAGGGAGCCAGGGCGCGGCAGGCCTCGGCGATCTCGGCGGCAGTCTTGTCCCCCTTGGCGGCCATCTCGGCGGCGGCAATGACCAGGAGGCCTCCGCCCGTGGAGAGGTTGCGGGTGTCCACCACGTGGACGTTCTCAAAGCTCTCAGCGGCGAGACGGGCGTTATTGTAGGTAGAGGACATCTCGGAGCTGATGGTGAAGAGCACCACGGCGTTGCCCTCTGCGGTCTCACGGGCAAAGAACTCCTCGAAATCCACCAGATTCATGGCCGAGGTCTTGGGCAGCTCGCCTGTCTTTTCGTAGTGAGCATAAATGAAATCGGGGTCAATATCCACGCCGTCGGTGTACTGCTTTTCGCCCAGGGCCACGCCCAGGGGCAGAATGGTCACGCCAAAGCGTTGAATCAGCTCGGGGCTGAGGTCACAGGTGCTGTCGGATGCGATGCGGATCTTGTTTGCCATCTTACTCCACCGCTTCCCGTGGGAAGCGTCCTTTCCTTGTGGTTCATGCAGATTCACGGTTGAAGCCATTATACGAAAGAAAAATAAACTGAATCAAAAGTTTGCGTATTCATTATACAGCAACCCCGCCTCTTTGTCAAGAATTTTCCCGAAAAAGCTATGAAAGCCGTGAATATTTGCCCGGCCACTTGACAGATCCGCGGTTTTGTATTAAAATAAAGGAAAATCCCATGCAAAGGAAGCTCTATGAAGCGCATATACCGTACATATATTTTATGGATCGCAGTTCTGCTGATCTGCCTGCTGGCGGGCTGTCACAGCGGCGACACCCCCTCCGAGGAGCCCCTGCCCGACACCGCCGCTCCGCAGGAGACCCTCCCCGTAACGAATCCGTCCACCGTCCCCGATACGATCCCCGAGAGTGAGGAAGACACCGAGCCCGAGACCTTCCCCGAGGTGGAGCTTCCCTTCACTCCTCTCTCGAAGGATCTGCCCATTGTATCCGTCAACACGAGCGGGGTCGCGGTGGATTCCAAGGAATATGTGGACATGACCCTGACCCTGGCCAATGCGGAGGAGCCTCTCGTTGAGGTAGGCGGCTCCATCCGTCTGCGGGGCAATTCCACCTACAAATTCCCCAAAAAGCCCTACCGCATCAAGCTGGATCAGAAGCACAGCTTCTTCGGTCTGGACAAGGCCAAGAGCTGGGTTCTGCTGGCCGACTGGCTGGATCCCTCCACCCTCCACAACTACGCCGCCCTGACCCTGGCGGCCACCTCGGAGCATTTCGATTTCGTCCCTACGCCCTACAAGGTGGATCTCTACCTCAACGGCGAGTACGCGGGGGTCTATACCCTCTGCGAGCAGGTACAAGAGAACGAGGGACGGCTGGATCTGGAGTTCGAGATCAAGCGGAGCATGAAGGATCTGGAGGACTACAACTTCCTCATCTGCATGAACTACAACGCACCCGAAAAGCCGGGTGCCGAGGAGGGAGTCACCTACTTTTACCTCTCCAACTGCGACCGCTACTTTGAGCTGGAATACCCCACGAAGGAGGACTTCCCCTCGGAGGCTCAGTTCAACACCTTCTTCAAGGCATTGGAGGACTACATGCGGGAGACGGTCTCCGCCTTCCAGCAGAGCAACCGCCACTACCTATCCAAGAACGTGGACATGGATACCCTCATTGACTTTTTCATCGTGGATCAGATCATGGGGGAGCGGGATCACCACTGGAAATCGGTGTTCATGTACTACAAGGGTGCCGAGGGCGACCCCAAGCTCCACTTCGGCCCGCCCTGGGATTACGATTTCTGTATGTTCACCCAGTGGACCGGCGAGCCCAACGAGGAGTTCGATCTTTCCAACGATTTCAACCCCCACGAGGCCAGCGTTTTCTTCACTCCTTTTCTGAACAGTGCCTACTACACCCGCAAGGTATGGACGCGCTACGAAACCCATTTCTCGGGCGCTTTGGAGGAGGTCATTGCCAAGGTGGAGGCCTATGCCGAGGCCATGCCCTCGTCCTTGCAGATGAATCAGGACACCTGGTATGCCGACAAGCCCGACATCACCGAGGACAACGTGGATTTCTTCATCAAGTATCTGAAAAAAAGAAAATCCACCCTGGATCGGGAGTGGGGTTGACCTCCCCCGTACCTCTCCTATATACGAAAGGATCACCGTTGACGCTTGTCCTCGGTGATCCTTTTCTGTTCAGTTGCTTTCCAGGAAGTCTCTGACCCGACTCTCCACCACCTCCAGGGCTATGGGGTTGAGTCCGCCGTTCAGAATCAGATCGGCGTGCTTCTTGGAGGGCTCCACGTACTGCTCGTGCATGGGCTTGACCGTGGTGAGATACTGGGCCATGATGTCGTCGATCTCACGGCCTCGAACCTCCATATCTCTGCGGGCGCGGCGGAGGATGCGCTCGTCGGCATCGGTCTCCACGTAAATGCGGAGATCAAAGGTCTCGCGGAGGGCGGGATCCGAGAGGATCAGAATGCCGTCCACCAGGATGACGGGCTTGGGGTCAATGTGAAGCACCTTGTCGGAGCGATTGTGCAGGGTGAAGTCGTACACGGGGCAGTCCACTGCCTCCCCCCGCTTGAGGGCTTGGAGGTGGGTGACCATGAGGTCGAACTCCAGGGACTCGGGGGCATCGTAGTTGAGGAGGCGGCGTTCCTCCAGGGAAATATCGTCGTGGGCGCGGTAGTAGTTGTCACAGCTGATGAGGGCAACGGAGTCGGGGAACTGCTCCCGCAGGCGGGCGGCGAAGGTGGATTTTCCCGATCCGCTTCCTCCCGCGATACCGATGACGTAGACAGAATTCATAATGCTTCCTTTCTTATGCCTCCAGATCCCGGATCATGCGCTCTACGGGGGCGGGATTAGGATTGTACTCATGGACTCCTTCAAAGACAATGGAGTCGAACCAGGTATCGGGATCGATGCCCGCCGCCTCGCAGTAGGCCTTGACCTCTTGGGTAGCGGCGTTGCTGTACTCCACGGCGAAGAGCTCGTCTCTGTCTCCCGTCTCCACGCAGAGGCGGCGGGGGTAGCAGAGGCAGGCGATCTCGGGATCGTCGTAGAGGGCGGCGGAATCCCGCCAGACCCAGTCGGGCCAGGCGTAATGACGGCGGTCGCTGAAGAAGGAGGAGGAGATGGCCGAGCGGATGCGGGGCTCGGCGGCGGCGGTGAAGAGGGTGTAGTGACCGCCGTAGGAGCATCCCACCATGCCGAAGGACAGGGGATTCACCGTCGCCTCGAAGTAGTCCAGCACGCGGGTAATGGCATAGACCTCCAGGGCGGTGATGGAGCCGCCCAGCCGCTTCAGACGGGCATCGATGCGGATGCGGTCATAGGGCGCGCCGTAGAAGGCGGGATCCCAGAGCAGGAGGGCGGGCATGAACACGTGGACACGGTGGGGCAGAAGACCCGTGACCATGCCGTGGTAGTTCACCGTACTGCCGTCGAAGTAGAAGCCCGAGGCCAGCTCGGGAGTGCCCGCGCCGCCGTGCTGGGAGATGACCAGGGGACGGCGTTCCTCGGTGTTCAGACGGTAGTAGAGTCCCGTCTGCCACAGCCCCTCCAGTACCTCGATGCGCATACGGAAGACGGTGTACTCCCCCTCGTCTCCCAACTCCTCGATGATCTCGGCCTTGGGGGTGGGACGGGGGAGATTAGCGTTCAGAGGCCAGCCCAGCATATCCAGATAGGCCCTGCGGTGGGCTTCGGTGTTGGTGAGGATATCGGCACAGCGCGCCTTACGGACAGTATCCAGCTCATCCTCGCGGCGAGCGATGAGAGCCTCCACCTCGGAGAGATGGCGGGCCTTGAGGGCCTCGTTCTGGTGGGGATCTTCGCGGAAACGCATGGGATGTCTCCTTTCACGGTGTTTCATTGGCTCTATTATAGCAGAAAAGAGCGCGTTTGGCAAGACCTGCGCGGGGATTTTTGCCTGTACTTGACAAAAACTTCCCCGTGTGCTATAATGAGGAAAAATCACCGAAAGGAGTCGGATATGAGCGAGACCGCCACCGAAAAGGATTTTGTCCCCACCGAAACCGAGCGTCTGACCGCGCTCCTGTCCGAGTCCCCCGCCGCCCCCTTGGACTGCTCTGACGATGCCCTGGCTCAAGTGGACTTCGCAAGGCTTCCCGTCCTGGTGGGCACGGTGCGCAGCGACGAGCAGTTCGACTACTGTGTCCGTACCAACAGCTACTACGTCCCCGCCAAGACCCTGACCGCGGAGGAGCTTCCCCTGGCGGCGGTGGCACTGTACGAGGAGGGGCTGACCCGTCGGGCGGGCATCAAGCGGTACGGCGAGATCACCGACACCCGCGTGGTCAAGCGGGGCGATATCCCCGTTCCCATGAGCCGCGATAACCACGACGAGGCCTACTACCTCTTTACGGTGGAGTCCTGGCAATACCTGGACAGGCCCATCGCCTTGCAGGACACGCGGCGGGGAAAGCCCATGCTCACCAACCGCTTTCTCCTGGAGAGCTGTGGCCGTTCCTACCAGCTGACCGCCATCCGTTCCCCCGAGGAGTATCGTCTGTGTCAGCTTCTCTGCGGGATCGCCAATGAGCTGGACACCGCTTCCCCTCTCTTCCGCCGCGTGGGTGAACGCCACATCCTCTCGGTGGCCGACTGCCGTCTCCGTCTGCTGGACGCGGGCGGGAAATGCCTGTATACCTGTCCCGCAGAAATGCTGAACACCTCCCCCGCCGAGGTTCTGCGAGGGGTTGCCCGCGGGCTGGGACTGCGGATATAAAATTCATCTCACGAAGGAGGCACGCGATCATGACCCCAACCGATTCTTCCCCGCTCCGCCTCCCTGTGACCGAGATCCAGCGATTCTGCATGCACGACGGCCCGGGGGTGCGTACCGTGGTATTCTGCAAGGGCTGTCCCCTGCGCTGTGCCTGGTGCCACAACCCCGAGACCCAAAGGGCCACCCCCGAGATGCTGTTCTATCCCGCCAAGTGCATCTTTTGCGGTGCCTGCGTGTCGGCCTGTCCAGCCGGGGCCCAGATCATCCACCCCGAGAGGATCTTTGACCGCGACAGATGCGCCGCCTGCGGACGGTGCGCCGCCGTCTGCTGTACCGATGCCATCACGCCCGCCGCCAAGGATATGACCGTGGACGAGATCCTGGCCGCCGTCCTGCGGGACAGGGCCTTTTACGGTGAACGCGGCGGTGTGACCCTATCGGGCGGAGAGCCCATGGCCCATCCCCACGGGGCAATTGCTCTGCTGACCGCCTGCAAGGAGGCGGGGCTGTCCACCTGCGTGGAGACCTGCGGAGAATTCTCCCCCGCCTACCTGCCCGACCTGTGCAACGTGACCGACCTCTTCCTCTGGGATATCAAAGACACCGATCCCGCCCGCCACAAGGTCTATACGGGAGTGGACAACACCCGCATCCTGCAAAATCTGAAGGAGGCTGACCGTCTGGGGGCCAAGACCCGCCTGCGGTGCATCATGGTCAAGGGCGTCAACACGGTAGAGAGCCACTACGACGCGCTGGCCACTCTGTACGGGGAGCTTTCCCTGTGCGAGGGCATTGAGCTCCTTCCCTACCACGCCTACGGCGGCTCCAAAATGATCCCCTTGGGGATGCCCGACAACGGGCGGGTGGAGTGGATCCCCGACGGCGAGACCCTGACGGCGGCGAAAGCGTATCTTTCCCGACGGGGCATCCCTGTTATTGGATAAAAATTTGACCCATCGCATGGCGCGGTGGGTCGTTTTTTTATTTGTGATTCAAGGGATCAGGTGGGTAAGACCCACGACGGGGGGCATGGCGGCCAGGACGGCGCGGCATCCCGCCCGAGATCATGGAAAAAGCTCCTTACAGCTTGACCCCGAACTCCTTCTCCAGCAGTGCCTCGATTTCCTGACGGCTCGGCATAGACTGGGAGGAGCCCAGACGGGTGACCGAAATGGCGGCGGTGCAGGTGGCGAAGCGCAGAGCGGTCTCCATGGGCAGGCCCTCCGCGATGGCGGTGGCGAGGCCTCCGTTGAAGGCATCCCCCGCGCCCGTGGTCTCCACGGCCTTGACCTTGAGGGCGGGAACGAAGATCTCCTCCCGTCCGTCGGTGAAGTAGGCTCCCCGCACGCCCAGGGTAATGACGACGCTCTTGACACCCATCTCAAAGAACTTGGAAGCGGCCTTGCGGCAGTCCTCCACGGTGTCCACCTTGACCCCCGTGAACTGCTCGGCCTCGGTCTCGTTGGGGGTGACCAGATCCACCCCGTTAAAGAGGCCCTCGGGAACGGGGACGTAGGGGGCGGGGTTGAGGATAAAGGGCTTCCCGTACTTGGCGGCCAGCTCCTTGGAGGCCAGCACCGCCTCGACGGTGGTCTCAAACTGGGTCAGCACCGCGTCGCAGTCGGAAAAATCCGCCTCGGCGGCCAGCACACGGGCGCGATCCACGTGCTCGTTGGCAGACAGGGCCACGATGATGCGGTTCTGGCCGTCGGTCTCGTCGATCTCAATGAGGGCACCCGCCGTCTCCACCTCGGGATCCACGCAGACGTACTTCTCGCTCATGCCCTCGGTGGCGTAGTGACGGGCCATGATCTGCCCCATCATGTCGTTGCCGCGGTGGCCGATGATGTAGACCTCCGAGCCCGCTCTGTGGGCGGCGGTCATCTGGTTGTTGCCCTTTCCTCCGGGGCTGACGCGGATGGCAGTCCCCTTGGTGGTCTCGCCGTGGACGGGCAGATGGGGGGCGTAGCCGGTCACGTCTACGTTCAGAGAGCCGGGGCCGATGATCTTTGCCATGATGTGTTTCTCCTTTGCTCGCGTGATTGGTGAAGTTCTAATTGGGGTTTATCGGTGGGACGCACATCTCTTTCACAAATCAAATACACCAATGGGGAAGGGGCCCCATGGGGGTTTCCTCTATGCTACCCACTATCAAATCTCTTGGCATATCTACGCTTTTTTGAAAGTTTTTGGAGATCCAAGAACCTTTTGCAAAAGGTTCTTGGCCGCCGGAGGCCGTTCTCCTCGCTTCCCAATAAATTGCAATTTTACGCTTTCGCCGCGCTCTCGATGATGGAAATACCCGCCGAGGTGCCGATACGGGACGCGCCCGCCTCGATGAGGGCCTTGGCATCCTCGTAGGTACGGATGCCCGCAGAGGCCTTGATGACGGCAGAGCCGCTGAGGTTGGCCTTCATGATCTCCACGTCGGCTACGGTGGCCACGCCTGCGGACACGCCCGTGCAGGTCTTGACAAAGTGAGCACCTGCCTCGCAGGAAAGGCGGGTGGCGATAGCCTTCTCCTCATCGGTGAGAAGCCCCGTCTCGATGATGACCTTGACGGTCTTTCCCTTGGCGGCGGCTACCACGGCGGCAATCTCGTTTCTCACGTAGTCGGTGTCCCCGTCCTTGAGCTTGCCCACGTTGATGACCATGTCGAACTCGTCACAGCCCAGGGCGTAGGCATCCTCGGTCTCGGCCACCTTGACGGCGGTGGTGTTCTGACCGAGAGGGAAACCGATGACGGTGCATGTCATGACGTCGCTCCCTGCCAGCAGCTCCTTGGCCAGGGCAATATTGGCGGGGTTGACGCAGACGGATGCGAAATCCCACTCACGGGCCTCGGCGCAGAGCTTCTCAATGTCGGCGCGGGTGGCGAAGGGCTTGAGGTTGGTGTGGTCGATGTACTTGTTCAGAGGCTTCATTTGGGTATATCTCCTTTTTTGTCGATTTGGAATGCATTATGCAAAATGAGGGGGCGTGATAGGTTGATCGCTGTACTTGTTATGCTTGTAGATGACGAAATTCATCGGGAGACAGGGATAGGGGAGAATTGATCCGTTCTTGATCATGCATTTCGCATTTTCACTATCCTTCGGCAGGATCGTATCCGCAGAGCATTCCGATCTCTGTCATAGATGCCTTTATTATATCACAATCTTTCGGAATTTTCAAGGTTTTGTTTGGGGATTCGTATAAGAACTCCAAAAAATCTTCAAAAAATGCTTTATCTGTCAAAGAAAACTGATACCCGGAACCATCTTGGCGAGCTACATGGGCCCCCTTCCCCATTGCGCTATTGGGGGAAGGGCTTCGACCCAAACGCACCGGCAAACCCAAATTTGAGGATAACTGAACAAACACACAGAAAAATTCCGACGGTTTTTGTCAGCCGTCGGTATTCTTTTATGCTTGGGACGGGGATAACACGGCCTCACGGGTCTGTTCATCGGCGGTCTCCAGTTTACGGAGACTATCCAGATCCAGACACAGCACTCCTTCGTGCCACAGGGGCACACATTTTTCCGAGACCCCTCGGTAGGCGTTGTGCTTGTCCTCCCCCCGCAGCTCCATAGTCAGGGCGTGGGGGTGGGGGTAGAACAGGTAGACCCGAATGACCCCCGCAGGTGCCATGAGAAACACACGATCCACGGGACGGGGCAGGCATTTGCGGTAGCCGAAATCGAACATCATGACCCCGCGGGCGGTGGGGAAGAGGTGGTTGGTCTTGGCCTGCCAGCGGTCCATGTCCCCGATGCAGTATTCCGTAGTCTTCCGCAGGGTGAGGATGACCTTGACCGCCAGGGTATAAGCGGTCTTTCCCGTGTCGGGGTTTGGTAGCTCCACCAACAGATCGTAGTTGAGCCTTCGCCCGCAGAGCCACCACAGAGGATGGCGGGGGCGCAGGGTGATGCTTCCCCTTCGGCTGTCGGCGGTGAGCTTGGCCAGCAGGAATACCCGCTTGACAAGATACCGCGCCACCCGCCACAGAAAAGCGATGGCCACCGCCGCCAGAAGGAAGGCTCCAATCCACGTCCAGCCATTCATGCGATCCAGCCAGGGTCTCATGGGCACACCCATCTTTCCTGCCCGTCGTTGTAGATCACCAGGATCACGGGAGTCGAACCCATGACCACGTCGGGGATACAGCCGTTCTCGGCCAGCGCCTTCATGGTGGCGGGGATGAGACAGCCCATGGCTCCCGTATGCAGGTAGGCTGTGCGCCCGTCCACGTGGTCGGGAACACGGTTGACGGTACGCAGTACCAGATCGCGGATGGACGCCCCGACGGCTTGGATGACAGCGGGAGCCAGCGCGCTCAGGGCGGCCTCCCACTTGTCCCACTCGGCAAAGGGCATGGCGGGAATGTCCAACTGCGTCTCTTGGTTTTCGCCCCGATGCAGAATGTGCATCGTCTCAAACTCGGGAACCAACTCGTAGACGCGGGAATCGTGGGGCTTAATGTCATCGGTCATAAAGGAAGCATAGAATCTCAGGATTTCGATCAGAGAAAAGGAGTGCTTCATTCCCCCGTAATGCCAATGGGTATTTCCAAAGAGTGACTGGTAGTCCATCATCATGGCCATCTGTACAGGCAGCTCCTCCTCGCGCTCGGGGGGCTTGACATAATTGACCTTGACAGGCCCCGAACAGCTGTACATATGGGCGTAAGGCTCCTGGCCGTAGTCATGAACCACGCCCGTAGCCAGCCACCAGCCCCCGTTGGGGCGAGGGAGAGGGGTCACATCGGGATCCCGCATTTCCATCTCGGGGGCAAACAGCACCTTATCCAACATCTGATTGACCAGCATAAGGCGGAAGGTGGCTGTCTGCTTGGCCGTATAGGCACGGGTAGCCGAGCTTTCATCTGCCCATAAGGGAGCCAAATGCTGCTCCATTATACGCCACATGATGGGCGCGATCTCGGAGGCCAGCGCCTCCTGAGCCTCTACGTCCCCGAAGCCGTCCTCCTCGGTCTGCATAAAGATACGGGTGTAGACCAGCCCACCGGGGGTGCGTCCCAGCATTTCTCCCTTGACCAGCTGATCCACCTCGTACTCCACGTAGGGGGTAGGAATCCCCAAGGATGCCGAGAGATCGCGGATGCTGATGGCCTTCTCGTAGGCCAGCACCAGAATGTTCTGGGCGACCAAGGATTTGATGTAACACCAAGGCTCGTTCTTGCGGCTGCCGTTGCCCCAAATGGCAACGGTCACCTGCTTGGGCGCGTAGGACACCTCGCTGTAGGGGCGGGTATCGGCGGTAAAATTCTTCTGTTCCTTCTGCATGGCTTCTCCTGCGACTCTGACCGCGGTGGGATGATCTCCCTCTCGCAAAGCCTTCGTAACGGTCTCCTTCATCTGCCCCCGCCCGTCGGACAGGCGGGATTTCACGGTGCCCACGGGGACACCCAGGGCTTTGGCGATCTCCTCTACCCCCTGTCCCTTCATATAGTGGCGGTACACCACCTCGCGGTAGATGGCCGCCAGCCGTCCGATGGCCTTTCGTACTGCCTCGGCCTCCTTGACAGACTGCCTCCATGCGTCTGGGTCGCTGTCATCGGGGATGGTATCCAGCACCGTTCCGTCGTCGGAGAACTCCACCTCGCGGCGGTAGCGGCGGCGTAGGTAGTCGCAGAGCCGCCGATCGAACACGGTGCGGAGGTAACCCGCCGTATGCTCGATGCGCTTCCCCGCCCGCAGATCCTGCATCCAGGCCAGTACCGTATCCGACACCACCTCGTCGGCCTCGGCGGTATTGCGGGTGCGGGTGTAGGCATAGCGGGTCAGCTCCAGGTAGGCCTCCTCAAAGGCAGGGGTATGCAGTATATCGGTCACGGGAGCCGTCAGCTTTTGATCTTCGGTCACAGTCGCACCTCCTTTCTTGCCCTTACTGTCGCGGGAATGGCGGTTTGGTTGGGTGTTTTTGAGCATCTTTTTGAGAAAAAGGGGAGTCCCGAAGGACTCCCCATAGAAGCGGAAAATTACAGACCGCGCTTGACGTAGGTGGTGTGCAGGATCTCGTGAGCCTTGTGGCTGTTGGGCGCGCCAAGGAACTCGTCGTAGATCTTCTGGACAGCCAGGTTGTCCTGGGACTTGCGGACGTCGGCGTTAGCGTCGTCGTTGTAGAGGACGGCGGCGCGGACGGCGCGCAGATCCATGTTCATGCGGACAGAAGCGGGCTGAATGGGCTGACCGCCGCCGTTGACACAGCCGCCGGGGCAACCCATGATCTCGATGAACTGGACATCCAGCTCGCCGTTCTTGACCATGTTCAGGAGCTTCTTGGCGTTGCCGGTACCCGAGGCAACGGCCACGTTGACGGTCAGATCGCCGACCTTGTAGGAAGCGGTCTTGATGCCCTCAACGCCGCGGACCTCGTTGAACTCCAGCTTCTCCAGCTTGTTGCCGGTGATGACCTCAGCGGCGTAGCGGAGAGCGGCCTCCATGACACCGCCGGTAGCGCCGAAGATCGCGCCTGCGGAGGAGCCGATGGCGAAGGGATCGTCGAAGGTGCCGTCGGGCAGGTTCTTGAAGTTGATGCCTGCGCGCTGGATCATGCGGCCCAACTCACGGGTGGTGACGGCCACGTCCACGTCGGGAACGCCGGCAGCGGACTGCTCGGGACGGCCGCACTCGAACTTCTTAGCGGTGCAGGGGATAGCGGAGACCATGAAGATGTCCTTGGGATCCCAGCCCATCTTCTCGGCGTAGTAGGTCTTGACGATGGCGCCGAACATCTGCTGAGGAGACTTGCAGGAGGACAGGTTCTCGGTCATCTCGGGGAAGTAGTGCTCGCAGTACTTGATCCAGCCGGGGGAGCAGGAGGTGATCATGGGCAGCACGCCACCATTCTGGATGCGGCCGATCAGCTCGTTGGCCTCCTCGACGATGGTCAGGTCGGCGGTGAGGTTCATGTCGTACACGCCGTCGAAGCCCAGGGACTTGAGAGCGGTGACCATCTTACCCTCGCAGTCGGTGCCGGGCTCGTAGCCGAAGCACTCACCGATCTGGGCGCGGACGGAGGGAGCGGTGCAGATGAGGACGTGCTTGGCGGGATCTGCCAGAGCGGCGAAGATCTTGTCGGTGTCGTCTCTCTCGTACAGAGCGCCCACGGGGCAAGCCACGATACACTGACCGCAGTTGATGCAGGAGGTAGTCTCCAGAGCGGAATCGAAGGGAGAGCCGATGTAGGTATCGAAGCCACGGTTGTTGGCGCCGATGACACCGATCTCCTGGACCTTAGCGCAGGTAGCGACGCAACGGCGGCAGAGGATGCACTTGTTGTTGTCGCGGATGATGGGGGTCTTGTCGTCGATGGCGTACTGGTTCACAGCACCGCCAAAGCGGGAGGAGTCCACACCGTACTCACGGCAGAGGGTCTGGAGCTCGCAGTTGGTGGAGCGGACGCAGGAGAGGCAGTCCTGGTTGTGGTTGGACAGGAGCAGCTCCAGGTTCATCTTACGGGATGCGGTGATCTTGGGAGAGGTGGTCTTGATCTCCATGCCGTCGGTGCAGGGATACACGCAGGCGGTGACCATACGGAAGGGCTTACCGCCCTCGGAGACCTCGACGAGGCAGAGACGGCAGGCACCGATCTCGTTGATATCTTTCAGGTAGCAGAGCGTAGGAATGTCGATGTGAGCGGCCTTGGCAGCCTCCAGAACGGTGCAGCCCTTCTCCACAGAGTAGGCAACGCCGTTGATCTTAACGTTAATCATATCCATTTTCTACTTCCCCCTTTCTTACTTCTTGGAAATTGCCTTGAACTTACAGGTAGCCACGCAAGCGCCGCACTTCACGCACTTAGCGGGATCGATCTGCATGGAAGCCAGCTTGTGACCGGGAGCGGTGTAGTCGGTACGGGTGATGGCCTCGGCGGGGCACTTCTTGGCGCAGATGCCGCAGCCGATACAGGTATCCACGTCGATGGTGTACTGAATGAGGTTCTTGCACACACCGGCGGGGCACTTCTTGTCCACGATGTGAGCCACGTACTCGTCGCGGAAGTAGCGCAGGGTGGACAGGACGGGGTTGGGAGCGGTCTGACCCAGACCGCAGAGGGATGCGGACTTGATGTAGTTGCAGAGCTCCTCCATGCGATCCAGATCCTCCAGCTCACCGTTACCGGCGATGATCTTGTCCAGCAGCTCAAGCAGACGCTTGGTACCGACGCGGCAGGGAGTGCACTTACCGCAGGACTCGTCCACGGTGAAGTCCAGGAAGAAGCGGGCGATATCCACCATACAGGTGTCCTCGTCCATGACGATCAGACCGCCGGAGCCCATCATAGAGCCGATGGCCATGAGGTTGTCGTAGTCGATGGGGGTATCGATGAGGTGAGCGGGGATGCAACCGCCGGAAGGACCGCCGGTCTGGGCAGCCTTGAACTTCTTGCCGTTGGGGATGCCGCCGCCGATCTCCTCGATGATGTGGCGCAGGGTGGTACCCATGGGGACCTCCACCAGACCGGTGTTGTTGATCTTACCGCCCAGAGCAAAGACCTTGGTGCCCTTGGACTTCTCGGTACCGATCTTGTTGAACCAGTCGGCGCCCTTCAGGATGATCTGGGGAATGTTGGCGTAGGTCTCCACGTTGTTCAGAACGGTAGGCTGACCGAACAGACCCTTGACTGCGGGGAAGGGAGGACGGGGACGGGGCTCACCGCGGTTACCCTCGATGGAGGTCATGAGAGCGGTCTCCTCGCCGCAGACGAATGCGCCTGCGCCCAAACGGATATGGAGGTCGAAGTTGAAGCCGGTGCCGAAGATGTCCTCGCCCAGGAGGCCGTACTCCTTGGCCTGGTCGATGGCGATCTGGAGACGGTTGACGGCGATGGGGTACTCGGCACGGACATACACGTAGCCCTCGTCAGCGCCGATGGCGTAGGCGGCGATGGCCATAGCCTCGATCAGAGCGTGGGGGTCACCCTCCAGGATGGAGCGGTCCATAAACGCGCCGGGGTCGCCCTCGTCGGCGTTACAAGCGACGTACTTCTTGACATTGCCACGGTTGCCGCTGGCGAACTTCCACTTCAGACCGGTGGGGAATCCGCCGCCACCGCGGCCGCGCAGACCGGAATCCAGGATGGTCTGGATGACCTCATCGGGGGTCATCTCGGTCAGAACCTTACCCAGAGCGGCGTAACCGTCCATAGCGATGTACTCCTCGATGTTCTCGGGATTGATGACACCGCAGTTACGGAGTGCCAGACGGTACTGGGACTTATAGAAGGTGGTATCGTTCAGAGACTCGGTAACAGCACCGGTGGTCTCGTTCTTCTCGTTGTAGACCAGACGCTCAACGGGACGGCCCTTGAGCAGGTGCTCGGAAACGATCTCGGCAACGTCGGACTCCTCAACGCGGGAGTAGAAGGTGCCGTCGGGGTACAGGATGACCACGGGGCCCAGAGCGCAAAGACCGAAGCAACCGGTCTGGACGACCTTGACTTCCTCTGCGAGACCCTGCTTCTCGATCTCACGGACGAATGCGTCCTGGATCTTCTGGCTGCCGGACGAGGTACAACCGGTACCGCCGCAGCAAAGTACATGTGCACGAATCATAGTTTTCTACCTCCGTTATGCCTTGGTGGCGGCGTTGTAGGTGTACTCCTCAACGACCTTACCGCCCTTGATGTGCTCCTCGATGACCTTTGCGGCCTTCTCGGCGGTCATCTTGACGTAGGTGACCTTCTCCTTGCCGGCCTGGAAGACCTCAACGACGGGCTCGTACTGGCAAATGCCGATACAGCCGGTCTGGGAGACGGTGACGGAGGAGTTCAGTCCTGCGTCGTTCACGCCCTCAACGAAGGCGGCGAGGACGGGACGGGCACCGGCGGCGATACCGCAGGTAGCCATACCGACCACGATGCGGGTATCGCTGGTACCCTCGCGAAGGACGACCTTGTCCTTCATCTTGTCGCGGATCGCAGCAAGCTCTGCCAAAGATTTCATGATGTTTCTTTCCTTTCGTGTGGTATATCAAATTTTTGAAAACTGATGGAGCGCGGAGCAGGGGGTGGGAATGCAAAATGCAAAATGCAAAATGCAAAATGAATGAAGCCTTTCGCTTGGGCGAAAGCCTTTTTTATGGTATTCCTTTGAGGATCAAAACCCAAAGGATTCCGCCCTCGAAAGAAATATTCATCGCTGTGGCTTCTGTTTCCTTTTCCCGTTCCCCAATTTTGCATTTTGCATTTTGCATTTTGCATTTAATTGGGCTGATACTGCTCCCGCAGAAAGTCCCCGATCCACTGTATGATCTCGTAGCTGTCCAGAGGAACCTCCCCCAGCACCTCGCGTATCTGGCGGGTGTCCAGCTCGACTCTGTGGCCGTTCATGTCATGCACGAAGGTGAAGTCGATCTCGGGACTTCCCATGATGAGGGTTTCGATACTCGAAACAATATCACCGATGGGGGTGAAATCAATGTGGTCGGTGTGGAAGGTAGCCGTGACCACGGTGCCGTGATCCTCGGGATGCTCCTCCTCATGACGGGACTGAATGGTCACCGTCCCTCCCGTCTGCTCGGCGGCCAGCATGAGGAGCGGCACGCCCATGCCCACCTTGCGGGTGGTACGGGTGGTGTAGAAGGGGTTCATAACGGTCTCAACGACCTCGGGCTTCATGCCGCAGCCGTTATCCGTGATGGTCATGGTCAGGAGTGAGCCGACCTCCACCAGAGATATATCGATCAGGGTCGCCCCCGCCTTCACGGAGTTCTTGGTGATGTCCAGAACGTTGAGTGAGAGTTCCTTCATCTTACTGCACTCCTTTCAGACGGAGAAATAGCTGATGCCGCACGAGATCCCCCGAGTAGGGCTCGTCTTCCAGATCAAAATAGGCGTCGGCGTCGCGGATATCCCACAGGTAGTGGGCGTCCGAGCCGCAGACAAAGGTCTTATCCCGCAAATGGGGGATATTGGCCAGGTAGGCCTCCCGCTTGTCCATGTCCCGCAGCTCCACACAGCTGAAGTCGGGATCCTCGGGAACCGTACCCAGGATGGATACGATGCCGTTGGCCTCTCGGTCGATGTGGGCGGGGTAGCACACGCCGTTGTACTTCTCCACCAGGGGAGGGACCTCCCACAGGGAGAGCATGGTGGCGTTGGGAAGCAGGTCGTCCTCCACCCCGATGGGCTCGTCCTCCTCGTTCAGGATCAGCTGATCCCCGAAGATGTCCACCCGGTTGGGGATGCGGACGCGGTAGGTCTCCACCTCCTCGCCAAAGGCCATGGCGTCCTCCAACCGCTCGAAGAGGCAGACCACGTGGATCTCCTCGGCGGTGGTCAGCTCCATCCCCGGAACGGGGATGATCCCTTGGCTCTTGGCGGCCTTGTAGAAGGCGGGGCAGTTCTTCACCGAGTTGTGGTCGGTCAGCGCCGCGATCTGCAAGCCTGCCAGGGCGCAGACACCCGCGATGTTGTTCGGGGTCATGTCGCCGTCGCCGCAGGGGGAGAGACAGGAGTGGATGTGGAGGTCGTAGTAGTAGCGGTTCATAATCCCAGCTCCGCGAGCCTCTTCGCCGTTTCATAGGCGGGAGCCTCGGTGGCGAGGATGTTGACACCCTTGGCCTCGGCGGTGCTCTTCACGCTCTCCTCCAGAGTGACTCCCTCGCAGAGGATGATGCAGGACACGTCGGCCAGGGTGGCTACGGCCACGATATTGAGATTGGACATGATGGTGAGCCAGACGTTATCCGCCTGCGCCCGCCCCATGACCCAGGAGAGCAGGTCTCCGATGTACACCCCCTGCACCTCACGGTCGCCCTCGGGCAACGTGACGGGGGTCAAGGAAAGAGTATCCTTCAGCTCTGAGACTGTCATGATTCCTCCTCCTTGGTCTTCAGTAATGTTTCCAGCTGCTGGTTGCGCAGGATGACACAGCCGTCCTCGGCCGCTCTGCCGCAGACCACGTCCTCGGCAAAGGCTCGGCAGTTGGGGGCTCCGCAGGCTCCACAGTCGATACCCGGCAGGGCATCGGCCAGCTTCTGGATCACCGCCATCATCCGAAGGGACTCACCGAAGTTGGTGGAGAGCCTTTGGATGGGCATATAGGTAGGCAGCTCGTCAAAGCAGAAATCCTCGGGGATGTAGTCCCGCTCGGATTCCGAGAGCAGGGTCTGGGAAACGGGCAGGTATCTGCGGAGGGTCTGGAGTCTGGCCTTGGCGACGAAGGGATTCTCCACCACCATGGCTCCGCCCACGCACCCGCCGGGGCAGGCGTTGAGCTCCACGAATTCCAGGCCCGCGATATTGCCGTTATCCAGCTGCTCCAGCACGCGGTTGACGTTGTCGATGCCGTCCGCCGCCAGATACTTATCGTTGAAGAGCGCCGAAGCCTCTCCCCCCGTCGTCGCCCAGCTGATGCCGATCATGCCCGATTGGGACAGATTCTCCGGCTCCTTGCCGCGGCGCATGACGTTGATGAGGCTGAAATACACGTCGCTGATGGACAGGACCTCGTCCATCTCGCTTTGGTAGTCCCCGAACCCGTTGCGGACATAGCTGACCTTACCGGGGCAGGGGGAGATGAAGCATACGCAGATATCCTCGCGTGTCAGCTCGGGATGCTCCTTCATGGCGCGCTCCAGAGCCAGCTTGGCGGCGATCTCCATGGGGGGAAGGATCTGCATGATATGCTCCTTCAGGGTGGGATACCGCAGGGATATCAGACGAAGCACAACGGGACAGGCGGAGTTGATGACGGGCTTGGGAATGCCCACGGTCTTGAGGTAGGTTCTGGTGTAGGCCGAGACCAACTCGGCGGCCTTGGATACCTCGTAGACGTCGTCGAATCCGATGTCCTTGAGTCCCTGCAGGACGTAATCCACGTCCTCCAGATCCTCGAATTGTCCGTACAGGGTAGGCGCGGGTAGCGCGATCTTGTACTTGGTGGTCTTCAGCACCTTATCCAGGCGGCTGTACGTGGCCTTCTTGGCCTTGTTCTGACAGATCTTGATGCAGATACCGCAGTCGATACAGCGTCCCGTATTGATCCTCGCGTGGCCGTCCACGATGCGGATGGCCTCGGTGGGGCAGTGCTTCAGACAGGTCGTACATCCCGTACAGCGTGACAGGTCCAGAGATACCGAATGTTCATACGAGTTCATAGCACCCGTGTCTCCTTTCCCGGCTGTGTCGGTCGGGGATGACCCGATCCCGATGCTGTGCCGAAATGGGGGGACGAATGAATATCTCCCCGCAGGAATACGGGCCCTCGGGGCACGTACTCCGGTTTTGCTCGCGTTTACGCGAGCAAAACGGTCATAGTGATGGTGGTTCCCTCACCCACGACCGACTCGATCTTCATATCGTCGGTATAGCGCTTCATGTTCGGGAGTCCCATGCCCGCGCCGAAGCCCAAAGAGCGCACGTTGTCGGGGGCTGTGGAATAGCCCTCCTGCATTGCCTTTTCTACGTCGGCAATGCCGGGACCGCGGTCGGTAAGGATCATTACGATGCGATCCTCGTACACGAGAACATCCGCTTCACCGCCATCCGCGTGGATGACCATGTTGATCTCGCCCTCGTACATGGCGATGGAGATCTTGCGGATGACCTCGGGGGGGATGCCCAGTTTACGCAGGTTCTTCTTCACCTGCACAGAGGCTTGGCCCGCAGAGGTGAAATCCTCTCCGTCCACCACGAAATGAAATCTTACTGCCTCGTCCATATCAGTTCACCGCTTTTGCCTCGGTAGGACTCACGCCCAGCCCCGCAAGGTAGAGCTTGCCGCAGGCCTCGTACATCCGCTTGGTGGTCTTCAGCACCACCAGATCGGACTCCTTCGCCAGGCGGATCATTTCGTCTGTGGGACACTTGGAGCGGACGAACACGACGCATCGCATGTCCATCATCTCGGCGGTGCGGATGACCTGGGGATTGCACAGACCCGTGAGCAGCACGGCCTGATCCTTCACGTAGGCCAGCACGTCACTCATCATGTCGCTCCCGCAGGCGGAATGGACCTCGTCGTCGAGAAACTCCTCGCCGCAGACCACGTCCGCCTTGAGGATCTCCCGGATGGTAGAAATTTTCATACAGTTCAACTCCCTACCGTAGGATGGAAATTACATGTACTTAGCCAGGATACCGGCCATGTCCTTGGCGACCAGACGGCCGTAGACCTCGCCGTTGATGGTCAGGACGGGAGCCAGACCGCAAGCGCCGATGCAGCGGGTAGCCTCCAGGGAATACTTACCGTCGGCAGAGGTGCTGCCAACAGCCACGTTCAGAATGCGGGAGCACTCCTCGATGATGTCGCCCGAGCCCTTGACGTAGCAGGCGGTACCGAGGCAGACGGCCACGGCGACCTCACCGTCGGGGTTGAGCTTGAACTGGGAATAGAAGGAAACGACGCCGTAGATCTGCTCGGCGGGGGTGCCGGTCTTGTCGGCGATGATCTTCTGCACCTCGATGGGCAGATAGCCGTAGATCTCCTGCGCCTCCTGCAGGATGGGCATCAGCTTGCCCTGGACGCCGTCGTACTTCGCGATGACCTCAAGCAGCTTGGCTTCCTGCTCGGGAGTACCGCGGAAATCGACCGTAGTCAACTTCTTCTTCATAACTTTTGAGACCTCCTCAATGTGATTTTTTTGCGTTGGATTTGCCGCATTGTACGCTCACCCGTCCGGGAAACGGATGGGCATACGCATACAAGGATATTATATCACAAACACTTTGAAAAGTCCATAGTTTCCCGTCAAAAAAATGAAGAAACTTGTGAGAAAAATGTCAATATTCCTCTTCTTAAAATTTCAATCTGCACACATCCTTGCATATTTTCACTTTTTTGTGAATATTTCCCCTTGAAAACCGTTGAAAAACCACGGATTTCGTGGTATAATAGGAACGATTGATACGCGCGCGATCCGCCCGCAGAAAGGAGGCCTCACCATGAAGAAAAAGCTCACCGTCGGTATTCTCGCCCACGTGGACGCGGGGAAGACCACCCTATCCGAGGCACTCCTGTACCTGTCGGGCAAGATCCGCTCACAGGGCCGTGTGGATCACGGAAACACCTATCTGGATACCAATCCCATGGAGAGGGAGCGGGGCATCACCATCTTCTCCAAGCAGGCGCGGTTCTCCACCGATGCCTGTGATTATATCCTCCTGGACACTCCCGGTCACGTGGACTTCTCCGCCGAGGCCGAGCGGGTGCTGACCCTTCTGGACTACGCCATTTTGGTGGTCTCCGCCCCCGACGGGGTGCAGAACCACACCCGCACCCTCTGGCAGCTTTTAGAGCATTACAGCGTCCCCACCTTCCTGTTCGTCAACAAGACCGACCTTTCGGTGAAGCGCAAGGAGGAGATGGAGGCCGACCTGCGAAAGGCTCTGTCCCCCGCCTGCGTGGGCTTTTACGAAAAAGAGTCCTCAGCCGAGCGGGACGAGCGGCTGTCCATGCTGCGGGAGGACTGGATGGAGGCGGTTTTGGAGGGGGAGACCATTGAGGACGGGGAGATCGCCGCTCTCGTGAGTCAGCGCAAGCTCTTTCCCGTTCTGTTCGGCGCGGCTCTGCGGCTGGACGGGGTGGCCTTTCTGCTGGATGCCCTGGATCGCTACGCCCCAGCGCCCGTCTACGAGGAACCCGCCTTCGGGGCCAGGGTCTACAAGATCCACCGCGCGGGCAATAGCCGCTTGACCTATATCAAGCTGACGGGCGGTAGCCTTTCCCCCCGCGACGAGGTGCGCTACACATCCGCCGACGGGAAGGAGATCACCGAAAAGGTTGCCCAGCTCCGCCTGTATTCGGGGGACAAATTCGAGCAGGTAGACCGTGTGGAGGCGGGGGAGATCGCCGCTGTGATCGGGCTCTCCGCCACCTACGCGGGACAGGGCCTGGGCACCGAGGCCGACACGGGAAGACCCATTCTGGAGCCTGTCCTGTCCTACGTCATCTCCCTTCCCGAGGGGGTGGATCCGAGGGTGGCCTTCCCCAAGCTCAAGGAGCTGGAGGAGGAGGAGCCATCCCTCCATCTGACCTGGAACACCGAGCTGTCCCAGATCGAGGCCCGCCTCATGGGAGACATCCAGACCGACCTTCTCAAGCGGCTCATTTCCGACCGCTTTTCCATGGACTGCGAGCTGAACGAGGGGAGCATCCTGTACAAGGAAAAGATCGCCGCCCGCACCGTAGGCATCGGGCATTTCGAGCCTCTCCGCCACTACGCCGAGGTACAGCTCCTCATGGAGCCTCTCCCCGCAGGGTCGGGGCTGGTCTTCGATACCCATCTGCCCGAGAACCTACTGGATCTCAACTGGCAGAGGCTCATCCTCACCCACCTCTATGAGAAGGCCCACCGAGGCACCCTGACGGGGGCTTTGCTCACCGACACCAAGATGGTGCTGGTAGCGGGCCGCGCCCACCAGAAGCACACCGAGGGCGGCGACTTCCGGGAGGCCACCTACCGTGCCATTCGCCAAGGACTCATGAAGGCGGGGTGTACCCTCTTGGAGCCTTACTATAGATTCCGTCTGGAACTTCCCGCCACCCTGGTGGGCCGCGCCATGACGGATCTGCAAAACCGCCACGCCGACTTTGAGATGGAGTCCTCCACCGAGGAGGTCGCTTCCCTGGTGGGCCGAGGCCCCGTGTCCACCCTCCACGGCTATATCCGCGAGGTCATCGCCTACACCCGCGGGCAGGGACGCATGACCTGTATCTCCGACGGCTACGAGCCCTGCCACAACACTACCGAGGTGGCGGCGGCGGTGGGCTACGACCCCGAAGCCGATCTGGAGAATACCCCCCATTCGGTGTTCTGCTCCCACGGCGCAGGAGTGGTGATCCCCTGGCAGGAGGTGGATGCCCACAAGCATCTGGAGGCCAACATCAGCCGACCCGTGGCGGACGGTCACGGGGAGGATACCCTGTCGGTAATGCCCCGTCCCGCGTCCCTGAAGAAGCGGTATGCCCTGTCCGACGAGGAGTTGGAGGCCATCATGCTGCGGGAGTTCGGCCCCATCAAGCGGCGCAGATATACCGAGCCCAAGCGCATCGCCGATATCCCCGCCAAGCACCAGAAGCCCAAGCCGCCAAAGCCCGCCAGACGGCTGGTGATCGTGGACGGCTACAACCTCATCTTCGCCTGGGAGGCCTTGAACGAGGTGGCCAAGTACAGCCTGGAGAAGGCCCGCGAGACCCTCATGGACACCCTGGCCAGCTACGCGGCCTACACCAAGACCGAGCTAATGCTGGTCTTCGATGCCTACCGTGTCCCGGACGGCACAGGCTCCGATTTTGAGCGGGACGGCATGCGGGTGGTCTACACAAAGCAAAACCAGACCGCCGATGCCTACATTGAGAAGGTCATCCACGATCTGGGTCCCGACTATTCCATCCGTGTGGTGACGGGGGACTACCTGTTGCAGGTCTCGGCGGTCATATCGGGGGTCTCCCGCGTGACCACCAAGGAGTTTGCCGCCGAGGTCACCCGCGTGGGCAGCGAGATCACCGAGTTCATCCGCAAGCTATCCGAAAAACGCACGTAAAAAGGAGAGTGGCATAGTCACTCTCCTTTTTCATGAAACAGAATAAGCCCCCTTCCGTGTCGCCGACATCCTGTTGTTCGCAGAGCCAAACATAACAGAAAGGGGTGGAGCGGCAACACGCAGACCCAAGACCGTCTTGACGGTCGGATCGCGGAGAAAGGGAGCATAGAAAACTAAATACCGAGACCAAAGCCTCGACTCCATAAGCATACCATACGCATACCGCTATTGTCAAGTACCGTTTGGTGATATTTTGGACTTCATAATATTAAATTTCGACAGAAGTCCGCCCGCGAGCGGCATGACGGCTCACGGAGAGATCCGGGGAGACAGGAGGCGGTCAAACGCTCCTCCCCGATATACGCCCGCGCTTCGGCCACCCACTGCCCTTCCGCCTCGGTGTCCATGGCGCGGATGGCATGGGTGATCTTTTTGTAGGGGCCCGGGTGGATGAAGAGATGCTCGGCGTCGGCGTTTGTCAAGCCTTATCCCCGACAAATACCCTGTCCGCCAAGCGGGCCAGGAGCTTGGACAGGGCAAACACGCCCCACAGAAACAGGATATGCCCCGCCGTCACGCCCGCCACGTAGGTGATCTGGGCCGGCACGTAGCCCCAGGACGAGATCAGCATCTGCCGCACGTTCTCCAGGGGAGGCACGTTGCATTGATACATATTGGTGAAGTTGGTCTTGAGGAGCTGGGCCGCCGTGGCCGCCACCGCCGAAAAGATGGTAATGGCGATCAAGGTGGCCTTGCACTCCCGCCGCCCGAAGTCACCGTAGAGCTGCAGGGTCAAAATCAGCAGGTACGCGAAATACACCAGCCCGTGGAAGGTGACGGTATGGAAGGAGAAATAGCCGGAGAAATAGTTCTCCACATCCCACGCGGGATAGATCAGGGCGGGGTAGATGGTCATGAGCAGCATGGCCGAGCCGCTGAGGACGGTGGTCACGGTGCGCACCACCGCCTCATACCTGCCCCGATAGAAGGCCATAAGGGGGATGGAGAACAGGAACAGGGAGCAGAAATGCAGGGGGATGTGGTAGAGATTGTAGCCCTTGGAGAAGGAAACGGTCTGCTTACCGATCTCCAGAAGGATCAGCAGAACGGCGATGACTTGAATGGGGATCATGCGGACACGCAAGGGCTTTTTCCCAAGCCACAGACGGAGCAAAACGCACAGGATCAGCATAACGCCGATGGACGGCAAAAGAGAACGGATATGAGCGGGTGACCAAAGCTCCATGGGGTACCTCCTCGGTTTGTTGATGCCTCCATCATAGCACAGCCGCGGGCTCGTGTCAACCGAATTCCCCCATTCTTAATAGGATTAAGGACATTCTTCATACAATTAAGAAGCGAAAAGTCTTGTCACATTCTCACCGATCCCCCTTGTCTCCCTTGACTTTTCCCCATGAGTATGGTACAATAACGGCAGGAAAAGCCACCCGTCCCTTTGAAAGGAGACAGCCATGAAGAAAACCGGTAACGCCAAATTTCTGACCGCCCTCATCATCTTCTCCCTCACGGGCCAGATCGCCTGGGTAGTGGAGAATATGTACTTCAACGTCTTCATCTACAAGATGTTCCACGCCTCCCCCGCCGACATTTCCGCCATGGTCATGGCCTCTGCCGTGGCCGCTACGGTGACTACCCTCATCATGGGAGCTCTGTCCGACAAATTGGGCAAGCGCAAGGTCTTCATGGCGGGGGGCTACATCCTCTGGGGTGTCTCCATCCTCTCCTTCGCCTTCATCCGCACCGATACGGTGGGACTGCTCTTCCCCGCCGCCACCGTCTCCGCCGTCTGCGTGACTCTGGTCATTATCATGGACTGCGTCATGACCTTCTTCGGCTCCACCGCCAACGATGCCTGCTTCAACGCCTGGCTCACCGACTCCACCACCCATGAGAGTCGCGGCGCGGCCGAGGGCATCAACGCCATGATGCCCCTGGTGGCCATCCTCTGCGTCTTCGGCGGGTTCATGGGATTTGACCTGAACAAGTCCGAGAGCTGGACTACCATCTTCCTCATCATCGGTATCGCTGTCACTCTCATCGGTATCGTCGGCTTCTTCCTCATCGACGAGCCTCATAAGAAAGCCGACGGCACGGATCATTACTTCGCCAACATTATCTACGGCTTCCGTCCCTCGGTGATGAAGCAGAATCCCCTGCTCTACCTGTTGCTCATCGCCTTCGCCCTCTTCGGCATCTCCATCCAGATCTTCATGCCCTACCTCATCCTCTACTACACCGAGGGGCTGAAAATGGAGGGCTATGTCCTCATCATGGCCCCCGCCATCATCCTGGCCTCGGTCTTCACCGTCATTTGGGGCAGAGTCCACGATAAGGTGGGCTTCCGCGCATCCATGCTTCCCTCCCTGGGGCTTTTGTGCGCGGGGTATATCCTGCTCTACTTCTTCCGCTCCACCGCCCTTGTGTTCGTGGGTTCTCTCCTCATGATGTGCGGCTACCTTGCGGGCACGGCGGTATTCGGCGCGGTCATCCGCGACTACACCCCCGAGGGGCGGGCGGGTATGTTCCAGGGCCTGCGCATCGCGGGCCAGGTGCTGATCCCCGGTCTCGTAGGCCCCGCCATCGGCGCGTGGGTGCTGCGGGATGCCGAGACCGTCATCGGGGACGACGGCACCGAGTCTTTTATCCCCAATCAGAACATCTTCCTCGCCGCCCTGATCGCGGCGGCGGTGCTGGGGTTGTTCCTCGCCCTGCTCCTGTACATTATGAAGAGAAAGACCGCCAAGGAGGCCGCCCATGAGTAAGAAAAACAAGCAGCTCGTCCACCTTTTGACCGAGGCGGGGGAGGCTTTGCAGGCTGATCCCACCGTTATTCCGTGGAATACCTACCCCAGACCGCAAATGAAGCGGGAGTCCTTCTACTGCCTCAACGGGGAGTGGGAGGTAGCCGTAAACGGTGACGCGCCCCGCTCCATCCGCGTGCCCTTCTGCCCCGAATCTCTCCTGTCGGGGCTGTGTATGCCTCCCGTCGGCAACGTTTTCGTGGAATACCGCAAGACCTTCATCCTCCCCGAGGGCTTCAACAGGGGCAGAGTGCTGTTGCACTTCGGTGCCGTGGATGCGTACGCCTGGGTCGGCATGAACGGTCATCCTGTTGGCGAGCACAGGGGAGGCTACGAAGCCTTTTCCTTTGATGTGACCGAATATCTGCAAGACGAAAACGTCTTGGAAGTCAATTGCGTTGACTCCCTGAACCATGTCTCACCCTACGGCAAGCAGCGCGTAGACCGCGGCGGCATGTGGTACACCCCCGTGTCGGGCATCTGGCAGACCGTCTGGCTGGAATCCGTCCCCGAGACCTACGTCCAGTCCCTCCGCATCGACATCACGGAGAATACGGCAGCCATCACAGCCGAAGGCGTGACCGAAGGGACACTCACAGTTACCACCCCCGAAGGTGACCTGTCCTTCCCTCTCACCGACGGGAAAGCTACCGTGAAGATCTCCTCCCCCCGCCTGTGGTCGCCCGAGGATCCATACCTCTACGAATTCTCTCTGGAAGCGGGGGAGGACAAGGTACAGTCCTACTTCGCCCTCCGCACCCTGGAGATCCAGCAGGTGAACGGCATCCCCCGCCTCTGCCTCAACGGCAGTCCCGTCTTCCTCCACGCTCTGCTGGATCAAGGCTACTGGAGCGACGGCATCTACACCCCCGCATCTCCCGAATGCTACGCGCAGGACATCCTGGCCATGAAGTCCCTGGGCTTCAACACCCTCCGCAAGCACATCAAGGTGGAGTCCGAGCAGTTCTACTACGATTGCGACCGCCTGGGCATGCTGGTCATGCAGGACATGGTCAACAACGGTCATTACTCCTTCCTCCGCGATACCGCCCTGCCTACCATTGGCATCAAAAGGCTCTCGGATAAACGCCTCCACCGCGACAAGGCCACCCGCGAGGCCTTTTACGATGGCATGGAAGCCACGGTGAATCAGCTCCGCAACCATCCCTGCATTATCTACTGGACGGTCTTCAACGAGGGCTGGGGGCAGTTCGACGGCAACGCCGCCTACGCAAAGCTCCGCGCCCTGGACGATACCCGCTTCATCGACACCGCCTCGGGGTGGTTCAAGGTGACCGACACCGACGTGGACAGCGAGCATATCTACTTCAAGCCCGTCAAGCTGAAATACAGCGACAAGCCCATGGTGCTGTCGGAATTCGGCGGGTATTCCTACAAGCCCGAGGGGCACGTCTTCAACCCCGTCAACACCTACGGCTACCGCTTCTTTGGGGAACAGGCAGACTTTGAAAACGCCCTCGTCAAGCTCTACGAGGACGAGATCGTCCCCGCCGTGGCTAAGGGACTCTGCGGTGCGGTCTACACCCAAGTCTCCGACGTGGAGGACGAGACCAACGGGCTTTTGTCCTATGACCGCAAAATTTGCAAGGTCAACCCGAACCGCATGACCAAGATCTCACAAGCCCTGGCGGAGGCAATGCAAGAAACGGAGAACTAACCGAAAAATTGCAGTTTATGGGGGAGCGGCTGGGGGGAACTTCTTGAAAGAAGTTCCCCCCAGACCCCCTTCAAGAACTTTCAAAAAATTATATTTATCAATGTTTTTTTGAAAGTT
>JBGVRH010000034.1:0-44640 GCA_045128275.1 Eubacteriales bacterium | reverse complement strand
GGAAACACCGCCTACAGCATGAGCCTTACGGGTGACGTGACGGTGGGCGAGGTGCGCTTCGGCCCCTTCAAGGACAAGAACATCACCGCGAGCGGAGAGATCCTGCGCATTGATCAGGTACAGGGCTATTACTACGTGTATATTCGTGGGGACTTGTGCTGCTCCTGAATAATTACTGAAAAAAGCTCCGCCTACTTGACGACGAAATCCATATCTACATCAGTAGTTTTTTACAGACGGGTCCTGACAAAGGTCAGGGCCTTTCTGTTTGGGAGACCATACCCGCGCATAAACGAAACTCGTGTGAGTTGTGGCGGAAGAACGTACAGCTTACGATCACCATCTGGAAATGCTTTGAGACAAAAAGAAAACAACCCAAACCGAATCATTCGGCATGGGTTGTTCGTGGTGCGCCAAATTCAAACTGAATCAAATGGAACATACACACATATTGTTTGAGCTAAATTCGTGATATGTGTGTATGTTTTTCATTTGTCACGGGTCAGAATGCCCGCTCCAGTGCCTCAAACAGCCGTCTGCCGTCCTCTCCCTCGGGAGCCTCGGCCTTGGGGGAAATGATGGCGGAGGTGCCGTCGGGACTGCTGTGGTAGTGGAGGTCGGCCACGAAGGCGGCGGCGTTCAGGGGCACGTACAGCACGCCGTTCTCTACAAAAGGAGCAACGGGGATGATGCAGATGTTGTAGCCCACCTTCACGTCGGTGGAATCGGCGGTGAAGACGACGGTCTTGCCGTTGAACGTCCAGGTCGCGCTCTTGCCGTCAGCAGAAACGGTCACGTCGGCATCCTTCAGGTTGCCCAGAGCCGTCACGGGGGCGAAGAGTCTGCCCTCCTGCATCTTGGCCTTGGCGTTTGTGCTTCCGTCATAGAGACGGTACACGCCGTCCTCGGCGGCCATGTAGGCCTTACCCGCGTCAAAGGCCGCGCCACCTGCCAGGTAGCTATCCAGGGCGGGATTGAAGGTGGCCTTGGAGGCCTCGGCGCGGTAGGCGTAGTTGAAGCGGGCGTTGGGAGCGGCATCGCCCTGATCCAGGAATTGCATGATCTGACCGTCGGTGGTGGAGTTGTCCGCCCACTTGAAGTCGAAGTCACCCGTCAGACCGCACAGAGCGGTGTCCACCTTGATGACGAGGTAATGGCCGTTGACCTTGATCTCGCCCTCACTGATGGACTGGAATTTCCACTCGTTACCCACAAACTTCTCGATGGTGACCTTGCCCGCTGCGGCCTTGGTGCCGTCGCGGTTGATGGCGATATCGTAGCCGTACCAGCCCGTCTCGTAGTCACCGTCGGTGTTGATGAAGAGGTTCATCCAGTTGGAGCCCGCGGGAGCCGTGATGGTGTCGGCGCAGACCGCCAGGAAGTAGGTAGCCGCATCGGTGCGGGACACCTTGGCGGAGATGATGTCGTTGCGGCCGCTCTCGTTGGTGTAGTGGAAGAAGTTGCAGTAGCCCATGGCGTCACGGTGGAAGGTGTCGCCCAGCGTGTCCATGTACTCGGGCCATACGCTGTCCCATGCCGAGAGAGGCGCATCCAGAGCCATTTCGGTCTGTCCCGCCGCCTCGGGAGCGGTACGGGAGCCCTTGAAGGCACGGAGGAACTGGGCCAGCTGGTAGTAGTAGTTATCCCCGAAGCCGCCTGTCATAGGCTCGATATCACGGCTGAACTCGGGGTTGAAGCAGTCTACGTAATAGGAATACGTCCAATCAATGTACGTATTGGCAATGGTGGGATGGCTGTTTCCTTCCCATCTGCCTGCGCCCCACTCGTTCCACGCGTTGATGAGGAGGACGTAGGTATCGGCCGTGGCGGCGCGCTTCATCTGTTCGGCGAAGAAGATGCCCTTGCTCGTGGTCTCCAGCTCGAACTGGAAGATATCCTTCTGTCCGCCCGGGAGAGTCAGAAGACCGGGTTGACGGCCCTTGGAGAAGCTGCGTCCCATACCAAGGTTGGCCAGAATGGCCGCCGAGATGGAGATCTCCTCCTCCTCGCGGGTGGCGGTGTTCTTGGAGATGGGCTGGGGAGTCTCGTGCATCCAGGTCCACATATCCTTTCCACCGTTCACGTTCTCGCGGAGTGCCCAGCAGCGGCGGATGGTGAAGGTCTCCAGGGCGGCCTTGTCCTCGATCTTTTCCACGTTGCCGAGGAGCAGGGGCTTGCCCTTGTACATGGCGTAGAGGTCGCTGTACTGACCCGTGGAGTAAATGTTGTCCCAGATATCCTCGAACACGCGGGGATTCAGATCGGCGTTGTCCGCCATGAAGAAGCAGATATCGGGGGTATCCATACCCTCCTCGCGCATGGCGTGGTACTCCTTGAAGATGGCCATGTAGGAGGTGGTCAGAGGATTTCCGTTGGTCACGTCCAGATAGATGAAGTCCACGCCGATATCGCAGAGCATGGAGGCGTGCTTGCGGATGACCCACTGGTCGTTGGTGAGGTAGTAGCCGAAGTAGGGCTGGCCCCAGTAGTGTCCCCAGCCCACGGGGCCCTTGGTGTAGGCCTCCTTGACGGCGGCGTGACCGCCCTGCTGGTAGATGGCATGGTGATCGTAGAGGATCTGATCGGGGTAGGTGGTGCCGGTCTGAACGTGCCAGATCTGGTAGAAGATACCCACCAGCTTATCCTCCACGTCATCCGCGCCGTAGTTGACAAGGCGATCTTCATCGTCCATGCCCACCCAGGTATCGCCGTAAAGATCGCGGAGGGTCTCGGGATCCGTGGGGGTGTATTCGGCGCGCACCTTGTTGTCCCAGCGGATCTCCACGTTATCAAAGGCGCTCTTGCCCTTGCTTCCCGCAGGGGCCCAGAAGCAGACGAATCCGTCTCTGCCAAGATCGTGACCCAGCGTATGGGTGATCTTGGATTTGCCGTTCCCGTCAAAGACGGTCACGTCATGCTCGTTCTGGATGACGAAGCGGCAGATGAGCTGCTTGCCGCCATCCTCCTTGAGGTAGACCGCTATCTCGTTGTTGACGGTATCGTCCTCGATGAGGATGTGGCGCATATTCGCGAAGGAGATATCGGAGGTGTACATCCTGGTGTTCGGCCAGCCCGTGATGAGGCCGATACGGTTATCATGGAAGGCGAGCCAGATGCCGTCGGGACCCGTGGCGCGGAACTGATCCCGCTGGGTCACACGCAGACCCACGTAGGAGGCCACGTTGTCCACGGTGCCCTTGCGGTCGGCCATCAGATCCAGCTCGATATAGACCTTCTCGCCCCGTACCCGCTGGGTCATATCGAAATAGCAATGCTCGGTTGTGCCTACCACCATGCCATCCTCGAATACCGCGGTGCCGTTGTGACTCCAATCTTTATTTCCCGAAAGGGAGGCACTAAAGTCCTGCTTGTAGCTATTCGTCACGGTGGTTGTGGGATTTCCGGGCACCGTCCAGCTGACCTTGAGATTGTCGAAGGTCACCTCTCCGTTGTCCTGATGGGCCCATACCGCCACGTATCCGTTCTCGGAGATATCGTAGCCGAACTTGGCGGTGGTCTTCACAGCGCCATCCTTGTCGGTGACGGTCACGTTCTTGCTGTCGGTGATGGCTACGCGGAAGACAAGGGTCTTGGTGCCGTTCTCGTCCACGTAGACCGAAATGATATTATCCGTCTGGTTATCCTCTACGGTGACGGTGCGAGCCTTGGTGAAGTCAAAGCCGCTGTCAAAGAGGGTGATATTCGGCCACGTGTTGATGATACCGACCTTCCCGCATTGGAAGGTCAGCCAGATGCCGTTCTGTCCCACGGCGGCGAACTGATCGTCATATTTGGGAAGACGGAGGGCAATGTAGCCCGAATCGTTGGGGATGGCCCCGGGGCGGTTGGCCTTCAGATCCACCGTGACCGTGACCACGTCGGCCTTGGCCTTGTGCTTGAGGGCAAAGTAGGGATGCTGGCTTCCCGTGGCGGTCAGGTATCCCTTGGAGGTGTCGGCCATCTCGTTGATCGTCCAGTCCGGATCATTTGCTCCGATGGGCTCGGAGAAGTCCTGGGTATACTCGTAATGCTCGTCGGGCTTGGTCTCGGGAGCCTGGGACTCGGTCTCGGGGGCGATGTTGTCCACGAAATAGTAGGTCTCAGGCTCGGGAGTCTCGGCCTCGGTGGGGGTCTCGGTGGGCTGCTCCGTGGGGGTATCCGTCACGGTGGGAGCCTCGGTCTCGGTCGTGTGATCATCCCCGCGGCAGGCGGAAAGGATGACCGCCACGGTGAGAAGAGCCAACAGGAGAATGAATAATTTCGTATAGGGCTTCATAAATTGCCTCCTATCCAAAGATCTTGAATTCGTAGATGCTGAACCAGTTCTCCCCGTCTCGCTTGACGCGGAGATAGCGGGCTTCGATATTCAGGTCGGTGAGTATGACCATCAGTTCGTCCTTCTTGCCCTCAAAGAGGGTATGGTAGGTCTCGCCGTCCAGGGAATACTCGATGCGGTAGGGCACCCATGCGGACTCCAGCACCAGCTCGATGGCCTTGACGGTGTGTACCGACTTCAGATCCACCGTCAGAGTGGCGTCACCGCTCTGCTGGGAGGACCAGCGGGTATCGTAGTTGCCGTCTACCGCGTAAGCGGGGGCATTGCCGCCCTCGACATTGGTGGCTTGTGTGGGCTTGTGGAAGGCGAGATTCTCCCCCGCAAAGGGATCCGAGCTGTTTTTGTCCGCTTCGGTCGCCTCAAAGACCCGCCACTCGTAGATGCCTTGATTGTCGGCGCGGATGATCTTGACGCGGATATACCGCGCCTCGGCTCCGTGGAGATTGATGACGCTGTAACCGCTTCCCGCGTCGGCGTAGCATCGGTAATCGGTGAATTTCACGCCGTTGTCCGAAAGCTGGATCATGTACACCGTGTGGATGGCGTACCAGCTCAGGGTCATCTCTCCGATAGCGGTCTTTTTGCCCAGATCCAACGTGATGGTCGCGCCGTTCTCCCCGGGATTCCAGAGGGAGCAGGTGTCGCCGTCCTTGACGAGACGGCCGTCGCCCTTGGAGGCGTTGACGCTCGCCCCCTCGGCCAGATTCTTGCGGGTCTCGGGTACAGGGACGGTGTAGGTCTTCTTGGAGATGTAGTCAAAGGTCACCTCGGGAACGCATTGGTTCTCCACGTCAAGGATCACCTGCTTTTCGGTGACTGTGAATGTATCGGTGAACTTTATATCCTTCACCGAAGCGCCAACCGATACGGTGTACTCTCCGCTGTCCAGGATCCATGCGCTGTCTCCCTCGTCGTAGGACTTCAGCGCGTCCTCGGTAACCGTGATCTTGACGGTCTCGGACTCTCCGGGAGCCAGAAGTCCCGTCTTGGCAAAGCCGCAAAGCTCCAGCTTGGCTTGCTCCAGCGTGGTCTCGGGCTTGGTGACGTAGCACTGCACGATCTCACGGCCTGCCGTGTCTCCCGTATTGGTGACGGTCACCGAGACCGTGATGTTCCCGTTTTTCTTTTGGGTGAAGACGGGATCAGAATAGGTAAAGGCGGTATAGGACAGGCCAAAGCCGAAGGGGAAGGCCACGTCCACACCGAAGGTCTCGTAGTAGCGGTAGCCCACGTAGATGTCCTCGTAGTAGGTCACGTCATGGAGACCGCCGGGGAAATGATCGTAGGCGGGGGTGGATTCAAAGGTCAGAGGCCAGGTACAGGTGAGCTTGCCCGCAGGGTTGGTCTTGCCCGCCAGCACGTTGGCCACGGCATGCCCCGCCTGCTCACCGGGGTAGCCGATGTACAGGATGGCATCCACGCTGTCCCGCCAGGAGGCGGTCTCAATGGGATTGCCCGTATTGATGAGGACGGTGACCTTTTTGCCTGCGGCGTGGAAGGCCTTGCTGACACGGTCGATCATGTCCCGCTCGGTCTGATTCAAGCGGAAGTCCCCGAGGCGGTTACTGCTGTCCACTCCCTCGATGGCCTGGCGGGACAGGACGATCACCGCCGTGTCCGCTTCTTTGGCGCACCGCTCGGCATAGGAGACCGTCACCTCTACGTCCTTGGAGGGATCGTTCACGTCGTGGGCCTCACAGCCACGGAAGGGAGAGCCGCTCTCGTCGTAGAGTGTCAAGGCGTCGCTTGCCTTGATGCCGTCAAAGATGCTGATATTGGTCTTGGAATGGACGACACCCGAGCCGCCGCCGCCATAAACGGTAGCAAAGGAACCGTTTCCGAAGAGGGCTACGGTGGCCCCCTTGTTCAGGGGCAGAGCGGCATCATTCTTGAGCAGCACGAAGGATTCCTCGGCGGCCAGTCTTGCCAGCTCGGCGTGGGCTTCATAGTCAATGCCTTCCTTCTTCTCCCCCTTGGCGGTGCGGGTCTTGGCGACCACCGAGAGGATGTTGCGGCAACAGGTGTCCAAGGCCTCCATGGGAACGGCACCGCTGTTGACCGCGGCCATCAGAATCGCGGGATCGTCGGCGTTGCCCGGCATATTGAGGTCGTTCATGGCCTTGATCTTGTTGTCGATGCTCCCCGTTACGCCGCCCCAATCGCTGGTGACCATCCCCACAAAGCCGAACTCATCCCGCAGAATGTTCACCAGAAGCTCTCGCTCGGTGGCGTTGTGGTTGCGGTTGATGCGGTTATAGGAGGACATGACCACCCAAGGAGCACTGTCACGGACGGCGATGCCGAAGCCCTTGAGGTAGATCTCACGAAGGGCGCGCTCGGTGACGTTGGCCGAGTAGATGACGCGGGAGGTCTCCTGATTGTTGACGGCGAAATGCTTGATCTCGGCACCGATGCCTGTGGACTGCACGCCGTTCACGTAGGCGGACATGAGGTATCCCGTCAAAAGAGGATCCTCGGAGCTGTATTCAAAATTACGTCCGCCGAAGGTATTCTTCTGAATGTTCATACCGGGAGCCAGGAGGATATCCGTACCGAAGGCACGGCCGTCCAGGCCGATGGCCTCGCCCACACGGTAGATCAAGTCCTTATCCCAGGAGTTTGAGATATTCGTGACCGAGGGATACCACACCGAGGGGGTACCGGCGTCGGAACGCACGCCCGCGGGGCCGTCGTTGAAGCCGATGGCAGGAATGCCGTATTTCCGCAGAGCCAGAGTAGCGCCTACCGCCCCCCGCTTGGAGGTGGTGGCGGCCCCCGAGGTCAGCTTGGCCTTTTCCTCCAGGGTCATAGCCGCCACCACACAGGCGACGGAATCCTCGGTGAGCTGGACGATACCGTTCTCCATGGTCAGATACAGGGAATCGACTGTCTCGCCGTCAGCGGTCACAGCGTCTACCGTAATCGTGAGCTTTTCTTTGATCTTCCCGTCGAGGCAAGGGAGGGAGATCTCCAGCGGAGCCGCGGAGACCGAGACTCGCTGCTCGGCGATCTCGCCCTTTGCGTCGGCGAGCTTGCAGATCAGCTCCCCCGTAACGGTATCGTCGCGGAGTAAGCAGGACAGGGATAGAACGATGTTGTCTCCCTCGGCCGTCAGGGTTTGGGCGGCGAGGGACAAGGCAGGAGGAGGCTCGGGTTGAGGCTCGGTCTCTTCCTCGGTGGGCGTCTCGGTGTCGGGGGACGTATCGGCAGCGGTATCGGTGCCGCTCTCCCCCACCGTATCGGATACAGGGGGGATGGTTCCATCATCGGGGCCGATGGGAGGCGTACAGCCACCGAGCAGCAGGATGGCGGCCATAAGCAGAGCCGCGAGGGATCGGATCTTCATGGGATAATCTCCTTAACAAACAGAATGGGGAGTCAATCGGGCAGGATCTCGCCGTTGGGCAGACCCGGCCACTCCTCCAGGGGGGCAATGAGATCGTAGCCGTAGTACAGCTCGCTGTCGGGATCGTCGCTTTCCACCATCCTGTAGTAGCCGGGGGTAAGACCGTAGGTGTCCTTGATGACCCAAACGTAGGTGCCCTCCAGCCCGGAAATGATATCCAGCTCATAGAGATCGGAGTAGTAAGCATAGCCCACGATGCCGTCCTGCTTGTTCTGATCGTCGTAGATCACGCCGTAGTCCATGACGAAATCGCAATTCTTCCACCAGTAGGCGATGCGGTAGAAGCAGCCGTCGTCGGGAATATCCAGCTTCAGGCAGATATTGGGATCGGCATCCATCTGGATGTTACCGCCGTAGCCCTCCAGCCAGTCCAGGGCATCCTGCATACTGTAAAACTCCGCGCCGTCGGAGGTATGGCAAATGACGTGATCGAATTCATAGCGGCCGTCGTAGACGGGGGTCTTGCCGTCAAAGGCGGTGCCGACTTGGATCAGATTGTAGTAGGGATTTTGAGGATCGTTCTCGTCCCAGTCCTCACGGGTGGGGCGGTGGGACTCTGCCTCCTCTGTGGGGGCTTCGGTGATCTCCTCGGTGGGAACCTCGGTAGGGACTTCGGTAGGCTTCTCGGTAGGGGCCTCGGTCAGCTCTGCCGACTCGGTGGCGGGCAAGGTGGCGGGATCAGTCTCCGCCGTAGTCTCTGTCTCCTTGGCAGAGTCGCAAGCCGCGAGAAGACCGACAGCGAGGGTGAGGGCAAGTCCTGTGACTATGATTCTGTTATACTTCATAATGTACCTCCCGGAACGCTCGGATATCTTTCGCTTTTTCCGCAGCATCCCATTTCATCATACAGTATAGCATAAATAAATTGCTTTTCCAATTATAAATGCAGGGCTAAAATATTGCATTTCCGATGATTTTGTGGTATAATATACAAAAAGGAAACCGCACACTGAAAGGAGCCCCCATGGAATACATCGGAATTTGCGCCAACGAAAGGATCGACCCCGCCCCCGAGGCCGACGGGTATGTCTCCCACTCCCATGATTCCTACGAGATCTTTCTGCCCATGGCGGGTTCTCTCTCCTTTGACGTGGAGGCGTACCGCTATACGGTGGAGCGGGGCTCTGTGCTGATCCTGCCGCCCTTCGTGCCTCACCGCCTGGTCGTTCAGGACAGTGAGCCTCTGGAGTATTTGTACGCGCAGTTCTCCCCCAAGGCCATGCCCGACGAGGAGGATCTGCGAGCGACCGTGGAGGCTCTGTTTCATGGATACGGAGAAGGCGAGATGAGTATGCGCCATCTCCCCAAGGAAAGCTTCGCCTTTGTGCACGGCGCGCTCAAACGATTGTGCGTATCCAGCACGAAGGAGGTACACGATCAGTTTTTCCGCATCCTGTCCCCCCTTTTGCGAGAAATCCTTCTGTACGGGATCCCTGTCAGTGGGAAGCAGGGCGGGCTCTCCAAGGAGGACTCCCGCAAGACCGCCCTGACGGATCAGATCATTGAATACGTCTCCCTCCATTGTGCGGATATACAGGATCTTTCCTTTGTGGGAGAGGTTTTTCACTACAGCACGGTTCACGTCAACAGTCTGTTCAAGACCCGTCTGGGGGTGTCTCTGTGGCGATACATTCTCCACATCCGCCTGGATCGCGCCTGCGATATGCTGGTCAACGGTATTCATGCGAGCGAGGTGGCTCTATCCTGTGGATTTAAGGATTACTCTACATTCTATCGCATGTTCAAAAAATGCTACGGGATCACACCCACGGAATGCAGGCGGATGGGGAGAAAGCCGGAAATGATACTGTGACTGTTCGCCTGATGGACGGCTCGCAAAAGGTACGTGATACGCGGGTGCTGCTCAAAACGCGTTTGTCGGAGATACGTGTTCAGGAAACATACAGGCGCGCGGAACATTGAGCCGCGCGCCTGTTTATTTATGAAAAGAAAAAACCAACCTGATTTGAAGGGTTAATTTAGGTTGGTTTTGGTGAGCCCTTCCTCGAATATGTAGCCCCCCTACAGCCTTCCCCTGCCGGGGATAAGAGAAAAACGTCAGAATTGGTATCGTGACGGTGAAGCTCCAAACCGTTTTTTATACAACCGTGAGAAGTATCCGTAATTCGCATAACCGAGCATTTTGGCAATGTCTGACAGGGAATATTCATCGTCACGGATCAGATCGCGGGCGAGCAATAACTTTTTTTCGTTGACGTAAGCCGAAACGGGGATCCCCACTTCTTTTTTGAAGAGGGATGCGGTATACTCTCGGGACAGATGCAGATGAGCGGCGAGGGAGGAGAGAGTGACCGCCTCAAAAATGTGTTCGTCAATATAGCTGAGAGCATTTTGAATATGAGGATTTTTGCTATTACGCTGATTGAACACCGTCAACGCTTCTAAAATATATCCAACGATGTAGGCTGCTTTCTCCATGCCTCTGTCCAAAACCGAAAGATGGGGAGGCGTAAAGGCCTTAAAGAGGGCGCGGATCTCGGCGGTAACGGCACCTCTCATGACGAGCGGCAGATCAAAATCACGCTTTGTGTAGAAATTGAAGCTGATATAATGCACTTCCTTGGTTTGCAAATCCCGTTCCCTCCGCGTTCCGGGAGGTAGCAGCATGACATCTCCCTGCTTCAAGGTGATCTGCTCATCATTGATCCGATAGGAAAGCTCACCGGTCAAGACCATGGTCAGATCAAAATACTCTATGATACAGGGATGAAGCTCAAATACGCTGAAAAGCTTTACGTTGCGGTAATGAAAAACATCGTAATCAATATTCATGATATATGCCTCCTTATCTTAATATAGTGCAAATAGCGGCATGGAAAAGCATACGATTGTTCATTGAGTTCATATGTGATTTGTTGTATAATAATAACAAGGTATAATGGATGGCGCTATCAGCTTTTGTGACTATTATACCGCAAGTCGTGCGTTTTGTCAACAAGTAATGAAGCATACGTCCCTGCCTGCATAAAAATAATGCTAACATATGGATATTCCCTGCGATTGCTTACGAAACCCCGCGCTTGCTTTTGCGAAATGATTTGAAATGAATTGGGAGGAATGAATCATGAAGATCGGAGTATGTACGTCACCGGACAAGATGCAATTGGCAGCGGAATTGGGCTACGATTATATCGAGCCGAATTTCAGCTGGATGACGGGTCTCGATGACCAAGCTTTTGCGGAAATGACTGCCATTGTGCAGGCATCTCCCATCAAGGCAGAGGCCTTCTGTATCTTCTTCCCGGGCGGGAGCAAATTGTATGCCCTTGACGGACATCAGGCGCCTCTGCTGGAGCGCATTGCGGCCTTTGCCGAAAAGGGCTTTTCCCGTGCCGCCATGTGGGGAGGTAAGATCGCGGTCATCGGAAGCGGCTACGTCCGCGGTATTCCCGAGGGGATGACCAGGGAAGAGACCGAGCGGCAGTTCGCCAAGGTGCTGGCAGTTCTGGGCGAGATCGCCTCAAGGCATGGTATGAGGATCGTGGTAGAGCCCCTGTCACGCAGGGAGTGTAACTTCATTCATACCGTGAAGGAGGGCGCTGCCGTGGCCGAGCTGTCGGGACACCCTGCCGTGGGCACTTTGGTTGACTTTTATCATTTCTGGAACAACGAGGAGGATATGTCCGCCCTCCCCGCGTATGCGGATCAATTGTTCCACGCCCATTTTGCGAGACGGGGTGATCGATTGGCACCTTCCGCGGAGGATGAGGAGACCTTGAAGCAGGTGGCAGACGCACTTGCCAAGTGTCCCAAGATTGAGCGCATTAGCTTGGAATGCAATTGGAAACCGGATTTTGACACGGCCATCCGTGACGCGAGACCCTTCATGGAAATCTTCAAAACGGTATGACCCATATATGGAAACAGAAAGGAAGATGCAAAGCATGAAAAAGCGTATAACGATCGGAGCGCTTCTGATGGCGATCCTGATGCTTGCGGGATGCCGTCCGAGCACGCCTCCGACAGAGACAACAGACGGGATCACGAACGAAATGACGAACGGGCAGCCCGATACCACCGATTCCCAGACAGAGGCCGATACGATCCCGCCCGAACTCATCGACCAGACGGTACCCCTGCCTTACACCGTTTCCACCACCCGTCAGGCGGGAGATACGGTCTTTACGGGCAACGAGTGGACGGGTAAGCTTCTTCCCGACGTGGACGGTAATGCCATACGGCAGACCGAAATCTTTTCCGCCAACAGTATGGCCTACCACTCCTCTGAAACCCTGATCTATCAATCCGTACAGGATGCTGTACTGGGTGCTGTGAATTACGATTACAGCCGATCCAAGAACTATCAGCTTCTGACGGGCGAGGAAAAGACATGGCAGCTGGCAGTCTATAAGAATCTGGACAAGGCCAAGTCGGCGGGGGTGTACGGAGAATTCCATAAGCCCGATTACGATATGGCAAGCGCGCCGAAGTATACCGGTGATCACACCGTGGGCACCGAGAAGAAGGCCTACTACGGCGGCTTCAAGGATGTGACCCTCCCTGCCTCCTGGCAGACCCAGGGCTTTGATTTCCCCATCTATTCCAACACCATCTATCCGTGGCAATACTTTGACGAGAACAAAGCTGAGATCCCTGAGGCTCCCACGGCCTTCAACCCCGTGGGCTTCTACCGTACCTCCTTTACGGTGGACGGGCGCTGGCTGGAGGCTGACCGTTCCGTCTACATCGCCTTCGGCGGTGTGGAGAGCTGCTACTACGTGTGGGTCAACGGTTATCAGGTGGGCTACTCCGAGAGCAGCTACGACCTCACGGAATTCGATCTGACCCCCTACCTCAACAAGGACGGCTCTGAAAATATCCTCGCCGTTATGGTCATGCGTTGGTGCGACGGAAGCTACTTTGAGAATCAGGATATGTTCCGTTTGGCGGGCATTTTCCGTGACGTATGGCTCTACTCCGCTCCTTGCGTGCAGATGTACGATTACACCGTCACCACGGATCTGGACAAGACCTATACCGATGCTACCCTGGCTATCTCGGTGGATCTTCTGAACAAGACCACGGGTGAGATCCCCGCCGACTTCCTTGTGGACGTAGCCCTGCTGGATCACACGGGGAAGAACCTCTTTGCCGACGATCCTCTGACGGCTTCCATGTCCGAGGCTCTCGCATCGGGCGAGACCGCGGTGCTGGATATGTCCCGTCTGGTCAAGAAACCTCACCTCTGGTCGGACGAGGATCCCTACCTCTACACCCTTGTGATCTCCCT
This sequence comes from Eubacteriales bacterium, assembly GCA_045128275.1. Classification (GTDB taxonomy): domain Bacteria; phylum Bacillota; class Clostridia; order Oscillospirales; family CAG-272; genus CAMEON01. The sequence goes on along the minus strand of JBGVRH010000034.1, from coordinate 31,647 downwards.
CTACGGCGCGGACGGTGCCTACTACGGCAGTATGGCCCAGCAGCTGGGCTTCCGTGAGCTGGAGTTTACCCCCACCGTGGGAGACCGTCCCAACGATGCCTACGGCGACGTTCTGCTCAACGGCAAGAAGATCCTGTTGAAGGGCGTGAACCGCCACGATATCGACGGTGCCACGGGCAAGTACGTATCCCACGAGCTCTACCAAAAGGACGTAGAGATCATGAAGCAGCTCAATATTAACGCCCTGCGTACCTCTCATTACCCCAATGACAAATATATGTACTACCTCTGCGACCGCTACGGTATTCTGGTGATGTCCGAGGCCAACATCGAATCCCACTGGGGCATCAGCGCGGAGGAGAACGAGACCTACTTCCGCGAGATGCTGAAGGATCGTATGCTGTCCATGGTGGAGCTGGAGAAGAACCGCACCTCGGTGCTGATCTGGTCTCTGGGCAACGAGGTACACGGCTCTCTGGTGTTCAAGGAGATGGCCGCCGAGACCCGCGCTCTGGATCCCACCCGCATGACCACCCTGTGCGGCTTTGGCGGCGGCGAGGATCTGGCCTGCAATATGTACAGCGACATCAGCTACGTGGTGGAAAAGGGCAAGGCCCCCAATCACATGCCCTGGCTCCTGAATGAGTACGTCCACAGCCGCGGTAACGCCATCGGTCACCTGTACGAGTACTGGGAGGCCATCCGCGCCTACGATAACGTGCTGGGCGGCTACATTTGGGACTTCGTGGATCAGACCATCTACACTCCCGTCCCCGGCAAACAGAACGACTACCTGGGTGCCGGCTACTACTACGGCTACGACGGCGCGTGGGGCGGTTGGGAGAACGACTCCGATGGCTGCCATGAAGGCATCGTTTTCCCCGACCGAAGCCTCCAGCCCGAGGCCGTTGAGGTCAAGTACGTGTACCAGAGCATCTGGTTCACCTCGGACGTGCAGGGCTTGAAGGCAGGCAAGGTGCAGGTCTATAACGAGAATAAGTATACAGATCTGTCGGCCTATACGATCTCTTACGAGCTGAGACGAAACGGCATCGTCATGGACAGCGGAGACGTGGCCGTCTCCTGCGCCCCCGGCAAGACCGTGGAGGTGACGATCCCCTACAAGCTCCCCGCCTCCATTGCGGCGGATGACGAGTTCGCTCTGGTGATGTACGCCAAGCTGAAGGCAGACACCGAATGGGCCTCCGCAGGCTACGAGGTCGCCCATGAGTCCTTTGATCTGCCCGTGGAGGTGACCCACGTGTCCGCTGACCGCAATGCCATGACGGCTGTCACCGTCACCGAGGACGGCGATGCCATCGTGGTCAAGGGAGATGACTTTGAGGCCCGCTTCACCAAAAAGGACGGCGCGCTGGCTTCCTATACCTACCAAAACGAAAGCATTCTGAGCAAGCCCCTGACCCCCACCTATCACCGCGCGACGCTCCCCGGTGACCGAAGCGATTACTGGAAGGATGCCGCCGTGGGTACGGCCACATCCATGACCTTTGAAATCTCCGATGACAAAAAGAGCGTGGAGATCGTCGCCGTGATGCCTGTCCGTAGCGCGGGCTCCTCCACCCAGACCATCCGCTATACCGTGTACGGAAGCGGCGAGATCGGGATCGAGGCTGTGCTGGATGCCGATGCCACCAAGGGTGAAATGGATCGCTACGGTCTGATCCTGACCCTCCCCGCCTCCTACGAGCAGGCGACCTGGTACGGCTACGGTGAGCAGGATGGCTTCGTGGACCGTATGCGCGGGAACATCCCCGGTGTGTATACCTCTACCGTGACTCATAACTTCTATCCCTTCGGTAAGCCCCAGGATTGCGGGAATCGGATGGGTGTGCGCTGGTATGCCCTGACCGCCAAGGGCATGAATACCGGTCTCATGGCCGTGGCACAGTCCATGGAGGCGCAGGCACTGCATTTCTCGGTGAGTGACATAGAACGCAGTAGGTTTACCTACCGCCTGCCCGCCGATCCCTCCTTCACGTATCTGACGCTTTCGTATATGTCCCGCGGCACGGGCTCCTCCAACGGCCCCGAGACCCTGCCCCAGTATCGGATCCCCGTCGGGGAGACCCTGACCTTCTCTGTGACCCTCGTCCCCTTTGCCAAGGGTGCCGATGCCTCGGCCCTGACGGAGCTGGCCCGTCTGTGGAGAGACAGCGTATCCCGCGGTGATGCCGAGATCGATGCCATGATGGCGGAGCAGGTCAATAATGCCATCCGCGGCCTTCTGTTCGATCAGACGAATATCAAGGCAGTACGAGCCGCTTACGATGCCTTGACCGAGGCGCAGAAGAAGCTCGTGACGACCTACGATATGCTGGTTTATCTGGAGACCCAAAAGGGACAGGATATCACCGTAAAGGATCTGACGGGGAATGGCCATGATGCTACCGCCGAGAACAGCGTGGTCTTTGCAGACAAGGACTCTCCCTCGGGCTACATCTTCAGCGGTAATTTCCCCATTCCCGATGCGGACGGCACCATCAACAAGACTTTGTCCGGCACCTCCGAGTTTACCATCGCGGCTTGGGTGAATCTGGCCGATACGGGAAGTCACAACATCATCTTTGCCAAGGGAGACACGCAGGTGGCCGTGAAGACCAACAACAGCGGAGACTTACAGTTCTACGTGTACTCCGGCGGGTGGGTGAGCGTTGCCACAAGTGTCCCAGCCAAGCAGTGGCTGTTCCTCACGGCGGTCCGTGACAGCGCAGGACTCAAGCTCTACGTGGACGGTGTTCTTGTGGCTCAGCGCGACCACACGAGCGAGGTGAATTCCAATAAGTTTGCCCCCGGCGTGGGCATTGATCAACAGCAGGGAAGAACCCTGCGCGGTCTGCTGGCGGGGATCCAGATCTATTCCCGCGCGCTGGATGCCTCGGAGGTCTCGGCCTTGAATCCCAACGCCGTCCTCAGCGACGCGGTGGTGGCTTACGATTTCAGTAGCTCCGAGCCGTAAAGGCGTAAAAAAACCATGGAGAACCGAGCGTAAAAGCGCGTCGCGGTTCTCCATGGAGGATCGGTATCCGTAAGACGGTGAAAATGAATCGTGAGATCCATATCAACGAGAGAAGCCTGTCGGGAACAGAGCTTGCGGATTGGATGGAAGGATTCAATGAACGAACAGGATAATCAAAGAAGCCTGATCCGAAAATTCGGATCAGGCTTCTTTTAGTGGGTCAACTTCAAGCTAAATTGAAATTCTTTATTCTCCGTGATGTTAAAGACAGAAACACATATCACGACGAAATAATCGTTTTGCTGTCAGCGATCATATTGATTTTTTCAAAACTATATGGTATAATACACATGTCAGTCATGAAAAAGGAGTCGTATATGGAACCCCAAATTTACAACGCAGAATATACAATACACGTATCCGGTGCGGATATCAAGTTTTACCAAATGGTGTATTCCCCCAAAAAGTTGTACACGGTGAATCACGTCCATTCCCATTTCGAGCTTCACTATATTACCGAGGGTAACGCGGTTTATACCATGAATTTTCATGATGAAATTACTTTGGAAAAAGGAGATTGGCTTCTCATCAACCGAAACGTGTACCATGAGGAGATCATCCCACACGCCTGTGGAGGGTATGTTCTCGGATTCAATATTCAGGGCATGGATCAGGCATCCTTTTTCGCATCGCTTCCCGATCTGCATTATTACAAAGGGGTGAGGGATACCGAGTTGGGAGAATGGATGGCAAAAATATTGTTGGAGGCGCGGGAGCAAAGACCGGAATATGAGAGCTACTGCAAAAATCTGTTTGCCATCCTCCTACTGCATGTACAACGGAGCTTTACCAAACAGGAGGCCGCTAAGACCTCCCGCGAAATGAAGATGAAAAACACTTACATGATCATAGATCTGTTTTTCAACCGAATATTTGGAAACGAAGGGCAAAATCTTACAATGGATGAGCTATCCTCTCAGCTTCACATCAGCTCCAGACATTTGAATCGCCTTTTGCAGGAGTATTACGGTGTGACCTTTCACGAAAAACTCATGGCAACCAAGATCAAATATGCCGAGTATCTTCTGAGGACCACCGATTATTCAGTGGGTGAGATTAGCACCATGTGTGGTGTTACCGCCGCTTGTCTTATTGACAATTTCAAAAGAATACACGGCGTCACTCCCGCAAAATACAAAAAATTCAACGAAACGGACACGATCTGAGAATCGTGTCCCGTTTTTATTATTGTAATTAAGGAATCATGTGTTATAATGAAAAAGCAGTCTTGTATTATGTTACTGTAGATGCCTACAACGAGAGCGGGATCATCTACGGGACTAATATACAAAAATCTGATTCGTAAGTTCATTATTTGTTTACTACAGTTCCGCAGTTGACTGTATAAAATAAACATAAAGAAAGGATGTCCCCCACAATGAAAAAGCTATTGTCTTTATTGTTGATACTTGCTTTAATTGCTACGATTGCTGCATGTACGGGTCAACAGGACCCTGCGGACCCTACGACAGATGCGCCACCGATGGATTCTACTGACGATACTACAGTTGAAGACCATACGCATATGTTCTCTTCCAAATGGGAGAAGGACGAAACCAACCATTGGCACATTTGCACCGATGATTCCTGCGATGAAGCATCCGAGGCCGTGGCACACGCGTATGACGAAGGCCGTGTAACCAAGCCCGCAACCGAACAGGAAACAGGCACTAAGGTTTACACTTGCACGGTATGTGGGTATGAAAAAAATGAGACCATCGAAAAACTCCCCCACACCCATACTCCCGCAGATGCGGTCGAGGAGAAAAGGACTGAGGCTACTTGTACAACGGATGGCACTTACGATACCGTGGTTTACTGCACCGTCTGCTCTGCGCAGATCTCCCGCAAAACCACCAAAATCCCTGCGACGGGACACAGCTTTAACAACGAGGACGACGATACCTGCAATACCTGTGGCGTGAAGCGGCTCTCGTCTGATATGAAATACGCCAACGAGTACAGCCAAACGACCAATCGGATCTACGGAACCGCAGACGGTATTGCGCTGGATACCTCGGATTCCCACGGACGCGATCTTCCTCTGGCGGGCAACACCATCCCCGGCATCGCCCGGAAACAGCCTCTGACGGGCAACTGGCAGGTGGACGTCAAGATCAGCGGCTCGGCCCTCTTTACGGGCGGCGGCGGATACGCAAGCTACGGCATCAATCTGCAGGCAGGGAACAAGCATATGAAGCTCGTGGTACAGGATCGCGGCGATGGCGGATGCACGGGACAGTGCGTACAGTTCTTCGGAACAGGTATCGGCGAGACCAACGTCAACTGGCCTGATACAACGACCACCTGGCTCCGCTTCATCAAGGACGGGAACAAGCTGATCTCCTACGCCTCTGTGGACGGTGAGGTCTATACCCTGATCAACATGACGACCGTGCCGAAGGAATTCGATTCGGTCGAGCTCCAAATATTTGCGACCCAACTGCAAAGGGGAGCATCCTATGTCGCCACGGTTCATTCCGTGACCGTGTCCGGCAATTTGAATGATACCGTGGAGGAAGGAATTGTGGAACATGTGGCAAGCTTGATCGGGGAAACCATAGAACTTCCCGCCTATGATCTTGAAAAGGCGGCGACTGAGGACGAGAGAATGACTCTGGCGAAAAAGGCGTTGACCAATAACGAAGAGGTTCGACGATCGGGCGTCAGCATCGAGCTGAAGGCCAACCCCGCGGGGGGCTATACCATAACCGTTGCCAAGGGCAATTCGACCAAGACGATCGACTCTGTGAGGCTGGTGGGGGTGACAACGGTGAGCTTCCGCACGAATGGCGGCTCTCTGATCCCCGATGTTAAGATCTATGACGAGGCGGCTTGCGCAGAGCCCGGCGCGCCCACGAGATCCCAGTATACCTTCCAAGGCTGGTATACGGATCGGGATCTCACCGAAAAGTACGATTTCAGCAAGACGGTCACGAAGGATCTGATCCTGTATGCGAAGTGGACGAGGGATGACAACTATGAATTCTATAAGGAGAGCGTTGGTCAGCTCACGGCCCATCAGGGAAATCCCTACATGGCCCTGTGGGAGCACGTGCCCGACGGCGAACCCTACATTTTTGAGGATCCCGACCATCCGGGTCAATACCGCGTGTACGTTTATGGCTCCCATGACACGCTCAAGGTCGCATACTGCGGTTACGACTTTGTGGTCTGGTCTGCCCCCGTGGACGACCTGACCCAATGGCGCTACGACGGCATCATTTTCGAGGCATGGGTCGATGGATCGAGAGATCATCTGCTTGCTCCCGCCGTGGCCGAGATGGTGGACGAGAAGACGGGTAAGAAGTCCTATTTCATCTACTCCAACAACGTGGGAGGTCGAACCTCCATGGTGGCCAAGGCAGACAGACCCGACGGCCCCTTCGAGATCTATAACTGGGCGCCCAACTCCAATACCGCCGTAGAAGGCCCTATCGGCTTTGATCCTGCGGTTCTCGTAGAGGACGGTAAGGTCTACGTTTACTGGGGCGGCCCCAGCGGCGCGTACTACGCGCAGATGGATCCCACGACTATGTCTACCGTGATTGAGGGAGAGCCCCCCCACCTGAACGTCCCCGGCTGTCAATCCGCAAACGTGAATGTGGCGGATTACAGCATCTACAACGACGAGCATGTGAACGACTGGCGCTTTTACGAGGGCTCTTCCATCCGAAAGGTCGGCAATAAGTACGTGTTCATCTACAGCCGCGAGGGTAAATCCACAGAGCCCGAGGGCTCGGGCGTGTACCACCAGCTGGCCTACGGCTACAGCGATTCTCCCACAGGCCCCTGGAAGTATGGCGGCATTATCGTGGATGCGGCAGGCGAGGTGATCGATAACGGAGACGGCACCTACTCCCGCACTTTCCCCTCGGATAATACCCACGGCAGTATCTGCGAGATCAACGGACAGTGGTACATTTTCTACCACCGCAGTGATAATAAGCACGCCCGTCAGGCCATGGTGGACGCCATCACGGTGGAATGGGATGAAAAGTCGGTCGCGGACGGCGGCGCAGTCCGTATATCCAGAGCTGAGGTCACCTCCAAGGGCTTCTACCTGAACGGCCTTGACCCTTACGCGAAGCATACCTTCGGTATCGCCAGCTATATGACGGGCGGAGCGACTATCGCCATCACCTACGATAAGACGGCAACCGAGCTTCCCGTCACCAACATAAAGGACGGCGCGGTGATCGGTATCAAATACTTCAATTTTGACGGCAAAAAAGTCGGTACGACCCATCTGGATCTGGAGTTGAAGCCATTGGGCGTTGACGCCGTCATTGACGTGTATCTGCGTCCTACAACGGCGGTCAGCACTCCCATTACCACGGGAGCGGACGGTGAGATCAATTCTGTCGGTGTGGGTAGCTACAGGATTGGCTCGGTGGAGCTGACGTCGGACATGGCCAAAACCGTTACATCTCTGCGGATCCCTCTGGCAGAGCTGGATAAAATAGACGGCCAATGGGCGCTGTTCTTCGTGGTTCGCAGCGAGAAGGCTAACCGAAATATCTGCGAGCTATATAATATGCAATGTGTCAGCGTTTCAGCCGATGCCTGAACCGAAAGGGGTTCACAATTCAACCGTGGCGAGGAGTCACATGGGAGCCTGTGGAGGTGGGCAAAGGCTGCTTCATCCTTGGAAAATTGACCCAAACGATCTGCATACCCACTGGTAGGTGCTGTCCGACCATGTTGGGGATGACACCGATGCTTCGGTGTACAAAGGAGTCGCCTACTTATCACGGCTACCATATTTTGGGGCAATCTGGAGAGACAGGTGCTTCGGATGATGTCAAAAAGTGCAGGAATTGAAATGTGAAAAAGCAAAAAAGATATTTACTTTTTGATTCGGTTGTGCTATCATGAGTGTAGTGAGATCGTTCGAGGGGTCTTTTGGGATTGAGCGCGAGCCGGAAAGGAAAACGACATGAATGAAACGCGAAAATATTGGTTAAAAACTCTTTTGAAAATCGTAACTCCCGTTCTTTCCAACATGGCAGAGGGAAGATTAAAAGCCACGATGCCCGTAGAAGGAAAGATCCCCGATCGCCCTGCTGTAACTCATCTTGAGGCCTTGGGAAGAACATTGACAGGTCTTGCGCCTTGGCTTGAAATGCCATCCTCGGACATTGAGGAAGAAACAGAGCGTATTCATGTAGCTGATATGGCAAGGAGAGCGATTGCTCATGCAGTTGATCCGAATTCGCCGGATTATTGCAATTTTACTAACAATCCCGTAGATCAACCCTTGGTGGATGCCGCCTTCCTATGCCACGGAATTATTCGAGCCCCTCACGAGTTGTGGAAAAAGCTGGATGGGAAGATTCAAGAGAACTTGGTTACTGCCTTGAAGCAAACCCGCATGATCCAGCCCGGCAGAAATAATTGGCTACTCTTTGCCGCTATGGTGGAAGCCGCATTGTATATCATGACAGGTGACTGTGACCGTACAAGGGTGGATTACGCGTTGTTCGCCCACGAGAAGTGGTACAAGGGAGATGGCACCTATGGTGACGGCGATGCTTTCGCGTGGGATTACTACAATAGTTACGTGATCCAGCCCATGCTTATGGATATCATTCACACCCTTCACTCAGTTATGAACCGAGGCGGTTACGCGGATCGCTTGGAGCCTGTTGTGTTTCACCGTGCCCGCCGCTATGCCGCTATTCAAGAACGCATGATTTGCTCAAACGGCACCTTCCCGGTCATTGGAAGATCTATCACCTACCGAACCGGTGCATTCCAAACGTTAGCTCAGCTCGCTTTGCTGGATCAGCTTCCCGATGAGGTGACACCGGCACAGGTAAGATGCGCTCTCACGGCGGTTATCCGGAGATGCTTTGAGGCCGACGGAACCTTCGATGAAGGCGGGTGGCTTACCATTGGTCTTTGCGGCCATCAGCCCTCTTTAGGTGAAGCTTATATTTCCACGGGAAGCCTGTATTTGTGTACTGCCGGTTTCCTACCCTTGGGTCTACCCGCTGAGCATCCATTCTGGAGCGATCCTGATGTATCGTACACTGCGGAAAGGGTATGGGGAGGCTTGGATATGTCGGCCGACCATGCACGGCATTGAAAATTCATACTATAGCAAGAACGCCAAGATTCGCTCAAAAGATCGGATCTTGGCGTTTCTTTTGCGGGGAAGGGATACTTTACGAGTCCTCGATGATATCGGGCACGTTACTGTGAAGGTAGTTGCGGTAGGCTCGGTAAAAAACGCTATAATTGTCATACCCGAATTGCAAGGCTACTGTGGTCATGGGGATACCCTCCTGAATCTTTTGATGCGCCAGAGCCATCTTTTTTTGCAGGATATACTGCTTAATGGATATTCCCATGTTCTTTTTGAAGCTGTGAACCAAGGCGGACTGGGAGCGGCGTGTATGGGCCATGATGTCGGGCAGAGTGATTTTTTTGTAAATATGATCGTCAATATAACGCAGGATATCCTGGATCTGACGATTGGTCATTTCGGTGTTCAGCGCGGAAGCACTTTCTTCGACGTACTGGTAAAACACCAGATTCATGAGGCTTTGGACGTGCGCCTCGTGGTAGAGGTAGTAGGAGGGAGATCCCCAACAGCAGAGATGCTCCAGCTCCAAGGCCCGATTGCTTTTGAAAATGATGATGTTCTGCGCGGCATGACGGAAGGATTCCCGTAAGGGGGCGGGAACGGCTGTCAGATCAAAGAACGCGTTGACACGGCGGTACTTGCAGTGAGAATTGGCCAAAACGGAATGGTATAGGTGAGGGGGTTGAATGATGGTGTGGTTGGGAGGGAGATGATAGGACTTTCCCTCGATCAGCATGGAGATGTCACCCTCCAGGAGTGTGACCATTTCATAGTAGGGGTGGCAGTGCTGTTCGCAAACAATTGTGCTTGTTACCGCCCGCTCAATGTATTCAATGCGAAAATCTTTTGTGTTGAAATATCCGTTCATATCGACACCTCCTTGCAAAAACAGTATACCACGATTGTGCCAGAAATGCAAGGTCTTTTTGAAAAATATGCGGATCAACTACCATAAATCACATATGATGCGCCTTTTCGGATAAAATGTGCCAAAAATGAAATGATATTTGCCAGAAATCATATTGTCCGAAAAAACGGATTTTGGTATAATGTAATAAAACCGAATGCGGTACGACGCTTGTATCCAATACATGCGCACAAAAGGAGGGCGGAAGGTGCATCGCATTACGCGCGCTGCTCTGCTAACCCCGATCATTGCTTTATTGGCAATTAGGAAAGGAGACTCATCATGAAGAAATTCGTTTTTCTCACAATGCTTCTGCTGCTGACCATGATCCTTGGGCTGACGGCCTGTAAGCCTGCACCCGGCGGCGACGAGACCACCGACAGTGGAACCGTCACGACCGCTCCCGATGCCCCAGACTCGGATACTGCCGAACCCGACGAAACGGATCCCGGTGAGACAAATCCCGACGAAACGCAACCCGCCGAGACGGATCCTGCCGAGACGGATCCTGCCGAGACTCAGCCTGCCGAGACCGAAGCTCAGGATTTCACGCCTGTTGACGTCCCCCTGCCCGAGGACTATGCAACGGCAGACGACGTGTACGATTGCGAGGATGATTCCTTCGTTTACAGCTACAAGAATAAGACCGCTGACGACTATGCCGCCGTCTGTGCCTTCTACAAGGCGCAGGGCTACGCTGTCTACTCCGAGACGGATATGGGCGGCAGTCCCGCTATGACCCTGACAAATAAGGGCGGTATGGCGCATGTCTACTGGCTCAAGAACCTTGGCGAGCTGAGCATCGTCACCTCCTCCACTGCCGCAGGCACTCTGCCTCCCAAGACTCCCGCCGTTACAGACGGGGAGGTGGAATGTACCGTAGGTCAGCTCAACAATTTGGGCGGTATGGGCTATGTCATCCGCCTCAAGGACGGCTCCTTCATCGTGTCTGACGGCGGTGATATCGGTAATACCGCAAGCCTCTACAACTACCTGACCAAGTATAACACCCGTGAGGGCAAGCCCGTCATCCGCGCGTGGATCCTTACCCATTCTCACTGTGACCACTACGGTATTTTCGAGGGCTTCGCCCAGAATGCCAAGTACAGCGGCGGAGTGATCGTGGAGAATATCATCATGGCTCCCCTGAATAAGGACGTGTTCACCGATCTGAACGCGAATGATGAGAAGGGCTACCTGGCCTATGTTTTCCCCAAGTCTGTCCAGCGCTTCAAGGGGGCCAAGGTCACCTTCGCCCACACGGGTATGGAGTTTACCTTCTGCGATCTGAAGATGCAGTTCCTCTGCACTCCCGAGAATCTGTATAAGAATACCAGCGATCTGGGACTTTCCAATAACACCTCCATTGTGACCCGCCTGTACAAGGATGATTATGACGTTCTGCTTTCGGCGGATATTATGAGCAAGGGATGTCAGTTCATGATGGATGCCTACGGCGATCTCCTGAAGAGTGACATGGTAACAGCCGCTCATCATGGTATGGATGATGCCCCCCTCGCCTACTATGACACGGTACAGGCTCCCGTTATTTTCTACGCCTGCGATGCCAAGGCCTATGACGGCGACGTGCTCTATCCCTTCCATCACGTTCGTCTGGCCGTTCAGGCTGCGGATTACACCAAGGAGATCCTCATTGCCGGAGGCGGCGAGTTCATCCGTCCTTGGGGCTATAAGCCTGCGGCTGATGCAGAGCTGTCCATGCCGGGCTATACCCCTCCTCCCGAGCCCGAGTACCCCGATATTGACAAGCCCTCGGATCCCTCCCTCAAGTATGAGCTGATCGTGCCTCCGAATTTTGGCGGTGAAAAGACCAGCACAGTCACCATTGGCAAGACCTCCCAAGGGCCTCAACACGTGTATATCAAGTTCTCGAAATATGGTAGCATATGCATCGGTGAACTGGATCTTTCGGACGTCTCCTCCATCGTTTTTGACGTAACGGGTCAGAATAAGAATTGGGTGAATGATTATCCTGATGCCCATACCATCCGTATCTGTAAGGATTCGGCAGGCACTCAGATCATTGCCGAGGCGGACATGGTGACTACGGTAGGATATGGTGTGGAGGTCTTCGTTCAGACCATTCCTCTGAATACCGATTACAGCGGTCCCGTGTATATTTACCTCAATTGTGCCACGGGTCACGAGTACGCCATCGCCAATTTGAAATTCCCCTATAAGACGGGGGATGAGACCGATCCTGTTGAGCCCGATACCCCCGAGCCCGAGACCGATCCCGTAGAGCCTGAGCCCGCCGAGCCTGCCCTCTCCGACGGCATTCTCTCGGAGGATGAGCTTCTGGCGCTGACCGACAAGGGCGCTAACACCATCATCGGTAAGACCTTCTCCAATTTCCCCGAGGTGGCCTTCATCAAGTTTGAGCCCACCAGCGGCGGCGGCTGGGTCAATCTGGGCTTCGTTGACCTCTCCAAGTTTGGCTCTTTGACCTATGAGGTGGTCGGCTCTACTCTGGATTGGCATTCCCGTACCGATATCGACAACGGCGAGCACTATATCACCTTCTGCTCCGACGCGGAAGGGAACAACGTCCTGTTCAAGGTTCACATGGGCAACGTGAAGTCGGGGGAATTCACCGAAATGACGGCAGACCTTGCGGGAATTGATTACGCAGGCAACCTGTACATGCACATCGAGACCAAGATCGGCGGCCGTTACTACGGTATCACCAATGTACAGTTCCACGAGGCAGAGAATGATGGGACTGACACCGACGAGCCCGAAACCGATCCTGTCGAGCCTGATACCGACGAGCCCGAGACCGAGCCTGCCGAGCCTGCTCTTTCCGACGGCATCCTTTCGGAAGATGAGCTTCTGGCACTGACCGAGAAGGGCTCCAATACCATCATTGGCAAGACCTTCTCCAATTTCCCCGAGGTGGCCTTCATCAAGTTTGAACCCACCAGCGGCGGCGGCTGGGTCAATCTGGGCTTCGTTGACCTCTCCAAGTTTGGTTCTCTGACCTATGAGGTGGTCGGCTCTACTCTGGATTGGCATTCCCGTACCGATATCGACAACGGCGAGCACTATATCACCTTCTGCGCCGACGCGGAAGGGAACAACGTCCTGTTCAAGGTTCACATGGGCAACGTCAAGTCGGATGAGTTCACTGAAATGACAGCAGACCTTGCGGGCATTGATTACGCAGGCAACCTGTACATGCACATTGAAACCAAGATCGGCGGCCGCTACTACGGCATCACCAATATGCAGTTCCACGAGGCAGAGGAGGACGATTCCGTCCTTTCCGACGGCGCGCTCACTGAGGATGAGATCCGCGGTCTGACCGAAATGGGTGCAAACACCGCCGTGAACAAGGTCTTCTCCAACTTCCCCGAGGTGGCCTTCATCAAGTTTGAACCCACCAACGGAAACGGTTGGATCAATTTGGGCTACGTTGACCTTTCCAAGTATACTTCCATGACTTACGAGGCTACGGGCTCTACCATCGACTGGCATTCCCGTACCGATATCAACAACGGCGAGCATTATTTCACATTCTGCTCCGACGCAGAAGGGAACAACGTCCTGTTCCGTGTCCATCTCGGCAACATCAATTCCGGCGTGCTGACCGAAATGACCGCTGACCTTGCGGGTATTAATTACGTCGGTAACCTGTATATGCATATCGAGACTCAGATCGGTGGCCGTTACTACGGCATCACCAACATGCAGTTCCATACCGCATAAAAACGCCCATAACCCCGGGGATCCTACGAGTGTCCCCGGGGTACCCTGCCATATATCGCTATATACACATGTTAGGAGATAAGTTCATGAAAAAACTGCAAATCAAGCGTATTCTTGCTCTGGTGGCTGCTGTCTGTATGCTTTTGGTAACCGTTACGTCCGCGTTGCCGGTTGCAGCAGCCGATCCCACCGTGGTGTATGAGTTTCACGCTACCACCGATTGGACGGGGCAAAAGAACGGAACGGTTACCATCGGTACATGTTCCAAGGGCCCCGCATATACCTACATCAAGTTCAGTAAGTTCGGCACCATCTATATCGGTGATTATGACCTGACCAAAGCCGGCTCGGTGGTTTTCGACGTGACGGGCGCGGGCAAGAACTGGGAGACCGATTATCCCGATGCCCACACCATCCAGTTCTGCGCCGATTTTGAGGGTCAGCGCGTAGTAGGCGAGTCCAAGATGGTTGCAACCAAGGGATACGGCGAGGAAATGTTCACCCAGACTGTCTATCTGGCCGATGGCTACAACGGCCCCTTGTATATCCGTCTGAACTGCGGAACGGGTCACGAATACTGCATTGCCAACCTTAAGTTCTATGAGCGCACGGGAGACGAGCCTGAGGTGACCCTTCCCGACGAGCCCACAACCGAGCCCGATGCGGATCCCGAGGAGGGTGTGGTGTACCAATTCACCCCCAAGGAAGGGTATGCGGGAGAGAAGTCATCCAACGTTACCATTGGCAGAACCTCCAAGGGCCCTGCATATACGTACGTCAAGCTCAGTAAGTACGGGTATATTTACATTGGCGACTACGATCTGTCCAAGGTTCGGACATTGACGATGGATGTCACAGGCGCGCTGAAGTCGTGGATCGAGGACTATCCCGACGGCTATACGGTTCGTCTTTGCAAGGATGCGGAGGGAACCGAGGTTCTCGCGGAGAGCAACATGGTTGCCACCATTGGCTACGGAAATGCCGTCTATCCCCAGTACATGGCGATTGATACGGATTACAGCGGCCCCGTGTACATGTTCCTGAACTGCTCCACGGGTCACGAATACTGTGTCACGAATCTGAAATTCTATGAGGCAGACGTGATCCCCGCTATCTCCGAAAAGCCGATGGATGAGAATACGCTGTACTCGTTGAATATTACCGAGGAGTGGGTGGCAGCCCTTCCCGAGAATGCCTATACCGGCGTGAAATTCGGCGTGGGTAGTGCCGGCGCGGGCTATAACTGGATCAAGTTCAACCACAAGTACAACGGCGAGAACTTCGTCTATCTGGGCGATTTCGATCTGTCGGGTGTTGGCACCATCGCCTTTGATGCCGCAACCTCTGCCGAGAGCAAGTTTACCAAGTTCGCCCGTTTGGTCTTCTCCAAGGATGCCGCAGGCACCGAGATCCTGACCTCCGTAGCTGCTCAGTCGGGTCTTGGTTGGGTCAACCCCGCCGAATCCAAGGCATATCTGAATACCGACTACAATGGCCCCGTGTACGTCAGCTTCATGGACAGCGGTTGTACCGACGGCTATTTCGCAGGGAACTTTCGTTTCCTGAAGAAGACGGGCAACGAACCCTTGGAGGAATCCGAAATCCCCACCTATACCCCGCCCACCCATGAGTACGGCCCTGACGAGGTGACACCCACTCATTCGGTCTACGCCACCC
Source organism: Eubacteriales bacterium (assembly GCA_045128275.1). Classification (GTDB taxonomy): domain Bacteria; phylum Bacillota; class Clostridia; order Oscillospirales; family CAG-272; genus CAMEON01. Next base: position 16,206 of record JBGVRH010000034.1, on the reverse strand, counting down.
CCGATTGGATCAATGGCTTGCAGGACGGGCAAATGGCGGGCGTGACCCATGGCTTTGCGGGTCAGCTCGGTGACGATTACTACCTCTACTATTTTGAGCAGGGCGAAAATTACCTCTACGTCGGTGATTTCGATCTGTCAGCGCTGGACTTTCTGACCATTGATTTCGTCAGTGAGCAGGCAGAGCTCCCTGCGGGTACGGTTCTGCGCCTTGTAACCGCCCCCGATTGTCAGACGGTGCTGGCCGAAACGTCCGCACTGACCGGTGAAGGCTTGGCCAAGCTTTCCGTGGTGACTGTTCCGCTGGATTGCGAATACAACGGCCCCGTGTACTTGATGCTTGCAGGCGAGGGAATGCAGGGCGTGTTCGGCGTTTCCTGTATCCGATTCTATACCACAGAGGGCGGTGAGGAGATCACCTTCCCCGAGGAGGATCTGGATACGACCGCCGAGCCCGAGACAAATGAGGGCACCGAACCCGATACGAATGGCGAATCTGATACGGGTTTGCTTCCTTCGGATACCACAGCCGAGCCTTCCGAGACCAATCCCGAAAAGAAGGGATGCGGCTCTGTTGTAACAGTGCTGATGCTGCCTCTCATGGCCACTCTGGCGTGGGCACTGCGAAGAAAGGAGTATTGAGAAACTGTGAAGCTCTCTATGATGAAACGAGTCGGTTGTACGGGCCTGGTTCTGCTCATGCTTCTCCTGGCAGCCTGTACCCCTACATTGTCTGACGAGACCATCACGACCAATCCATCAAGCGAGGAAACAACCGAAATGACCGATACGAATACACCCGAGACTCCCTCCGTGAGCCGCGATCTGCTCACCTTTACCCCGGCTTCTGTGGCGGGACAGGTACTCACTTCTACCGGCGCGTCTCCCCAGATACTGATCGAGAATTACAACGAGACCGCCATTGACGCTCTTGGACGTCATCTGCCGACCTCTGAGGAGGCAGGTCTTCCCAAAGAGGACAAGTACGTGGGCCTGTTCTATTTCCTTGCTCATGGTATTGACGGATCTCACAACAATTCCAATTTGGACGTGACCAAGCTGTACGCCGTGAATCCGTCCGATCCTCAGCTGCAATCGGGACGGTTTCATTGGTGGTGTGAGCCCGAGACAGGGTATCATCTGGCCAACGATGTGTGGCAGATCAAGCGGGATATGCGCTATTTCGCTATGGCGGGCGTAGACTTCTTGTACTTTGATTTTACCAATGGCCGTACCTATGATCAATCCTTCCGCGTACTGCTGGATGTTTGCGTGGAGCTTCGCGCCCAGGGTCAGATGACTCCTTACATTGTTCCGTTTACCCATGGCACAGATAAGCACAGCGAGCGTGAATCCGCCGATCTGGGCGGACTCTACCGCAACTTCTACTGCGACGAAAAGTACGCCGATCTGTGGTTCTACTGGGAGGGAAAGCCGCTGGTTCTCCTGTCCCACAGCGTGGAGGTCATGCGCCCCAACGCCTACGTAGACGATACCGGGACGGTTAGCTATTCGGATTACTTCACCTTCCGCATGGGCTGGTCCAGCCTGAACTGGCCGGGGCAGAGCGAAAAGAACTACATGAAGTGGAACGACAACTGCGTGGTAAACTACGGGTATCAGTACGGCTATACCGATGATCCTTCCGTGGCCGAGTGCATCGGCATCGGCCCTGCCGCATGGGCGCATCCGGGACAGGGCAGAAGCGGAGAGCTGTCCAAAATGCCGTATCTGGATCAGTTCTACGAGACCTCCACCATGGGAGAAGGCATCGTATTTGAAAATGCTTTCCGTGAGGTCATGGAAAAGAACCCCGAGGTCAAGGTGTTGATGATCTCCCGTTGGAATGAGTGGGGAGCTGCTTATCTGGGTGTTGATGAGTTCGGCTTTGTTGATCAGTTCAATCGTGAATTTTCCCGAGATCTCGAGCCAATCAAGGGAAGCTACACCGACAACTATTTCTACCAGATGTGTTCCATCATCCGCCGCTTCAAGGGTGTCCTGCCCGCGGACGGCAACACGGGTAAGCAAACGATGGACGTGAGCGGTGATTTCTCCCCGTGGCAGGAGATCAAGCCCGTCTTTACCGATTATTTGGGGGATACCTCTCCCCGTGACGATTACGATACCTCGGGAACCATCCATTACGTCAACAATACGGGTCGTAACGATATTGTAGAAACCCGCCTTACGTCGGACGGCGGTATGATCTACGTCTACGTCCGCACCGCCGAGACCATTACCCCCCATACCGACAGGAACTGGATGATGCTGTTTCTGGATACCGATAACAACAAAGCCACAGGATGGGAGGGGTATGATTTCGTCGTCAACTACAACGTTATTGACGAAACGATCACCACTCTCTGCGCCTATAAGATCAATACGTGGCAGGAGATCGGCGTTGTCAAGTACCAAGTAAAAGGCAACGAGTGTATGGTGGCCATCCCCCGCTCCCTGTTGGGACTGACAGGGGAGAGCATGACCTTGAATTTCCATTGGTTGGATAACGTCACGGACGTTTACGATCTCGAATCCTGGTTCACCACGGGAGACAGCGCTCCCGAGCGCCGCAATAACTATTCGCTGACCTTGAAGGTGCCCTACGCTACCGCCGAGGAGACGGTTCTCCCCGCCCGAAGCGAGGGGAGGATGGTAGGTATGCCTGCCATCCAGCTGTCTGCCGATACCGAAAGCAACCTCCAAAAAGGGTTATCCATGACCGTTTACAATCTTTCTGAGAAGTACGGCAAAATGCCCGATTTTGAGCATATCGCATCGCTGGCAACGGAAACCTTCTCGGTCAGCAAGATTAACGCCAATCCCGGTGTGATGACGAGAAAGACCGACTACGCCTTGGCCTACGAGGGCTACGTCAAGATTCCCGCAGACGGTGATTACACCTTCCGCGTGGCCTGTGACGATGCGGTTTGCTTGTACATTGATGGACGCCTGATTACGGAAGTGCCCTATGATGCGGAGCGCGCCGCCGATGCCATCGTCAGCAATTCCGGCTCGGTCACGCTGACGGCGGGCTATCACAGTATCCGCATTGCGTACGCCGAGGTCGGCAAGGGCGGCGCAGGTCTGGCACTGCAGGGCGAGTGGGATCTGTTCCATTGAAAGGAGACCAAAGCACTATGAAGAAACATATATGGCGGCGAGTCGGCTCTGTGGGCATGGTTTTGCTCATGCTGCTTTCGGTAGCTTGTACGCCCGCGCCGTCCGACGAGACCGTCACAACGAATCCATCCAGCGAGGAAACAACTGATATGATCGATACGAATACTCCCGTAATCACGCCCGAGACACCGACGGACAGCCGTGATCTGCTTACTTTTACACCCGCTTCTGTGGCGGGTCAGGTACTCACCGCTACCGGCGCGTCTCCTCAGATCCTCATTGAGAATTACAACGAGACCGCTATTGATGCCCTTGGCCGTCCCCTGCCCACCTCGGCGGAGACAGGTCTTCCCAAGGAGGACAAGTACGTGGGTCTGTTCTACTTCCTGTGGACGGGCAAGGACGGCTCCATTAAGTCCAGCCAGGACGTTACGAAGTATTATGCGCTCAATCCCTTGCATCCCAATCTGCCCGGGGGCTACTGCTGGTGGGCAGAGCCTGAAACAGGGTACCATAGTGCGAGCGACGTATGGCAGATCAAGCGGGATCTTTACTATTTTGCTATGGCGGGTGTGGATTTCCTGTATCTGGATTTCACGAACAACCGTACGTATGATGAGACCTTCCGCATTCTGCTGGATACTTGTCTGGAACTGCGGGCGCAAGGGCAGATGACCCCCTACATCGTCCCCTTTACCCATGGCACAGATAAGCACAGTGAGCGGGAATCCGCCGATCTGGGCGGACTTTATCGCACCTTCTACACCGACGAGAAGTACGCCGATCTCTGGTTCTACTGGGAGGGCAAGCCCTTGGTGTTGCTTTCTCACAGCGTGGAGATCATGCGCCCCAACGCCTACGTGGACGAGACAAAAACCAAGACCTTTTCGGATGTGTTCACCTTCCGCATGGGCTGGTCCAGCTTGAACTGGCCGGGGCAAAGCGAAAAGAACTACATGAAGTGGAACGATAACTGCGTTGTCAACTACGGCTACCAGTACGGCTATACCGACGATCCCTCCGTCGCGGAGTGTACCGGGATCGGTTGCGCCGGCTTTGCCAATCCCGGCGAGGGGCGAAGCGGAGAATTTTCCCGCAAGCCATATCTGGATCAATTCCTGGAGACCGATACCATGGGACAGGGCATCACGCTGGAGAATGCGTTCCAACAGGTGATGGAAAAGAATCCCGAGGTCAAGGTGTTGCTCCTGTCCCGATGGAACGAGGGCGCGGCCATTAACTTTGGCGAGGGAACCCACTCCTTCGGCTTTGTGGATCAGTTCAATGCCGAGTTTTCCCGCGATATGGAGCCCATGAAGGGTGGATATACCGATAATTACTTCTACCATATGTGCTCCATCATCCGCCGCTTCAAGGGTGTACTGCCCGCAGACGGCCATACGGGGAAGCAAACGGTTGACGTGAGCGGTGATTTCTCCTCGTGGCAGGAGATCAAGCCTGTGTTCACGGATTTTGCGGGGGACACCTCGATCCGTGATGATTACGATTCCACGGGAACCATCCATTACGTCAATGATACAGGGCGAAACGACATCGTAGAGTCTCGTTTCACCGCAGACGGTGGTATGGTGTACGTCTATGCCCGCACCGCAGAGGCCATCACCCACTATATGGACAAGAACTGGATGCTTTTGTTCATGGACACCGACAACAGTAAGGCCACGGGCTGGGAGGGGTATGATTTCGTAGTCAACTATAACGTTATCGACGAGACGACCACCACGCTGTGCGCGTACAAGAACAATACGTGGCAGGAAATCGGTACGGTTAAGTACCGGGTCAAGGGCAACGAGCTCATGGTAGCCATTCCTCGTTCTCTGCTGGGACTGACAGGGGAGAGCATGGCATTGAATTTCCATTGGCTGGACAACGTCACGGACGTGTATGATCTGGAATCCTGGTTCACCACAGGTGACAGCGCTCCCGAGCGCCGCAATAACTATTCGCTGACCTTGAAGGTGCCTTACGATGCCGCCGAGGAGACGGTTCTCCCCGCCCGTACAGAGGGCGCACTGGTTGGTATGCCTGCCGTGACTCTACCCGCCGAGGCCGAGAGCACCCTCAAAAAGGGACTGGCTTTGACTGTCTACAACCTGCCCGAAAAGTACGGTAAGATGCCGAATTTTGAGCACATCGCTCCCCTTGCAGCTGAGACCTTCTCGATCAGCAAGATCAACGCCAATCCCGGCGTGATGACAAGAAAGACCGACTACGCCCTGGTCTATGAGGGTTATGTTAAGATCCCCGCCGACGGTGATTACACCTTTCGCGTGGCCTGTGACGATGCCGCTCGCCTGTATATCGACGGCCGCCTCGTTACCGACGTGCCCTACGATGCCGAGCGAGCCGACAACGCCATCGTCAGCAACTCCGGTTCCTTGACGCTGGTTGCGGGCTACCATAGCATCCGCATTGAGTACGCCGAGATCGGCGGCGGGAACGCGGGTCTGGCGATTCAGGGTGAATGGGAATTCTTCCATTGATCTGAATAAAAAAAGGGTACGGCCATGGCCGTGCCCTTCTTTTGATTTCTTTCGTTTGCGTTTGACCAATGACTTCGCGGATTCAGAGTCAGTTGGTTATGAATGACGATCGATTGTGGCGTGCTCCGACTTCCAAGTAAATTGAATGTAGCACGTTACCGTGCAGAATCACTCCCCCCGTCGGTCACAGTAACGGCAACTCGGTCATGCGCAGCTTGGCACAGCCGTAGGGATACAGCTCAACGGTTTCGGCCTCGGACAAGGGGATCCTGCTTTGCGGTACCTTGGCGCAGACCGACGTAAAACCGTCCTCAAGCCCCCAAGAGATCCGTTTGACCTCCGCCTTCAGGACGACGGGGGGATTCTCGGAGCTGAAGGGAATATCGGACACATCACGCTTTTCAAGCTGGAAGAAGGGGGACGAATAGGCGTAATTCCACGGGGACGTGGGCGAATACTCGTAATCGCAGTAAGGGTATTTCCGCACCACACCATTGCGCTCAAACTCCAGCATCTTCTTTTCATAGGAGATGGGTAAGGAGAACACCAAGGAGCCGCACTGCACGCACTTCAGATCATAGGGCCTTTCCACCAGATGGGGAAGCGTATCAAAGGCCACGTCAATGTGGGTAGGCTGACCCGCGGGGATCTCAAAGCTCAGTTCCGCGCAGTAGGCGGTCACCTGCCCGTTTACGCGGAGATTTTTGGCGAAGGAGGGGACTCTGACCTTCAGACAGATAGGCTTGTCCGACTCTATATCATAGGCGAGGGCGTTGTCGAAGGGGTAATTCGTCTTGAGGGAGACGGTCAGACCGTCGTCTTTGAGAATGGCGGGGATGGGGATCGCCGAAAGGACAGTGTCGCCGCTGTGCATGAACGCCGACAGGGCGAATTTGGGCCAGGCTTGGTTGAAGTTGGCCGTACAGCAGCCGTAATTGGGTTCCAGACCGAACAGGTGGGCCTCGCCTCCGTTGGTGCGGAAAATGGGTCTGGCCGGGAAGCGTTCGCAGGCGATCTGGTTGCTCATCTGCAGGTACTGATGAGTCCACATATCGTCGCTGATGGTGGCGGGGAGGGCGTTGAAGGCCAGAAGCTCCAGCCTCTCCGCCCACTTGGGGTCTCCCGTGTAGGCAAACAGATGCTCGTAGGCGTACATCTGCTCCGCCACGGCGCATAGCTCGGTGCCCTGAATGGGACTGAGACCCGACAGACATTCGTCTCCCGTAAACAGGCCCACGGGGGTGCCGTTGTAGGCCTTCAGCACGGTCAAAAGCTGCTCGGCGATATCGGTATATGCTTCTCCCAATATATCACAGCTGACCGCCTCGTGCTTCAGCATCATGCCGAGGTTGACGATATGGGTGTCAAGTGTCCAGCGGTTGAGGGGTGTTTTCCAACGTTCGGTCAGGCCCGCGTAGTCTGTCCCTTGCTCTTGAATGATCCTCGCCAGCTCCGCCACCCAGTCCTCGTGGTAGCGCTCCCAAATAAAATGAATGGCGATGAAGCTCTCAAACCAGCGGTATTTGCCCCAGCCGAACAGGGTGATGGTCTTGCTCTTCAAAAGCTCGTAGTAGTTTTTCATCACCCGATAGAGCACCTCGGGGATGCGCTCATCACCCGAGCATTCGTAGTAGACCACAAGCACCTTGGAGATGAGCTGTACCGCCCAGGTGTCGTACCCGGGGATCTTGTTTTCGTCACAGGGGCAGATCCAGCCGCAGGGCTTTTGTTGGGCGAGAATGGCATCCACGTATTTTTGGGCCCTCTCGATCATGTTCGGATCATCCAGCAGGTAAGCGAGGGGAATGAAGCCGTCCAGCCAGTAGGGGACCCGCTCCCAGCCATCGGCGTCTCCGCCGATCCAGGCGCTGTCCCTGACGTCTCGCCAGACCTTGTCCAGATTTCCGCTCAGTCCCTCGGCCTGGATCTCCAACTGACGCCGCATCCAGCCTTGGGGGGAAAGCTCCTTGGCGGTATAGAAATTCCACGTACGCATGATATGCCTCCTTTGTTTGTTATTCATATGTATTATATCACATTGAAAAGCAAATGCTTATTGCTAAAAATACATAATATATTGACAAAAACACACAGTTTGGTTATAATGGAGGCATGTGATGACTCGAAACGTAGCTTCTTATGTGGGGAGCGGTATTTGTTCCGCAAGCTGCTACTGTGTGGAAGGGAGGCTGTTATGACCGGTATGATCTTTGATATCCAACGATTTTCGCTCCACGACGGTCCTGGGATCCGCACGACGGTGTTCATGAAGGGATGCCCTCTGCGCTGCCGATGGTGTCATAATCCGGAGGGACTTTCCCCAAAACTACAGCTTCAGTTTTTTGAGGAGCTTTGTATCGGATGCGGACGGTGCGGGAATCGGGAAGCTCTTGCGGACGCAGAAAACTGCCCTGCGGGTGCGCTCCGCATCTGCGGCAGGAATGTTGATGAAGATCAGGTCATCGAGGAAATCCTGAAAGACAGAATGTTTTATGGGGATAACGGAGGCGTTACCTTTTCGGGCGGTGAATGCCTCATGCAGGCGGATTTTGTGGCGGCGGCTTTGACCCGCGCGAAGGCTCTGGGCCTGCATACCGCCGTGGATACCTCAGGGTGCGTGCCGTGGTCTGCCATTGAGAAAACACTTCCGTGCTGTGATTTCTACCTGTACGATATCAAATGTATGGACGGCGACTGCCACAAGCACTACACGGGGGTGGATAATACCCTCATTTTGGAGAATCTGAAGCGCCTTTCGCATTGCGGGAAGGAGATCTGGATCCGTATTCCCGTCATTCCCGATTTCAACAACAGGGAAAGCGAGATGACCGCCATCGCGGATTTCGTCTCCGCCCTCCCATCCGTCACACAGGTCACGCTGATGCCCTACCATACGCTGGGGGCGAGTAAATACCCCACCCTCGGACTGACGTACCCCTTCGATACGTGCAAGCGTATCACAGAGGAGGAGCAGGAGCGCTTCCGCACCCTATTCACGAGCCGCCGCATAACGGTGAGCTGATCCAGGAGGTTTTCATGACAAGAACGGATTTTTTGAGAGAACAGACCCTATCGGGCGCCAATAAATGCCGTCGGGCCCCCCTCCCTCCCATGTCTGTCCGTGACGAGCCCTGTAGTCTGACCGAAAGGAAAGCCTTGGTACTCAATCGGATCTTCGCCACCATGCCTGTCTACATCGGCCCCCGAGAGTTGATCGTGGGTACCCGAACCCTGTTCTCCCCCAATCGGGGCAACGAGGACGGTCACGATATCTGTGAATACAACCTCGGTACCGGAATTCCTTACTTGACGGAGGAGGAGATCCAACGATTCGGTCAGGATCTCAGCTATCGGAACAAGACTCACTACACCCCCGATTTCAGCATCATCCTGCATAAGGGCATCGACGGGATCATCTCCGAAGCCGAGGAGAGACGAAGAGATCCCGCACTGCTTGACCTGAATCGGGAGTTCCTCTCGGCCGTAGTCATTGCCTATACGGGACTGAAGAACCTCATCATCCGCTACGCTGAGGAGGCGGACGCCATGGCGGAGACCGCCGCCGAGGATGACCGCCGCGAGCTGCAGGAGATCGCCCGCATCTGCCGCAAGATCAGCGGAGAGAGACCGGATACCTTCCGCGAGGCCATCCAGCTGTTGTGGTTTGCCCACCTCGGAACCATCATTGAGAGCTTTGAGTTCATCAACTACGGGCGGCTCGACGTGATCCTCGGCGAGTATCTGGGAGATACTCCAAAGGAGTACGCCGCCCAGCTGATCGAGTGCTTGCTCATCAAAATGTACGATCAGGTGGATCTGAACATTACCTATTTAGGGAAGTACGCGGCTCAGCTGGTCATCACGCTGGGCGGCATACTGCCCGACGGAGAGAACGCCGTAAACGACGTGACCATGCTGTTTTTGGATGCCATCGATCATGTGCGCTTGCCCGAGCCGGAGTTCAACCTCCGTGTGCATTCCAAGAATCCCCCCGCCTTTCTGGACAGAGCCGCCGAGCTGACCATCAGCGGGTGCAATTTCGTGTCCTACTACAACGATGACCGCTTCGTAGAGAGCCTTCACCGCGCGGGGATCCCCATGGAGTACGCCCGTGACTACGCCTTTGATCTGTGTCAGGATATCAATATCCCCGGCAAGGGAGATTTCTTCCTGTGCAGCTTTCCGTCCTTGGCCTTTTCTCTCATGCATCTTCTGGGAAACCGTCGGGATTTTTCCACCTTTGAGGAGCTGACGGATGCCTTCAAGGAGGATCTGTCCCGAGGGATTGCCGCATCCGTTGAGCATTTTCGGTCTGCGGAGGCGCAGATGGAGCTGTACGCACAGGGACGATTTGAGGAATATTTCGACGGTATCCGGCATCACGGTAAGCCCATCGGTCGGGACGGTGCAAACCCCATGGCCCCCCTGCCCTTCATGAGTGCGCTCTACCACGGATGTGTGGAGAAGGGCTTGGACGTGACCTTCCAGCCCTACCCTGTCAAGGAGAAGGGCATATTCATCGGGACATCTCCCGAAGCGGTCAATTCTCTGGCGGCCATCAAGAAGGTGGTGTACGATGAGAAGCGCTACACGTTGGATGAGATCTATCAGGCCTGCGAGAGCAATTTCGACGGCGCAGAGGGACAGATCATCAAGAATATCCTGTGGAATTGTCCCAAGTGGGGGAATGACGATGATTACGTGGACAGTATCGCCGTGGATATTCTGGAGTATGCTCTGCGGGAATGCGCCAAGCACAAGACCTACCACGGCGGGCAGATTCTGGGCGGCATCCACCAGCCCCATCCCGTCCCCACGGGTGCGGGCCTCATGGCCACTCCCGAGGGTCGATCGGCAGGGAAGGCCGTGGCCGTCACCCTGACCCCTGAAAGCGGTACTGCGAAGAACGGCCCCACCGCCATCCTTCGATCCGCCGCCAAGCTGGATCCCATGCTGATCCAATGGAACATGTGTGTGATGGTCAATTACTTTTCCTCGGTCTTCAAGGGAAATCATGGCAAGGAAAACTTCAAGACCTTGCTGACGAGCTATTTCCGCGCGGGAGGGATGCAGCACCAACCCAACGTCTCGGATGCGGAGGAGCTGAAAAAGGCTCAGCTGGAGCCAGAGAAATATAAGGATCTCATCGTTCGTCTCTGGGGCGTTTCGGCACATTTCGTGGATCTGCCGAGAGAATTGCAGGACGAGATGATTGCGCGATTCGGGTAAAATGTCTCTTTACAGAAAAGAGCCGATCTGAAAGACAGGTATCTGTCGATCAGATCGGCTTTTTGTTTGTCCGGCATACGTTTTTGTTTATCTTCCGTATTGCTGAGAGCCTTTTTTCATTTTCCGAAATTCACCGGGAGATAGTCCGAATTTTGATTTGAATGCCTTGCTGAAATGAAATTCATCATAAAATCCCAACATGGCCGCAATGGATGCCAGTTTCATATTGGGATAATCGATTAAATACTGCTGTGCTTTTTTTAACTTGTTATCGATGACGAAGCTGTGAATGGTACACGCATATTCTTCTTTGAAAGCAACCTCAGCAGTTTTGGCGCTGATACTGAAATGGTCAGCGATTTCACGGTTAGAAAGAATTTTGTCAGAGGAAATGATGAAATTGTGTATATCCCATGCCAAAGAATTTTTGGGGCGTTTTTGAGACATTTCTCCAAGCTCGTACAGCAGAGCATTGACATACGCCGATGAAATGGTGTCATTCGTTTGCGTAAGTATGATTTTATGAAATAACTCTTTAATATTCGGAGCGCTATCGGCTTTGATTATGCTGCTGAGCACCACACCGTTTGAATAATTCTTGGAATCGCAGATTTCGTCACACTCGTGTGCGTAGATGTGAAAATACATGGTGCGGGTATTCGGGGAGCAAGGCTTGATGCCCACATGGGGCAGGTTCGCCGGGAGGATCAGAACGTCATCGGGATACACCGTGAAGGTTTCGCTACCGATACCGGCACTCCATTCCCCATCTAACATGTAAACGAAATCATGCACGGGCATAATTCTCGACGGATGAAGCAAGGGCTTATCGAACAGGCAAAAGCTTGCGACTTGTATTTTTCTGGGATGATAGTACGAAAAATAATAATTCATACGCGTGAACGACTCCTTATAATACATAAACTCGGCGGGATATTCGGCGTTTTTTTCGTTATTATACATAAATAAGTCGGTTTTGTCAATGGTTTTTCCAAAAATAATGTGGTAGAATGATCATACGGAGCGATATTCGTTCCTTTCCATCTTTGAGAGAAAAGGAGAATGATTATGCTTGCCAAAGAGGCCCTTCGCCGCGGTTTGTCCGCTGTACTGGCAGTCTTACTCTTACTTAGGGCGTCGTTTCAACATTTGAAAAGGCATCCAAATCGTCTCAACGAGCATTGGGCAAGCTCATAGAGAAGCTTGATAAGCTGAGTGAACAATCATAAAAATCAGGAGGAATACTGTCATGAAAAAAATCAATGTAGCACTGGTCGGTCTGGGCTTTGGTGGTGCTTTTGTGGACATTTATAAGCACCATCCCAATGTGGAGAGCATTAAGGTCTATGACCCCAACATCGAGCACATGAATTACATGGCTAACGCTTTGGGTGTGGAGACCTATCCTTCCTTTGAGGCCATTCTGGCCGATCCCGCGGTAGATGCGGTTCATTTGGTCAGCCCCATCCCTGCCCACGAGGAGCAGACGGTGCAGGTTTTGGAGGCAGGGAAGCATTGTGCTTGTACCGTGCCCATGGCGACTTCTCTGGAGGGAATCAAGCGCATTACCGAGGCAACGCGCAAGTCGGGAAAGAAATACATGATGATGGAGACGACCCTCTACACCTACCAGTTCCACTACGTCAAGCATATGCTGGAGAGCGGTGAGCTGGGGCGCATCCAGTTCATGCGCGGCTCCCACTATCAGGATATGGAGAACTGGCCTGACTACTGGTTCGGTCTCCCTCCCATGTGGTACGGCACCCACGCCATCGGCCCGATGGTCGCGCTGTCCGGATCCCGTATCCGACGCGTGGTTTGCTTTGGCTCGGGTACGATGGACGAGGCGAAGCACGCGCAGTACGGCAACCCGTACCCCGTGGAGAGCGCACTCTTTGAATTTGCCAATGGCATGAAGGGCGAGGCGACCCGCACTCTATTTGAAACGGCAAGACTGTATCAGGAGGGTCTGTTCGTCTACGGCTCGAAAAAATCCTTTGAGTGGGGCTTTGCCGATTGGGATCAGCCCTACGTAACCGAGATGGGAGAAATTCAGCCCCACCGCGGCAGACCCACGTGGGCAAAGGTTACAGAAATGCCCAACTTCTATGAGACCCTCCCCGAGCCGCTTCAGCGATTCACGGTGGGGGGGAACTATGATCCCCTCAATCCTCAGGAATCCCTTAAGAAGGGCGCGGGAGCCGGCCACCACGGCTCTCATCCCCATCTCGTGAACGAGTTCGTGATGAGCATTATTGAGGATCGTCGACCCTATATCGACGAGGTGCTGGGCGGTAATATTACGGCTGCCGGTATCTGCGCCCACGAGTCGGCTATGAGAGGCGGAGAGTTCGTCACCGTGCCGGAGTTTTGATATGGTTTGAAATTGAGCCGAGTTGAAGGACTCAGAATCATCTGCCATAGCAGTTATTTTTGCTGCACAAGTTGGTTAAAAAACAAAGCAGGCGCGCAACTCATTTTCGAGCTGCGCGCCAATCTGTTTTTTGCAAAGAAAAAACCAACCTAAATTGAATGGTTCAATTTAGGTTGGCAATGGTGACCCGGACGGGAATCGAACCCGTGTTACCGCCGTGAAAGGGCGGTGTCTTAGCCGCTTGACCACCGGGCCATATAGTGAATACCGCTCCCCGTATTGGGAAGCGGTAAGGTATGGTAGCGGAAACCGGATTTGAACCTGTGACCTACCGGGTATGAACCGGTTGCTCTAGCCAGCTGAGCTATTCCGCCATGGGGTTGCTTTTCACAACGCTTGCATATTATACCACGGAGAGGGAATTTTGTCAAGGGGTTTTTGAAATATTTTTCGGAAAAATTTGCGGTTTTTTCGTGTTTCAAAGGGCGTTGTGCAAAGTGACTATAAGCCTTTTGAATGGAATGTGAATTGTTGTGAAATTGACTTGACAAGTGAAAAACGGTATGATATAATACAGTTATCTTGGAAGGAAACGCCTTCCCGAAAGAGAGGAAAGCTATGAAAAAACTGCGTATGAAGCGCCTTGGCCTGTGGCTTACGGTCGCCCTTTGTCTGATGCTCGGCTTGTGCCTGCTCGTGGGTTGTACCCCCGATGGCGGCGACACCGAGACCGCCCCCGACACCACGGTAACAGGTGACGCTCCCACCGAGGGACCCACCGATGCTCCTACCGAGGGACCCACGGAAGATCCGTCTACTGACGAACCCGCCACCGACGAGCCTACCACCGACGAGCCTACCACCGAAGCCCCCACTGAGGAGCTGAAGGGCTGGGAGCAGGATACGGGTAAGTTCAACGACGGTATCGTGGTCTATGACAAGCTGGTGGAGACCGAGATCCACGCCGCTTACCCCGATGACAAGCTCGGCCAGCTCATGGAGCCCGGCCAGGCGGGGGTCATCAACACCTTCCACGCCGATTTCGAGGATAACGATGCTACCTGCGGCGGCAATGCCACCGTTCGCTCCGCGGGCGCTACCGACTGCCGCGACGGTGTGCTGTATTCTCCCTTCGATGCCAACTCCGCCACTCTGACGGGCGGCGCGTGGACCACCTGGGGCCCCAATCCCTCCTCCTCCGTGAAGGAGTACAAGCAGGCCCAGCTGTCCGTGGACTGGTCTGTCGTCTCGGCGGGCAACGGCGCGTGGCTCAATGCCGTATGGGGCTGCTACGTCAGCAATTACTCCTTCAAGATCCCCGACGGCCCCGGCGACGGTCTGTGGATCTCCTTTAATCCCGCAGGCAGCTCGATCCACGTTTACCATCCCGACGAGAACACCTGGCCCGCCGCTTGGGCAGCCGTCAAGCTGGAGGCAGGCATGCTCTCGGGCAAGCATCACGTGGACATCATCACCTCCTCCGATTATTCCACCTACGTCTATGTCACTCCCGAGGGGACCGATACCGCCCGACTGGTCTGTACCGTTCTCTTCGCCGAGGGCAAGATCCGTGTATACAATGAGGCAAACGAAATGGTCGCTGAATCCAATTGTACTACCACTGCCCTTCAGGGCGAGCATTACTCCCTCTTCGTCCACGGCGGCGGCGGCGCGCAGATCGATAACCTGGATCTGTACGTGGCCTCCAAGGGCGAGACCGTGAGCAACACCACCATCACTGCCACCCCCACCGAGGGCAACAGCCTGGGGCTGGACATCACCGACAAGACGGGTCTGGTCTCCATCTGCTACTCGGTCTGGTTTGATGCCATTCTGGGCAAGTCCTACGGAAGCGTGGACAACTGGCACAACATCACCGAGATCCTGGCGGGCAAGCAGGAATGGGGCGGCTCTCCCTCCTTCCACTACTGGGCCAAGCCCGCGCTGGGTTACTACTCCAGCTCTAATAAGGATGTCATCCGTACCCACATGACCCAGCTCTACACCGCGGGCGTGGACTTCATCATCATCGACCTGACCAACGCGGGGGACGGCTACCTCGGTGCCTCCGCCTGGACTGAGTACATCCAGAAGCCCATGGATGCCATCTGCGACACCATCATGGAGATGCGCGCCGAGGGTCTTGGTACTCCCTACGTGGTGTTCTGGGTAGGCGACGGTAACGGCCCCCTGTACCAGGAGCTGTACGACAAGTACCACGCCGTGGAGAAGTGGAAGGACTGCTTCGTCTACTGGGACGGTAAGCCCTTCATGATGACCACCCACACCACCCCCAAGGATTTCCCTCTGAAGGATCTCTTCACCGTCCGCTCCATGTGGGGTCTGGGCGGCGTCAAGTACGATCAGGGTCAGTGGAGCTTCCTCAGCGAGAACAACTACAAGAAGTTCACCAAGGCTGCCGACGGCTCTGCCGAGCAGGTCAGCGTTGCCGTGGCTTCCCAGCAGACCTACATGTCCAACCTCGCCACCGCTCACGGCCGTGACGGCGGTATGTTCTGGTACGCCCAGTGGCTCACCGCCTTTGAGTATCAGCCCAAGATCGTGACCTTGACCTGGTGGAACGAGTGGACCGCCCAGCGTCTGGAGGTATCCCCCGGCACCTACCACTTCACCGATAACTACAACGCCGCGTACAGCCGCGACATCGAGCCCATGGAGGGCGGTCACGGCGATCAGTACTACAAGTGGATGATCCAGTACATCTCCGCCTACAAGGGCGGCCTGGAGTGCCCCGTTCTGATCGAGGATGAGTATCAGGATAAGTTGAACAGCTTCATGAAGAAGTACGAGAGCGGACGGAACTGATCTTTCCTCTGACGATTCATTTTTTCCGCGCACCGGGCGAGCTTTTCGCTCGGTGTCGCGGTCTTTCAGCCTTATATGCCGATCCGTCTCACATACGAAAGGAGACTCATCATGAAAAGAACCCTGCGTCTGATCGCTCTGTTGGCCAGCC
>JBGVRH010000033.1:0-16006 GCA_045128275.1 Eubacteriales bacterium | reverse complement strand
GAAACGTGCTTCAAGATGAGATATCCCATCATTTTAAATGAGTAAGGTTGCTCGTAGACTACGAGCTTGATAGGTCGGAGGTGTAAGTGCAGTAATGCATTCAGCTGACCGATACTAATTTCCGAGGGCTTGAACCTCTTTACGGTTCATTTACAATGTTTGAGTTTCTTTTCTACGAAAAGATTTCTTCTTTCGGTTGCAAAGGTAAAAAAAGAGACGAGACGCTTCTTCGGAAGGGTCTTTTTTCTTTTTCTTGACAGATTTTCCTCGATATGCTATAATGAAGACAGATACGAAAAGGAGTGAGATCATGGAAGAAAAGCTATTTCAAAAATTGAAAAGTAATTGCCGACTCATACTGACCTGCACGATGATCCTCGCCGTCATATGCCTGCTTTGGTTTGCTTACTCCCTTTCGGAGTATCCAAGTGAGAATGAAGCTGTTGGCATGAAGAATGGGAAGGAGTTGCTTTGGTTGTTTGCGCCTATTGTTTTGCTTATCGGAGCCATAACAGCTGCATTTATGAAGCTGTTGCCCTATGGGAAGGATCTCCGATTGCTCCGCAAGCACGAATATCGGGTGATCGAAGCGACGTTTCTGCGTTATGATTACCAGAGAGTGGACGCGAGCAGATCTCAAATGTACACCATTCCGTTGTTTTGCGACACTCTGACAAGAGAAATTCTGACTTTTTCAATTGATGAAGAGTTGGAACAGGACGTATGCTATCGGATCGGGTATTTGCCCAACACAAGAACAGCGGTTGTCGAGCTCAGTCATAAGGAAGGATAGCATAATGGAAGAAAAGCTGCGCGCTCTGTTCAAAACGAAGTTTTGGAGTGAATTCTGCATCTTTGCCATCATCCCGATCGCCGCGCTCCTGATGTTCATCGTGTTTCTCTTGTCACACTTTGATGTGATCCCGTTGTTCCGAATGCGTACCTCCCATGAGTTACTTGCGCTGGTATTCTCGGTGAGTCTGCTTGTGTGCGGAAGCCTCATTGGCGTGAAAAGATTCCTGCTGCCCTATATGTGCGATCATCGCCTCTTGAAAGATAAGGAATACCACGTGATCGAGGGAGTGGTTCTTCGCTATGACTTTCGGGATGACGGAGGCGATCCTCCGACAACGGTGGAGATCCCCGTCATTCAGGATCGGGTGACGGGCGAGATCGTGGAATTGGATCTGGGTGGTCATTTGATACAGAACGCTTGCTATTTGATCGGCTATTTGCCCAACACGGGGATCGCGGTTGTGGAGAAAAGGATCCCATGATGCGCTCCTGTTCCGAAATTCAGTTTTTTATGAAAAAGTTTCGGATACTCCGTAATCAACCGCGAAAAAATGCGTCTATATGAGTGAAGACGCTTCCAACATCCCGCTTTGAAAGGAGTATCCCATGTCCTCTCTGAGATCCCGCCTCGTTCTGAAATGCTGGTCTTTTTACAATTCCTGCAAGACCCGCATGAACGATGACAAGTTTTCCCGCACCGTGAAGATCATATTGACCGTTCCGATCGCTTTCGTGGGTGTTTTTCTGGTCTTCCTGGGCGTAGTCACCCAGGAGGAGTACGATCCCGTGGGCTTTTTCACCTTTATGAGCTTTTTTCTCCTGCCTGTCCCGCTCCTTTTGGGTATAGTCTGGCTGAAAAAGCTACGCAAGGCAGCCGTCGGGATACTGGCCGGGTATGTGGCTCTGTTCCTTGTGATCGCGGTTGGGACTGCGTTGGTGGATACGCAACAGGATCACACCGTCATCAATGTGACCCCCAACATCAATACCCAAGAATACCTCCCCTTCAAGTGGCCCTCCAAGATTGTCAAGATGAAGGACGCATCCTTCAAGATGAAGAGGGGGGACGATCTCCCCATCATCGACGGCGCGACGGCGGCTTTTCCCGTCTACTCCGCCTTCGTCCACGCCACCTACCCCCGCTCCACCGAGCTGTACGACGGGGTGTTCGAGTACAACAACACGGTCGGCGGCTACGAGAAGCTGGCCGAGCGCAAGACCGATATTTTCTTCGGCGCGTATCCCTCAAAAGAGCAACTGGCCTACGCAGAGGAGTGCGGCACTACCTTTGAGTTCACCCAAATCGGCTCCGAGGCCTTCGTGTTCTTCGTCCACAAGGATAACCCCATAAACAGCCTGACCGCCGAGCAGATCCGCGGGATCTATGCGGGGGAGATCACCAACTGGAAGGAGGTCGGGGGGAACAACGAGCCCATCATGGCCTTCCAGCGCAACGAGGGAAGCGGCAGTCAGAGTATGCTCCTCCGCTTCATGGGGGATACCCCGCTGATGGATCCCCCCACCAGCCAGGTCTCGGGCTTCATGGGCGGCATCATCGAGGAGGTCGCGGATTATGAGAGCCGCTCGGGCTCCATCGGCTTTTCCTTCCGCTTCTACGTGGAGGGGATCATCCAGAATCCCGACATCAAGATGATCGCCATCAACGGCGTGGCGCCCACGGTGGAGAACATCAAGAACGACACCTACCCCGTGGTGGCTCCCGTGTACGCCGTGACCTGGGCGGGGAACGATAACCCCAACGTGAAAAAGCTGCTGGATTGGATCCTGTCCGAGGAGGGGCAGTATATTATTGAAGAGACCGGGTACGTGGGACTCGGTAAGTAAAACATAAAAATACGGAGTGACTGTACGGTTGCTCCGTATTTTTTTGCCAAAAGTGGGGAATGCTCATACCGATTGAATCCACACAACGGAGGCCTCCCATGCAAAACACCCCGCCCGTCTACCCCGCTCTCACCGACAGCTACCCCGACAACGTCGCCCTCTTCGACCGCATCCTCCGGGTGGAGGAGAGCTTCGACCTCATCAAGAAGCCCTTGAAGGTGGGGCAGGACGAGATGACCCTGTACTACATCGACGGATTCATCAAGGATACCGTCATGATGAAGCTCATGATGTCCTTTCTGGCCTTGCAGGACTTGACTACTTCCACCGAGGAGCAGGGCGGCGTGGGGACTCTGGCCGAGACTGCTATGGACAAGTCCCATCTGCTCCCCGCCCTGCGGTTCTGCGCCCGCGCTCTGCCCTACGTGGAGACCGATGTGACCGACTCCACCGATACGGCGGTGCAGATGGTACTGTCGGGGGCGGCGGTCATGGTGGGGTCTCCCTTTGGCCGTGGGGTGGTGGTCATAGATGCTCGGACATACCCCGCCCGCGATACCACCGAGCCCGAGGGGGACAAGGTCATGCGGGGGGCGCGGGACGGCTTCGTGGAGACCCTCATCTTCAATACCGCCCTCATCCGCCGCCGCGTGCGGGATCCCGCCCTGACGATCAGCTATACCACGGTGGGGGCGTCCTCCCGCACGGATATCGCTATTTGTTATATGGAAGGAAAGGCCGATCCCGACCTGGTGGAGCGTGTCAAGTCCAAGCTGGCCGCCGTCCGAACCGATGCTTTGCCCATGGGGCATGAATCCCTGGCCGAGGTGCTGATCAAAAAGCGGTGGTACGATCCCTTCCCCAAGATCCGCTACACCGAGCGGCCCGACACGGCGGCGGCCCAGCTCATGGAGGGAAGCGTGCTGGTGATCTGCGACACCTCCCCCCAGGTCATGATCCTGCCCACCTCCATCTTCGACTTCATGCAGGAGACCAACGATTTCTATTTCCCGCCCCTGACGGGCACCTATATCCGGGTGGTGCGGCATCTGGTCTTCTGGCTGACCCTGTTTCTGACCCCCACCTGGTATCTGCTCATCACCCACCCCCAGTTCCTGCCCGAGTGGCTGTCCTTCATCCTCCCCACCGAAACGGGGCGCATCCCCATCATCGCCCAGCTGCTGTTGGTGGAGTTCATGATCGACGGCCTGCGGATGGCATCCCTGAACACCCCCAGTATGCTCTCCAACTCGTTGTCGGTGGTGGGAGGACTCATCCTCGGGGACTTCGCGGTGGATATCGGGTGGCTCATCCCCGAGGTCATCCTCTACATGGCCTTCGTGGCCATCGCCAACTTCACCCAGCGGAGCTACGAGCTGGGCTACGCCTTCAAGTTCATGCGCATGGGGCTGTTGATCCTCACCGCCCTCGGGGGGTACTGGGGATTTGGCGCGGGGCTTGCGGGGATCGTGATCCTGCTCTTGGCCAACGTCACCGTCACGGGGAAGCGGCACTATCTCTACCCCCTGCTCCCCTTTGACGGGAAAGCCCTCAAGTCCCTGTTCTTCCGCGTGCGGAAGGACAAGAATTCCTGATCCGCTTGCCGCGGCCTGCGCTCCCTTCCGTGAGAGATTGTGCTCTACGGAAGGAGACGCGGGCCGTCTTTTTTCGTGCGGAAAGGGGGGAGAGTGGGGCAAAAAAGCCGTTTTGGAGGGCAAAAGCCCAATTATGAACGAAAATGGGGCAAAAAGAGGGCTTTTTCGGTGAAAAAAAGAGGAGGTTTTTTGACGGTGGGGAAGCAAGGCCGCCTTTCGCTGCTTTTTGTCGGGATTGTGGAGCGGGGGTGGAGAGGAAAGAGTAAAAAATATGCTTTTTTAAATGTAAACAATGTGTGAAAATTCTGAAAACCCTATTGACGAATTTTTGAATGTAGTATATAATAGGGTCAAAGGTGGAGAGAAGTGGAGCAAAGTGGTGGAAAACGGCGCGAAATCTTCTCCTGTCTGGCTCTGTAAACGCGACCATGGCTTGCCTTTGTCCAGGAAATTTCGTGAAAGGAGGAATCGCGGTATGCTGACCGGCGAATACAAGCACGCACTCGACCCAAAGAAGCGACTTTTCATCCCGGCTAAGCATCGGGAGGAATTGGGGCCTTCTTTTATCATCGTAAGAGATATACGCGAATCCTGCCTTAAGGTTCACTCGCTCGAAAGCTGGCAGGCCTTTGTCGCACCCATTGAAAAGATGCCTCGCGCGCAGTCCGAAAAGATCCTGCGCTTTTTGTACCGTGACGCCGTGACCGCGGAGCCCGACTCCCAGGGGCGCGTCATTCTGAATACCACCCTCATCGAGCACGCCAAGATCCTCAAGGACGCGGTCGTGGTCGGTTGCGGAAACTACGCCGAGATCTGGTCTGCCGAGGAGTACGACCGTGTCATCGGTGGTGAGGACGCCGACGAGCTGCGCGACGCCCTCGAAGCACTCGGTCTGTAAGCCATGGCCGAGAACGAGAACTGCACCCAAGTCCCCGATCTTTCGGTCAACGGTACTCCCGTGGACATCGGTGGACAGATCTTCGCCCATCGCTCGGTGATGCTCTACCCCTGCATGGATGCCCTGGCCATCAAGCCCGACGGCATCTACGTGGACGGGACGGCCGGCGGCGGCGGACATTCCTATGAGATCGCCAAGAGACTCGACAAGGGTCTTCTGATCGCTATAGACCAGGACGAGGCGGCCATCAAAGCGGCTTCGGCCAAATTAGCCCCTTTGGGGGAGCGTGCCCGCGTGGTGCGCAGTAACTTCCGTCACGTCGCGGACGTGCTGGATATGCTGGGGATCGACAAGATCGACGGAATTCTTCTGGATCTCGGCGTTTCCTCCTACCAGCTGGATACCCCCGAGCGGGGATTCTCCTACATGGCCGACGCGCCCCTGGATATGCGCATGGACGCCAGAGCCGAGAAGACCGCCTACGACGTGGTCAACACCTACAGTGAGTTCGACCTCCGCCGCATCCTGTTCGATTACGGCGAGGAGAAATTCGCTCCCCGCATCGCCTCCCGCATCGTGCAGGCGCGGGCGGTCAAGCCCATTGAAACCACGGGTGAGCTGACGGCTCTCATCAAGGCGGCGATTCCCGCCGCGGCGAGAGACGGTGGCCACCATCCCGCCAAGCGCTCCTTCCAGGCCATCCGCATCGAGGTCAATTCCGAGCTGGACGTTATCCGTCCCGCCTTGGAGTCGGCCATGAGACGGCTGAACAAGGGAGGCCGCATGGCGGTCATCACCTTCCATTCCCTGGAAGATCGCATCGTCAAGCAGACATTTGCGGACATGGCGAGCGGCTGTACCTGCCCCCGCGGGCTTCCCGTCTGCGTGTGCGGCAAGACCCCCTCGGTGAAGGTGGTGTCAAGGAAACCCATTCTGCCCGATGCCGAGGAGCTGGAGGTCAATCCCCGCTCCCGCTCGGCCAAGCTCCGCGTGGCGGAGAAGCTGTAAGCAAGCGACTCATTCGGTTTTGAACCGAGACTACATACAACACTACAGAAAGGAACGTCGGCTATGGAACATGAGTACAAACGGGACGAGCGGCTCGCAGGCGAGCGCTTTGCCATCAGCCACGGGGGAAGCTCCGCGCGCGTGGTGCGCGAGGACGAGATCGACCCCGCCGAGCTGCGGCGCAAGCAGGCTGAGGATCGCAACAGCGAAGCCCGCTACATAGATATGTTCTGTGAGCGCTACCGTGACCGCGGTATCGCCGGGCGAGTCCACGCGGACGCCGCCAGACAGGAAAAGAAAGAGGCACTTACCAGAGCAAAGGCCCCCGGAGCATACATCGGAGCCGACGAGTTAGCCGCCAAGGAAAAGAAGCTGGACAGCTACCGTACCGGACGGGGCAGCGACGGCCAGCGTTACATGACGGTGGACGATTTCGCCCGCTACTACCACGATCAGAGAGGGTACAAGTTCCCCCAGTACCGCGCCGCTACCGACGAGGAGCGCATCGCGGCTGTCAAGGCAGTAGCTCCCGCCAAGGAAACGAGGATCGAACAGCAAAAAAAAGCCGGTTGGCTTACTGATACGGACAAGCTCCCCGCTCTCTTCGCCAAGCTCATGACCCGCCCCTTCTTCGTGCGGCTCAACGAGTGGGCGCAGGAGACCTTCCCCCGCGAGGGTGAGATGAGGATCGAGACCCGCCCTGTGGGTGGTTTCCGTTCCCGTCGGGTTCCCGTGGGTATGGTGGCCGCGCTTGTCACGGTACTGGTGTCCATGTCTACGGTCATCACCAGCACGGTGTCGGTAAGCCAGGCCACGCGCGAGCTGAGCCAGATGAAGGAATCCTACGTGGAAATGAAGGAGCTTCACAGCGAGCTGGAGGATCAGCTCGACCTCAAGAACGATATGCTGTCCATCGAGGACTACGCCTCGGGGGAGCTGGGTATGGTTCATGAGAAATATCTGAACGGCGAATACCTCACCGAGGACAAGGAGGACAGCCTCGAGGTTCTGGACGAGGGCCGCGACGGCGAGAAAAAGGGCCTTTCCTGGCTTCTCTCCGCCTTCGGTATCGGCGACTGACGCCATCGGACAGGCATAATGCGCGGCGGGGTGACATACCCTTACAAGGGACGCTCCTGACCCCGGCGGTACTATGCCCGAGTAACTCAACAAATTCAGGCGGCGTGTGTCATACTCGCCGCCTTACGTTTTCCTATGGGTGGGAGACGGCCTCCGGCGGCTTAAGAACCCTTTTGAAAAACGGTTCTTAAGTATCTCCTAAAAAATTAAACAAAAAAATATATCGGATTCAAGTTGATGAGAGCAAAATGCATTGATGCAGTTTGAAAGTATAAGCTATACGAATCGAGACCCG
Organism: Eubacteriales bacterium; assembly: GCA_045128275.1. Taxonomy (GTDB): domain Bacteria; phylum Bacillota; class Clostridia; order Oscillospirales; family CAG-272; genus CAMEON01. The sequence goes on along the minus strand of JBGVRH010000033.1, from coordinate 8,490 downwards.
AATCCGTCTTAGAAACCCCCGCGGGGGCCCCTCACCCCACTCTGATATTTGGAGAACGGGGAAAACGGGAGAACGATAAACCCCAATTTTTCGCAATTATGCGATCACCTAACCGAACAGACTTGAAAGGAGGTCACGGTTATGCAAAGCTCCCATCATCCCACCGACACGGGAACCGTCAAGCGGGCGACCCTCATCGGCGGTATCATTGTCGCCGCCTTCGTGTATCTGCTGATCCGCATTCTGATGCTCCAGACCGTCGGGTACGAGAAGTATCGGGATAAGGTGCTCAACCAGATCACCACCGAGGCCGAGGTGGTGGCGGATCGCGGCAAGATCTACGACCGCAACGGCGTCCTGCTGGCCACCAACGTGACCACCTACCGCGTGTTCATCGCCCCCCGCATCATCAGCCAGGCCTCGGAGGAGCAGGGACTCAAGTACGACGTCCTCATCGCCACTGAGCTGACCGATATCCTGGATGTGGAGTACGACTACATCCTGAAGCAGACCACCTACACCAAGTATCTGGATCGCACCCTCGCCCGCAACGTGAACGAGGAGGTGGCCGAGCGTGTTCGCAAGGTCATCAAGGACAACGATCTGGAGGACATGGTGTTCTTGCAGGCGGGCAGTACCCGCTATTACCCCAATGGCACCTTGGCCTGCCACGCCCTGGGCTTTACGGGGAGCGACGGATCGGGTCAGTACGGCCTGGAGCTGAAGTACGATAAGATCCTGGCAGGCACACCCGGCCGCTACATCACCGCCCGTGACTCCCACGGCAACGAGATGCCCTATGAGTACCAGAGCTACATCGAGGCACAGGACGGCCATTCCATCATCACCACCCTGGACATCAACATCCAGCACGCCCTGGAGGAGCAGCTCCGCACCACCTACGTGGAGTCCGGCGGTCAGAACCGCGCCACGGGTATGGTGGTGGACGTCAAGACGGGGGAGATCCTGGCCCAGGCTACCTATCCCGACTTTGACCTGAACAACCCCCGGGGTCTCAACGAGTTCGACCAGGCTACCCTGGACGGCGCGGGCTTCGCGGTGGACAGCGAGGAGTATGCCAAGCTCAAGCAGGAGCTACAGCTCACCACCTGGTCCAACAAGGCGGTCACCGAGGTCTACATGCCCGGCTCCACCTTCAAGATCGTCACCGCCTCCATGGCCTACGAGGAGAATCTGGTGAACCCCACCGAGACCTTCTACTGCCCCGGCTACCATTACCCCCTGGAGGGGCACCGCATCCGCATCAGCTGTCACAAGGTCACGGGTCACGGCTCCCAGACCTTCGCGGTGGGACTTCAGAACTCCTGTAACCCCGTCCTCATGATGATGGGTGCCCGCATCGGTCGGGAGACCTTCTACGATTACTTCCGCTCCTTCGGCTATCTGGAGAAGACGGGCATCGACCTCCCCGGCGAGGGTACCTCCATCTTCTATCGGGAGGACGCCTTCACCGAGCTGGATCTGGCTACCGCCTCCTTCGGTCAGAACTTCAAGGTCAGTCCCATCCAGCAGATCATGGCCGTCACCGCCGTGGCCAACGGCGGCTACCTGCTGACCCCCCGCATGGTCAAGGAGATCGTGGACAGCGAGGGCAACGTGGTGACCTCCTACTCCACCGACGTGAAGCGTCAGATCATCTCCACCGAGACCGCCAACAAGCTGGCCCAGGTGCTGGAGCAGGGCGTGTCGGGTGGCGCGGGTGCCAAGAACGCCTACGTGGCGGGCTACCGTGTGGCCGCCAAGACGGGCACCTCCGAGAAGATCGACAAGAAGAACGAGACGGGCAAGGAATACTACATCTGCTCCTGCGTGGGCTTCGCTCCCGCCGACGATCCCGAGATCGCGGTGATCATTCTGGTGGATGAGCCCACCAAGGGCGTGCTGTACGGCAGTACCGTGGCCGCGCCCTACCTGGCGGGTGTCATGCGGGACGTCCTGCCCTACCTGGGTGTGGAGGCTGTCTACACCGACAAGGAGCTGGCCAACATGGCGGTGGAGGCTCCCTCTCTGACGGGCTGGTACGCCACCGTGGCCAAGTCCCAGGCCGAGACCCTGGGCTTTGAGGTGGAGATCGTGGGCAGCGGCTCTGTGGTTCGCTCCCAGACCCCTGCCCCCGGCACCAAGCTGGAATCCCACAACGCCAAGATCGTCCTTTACACCGAGTCCGATATGGAAAAGACCACTGTCACCGTCCCCGACCTGTCGGGCAAGACCGCCGTGGCCGCCAACGAGATCCTCGCCAACTTCGGCTTGAATATCCGCATCGCGGGGACCAATAATTACATGAGCGGATCCGGCGCGGTGGCCATCGCCCAGTCCCATGCTCCCGGCAGTGAGGTGGAGCGGGGCACCGTGATCACGGTGACGTTCAGGAATCAGGACGCGGACGATATCGCGCAAGAGTGAAGTTGCGGTTTATCGTTCCGATAAACCGCAAACGATGTGCGCCGAGGGCGCAATGAAGTTCACCTCGGCAAGCCTCGGGAAATGATGTTGCCCCGTCGGGGCAAACGATGTGCGCCCGTTGGGCGCAACGGAGGGGAACGAATGACCTTCGAGCGCAACGGGCTTCACTCACCAAACCCAAATTTGAAAACGAGCAAATCCCACTCGCTCCACGCACAAATCCAAGGATGTAAAACCCCCGCTCCCCCAAGGAGAAGCTTATGCGTTTACATCCTGTCCCCACACCCCTTTGCGACCTTCTGACCGAAGCGGGGATCCCTGTCCCCGACGGCCTGGGTGAGGTCACGGTCAAGGGCATCTCCTCCGACTCCCGCAAGGTGGCCGAGGGAGACCTGTTCATCGCCATCGACGGGCTTCATACAGATGCCCGCGACCATATCCCCGAGGCGATCGCCAAGGGTGCCGCCGCCATTGTCTGCGAGGCCTCCGAGGCTCTGCCCGACACGGGGAGCATCCCCTTGCTCCCTGTTCCCAACGCCCGCACCGCTCTGGCTTGCCTGTACGACGGGTGGTACGGTCATCCCGCGAAAAGCCTCCGCCTGGTGGCGGTCACGGGCACCAACGGCAAGACCAGCGTGTCCACCATGCTCTACACCATCCTCCGCGCCGCGGGGATCCCCTGTGGGCTGATCGGGACGGTGGGCTGTCGATCTACGGCGGGGGACGCGCTCCTCTGCGGGGTAGACGGCTCGCCCTACAGCGGTATGACCACCCCCGAGCCCGCCGAGCTGTACCCTCTTCTCGCCCGTATGGCCGCCGACGCGCCTGCGGACAGTCCCCATCCCCCTACCGTGGTCATGGAGGTCACCTCCCACGCCCTGCGGATGGGGCGGGTAGCACCCTTGACCTTCGCCCTGGGGATCTTCACCAACCTCACCCCCGAGCACATGGATCTCCACGGTACCATGGAGGACTACTACGCCGCCAAGCGGAGCCTCTTTGAGGTCTGCCGTGAGGCCGTGATCAACGCCGACGACCGCTACGGCCGCAGGCTCCTCTCCGAGCCGCTCCCCCTCCACCACTACCACATCTGCCATGCCGACCCTACCCGCGCCGCTATCTCCGACCGCATCTGTCCTGCGGGGGAGGGAGGCTGTACCCGGGTCTACGCCGAGCAGGTGAAGTCTTTGGGGGAGGATGGGGTGTCCTTCAAGCTCACCTCGCCCCACGCGCGGCTCCGTCTGAAGTGTCCCGTCCCGGGCGATTTCACCGTCATGAACGCCCTGGAGGCCGCCTCCGCCGCCCTGGCGTTGGATGCGGATCCCGCCGCCGTCCGTGACGCCCTTGCTCACTTCGGGGGAGTCCCCGGCCGCATGGAGCGGGTCAGACTTCCCGAGACCCATATCCCCTTTTCGGTGTTCATCGACTTCGCCCACACCCCCGATGCCCTGGAGAGCCTTCTCCGTACCGTCCACGGCTTCCGCAAGCGGGGCCAGCGCATCGTGCTGGTCTTCGGGTGCGGCGGTGACCGTGACCGCTCCAAGCGAAAGGTCATGGCCCGTATCGCTTCCCGCATGGCCGATTCTTTGGTCATCACCTCCGACAACAGCCGCACCGAGAACCCCGCCGATATCATCTCGGATATCCTTCTGGGGGTGGACAAGGAGAGCGAGTTCGCCGTGGTGCCCGACCGCGCCGAGGCCATCCGCTACGCCGTCAAGCACGCCCGCGCGGGGGATATCATCCTGCTGGCGGGAAAGGGACACGAAAACTATGAAATTGACCGCAAAGGGAAGCATCCCTTCTGCGAAAGAGATATCGCGGTGAAGGCCGCACAGGAATTCCACACCGACCGACGGGGTGAGTGAGTCGCCCCCATTCTACGAAAGGCAGGCTACCGTTATGAAGATCACCCTTGCATCCCCCCTCTCCGTTTCAGCTCTGACCCTCATGGCGGGCGGCCGCCTGACTCTGACGGGGCAGTTCGATCCCCTTATCACCCATATCTGCACCGACTCCCGTGAGGCCGACGGAAGCACCCTCTTCTGCGCCATCCGCGGGGAGCGGGTGGACGGCCACGACTATATGGCCAAGGCATCCGAGCTGGGATGCGCCGCCTTCCTCTGTGAGCGGATCCCCGATCCTCTGCCCGTCGAGGCTTGCGCCTTCATTGTGGTGGAGGACACCGTAGCCGCCCTGTCGGCTCTGGCTCTGTCCCGCCGCGAGGCCGAGATGCGGGATCTGTCGGTCGTTGCCATCACGGGGAGCGTAGGCAAGACCACCACCAAGGAAATGACCGCCGCCGTTCTGGAGCAGGGCAAGACCCTCTTCAAGAAGGACGGCAACTACAACAGCACCATCGGTCTCCCCCTGTCCTTCATGGAGATCCCCACCGACACCGCATGCGCCGTCCTGGAAATGGGCATGAGTGGGCGCGGTGAGATCTCCGCCATGACTGCCGCCGTCCGTCCCAACATCGCCGTGGTGGCCAACATCGGCTCCTCCCATCTGGAGTACCTCGGCACTCGGGAGAACATCGCCCGCGCCAAGCTGGAGATCGCCTCGGGACTGCCTTCGGGCGGGATTCTGCTCATCAACGGCGACGAGCCTCTGCTGGCTCATCTGGGGCAGGACTTTTCCGAGGATCGTCCCCTCATCCCCGCGGGGATCCGTGTCCTGCGGGTATCCCTGGCGGGGGATGAGAACGCCGACTACCAAGCCGACCGTATCACCGCCCGTGAGGACGGGATGGTCTTTGACCTGACCACCCCTGAGGGGGTATGGCGCGACCTGTATATCCCCGCCGTGGGTCAGCACTTTATCTGGGCGGCCTCCTTCGCCGCCGCCGTGGGTCAGCTCTCGGGGCTGACCGAGGGACAAGTCCGCGAAGGTCTTGCATCCTACCGTCCCGCCGCCATGCGGCAGGATATCCGCAAACTGGGCGGGATCACCCTCATGGTGGACTGCTACAACGCCGCCCCCGAGTCCATGAAGGCCGCTCTGGCGGCTCTCTCCCTGATTGCGGGAAACCGCCGCCGCATCGCGGTGCTGGGAGACATGAAGGAGCTGGGGGCAGATACCGTGGCTCTCCACCGCGGGGTGGGTGCATACGCCGCCAAGAGCGGTATTGACCTGCTGATTACCGTGGGCGAGCTGGGCACCGAGATCGCCACGGGTGCGATGGAGGCGGGCATGAGCCCCGATGCTGTCCGCGTAACGGGCGGGAAGGAAACCTACGAGGGTACCGCCGATTATTTGAGATCCATCCTCCGGGAGGGGGATCACGTCCTGTTCAAGGCCAGCCGCTCCATGGCGCTGGAGACGGTGGTGGAGGCGCTGACCGCAGGCACCAATTCTTGATCACATCCGTACAACAGAACCGACAAAAAGAAAGGAACACGGTATGAACGAGTTTTATCAAACCAATTTCTACATCATCCTGGGTATCATGGCGGCGGCCGCCTTCGGGCTGACCCTGCTTTTCGGGCGTATCGCGCTCCCCATTCTCCGTGCCAAAAAGGCAGGACAGCCCATCAACGAGTACGTAACGGCTCACCAGTCCAAGGCAGGCACCCCCACCATGGGCGGTATCTCCTTTGTCCCCGCCTTCCTGGCGGTCATGTTGGCCTTCTGCGTCTACTTTGTTTTGACCTACGGTACCTACTGGGCCTTTGAGCTGATCCCCGTGGCCCTGGTCTGCCTGTACGGCCTGGCCCACGCCGCCATCGGCTTTGTGGATGACTATTTCAAGCTCCTCCGCCGCCACAACGAGGGCTTGACCGAAAAGCAAAAGCTGGTGCTACAGGTCACCGCCGCCGCCGCCTTTATTGCCATGATGGCTATCACGGGCAACCTGGAGACTACCCTGCATATCCCCTTCACCGAGATCTACTGGGAGCTTGGCTGGTTCGCCTACCCCCTCTACATCCTGGTCATGGTGGGCTTTGTCAACGCCACCAATATCACCGACGGTCTGGACGGCCTGTCCTCCTCGGTCTGCGCCACCGTGGCGGCCTTCATCGTGGCCTTCGCCGTGGCCGAGTGGTATCTGCTCTCGGACGGTACTACCGATATGGTGGGCTTCATGGGCGCGACCCTCTTTGGCTGTGTCATCGGCTTCCTCATCTACAACCACCATCCCGCCAAGATGTTCATGGGCGACACGGGATCCCTGTTCCTGGGCGCCGTTATCATGGGCTGTGCCATCATGGCGGGGGAGCTGATCCTCTTCGTGCTGGCGGGGCTGATGTTCGTCATCGAGATGCTCTCCAGTCTGATCCAGATCGTCGGCTACAAGCTGACCAAAAAGCGTATCTTCAAAATGGCTCCTCTCCACCACCACTTTGAAAAGTGCGGCTGGAAGGAGACCGACATCGTCTGGCTGTTCACCCTGATCTCCCTCGTGTTCTGCGCTGCGGCGTGGTTGGGGAGATAAGAGCTATTCAAGAGAATCCAATCAACAGGAAAGAGAGGTGAGACCCCATGAAGTGGCAATTCCCCCGCAAGGTGGCGGATAAAACCCGCGAGATCTTCGGCAAGGCCAAAAAGCAGGCCTCCCGCTATACCCTCAACAAGGAGGGCGCGAAACGCCTCGGCGAGGACGTGGAGCAGGGCCTGAACGTCCTGGGCGACCGCCTGGACACCGCCATTGAGCCAAACGATCCCATCTATACCGAGCCTGTCCACAAGAAGCCTCCCGTACAGGAGGACACCGAGCGGGTGCTCACCCGCGGCCCTGTGGACTACTACTTCCTCTTCATCGTGATCGCCCTCTGCCTCTTCGGCGCGGTCATGGCCTTTTCCGCCAGCTCGGTCTACGCCGCCCAGTACCACGACGACCCCGCCTACTACGTCAAGCGGCATATCATCTACCTGGTGCTGGCTGCCGCCGTGACCACCCCCTTCGTGCTGAAGGCGCGGCCCTGGTTCTGGCGCTTCTTCGGGGTGGCCTCCTACGCGGGCTCGGTGGTGCTCCTGCTCCTGGTGCTGATCATCGGCTCCAGCTACGGCTCGGGCGCGACCAGATGGATCCAGATCGGCCCCATCTCCATCCAGCCCTCGGAGATCGCCAAAATGGCGGTCATCCTCTGCATCGCCCTCATCATGAGCAAGTACGAGCGGCAGATCCAAAACCGCCAGAAGTTCGGGGGACAGTTCCGCTACGGTGTCCTCTACCCCATGATCGTCTTCGGCTTCATCTGCGCCCTGGTCATGCTGGAGCATCACCTGTCGGGCATCATCATCATCGGTCTCATGGGCCTTGTGACCATGTACATAGGCGGCACCGACAAGAAGTGGTTCCTCTGGCTCTTCGCCATCGGCGGCACCGCCGTGGTGCTGGTGCTTCTGGTGTCGGACTACGCCATGCTCCGCGTCACCACCTGGCTCAACATCGAGAACGTGGATCCTCTCGGCTCGGCCTGGCAGACCCTCCAGGGCCTCAATGCCATCGGCTCGGGCGGCTTCTTCGGCAGGGGTCTGGGCAACAGCCAGCAGAAGTACGGCTACGTCTCCCAGCCCCAGAATGACTTCATCTTCACCATCGTCTGCGAGGAACTGGGCTTCATCGGCGCGCTGGCTGTGGTTCTGCTCTTCGGTCTGCTGGTCTGGAGAGGCTTCCGCATCGCCGCCAAGGCCCCCGACAAGTTCACCTCCATCGTGGTCTACGGTCTCATCGCCAAGATCGCCCTCCAGGCCATCCTGAACATCGCGGTAGTGACCAACTCCATCCCCAACACGGGTATCGCCCTCCCCTTCTTCTCCTCGGGCGGTACGTCGCTGATTTTGCAGATCTTTGAGATGGGAATCATACTTTCGATATCGCGGTATTCGTATCAGAAGAGATGAATTGCAGTTTATGGGGAACGAGGAGTACGAGGGGCTCTGCCCCTGCCCCCCGCATAAGGGACTTTTGAAAAAGTCCCTTATGAATCCCCAAAACTTTCAAAAAGCATAGATATGCCAAGAGAATTGATAGTGGGTAGCATAGGGGAAACCCCCATGGGGCCCCTTCCCCATTGGTATATTTGATTCGTGAAAGGGATATGCATCCCACCGCTAAAC
>JBGVRH010000032.1:0-37062 GCA_045128275.1 Eubacteriales bacterium | reverse complement strand
ACATCAAGTTCACCCGTCTGGACGACTCCGCCAATCCTTCCACTCCTCACTGGTTCTCCATCTATGAGGTCTATGCCTACACCAAGGTAGCTGAAGAGGAGCCCGAGACCCCCGTGGTTCCCGAGGAGCCTACCGTTGAGAGCTACAACGTTCCCCAGGATCAGTGGACCGTTTCCGGTCACTGCGCCCAGATCGTCGGCAAGGAGGGCCATGCCAATTCTCCCATGGTCGCCGCAGGCGGTATCGACTCCGGCGCGCTCCTGCACCAGGGTGCAGTCGGCATCGGTGAGATCGACCTGTCCAAGTACTCCAAGGTCATCGTCAAGTACGGTATTGACGGTTCTCAGGTTACCATCGACAAGCATGCTGCCAACGGTACCAACCGCATCATGCTGTCCAAGGCTGATAACCACATGACCAACGCTCCTGCCAACGAGAACGTGATCGCTTCCGTTGACTACACTCCCTCCGGCTGGGCTCTCACCGCTATCGAGATCGACCTGACCGCTGTGGATTACAACGGCCCCGTGTTCATCACCTGGGACACTCTGGCCGGCACCTTCATGCTGATCGGCTCCATCGAGTTCATCGCTTGATTCCAAGTTATCCCGTCCCCGCCCGCATGGGCGGGGATTTTTTTGATGGGACGGGAAGAATTTTCCTATGTGGCTGTTGACAAAAAGGGGGGGCTGTGATATAATGAAGAAAGTAGTTGATTTCACAACAAGCACCAATGGAGAAACTGTATTATGGAAAATCGCTTCGAGACCTTTACCGTGCTGATCGCCTCGATCAACCGCAGTATCCGCCGCATCAAGACCGAGGAAATGTCAGAGCATGGGCTGAAGAGTCCCCACGTATCCTGCCTGTATTACCTGCATAAGAACCCCTCCATGACCGCCGCCGAGCTTTGCGAGGTCTGCGACGAGGACAAGGCCGCCGTGTCCCGCTCTTTGCTGTACCTGGAGAACAACGGCTTCCTGGTCCGGGAGGGAAGTGCTTCCGAGCGCGTCCGCGAGGGAGGGAAGCATTATCGATCCCCTCTGGTCCTGACCGAAAAGGGAAGCGAAACCGCCCGCCGTCTGGCCGAGCGGATCGACTATGTCCTGGAGGCGGTCAGTATGGGGGTTAATGAGGAGGAGCGGGCAGGTATGTACCGCACTCTGAAGCAGATCGACGAGAACCTGCGCGCTCTTTGCGACGGGTATGAGGATTGAATCCCAACATCTACATAAGGAGACAGAACCATGGAAAAGTACGATCCCCAATACGAGGCGTTGTTCACCCCCTGGAAGATCCGGGACGTGGAGATCAAGAACCGCATCGTCCTCTGCCCTATGGGCGGCACCTCCCTGTTCGGCTGGTTTGAGCTGACGGGGTGTAAGTTCGACAAGGAGGCCGCCAACTTCTTTCTGGAGAGAGCCAGGAACAACGTGGGCCTCATCATCCCCGGCATCGCCCCTTTGCGCGACACCTTCTGGGGCAAGTGGCTGTGGCAGAACCCCAAGATGTTCGAGGAGCTGAAGGTCTTCATGGAGAAGATCCACAAGACGGGTGCCAAGCTCTTCATCCAGCTCACCGCGGGCATGGGCCGCTCCTGGGCCATCACCGAGCTGGTAGCGCCCCTCCACCGCAACAAGTTCACCCGCGCCATCGTCAAGCCCATCATCGACACCAGCCATGAGCTGGCCTCCCCCAGCCCCCAGCCCTCCCGCTGGGCTCCCGATATCGAGTGCCCCGAGATGACCCTGGAGCAGATCCACGAGATCATTGAGGCCTTCGCCAAGACCGCCAAGCTCTGCAAGGACGCGGGGGTGGACGGCGTGGAGGTTCACGCGGTGCACGAGGGCTACCTTTTGGATCAGTTCTCCATGGAGTTCTTCAACAAGCGTACCGATGACTACGGCGGAAGCTTTGAGAACCGTTATCGCTTCGCCACCGACGTGGTGAGAGCCATCAAGGAGGCCTGCGGCGAGGATTTCCCCGTGTCCCTCCGTTATTCTGTGGAGTCCAAGATGAAGGGCTTCTGCGAGGGCGCTATGCCCGGAGAGGACTACGTGGAGGTAGGCCGTAACATGGCCGAGTCCGAAAAGGCCGCCAAGTACCTCCAGGACGCGGGCTACGATATGCTCAACGCCGACAACGGCACCTATGACTCCTGGTACTGGGCCCATCCCCCGATGTACATGCCCCAGAACTGCAACCTGGAGGACGTGGCCCACATCAAGCAGTTCGTGGACATCCCCGTGGTCTGCGCTGGCCGCATGGAGCCCGATGTGGGCGCCAAGGCCGTGGCCGAGGGGCGCATCGACGCCATGGGTGTGGCCCGCCAGTTCCTGGCGGATCCCGCGTGGATCACCAAGCTCATCGAGGATCGCCTGGAGGACATCCGTCCCTGCATCTGCTGTCATGCGGGCTGCTTCAACTTCTCCAAGTCCAAGGGTCACGCCAATACCCAGGATCTCACCGACACCATGGGTCTGGCTCGCTGCGCCCTGAATCCCGAGACCATGCAATCCAAGAAATATTCCATCCAACCCGCCAAGAAGGTAAAGAAGATCGCTGTCATCGGCGGCGGTATCGGCGGTATGGAGGCAGCTATCCTCTGCGCCAAGCGGGGGCACTCGGTCACTCTGTACGAGAAGAGCGACAAGCTGGGCGGTGTCTTCATCGCCGCCGCCGCGCCCTCCTTCAAGGAGAAGGATCGTGAGCTGATCGCGTGGTACATCCGCGAGGTGCAGAAGCTCCCCATTACCGTGAAGATGAACACCGAAGTCACGGATATCAAGGCTCTGGATGCCGACGAGATCATTGTGGCCACGGGTGCCAAGGCCAAGAGACTGCCCATCAAGGGGGCGGACACCGCCATCGAGGCCGTGGACTACCTGCTGGGCAACAAGACCGTGGGTGAGAACGTGGTGGTCATCGGCGGCGGTTTGACGGGTTGTGAGATCGCCTACGACCTGTTCCTCCAGGGCAAGAAGCCCGCCATCGTGGAGATGCAGGACGATCTCATCACCACCCCCGGCATCTGCCTGGCCAACACCTCCTACCTCCGCGACTGCTTCAAGACCAACAACGTCCCCGTCCATCTGGAGACCGCCGTCTCCGAGATCACGGCCGAGGGTGTGACCGTCACCCACAAGGACGGCACAACCGAGACCATCCCCGCCGATTCCGTGATCCTGTCTGTTGGCTACAACCCCGCTCCCGTGGCTACCAAGGGTGTGCATGTCATCGGTGACGCCAAGAGCGTGGGCAACTTGCGCACCGTCATTTGGGGCGCGTGGGACGTGTGCATGAAGCTGTGAGAACGAGGGGAACGGCCTCCGGCGGCGTAAGACCCTTTTTGAAAAAAGGGTCTTAAGGATCCCCAAGAACTTTATTGCCATTGCGAATTAGAAACAATAAGATAAAAAATCAACAATATGTTAAAAAGGAGTCGAATCCTATGATCCTGACACAAGAGCAACAGGCCATTCTCAACGGCGAAAAGGGTGAGACTATGGCCAAGGTCATGAAGACCCTCGTCATGTACGGCGATGCCTTCGAGGCCGAGAAGCTGGTGCCCATCACCTCCACCTACAACCATCTGGTGACCTCCTTCGGTCTGAAGGTCATGTCCCCCGTGTACGATCTCATGCAGCAGCTGCTGGACGCGGGTGTCTGCTCGGGTCAGCAGTTCTCGGTGGATCCCCGTCCCCTGGACAGGAACGTCCCTGCCAATTTCCTGCAGAATTTCGTCTTCAATAAGTTCATGTACACCAAGCAGGGCTACTACGAGGATCAGCTGGAGAAGCTGGGTCTCATGAACAAGGATGCCTTCTCCTGCACCTGCTACATGGACGAGGTGGGCAACAAGCCGAAGAAGGGTGACGTCCTCTCCTGGGCAGAGTCCTCCGCCGTGGTCTACGCCAATTCCGTGCTGGGCGCACGGTGTAACCGCAATTCGGGTATCATCGACATCATGGGCTCCATCGTGGGCTACGTGCCCTACTTCGGGCTTTTGACCGACGAGGGCAGAAAGGCTACTTGGGTGGTCAAGGTTCAGACCACCCAGAAGCCCGAGGCACAGCTTCTTGGCTCGGCCATCGGTATGAAGGTCATGGAGGACGTGCCCTACGTGGTGGGTCTGGATCAGTGGATCGGTACTGAGCTGAACGATGCCGCCTGCTCCTACCTGAAGGACTTCGGCGCGGCCACCGCCTCCAACGGCGCGGTGGGTCTGTACCACATCGCAAACCTCACCCCCGAGGCCGTGGAACAGGGCGAGTCCCTCATTGCCGAGGGCGCGAAGGAGTACGTCATCGACGATGCCGAGCTGGCCCGCGTCCAGGCCAACTACCCCGTTATGTGGAAGAACCCCGATGCCACCCCCAAGCTCTGCTTCGTGGGCTGTCCTCACCTGTCTCTGGAGCAGCTGAAGGACTGGACGGACAAGATCGAGGAAGGTTTGAAGGCAAACGGGAACAAGAAGGTCTTGATCCCCACCGTCCTGACCGCCGCTCCCAAGGTGCTGGAGACCTTCAACGAGACGGAGTACGCCGCCAGACTCAAGGCTACGGGTGTGATCACCTCCTACATCTGTCCCCTCATGTACATGAACAACCCTCTGTGCAAGAAGATGCCCGTCATCACCTCGTCCAACAAGCTCCGCACCTACACCAGCGCACGCTACTACACCGACGCCGAGATCCTCAATGCCATTACCAAGGAGGGAAAGTGATATGAAACAGTTCAAGGGAAGAGTCGTAGCCCCCGGCACCTGCACCGCCGAGGCTCTGGTCACCACCGAAGGCTTCAACACCCTGGCTTCCTTCCAGATGGCACTCCAGTTCGGGGACAAGGAGGTCAAGTGCGGCGACCAGAATAACAAGGATATTCACGGTAAGCCCATGATCGGCAAGGCCCTCTGCCTGCCCCAGACCATCGGCTCTACCACGGGGGGACTGGTGCTGTACTGTGCCTGCGCCATGGAGAAGAACCCCGCCTGTATGCTCTTCGCCAACCATATCGACTCTCTGGCCGCCGCCGGCGCGATCCTGGCCGACGTGTGGGTGGAGGGTGTGTCCATGCCCGTGGTGGATTGCCTGGGCGATGAGTTCCTGGCCTACGTCAAGGACGGCATGACCGTCACCGTCAAGGAAAACGGGATCGTTGAGGTGGAGTAAGCTCCTCTGACGATACACGCAAGGGATACCGCTTTCGGGCGGTGTCCCTTTCTTTTGGGCGTGGCCTGTCTCCATACGGTGAATTCTTTATGAATCTTTTTCGGTTGTACTTGATTTTTTGGGGCGGATACTGTATAATGGTGTCAATATTCCGCGAAAGGATACTGACCGTGAAGAACGTGAGAAAACTGATACTGATCGGGGCGCTTTTGCTGTGCGCGGCGGTGGCTTTTGCCGCCTGCGACGGCGATACCCCCTCCGATACCGATACCATGGATACGGGTGTTACCGAGGAGACTACCGTAGAGGACTCCGCCGAGATCCCCGATATCGACACCGAGACCGAGGAGCCTTCCGATACGGCTCCCGAGGAGACGGCTCCCGAGTCCGAGCACACCTCGGAGGAGGATAGCGGCGAGGCTACCGTTCCCGACGACACCGACACCGAGGCTCTCACCGAGCCCGAGACCGAGCCTGAGCCCGAATTCACAGGCCCCGGTAAGCTGGTCTACACCTCCAACGAAGGACTCCGCTACCTCAACAACATGGGTAAGGAGATCGGCTCCGCCTTTGAGGTGGGGCAGTACGGAAGCTGGAAAAACCGTGTCATTACCATGGGCATCGGACAGGTGGCGGTCTTCGTGGACTGGGGCTGGGTGGCCTTTGACTCCAAGGAGTACGAGTTCGGCTACATCGTCAACGGAGAGGAGTTCTTCTCCGAGAGCTATGCCAAGGAGGCCGACTCTTCGGTGGTGGATATGGCCAAGAAGCTGGGGGCGAAGAACTGCGCCCGTTTCAGCGGCGGACTGACCGGTGAGGCTCTGAAGCTGGGTGAGAACAAGATCCAGTTCTGTGTTCGTCTGGACGAGGGCGTGGTGAGCGTCATCCGTGACTACACCGTGAACCTGACCCAACAGCCTGTACGGCTGGACGGCTCCTACTGGAACGTGCCCATCGACTCCTGGACGGTCTCGGGTCACAATCCCCATATCCAGGATACCTCCAACGGCATGGTGGCCGCGGGCGGTGTGGAAAAGGGCGCGCTTTTGCACCAGGGCGCTATCGGTGTGGGGACGGTGGATCTTTCCAAGTACAGTAAGGTCATCATTATGTGGGGCTGCGATAACTCCCAAACTACCGTTGACCGCTACAACGCCAACGCCCACAACCGCATCATGCTGACCAAGGTCGACACCAACGGCCAGATGTCTCCCGAGTCCAAGGACATCATCGCCTATGCGAACTACAACCTGGGCGGCTGGAGAGTGCAGGCTATCGAGATCGACCTGAGCAAGGTCAACTACAAGGGCCCCGTATACATCACCATAGACGCCCTGCCAGGAACCTTCGCGCTGTTCTCGTCCATCGAGTTTGTGGCGGAGTGAAGTGAATGAAGCGAAAAAGCTCTGTCCTTGCGGACAGAGCTTTTTGTGTGGGAGAGGATCAAATTTGGGTTTGGCGGTGGGATGCATATCCCTTTCAAGCATCAAATACACCAATGGGGAAGGGGCCCCATGGGGGGCTCCTCAATGCTACCCACTATCAATTCTCTTGGCATATCTATGCTTTTTTGAAAGTTTTTGGAGATCCAAGAACCTTTTTCCAAAAAGGTTCTTGGCCGCCGGAGGCCGTTCCCCCGTTCCCCCATAAACTGCAATTTACAAAACAACACCGCCCCAAATGAGGCGGTGTCGCACAAATAACAGGAAAATCAGACCTTCATCTTCCCCGACCACTCCAGGAGCTTGATGAACAGACCGCCGATGACGGTGCGGTTCTGGAAGTGGATGTGATCAGCACCAATGGTGTCGTACCAGTCGGTCATGGGGACGCGGTGGCGGGTGAAGTGGTAGGAGGTCCAGAGGGGAGCGATGTAGCGCTCAAAGTCGGTGTCGCTCTGCAGGAGGGTGGCCGTCCAGACCAGCCAGTCCGACTTGGTGTAGTCGGCGCGGTTGTCCAGGGGCATACCGTAGGGCTTGAAGTGGGTGAAGTTGGTCTGGGCCTCGCTCTCCAGCACCTCGGCGGGGAAGATATGCGTACCGAAGAGCTTGTCCCACACGGCGTTGTACTTCATGGAGTAGGTGCCGGGGCGGTCGAAGGCCAGGCGGTAGGAGCCGTCGCCGTTGGATGCGCGATCGCACCAGGACTTGGCCATGCGGCGGGCCTCGGCGATATAATGCTCATACTCGGCCT
Source organism: Eubacteriales bacterium (assembly GCA_045128275.1). Taxonomy (GTDB): domain Bacteria; phylum Bacillota; class Clostridia; order Oscillospirales; family CAG-272; genus CAMEON01. Next base: position 29,698 of record JBGVRH010000032.1, on the reverse strand, counting down.
CGTTGCCTCTCATGCGGTGGAGGAGACCGAAGCAGGCCACACCCATGATGGCCTTGATGGAGAGGTTGCAGTTGTGGGCGAGGTGACCCGCGAAATCGTCGGTGCAGAGCTGGTTCTCGGGATCCTCACCGTACCGAAGCAGGTACTTGACCCAATCCGCCAGGGTGTCCCAATGAGCTTCGGCAAAGGAGATATCCCCCTCGGCGATGGCGGTGGTAGCCACCATGACCAGCATATTGCCGCACTCCTCCACAGGCATCTGCATATGGAGGGCATTGTTGCCGTAGACCTGCCCGTTGACCAGGGGGTACTGACCCGCGTCGTGGGGGGCGAAGTCGAAGGGCCAGGCCTCGCTCTCGGCGTACTTGAAGATGGGACGGGCCATGCCCTTGACCAGCTCAGGGGCATAGAGCAGGAACAGGGGGATGGAGGGGTAGGACACGTCCACGGTGGCGGCGCATCCGTTGGAGAAGCACTCCTTGGAGATGAACAGCACCTGACCCTCGGTATCCACCACGCACTTGTGGGCGGAGATGGCCTGGGGGTAGGCCAGGGAGAGCATCTCGGCGTACTGCACGCCGCCGGCCTTGACTGCGTCGCAGTAGAGCTTGTCCGAGAAGGCGGCGCACTTGTCCATGAGGGGGCCGTACTCGGTGTAGGCATTCTCGATGGCGGTCTCGATGGTCTCGCCGTTTCTGTTCCAGACCGAGGCGAGGGTCTCACCGAAATATTGGATGGAGGCGCGGCAATCGTCATAGGCCAGGAGGATGAGGGAATCACCCATAGGGCTTACGGGGACGGTGCCCATGATATAGGCCATCTTGTCCTGCTCGCAGACGAACTCACGGACTTCACCCTTGGGGGCGGTGAGGTAGAGGTAGCCCCACTCGATGCGGAGATCGTCTCCCGAGCGGTTCAGAGGGGCCTGGTTGGTCTTGCCCATCTTGACGGTGGGCATACCGTTCACCGAGAGGATCTCTCTTTCGGTGGTATCGTCCCCTCGCTTGTTCATGACGAACTCCTCGGAGGCCAGGACGGAAGCGGTGACGGTGTGATCCTGTCCGTCCACCGACTTGTAGGATAGGGCGACGTAGCCCACGGGGCGGGTCAGGACGGTGAGATCGTCGGGAAGCAGGGGAGTGGTGAAGCGGACGGTGAGGTGAATCTTACCGTCGGTGAATACGTAGGTGGTGGAGAGGGCGGTGACGTCCACCGAGACCTGCTCCATCTTGGAGCGGCCCTCACAGACGCCCATGAAGAGCTTTTCCTCGCCGTCCACCGAGCAGACACCGATGAGGGTGTTGTCGGAGCCCGTCCAATGCTTGACGGGGACATCGTGGAGGCGGTCGGCCATGGACCAGACGGTGAAGTAGGGGTCAACGTTGATGAGGGGGTAGGCAGGAGCGCGGAGCTTCATGATATGTCTTCCTTTCGTGGGAATATTTCGGTGGTTTTATTATAGCATGGATGGGGTGGTTTGTCAATGGGGGCAGGGGATTTGGACATGAAAAAGCCCCGCGCGGTGGCGGGGCGGGGAATCATGGTTACAGAAGCCTTTCAATCTCTTTTCGTTGCTCTGCTGTGTACTCATACACCGTGGATGTGAACCATTTGGTCTCCACGAAATCCTCCGCGAAGGCCTCCGAGACTTTTTGGGCGATGCGGAACTGGGATGCGGCCTTCTCGCCCTCACCCTGCTCCATCAGGTGCTTGCCTGTGATGATGAGCATGTCGATGAGATCCTCGGCAGAGATGTTCTTTTGCTTTTGGGCGGCCTCGTAGGCGGCCTCGCCCGTCAGGAGTCTTGCCGCTACCTCCAATTTGGTGAAGTAGATCTCGGGGATATGCTCGACGGCATCCTTGGCGGCGGTGAGATCCCCCTGCGCCGCGTAGGCCTCCGCCATAATGCGGTAGGCATCGAAGCGCACCTCATCGTATTTGGTGCTTTCAATGAGGGCCTTGGCCACCGAGATCACCTCGTCGCTCCGTTCGGGCAATTCCAGAACGCCGATGAGGCAATTCAGCAGAATATCATTTCCCGGGTACTTCTTGAGCCCGTCGCGGATGATCTGTTCTGCCTTTTTCTTATCGGTGTGCCAGTAGCGGCTGTGCTCGCTGACGATCTCCTCCACCCGCTTCTCGGTCTCATAGAGGTTGAAATCGAACAGCTCATCCGTGGACACCCCGAAAAAGGACGCGATGGCGGGGATCATGGTCACGTCGGGCATGGTGTTGCCGTTCTCCCACTTGGAAACGGCCTGAAAGGATACCCCGAGGTAGTTGGCAAAGACCTCTTGGGATATGTTTTTCTGTTTGCGCAGGGATTTGATCTTTTCTCCGAGTTGTAACATGTTGCTACCTCCGTTTTACGGTATAATGGCGGATCAGCGCTTATCCTGTTACCATTATAGCAAATGTGCGGGGAAAGTCAATAACTCGTTTGGGGAGAATTTTTCTAACGGGGGTTGAATGTGTGACCGATGAAAAAGCCCCGCCGAGGGGCGGGGCGGTAAGGGGGATGGGGTGGAGGAATTTTCAAAAGAGTGAGAGGGTTACTTGTACCGATCCAGCACGGCGGTGTAGGCGGGGTTCTGCAACAGCTCAGCGCGGCGGCCGCACGTGGCGTGGGTATGGTAGGACAACACCCTCTGCAAGGGACTTGCATCTCCGCAATGACAGCGGTAGGCCTCACGCAAGGGGGGATTGTTCTGTACGCGCTCCGAAAGAAGCTTGGCGGCATGGAGACCTTTATCCATGACCGCGATGACCTGCCCGTCGGAGCCCCCGCGGTAGTACAGATCGTTTTCCATTCGGAGCAGGAAGGATTGGGCGATCAGCAGGAAAATGTCCTCGCCCGTCTGCTCAAAGGCACCGAGGAGCAGATCAGCGTAGCAGAGCGTGCGCTCGGTCTTTTCCTCCATGGACAGGGACGGGGAGAAAAACACGGTCCTGCCCAGTTTATCCGCCGCGAAATCCACCAGCTCGTACATGTTCTTTTGCACGTGGAAATAGTATTCCTCGGTGTCCTTGGCGAAGAGCTGCTCGGTCTTTTGCCCGCTTGTGCCGTACCAATCCGTGAAGCGGGCGCGGTAGATCTGCAAAGCCTCATCGGTCTTGCCCTCGGCATGGAGGAGCTTTGCCCGCATATTCCACGCGCCCAGCCGCAGAAGATCGTCGGTACAACCCTCCGAGATCTTATCGCAAATGGACAGAAGCTCGTCCTTGTGAGTAAGCAGGACAGCGGGATCGTTGTCGGCCAGATCTCCCGCGATATTCCACATGTATCGGTACATGACGCGGTAGTCGTTGGGGTAGTTGCGGTATGCCTTGGTGATGATCTTGCGGCCCTCATCGTCGTTCCAATGCTTGCTGTAGAGGGCAAGCACCTCGTCGATATCGGCGGCGATCTTCTCCTGATCGTAGCCCATCAGCTCGTCGAGGGTCACGCCGAAATAGTAGGCAAGGGGCTGAAGCAGGGTGATATCGGGGTAGGTCTCCCCCCGCTCCCACTTGCTGACCGCCGCGCAGGTGACGTTCATGGCCACCGAAAGCTGTTCCTGCGTGATCTCCTTGGCGGCGCGCAGGCGTTTGATGTTGGTGCCTATGGTCATTTTCATGGTGGTATCTCCTTTGTGTGAAGTAAGCTGACGTCGGCTTCTGTCTCTATTATAGCAGTTTTTCGAGGGATGTAAAGGTATTGTTGGGAAACAGTATGTTAACTCGCAGTTGAAAAAATGGCGGGATGGGACAAAAAAGCCCCGCGCGGTGGCGGGGCTTGAAATCAAGTAGCGTACTGCCGCAATCTCTCCATAACGGCCACGAACCGCGGCTCCTCGCGGATGCCGTCGTAGCGGGGGTGCGCCAGCCGATCCAGCATGTAGTAGCAGTTCGTATGCTCGGTCAGCTCGTGGAAGTCCTTTCCCGGCTCGGGGTAGATCAGCTTGTCGGTGAGAATGGATGTGTAGTGCTTTCCGTGATCGGAAGCAAAGGACATATCGTATTTGACGGCATGGTCGCACATCCGCTCCAGGGATTCCAGCGTGTCAAGGCTCTTGCCCTGGGAGATCTGATACGTGGAGATCAGCCAATGATTTCGGGAGAGCCTTACGTGGTAGAACATGAGGTTGTCACCGTAGATCATTTCGTACAGTCGGTTGGACAGGGTGAGCATTTGAATCTTCTTGTCCCACGTGGAGGGGTCATTGGGCAGATCCTCCGACAGCACGTAACTTGAAATGGCAGTTCCCAAGCGATCGGTCAGCTTGTCGATCTCGTCCTGAATATATATCTCGGTGTTCCCATCACCGATGCCCCACGAAAGCGTGAATTCCCGACAGTATTTCATGGGGGTGAGCAGGCGGATCAGCTCGCTTACCTTGTCCCTCTGCCCCGTCTCCTTGTATAGGGTGATCAGCGTGCCGATGGCATCGTACCGCGTGTCCTCTTCGCGGCATTCCTCCACGATGGTCTTCAAAAGCCCCTCGATCTCCCCGAAAAGCGCCTCGTTGCGATTCTCCTCCCACGAAAAGTACAAGGCTACGGCGAGGTGATCCCGTATCTCATAGTCGTTGGGGTAACGGGCAAAGGCGTTGCGGGCATAGGCAATGCGCTGGTCAACAGAGCCGACCTCCGCAAGGCGCTCCAGCTCCTGCTTGATGCTCGCCAGCTCCTGCTCCCTTTCCGACGATCTGTATCCCAAAAGCTCGTCGATGCTGACCGAAAAGAAGTCCGCCAGCGCGGGCAGCAGCTCTATGTCGGGATACCCGCCCTCGGACTCCCAGCGGGAAATGGCCTGCGGGGTCACCCCCATGGCCGTGGCCAGGGTGTCCTGTGTGATGTGCTTCTCCGCGCGAAGCCTCTTGATGATGGCTCCGATCTTTACGTTCATATTCTTTACCTCCGAAAGAGTGATCACCGGTGTGATCCTATTATAGCACATATTTGAGGAAATACAATGATCAATTCGTTGTTGTGTGGGTAAAGCGGTGCTTGATTTTTTTGGGGGGGACAAAAAAGCCCCGCCATTCGGCGGGGCATGCTCCTATTTCAACCCACACAGGGCATACAGCTCCTCGATGCAGGGGGATTTGTACGCCATGTACTCGTCTATGCTGTCGGGATACAGCCGCGCGGCGGTCTCCTTGACTCGGCTGTAGGCCGCGACCGCCTCGGGGTGGGTTTTCAGGTAGTCGCGGAAGATCAGATGGCGGTGGAGCTCCTCGGAATCCCGGGGGCAGACGTAGAGGTGGTGGTTTTGCAGGTGGGGCTTGTCCGTGTACTTGAAGGCCTCGCGGCCCTTGATGCCGAGGTCACCCTCGTGGATATAGCCTATGGCCTCCAGCCCGGAGATGACGGCGGGGAGTCGGGAGGCATCCGCTATGACCACGTCCAAATCAATGCAGGGCTTGGCGGACATACCCATCACCGACGTGCTTCCCACGTGCTCGATGCGCAGGATCAAATGCCCGACGGCCTCCTCAATCTCGTCGCGGATCTGCTGAAAATCTGATGTCCATTTCGGGTCATAGGGCAGGACGACGACCTTTTTCGTTTGCATAGGGAATCAACCTCCGTTTCGTTTTGTTGGGGGCGGGGAGTCAATCCTCCTCCTCCGCCTTCACCTTCGCCCCCTTCTTCCAAGCCCCCGAGAAGTAGAACACGAGGCCGATGAAGAAGGGCGTAAAGCCCGCCAGGGCATCGCCCAGCCAGAAGCCGTAGTGCTTCATGTCCAGCACGAGACCGAAGAGGACGGCCAGACCGATGCGCATGATGATGCCGTCCAGGATGGCGGTGGCGAAGTTGACGCGGTGGTTGCCGCTGCCGTTGAGGAGGGAATTCATCATGGAGCGGAAGGCGGAGCCCATGAACATCAGCACCGCGATGGGGAGGTAGCCGTCCACCAGCGCCAGCACGTCGGTGTCTCCCTCGGCGGTGAACAACGAGAAAATGGCCTCGGGGAACAGGCAGATGGCCACCGACAAAAGGATGGACACGGCGGAGGTGATGACGGTGATGGTGAGCATGACCCGCTTCACCCGCTTGAATTTGCCCGCGGCCAGGTTCTGCCCCACCAGAGTGGAGCCCGCCACGTTCATGGACTGGGAGATGAGGTTGGACACGCTGGCGATCTTGTTGGCGATGCCCGAGAAGGCGGAGACCGCCACGCCGTAGCCGTTGACGAAGGCGTTGACGAAGAGCTTGGAGACCTGAATGGAGCAGGTCTTGATGGCCATGGGCACCCCCAGACCGATGAGATCCTTGAGCAGGACACCGTCCCACTTGACAAAGTCGGACATCTTCATGTCCAGCTCGTACCGTTTGCGGTTGCGGACGAGGTAGGCGGTGGAGATGACCACGCTGACGGCCTGGCTGATGATGGTGGCCAGCGCCGCGCCCCCCGCGCCCATGTGCAGTCCCGCCACGAAGACCAGGTCGAGGATGAGATTGAGCACCGCGGCGATGCTGATGAAGATGAAGGGACGGGTGGAGTCCCCCATGCCGCGGAGGATGGCGGAGGTCATGTTGTAGCCGTACATGAAGATGAGTCCCGCCATGCAGACGGTGGAGTAGGCCACCGCTCCCCCGTAGGCCTCGTCGGGGGTCTTCATGAGGGTGAGCATGGTATCCTGCAAAATGAGTCCCAGCACGCTCATGATGACGGCGGCCACGGTGAGGAAGCCCACCATGGTGCCCACGAAGCGGGCCAGCTTTTTCCGCTCTCCCGCGCCGATGAGACGGGCGATGATGACCTGCCCCGCCGAGGCAAAGCCCATGGCGACGAAGGTCAGAAGGTTGGAGACGTCACCGCCCACCGACACCGCCGAGGTGCCCGCCTTGCCCATGACGCCCCCCACCACCATCATGTCCACCATGTTGTAGACGATCTGGAGGAGGTTGGAGAGGAACAGAGGGGTGGCGAAGGCAACGAGCTGGCGGGGGATGCTGCCCTTGGTAAAATCTTTGATTTGTGTCTTGGATGTCAATGGAATTGCCTCGATTCGTATGTACTGGGAATATTATAGCATATTTTTGGAGAAAATGCAAATGCCAATTGGGCGGGAGGGTATAAAAAAACACCCGTTGGGGTGAAATTTTAAAAAAGTATTGACAAACGGGGGAAAGTAGGGTATAATGGTAACGTAGGGAGTTGCCGATGACGGCTTGCCCCCTTGCGCTAGTTAAAAGATAACCGCGGTTTGGAAGACGGGCGGTTATCTTTTTCTATTATTATCGTTATGTCGATAAAAACAGGATATGATGAGAAATATCAGGCTGGCGAGCTTGAACAGAAAGTCCAGAAACTCGGGCCATGTCATGTATTCACCCATTCTGATCACCTCCCTTCGCTTGACGCGAGGAAGGAAAAAGATTTCAGCTTCCCCGCATACCGAAACACGAAGAAAGCAAACCGCCATCCGACTTAGTCAGAATCTGACCGTATCGGGCAACGCCCTACGGGAACCCTTGCGGATTCCGTGGGTATTATAGCATAATTCGTCATATTTGTCAAGTTTTTTGTGTATTTCCCAACCGGCCGGATATTCCTGTTCCATTCTTTTATGGACAAATAATAACACGCGGAGAGACGCGTTTTTGAATCTCTCCGCGTGCTGTTTTTACACGATCACAATATCCGCCTCGGCATCCACCACCGTCAGCCGACTCTGGTCGATGCTGAGCGCGACCGCCTCCCCCGCCTTGACGCTACAGGGGGCTATGACGGTCTTGCCTCCTACGTCGATGGCGGCGTAGACCACACGCCCGTAGTCCAGGATCCTTATGACCCGCCCCGCAAGGGCGGTCTTTTCGTCCTTCTTCCCACGGGGCGTGACCGTCACGGCATCGGGAGGGAAGCGGTAGGACAGGGGAGTGCGGAAGATGGCCGTTCCCTTGCAGGAAAAGAGCTTTTCGCACAGATCCCCGTCGGCGGTGACGGGCTGATCCTCCATGTCCAGATAGAAGCGGTAGACCCGTTTCCCCGTATCGTCCGGCTCCTTTTCCTTGGTGAAGCGTCCCGAAAGAGCATTTTCGGCGGGGAGGGGGGTGATGCCGTAGGCCTCTACCGTGACGCGGCTGAGATCCACGTCGAAGGGGAGGAGATCGCCCACCCCAAAGCGGGGCTCTCCCGACTCGGTGGCGAAGATCACCTCCCCGCCCACGGTGAGACGGTAGAGGGTGCGGGCGGCCGTATCGGTGGGGACAGACTCCACCTCGGCCACCTGCGCCCGCCCGCTTCCTGTGCCGAGGAGGAGGGCACCCACGGGGAGGATGAGCAGAGGTACGGTCTTGGCGGGGGCTTGAAGCTTGGCTTTTTTCTGCAAGGCGGGGGGCAGGGGGAATCTCTGTCCCGCGAAGGTCAGGGTATCGGGGGTCACCTCGCAGGGGCAGACGTTCTCGGCGGGGACGCGGGGCTTGAGGGTGGCCTCGGTCTCGCGGTCGAAGAGATGGAGCTTGCGGAGGTTGACGGCGGCCTGAACCACCTCGCCGCTGTGGGTCTCGAAGTCGGCGGGGGCTTTGAGGATGATGGAGTCCCCGCGGGCATCCGAGGGATCTTTTCCCTCTGTGGTGTCCTCTGCGGCACTCCCGATGGGGCTATTGTCTGGGACAGCCACCCCAATGTGACCGTAGACCAGCGTCTCCCCGCCCAGAGCCTCCACCACGGTGACGGTCACGGGGAGCTTCGCCCACTCGGCAGGGCTCATGCCCTCCCTCCACGGCACTACGTCATCGGGGCGGACACCCAGGATCACGGGGTGGATGCCGTCCATGTAGCGGGTCTGGACGCGGTTCAGGGTGGCGTAGTCGGCGGTCATCTCCGCGCCGCAGTCCAGTCGGATGCGGACGGCGTTGCCCTCTTTTTTGAGGGTGGCAGGATGGAAGGACATGGGGGGCGTGCCCATAAAGCCCGCCACGAAGAGGTTGGCGGGGTGGTTGTAGAGGTTCTTCGGGGTGTCGATCTGCTGGACGAAGCCCCCCTTCATGACCACGATGCGACTACCCATGGTCATGGCCTCCACCTGATCGTGGGTGACGTAGATGAAGGTGGTGCCCAGTCTTTCGTGGAGTCTTGTGATCTCGGCTCGCATGACCCCGCGGAGCTTGGCGTCCAGGTTGGACAGAGGCTCGTCCAGAAGGAAGACCTTGGGGCTTCGCACGATGGCGCGGCCCAAAGCCACTCTCTGCCTCTGACCGCCCGACAGAGCGCGGGGCTTGCGCTCCAGATATTCCGTGATGCCCAGGATGCGGGCGGCCTCGGTGACCTTCTCACGGATGATCTCCTTGGGGACCTTGGCGGTCTTGAGGGCAAAGGCCATGTTCTCGTAGACCGTCATGTGAGGGTAGAGGGCGTAGTTCTGGAAGACCATGGCGATGTTGCGGTCGCCCGGCTCCACGTCGTTGACGATATCCCCGTCGATGCGCAGCTCCCCCGCCGAGATGTCCTCCAGCCCCGCGATCATGCGTAGGGTGGTGGATTTTCCACAGCCCGAGGGGCCGACAAAGACGATGAATTCCTTGTCGCGGATCTCCATATTGAAGTCGTTGACCGCCTTGGTCGTGCCGTCGTAGACCTTGTAGATGTGCTTGAGGGAAAGAGAGGCCATAGGATGCTCCTTTGATAATGTAGATGTGTATGGAGATATTCAAATTTGGGTTTGTCGGTGCGTTCTTTTGCCTTCCCCAGCGGGGAAGGGGGACCGCGAAGCGGTGGATGAGGAGAGCGAATCGCAGTTTGGTATCGGGTGTAATTTCTATTTGCATATCAATGGTTTCTGCTTTTACCCGTATGAAAATCTCAACCCGCTCTCCTCATCCGTCACGCCCTACGGGCGCGCCACCTTCCCCGCTGGGGAAGGCTAAGGGACGCGGCCGTCAGCCCGCTAAACCGCAATTTGAATGCTATCCTTTCACCGCACCCCCCGTCACACCCTGCACGTAATACTTCTGCAACCACATGAACAGCAAGGTGATGGGCACCGCCACCACCACCGCCGCGGCGCAGAAGGTGGTGAAATACTGCTGGATCATCTCTCGCTCCAGCCAGCGGAACATGCCGAGGGAGACGGTGTACATCCCCGTGTCGGGCACACCCGAGAGGATGTAGGACACGAAGATGTAGTCGCACCAGGGGGAGATGAAGCTGATGAGGATGGTGTAGATGATGATGGGCTTGGAGAGGGGAAGGATGATCCGGCGAAAGATCTGCGCCCGTGTCGCTCCGTCCATGCGGGCGGCCTCGTCCAGGGACTTGGGGACGGTGTCAAAAAATCCCTTGGCGATATAGTAGGACAGGGCCGCCCCCGCCGAGTAGACGATGATGAGGGAGGCGTGGGACTGGTAGTTGTTCGGCAGTAGGATCTTCAAGAGAAAATACACCGCCGACATGGACATGAATCCCGGGAACATCCCCAGGATCAGCATGATATTCATCAAAGGCTTGCGGGCGGGGAAGCGGATGCGGGAGAAGGCGTAGGACACCGCCAGCACGAAGAGGGTGGTGATGGCGCAGCTCACCAGGGCGATGAGCAGGGTGTTGCCGTACCAGCGGGGGAAGTCGGTCTCGGTGAAGAGCCGCTTGTAGTTGTCCAGCGTCCAGGTCTGTGGGAAAAAGGTGGGGCTCCACGCCCCCGGCTCTCCTCGGAAGGACTGCACCAACAGGTAGAACAGGGGGACGAGCCACAGAAGGGCGAGGATGGTGAGGATCACCTGCCCCGTTGTGTTGCCCACGGCTCGCTTGGCGCGCATACCCAGGAGGCGGGATTTGGGCGGGGCTTTGGAGGTGTTGACGGTTGAGTTCATTGGAAATGCTCCTCTCCTTGTACTGCGGACGAGCGGTTATAGACGATGAGGGACAGGATGGCCGAGATCAGGAACACGAAGATACCGATGACGGAGGCCAGCTTGTAGTTGCGGTCAGCTCCCAGGGAGAGCTTGTAGAGCCAGGTGATGAGCAGGTCGGTGCCCTTGGCACCGTTGGTGTATTGGGACAGATCCCCCGGGCCGCCGCCGCTTAAGAGGTAGATGACGTTGAAGTTGTTGAGGTTGCCGATGAACTGGGTGATGAGGTAGGGGCCTGTGACGAAGAGCATATAGGGGAGAGTGATCTTGAAAAAGCGGCGGACAGGCCCCGTGCGGTCGATGCGGGCGGACTCGTAGAGATCCTCGGGGATGTTCATGAGGATACCGCTGCAGAGCAGCATACTGTAGGGCACGCCGATCCAGAGGTTGACCAGGATGATGCCGATGCGGGTGGTGAGGATATCCAGACCGAACTGGAGGTGGTAGCCGAAGAGATTTTCGATCAGCTGGGTGATGATGCCGCCGCCGCTGCCGAGGGTACCGCCCCCCGTGTCCAGCATTTTGGACAGGATGAGAAGGGAGACGAACTGGGGGACGGCGATGGTGGCCACGAAGAGGGTGCGGTAGAGCTTTTTCAGCCGTATCCCCTTCTTGTTGATGAGCAGAGCCAGCAGCATCCCCGCGAAGTAGTTGGTGAAGGTGGAGAAGAAGGCCCACGTCAGCGTCCACGTCAGCACTCTGCGGAAGGTCGCGCCCAGGGACGAGCCGCCCTCCAGCATATCCCCGAAGTTCTGAAAGCCCACCCATTGGAATAGGTGCTCGGGCACCTCATGGTTGGCATCATAATTGGTAAAGGCGATGAGGATCATGGTCACCAGCGGGATCACCGTGAACACGAACAGCCCCAGCAGGGGCAGGGACAGGAGGGTGACATGGAACTTGCTGTCCCCCAGCAGGGCGATGTCCTTTTTGATGCCGTCGGGTCTGCGCCCGATGATGGCGGCCTGTTCCAGGGCGTAGGACTCCTTCACCGAGCGGAGGTAGGTCAGGAGAAAGAACAGGATGACGAAGACCGACAGGATCCCGTACAGCACGATATGGAAGGAGTTGTCCCCCGCGATCTTGACGAATTCTCCCAGCTCGGGATCCCAGACGTTGGAGATGTGGGTCTCCACCCGTCCCACGTTGCCCCCCGTGAAGAAGTTCTCGAGGAACATGGAGAGGTAGCGGCCGCCGAAGAGGGCGGTGTAGAGGATGAAGAGGATCTGGGCGGCCAAATAGATGATGCCCCGCCCCACCTGTCCGCGGCGGAGGTGGCCCAGGCCCATGATGAGGTAGGAGGCCTTGGTGGTGGCGTCGCCCTCGGCGAAGCGGTCGAAGAAGTCCCGCACCTTGGCGGCGGTAGAACGGAAAAAGCCCGTTATGCGGGAGGCGGCTCGCTTCGGCGCGGCCTTGATCCCCGCGATGAAGGAACGCCCCAGGCGGACGAGAGGGGACTGGGGGACGAAGGGGAAGCTTTGGTTGGTTGGATTGTTCATGTGTGGATGTGATTTCAAATTTGGGTTTATCAGCGGGATGCATATCCCTTTCACAAATCAAATACACCAATGGGGAAGGGGCCCCATGGGGGTCTCCTCTATGCTACCCACTATCAATTCTCTTGGCATATCTATGCTTTTTGAAAGTTTTGGGGATTCATAAGGGACTTTTTCAAAAGTCCCTTATGCGGGGGGCAGGGGCAGAGCCCCTCGTACTCCTCGTTCCCCGATAAACTGCAATTTACCCTTTCCTGATCTGCTTACAAAGTGCCTCCAGATACCCCTTCAGCTGCTCATCCGTGACCGTCTTGCCCTCGGCCTTGGCGGTGATGAGGGGGGTGATGAGGGAGGCCATGGGCGTCCAGAAGGTGGAGGGGACGTTCTTCTGGGAGCGGTTATAGGCCGCCTGCTCCAGCACCACCGAGATGACGGGGTCATTCATGACCTCGGCGGTGGCCGCCGCCTTCTTGTTGGTGGGAGCGAAGCCCCGATCCTTGAACCGCTTGAACTGGTTCTGCTCGTTGGTGAGATAGGCCGCCAGCTTGGTGGCTTCGCCCTTGTTCTTGCTGTAGCCGCCTACTCCCATGAGCTTGTAGCCCATGAAGCCCGACAGCCGCATATCCTCGCCCCCGATCTTCACCGTGGGGAGGATGCAGACCCCCATGTCGTCCCCCAGCAGCTGCTTGATCGTGGAAGCGTTCCACGTACCGCTGACGGCGGCGGCCGCCTCTCTTTTTCCGTTCTGATCGGGGGTGAAGGCGGCGATGATCTTGGAGTCATCGGTCTGGGCAACGAGGCCGTCGCGGTTGATATAGTGACGGATGGACTTCATGACCTCCAGGCCGTCCTCGGTGTCGAAGTTGATGTCGATCTTCTCCTCCACCATGCGGTCGTTGTAGGTCACGTCGTACTTCAGATCCTCGTCGGCGAAGAAGAAGGAGGCCAGGTACCAGCCGTCGTCGTTGATCTTGAAATGCACCTTCTTGCCCGCGGCCTCGGCCACGTCGAGGATGCGGTCAAGGCTCTGGAGATCCTTGGGATCCTTGAACACGCTCTTGTCGTAGTAGAGGAAATAGCAGTTGTCTCCCGTTACGGGGAAGGCGTATAGGTGATCCTCGTCGTTGACCTTCACCGTGGCGGCATCCACCGCACCCTCGGCATTCTCGGCCTTGACGGCGGTCTCCATATCCCCGCCGATGCGGGCCAGCGCCCCCGCGGCGTAGAAGGTGTTGATGCGGTCGCTGGGGAAGCTGAAGATATCGGGGCCTGCCTCCACGTCGTTCAGGATCTTGTCCGAGGAGTTGCCCTCCCCCAGCACGCCGAAGTTGAACTTGTAGCTGACCTCGGTATTTTCCTTCGCGTAGGCATCGCACATCTCCTTGAGCATCTGCTGATCCTCCTGCGCGCCCCAGACCGTGAGGGTGACGGTCTTCTTGCCGCCGCTGTCCGAGCCGCCTCCCGTGCCCGTGCCGTCGCCGTCCCCCGAGCCTCGGGAGCAGGCCGCCATAGCACCGCCCAGGGTGGCCAGGGAGAGAGCCAGGGCGGTGAGCTTTATGATGAATTTCATGAAATAAACCTCTTTTGCTGAAACTACCGCCCGTGGGCGGCGGACGCTTGTGGTTGGATGCGTCCTGTAATCCGTAGTTTGCGCCGTTTGAAGAGCATCCATTCACCCAAAGAGCGGAAGGAGACGGATTGTGTGAAATTTTTTGCGGGGGGGTGTGGACAAACGGCGGGTTTTATGCTATAATGAAGCCGTCATAAAACGAGAACGAAAGGAATTTGATAGATGAAACGAATTTTGATCCGTATCCTGATGGCCGCCCTGGCGGCTGTCCTGCTTCTGACGGCGGTATCCTGTGACACCAACGAGGGCGGGATCGAGACCATCCCCCAAAAGGAGACCACCGCCGCGCCCGACACCGATGCGCCCGACACCCCCGCCGATACGACGCCCGAGCAGAACCCCAACCAAGCCCTCGACTTTACCGTGCAGGATTGGGAGGGGAACATGGTGAAGCTCTCCGATTTCTTCGGCAAGCCCATCGTGCTGAACTTCTGGGCCAGCTGGTGTCCTCCCTGTAAGGCGGAGCTGCCCGACTTTGACGATGCCTGCAAGAAGTACGACGGCGAGGTGGTGTTCCTCATGGTGAACATGACCGACAACCAGATGGAGACGGTGGAGGTGGCCAAGGACTTCATCAAGACCTACGGCTACGATTTCCCCGTGTACTTCGACGTGGATTACCAGGCCGCTATGGTCTACGGTGTCCGCTCCATCCCCCAGACCTACTTCATCAACGCTGAGGGAGAGGCGGTGGCCACGGCCACGGGCATGATCTCCGCCTCTCAGCTGGAGCAGGGGATAAGTATGATCTACTCCGAGTAACGTAAAAACGGCTCTCCGCTATTAAGCGGAGGGCTGATTTTTTTGTGAAAGGGGCTTGTCAGAGCGGGGAGGATGTGGTATAATGGAGGCAGAGCAGACTATGTGGTTTTGTTGCTAAAATCAAGGATGAAAACAATGATACCCTATTTTTCGGCAGGAGATAGTATGGTATAATGACAGTACCAATATTCTGGAGGTGTCCTATGAACAGTACCGAGAGAGTCCGCGCGGTCATCGCGGGTAAGTCCTACGACCGTCAGCCCATTTACGGCTGGGTTGCGGGGAATCTGGGAGCCGAGATCACCCAGCATTGGGGCTCGGTGGAGGCCATGGAGGACAAGTATGAGTTTGACATCGCCCACCTGTTCGGCGGGCCTTACTGCTTTGACGAGGCGGTCATCAACACCGCCGCCCCCATCCGCACCGATGAGCTGACCCCCGACCTTCTGGTGGATCTGCCCATCTTCGGCAACCCCAACAACATAGCCGATTACGAGGGTTTCCGCTTGGGTCTTGCCCATCACAAGGCAAGAAACCGCTTCTGCTACGCCCAGACCCCCGGCTTCTTTGAGAATTTCAACGGCATTTTCGGCATCGAGAACCACCTCATGTGGCTGGCCATGTACCCCGATGAGCTCAACGAGCTGTACCGCCGCATGTCCGACTGGACGGTTCAGTTCGTGGATCACGTGGTGGATCTGGGCGCGGATATGATCCACATCTCGGATGACTGGGGAGCCCAGAAGGATCTCATGTTCAGCCCCACCCTGTGGCGGGAGATCATCTACCCCCACATGAAGAAGGTGGTGGATCACGTCCATGAGAGAGGGGCTCTGTGCAGTCTCCACTCCGACGGCTGTGTCATGAAGGTGGCCGACGGCCTGGTGGATCTGGGTCTGGACGTGGTACACCCCTGGCAGGAGCGGGCGGGTATGTCCTACGATACCTACCTGGAAAAGTATTCCGACAAGTTCGCCATCCTGGGCGGTATCTGCGTGCAGTACGCCATCGGTCTCATGGGACGCGAGGAGCTGGAGGCCGAGATCCGACGGGTGTTCGGCAAGCTCCGCGGCAAGCGCTGGCTGGTCTGCACCACCCACTTCGTGCAGAAGCATTGCTCCATGGAGGATCTGGAGTTTGCCTACGATTTGATCTACAAGCTGGCGAGGGAGTGAGTCTCGCGCCATCACCATACATAAAGGAGAACCGTCATGACCAACCGCGAACGCGCCATGAATATCCTGCACTACAAGCCCGTTGACCGTATGCCCGCCGTCCACTTCGGATACTGGAGCGAGCTGCTCACCGAGTGGGCCGAGCAGGGAAAGATCCCCCGCGAGCTGGCCGAGGGGAACTACGACAACAGCCAAAAGGACAAGGAGCTGGACAAGCTCATCGGCTGGGACTTCAACTGGAACAGCTGTACGGGCACCAATAACGGCCTGTGGCCCCACTTTGAGACCAAGGTGCTGGAGACCCTCCCCGACGGGAGCCGCCGCGTGCAGAACCACGTGGGACTGATCGAGAAGATCAAGCCCGGCATCACCTCCATCCCCTCGGAGGACGATTACCTGCTCAAGGACAGGGAGGCATTCGAGACCCTCTACCGTCCCAAGATGCAGTTCTTCCCCGAGCGTGTGCCGACAGAGCATTTCAAGCACTTCAACGAGACCCGCGACATGGAGACCCCCATCGCCCTCCATCTGGGCTCCGTCATGGGGCAGATCCGCGATATCGTATCCGTCGTGGGCATGAGCTACCTCATGTACGACGAGGACGAGGATCTCTTCGCCGATATCGTGGACACCTACGCCGATATGCAGTACGAGTGCGCCAAGGCGGTGCTGGAGACGGGCGCTAAGTTCGATTTCGCCCACTACTGGGAGGATATCTGCTTCAAGAACGGCCCTCTGCTCTCCCCCGAGGTCTTCGACGAGCTGTGCGCCAAGCACTACAAGAAGCGCAACGATCTCTGCCACCAGTACGGCATCGACATCATCTCCCTGGACTGCGACGGCGTGACCGAGAAGCTCCTGCCTACCTGGTTTGAGAACGGTGTCAACACCATGTTCCCCATCGAGGTGGGTGTCTGGGGCGACCAGTTCGAGCCTGCCCGCAAGAAGTTCGGTAAAGGTATGCTGGGCGTGGGCGGCATGGACAAGACGGCTCTCCGCAAGGACAAGGCCGCCGTGGATGCCGAGATCGAGCGCATGAAGCGGCTGGCGGCCATGGGTGGCTTCATCCCCTGCCCCGACCACAGACTCATGCCCGGCACCAAGTTCGAGCTGGTGCAGTACTACGCCGAGGAGATCAAGAAGATCAAGCTGTAACCCTTCGTTTCCATAAAAAAACGCACCTTCTCAGAGGTGCGTTGGCAGGGCGGATCATCATACCGTGCTTTGTCGGTAGGCATGGGGTGTCACGGTATGAAACGCTTTGAAATGGCGGATGAATATGGCCGAGCTGTGGTAACCGACGCGATAGGCGATCTCTTCCACAGACAGATTGGTACTGAGCAGCAGGGAGTGTGCGTGTCGGATGCGGCAGGCTTGCAAATATCGGTAGGGGGACATGCCGACCTCCTTCTCGAATAAGTGGATCAGGTAATGCCGGGAAAGACAGGTCTTTCGCATGAAATCCTCGATGTGAAGATCCTCTCTGTAGTGGGTCTCGATGAACCCGCACAGAGCTGATATATCCTCACGCGAAACGGCGGTCTGCCTTCGGGTGATCTCGGCGCGCGCGAGGACAAGGTCGGTCAGGATCCCCGAAATGAGGTGGCTTTGTAAGGCACCGGCGGTATCATCGGGATTTGTCATGGTCTCGAAAATGCGTTCCATCTGTGACAGGATGCTGTGAGGCTGATCGAGGGTGATCGAGCAGGCTGTATCCGACAGCACAGAGCGGTATCCCTCCATGGACAGCCCGTGAAAATGCAGGTAGCAAAATTGCCACGTCTTGCCCGCCTGCGTTCCGTAGGCCTGATAGGGCAGACAGTGGATCAAAGCGGCCTGCCCCGCACCCAATGGGATACGGACACCGCCTTGCTCCAGATAGCCTTCTCCGTTCAAGGTCAGAAACAGAAGATAATTGTCCAGTCCGTCCCGACGGACGCGATAGCCGTCTCCCATATGGCAATCTCCCCCGCTGATGGCGTGGAAGGGAAGGGACAGGCTGAGCGGCGTGGGAAGCATACCGAACTGCCTCGGCGGGGTTACGTGATCGAGCTGAATGGAGAACACGGGAAACGCCTCCTTGACTTTTTCACCCATTATACACTACTTTTTACGGTCTGTCAACCGAAAAGCAATTTCAGATCATAAAAACGCAATTTCGGACAATGCGCTCGTGATTTGTCAATGGTATAATATAATCGCCGTTCCGTCCCGAACAGCAATAACAAATTATATGATACGCAAGGAGACAATCTATGACACCCCGTGAGCTATGCTACAACATCCTTCACTACAAGCCCGCCGACAGGCTTCCCGCCGTCCGCTTCGGCTACTGGCCGGATCTGTTGCGGGAGTGGGCGGATCAGGGGCACATCACCCACGAGCAGGCCTCCCACCGCTTCGTGGCCGAGGCCGAGCTGGATCGGCTGATCGGCTGGGATTTCCCGTGGTACTGCACCTCGGGATCCCATATGGGACTCTACCCGCCCTTTGAGCAGAAGGAGCTGGAGACCCTGCCCGACGGCTCCAAGCGGATACAGACCGCCAAGGGTGTCATCGAGCGGGTCAAGCCCGGCATCACCTCCATCCCCTCGGAGGACGATTACCTCATGAAGGACAGGGAAGCCTTCGAGACCCTGTTCAAGCCCCGTATGCAGTACGTCCCCGCGCGTACCAATATGGAGTATTACACCCACTTCAACGAGCGGAGAGACCCCACCAAGCCCATCGGTATCAGCGTGGGGAGCGTCATGGGGGATATCCGCGACATGACCACCGTCAAGGGCATGAGCTACCTCATGTACGACGAGGACGAGGAGCTGTTCGCCGAGCTGGTGGACACCTACGCCGATATGCAGTACGCCTGCGTGGAGGCACTCCTCGCCACGGGGGCGCAGTACGATTTCGCCCACTACTGGGAGGATATCTGCTTCAAGAACGGCCCTCTGCTCTCCCCCACTCTGTTCCGTGAGCTTTGCGAAAAGCACTACAGAAAGCGCAACGACCTCTGCCACCGCTACGGCATCGACATCATTTCGCTGGACTGCGACGGTGTGGTGGATGCTCTGCTCCCCGTATGGCTGGACAGCGGCGTGAACCTCCTATTCCCCATGGAGGTGGGGGTCTGGGGCGACCAGTTCGCCGCGGCGCGGAAAAAGTACGGCGAGAGGATCCTGGCGGTGGGCGGCATGGACAAGGCGGTGTTCCGCAAGGACAAGGCCGCCGTGGATGCCGAGCTGGAGCGACTCAAGCCCCTCATCGCCATGGGCGGGTTCATCCCCTGTCCCGATCACCACATCCTGCCCGGCTCCAAGCTGGAGTTGGTGCAGTACTACGTCGAGGAGATCAAGAAGATCCGACTGTGACCAAGGAGGGTTGACCCTTGTCCAAGCACTACGACATATCCGGCGGGGCAACGGCTCCCATCCGTGTGCGGAAAAGCGAGCTGCTGGCCGATACCCCGCTGTTCATCAATCACGTGACCGTGGAGACGGTCTACTCCCCCGAGACCGCCCTGTCCCAGCTCCATATCCACGATTTCGTGGAGGTGAGCATCGTGACGGCGGGGCGGGGCATCCACCGTACCCCCGACGGGTGTGCCGAGTGCAGCGCGGGGGATACCTACGTGATCGGTGTGGGAGTGCCCCACGCCTACTTCGCCACCGAGGACGGAGAACGCCCCACGGTGTGCAATCTGGTCTTTGATCCCGCCGAGCTATTTGAGGGGGAGGCCGCCGATCCCGACAGCCCCCGCTACTGCTACGGCCTGTTCCGCGAGGATCCCTTGACGGTCTACGTCATGCTGACCTCCCGTACCCTGGAGGACGTGGAGCGCACCGTCACCCGCATGGAAAAGGAGCTGGACCGCCGCCGCCCCGAGTGGGAGATGGCGGTGAGATCCTACCTCATCAACCTCCTCATCATGATGGGGCGCTACGCCTCCCAAAGAGAGGACTCCCCCTCGTCTCCCCGCCCCAAGGAGCGGCTGGTGGCCATGGAGGTCACCCGCACCGTCATGGAGCGGTACGGGGACAGCGATCTGACCCTGGAGAGCATCGCGGAGTCCCTGTACATCAGTAAATCCTACCTCTGCCGCATCTTCCGTCGGGTGACGGGGGAGTCCTTCGGGGACTATCTCCGCCGTGTCCGACTGGAGCAGGCCTGCCGCCTTCTGCGGGAGACCGAGCTGACCGCCGAGCAGATCGTCTACGCCTGTGGGCTCAGAGACGTGCCCACCTTCTACCGCCAATTCAAGTCCCACGTGGGGATGACCCCCAACACCTACCGTCGGGAGGAGGCTCCCTCGGAGGAAGCACCGTCCATTGAAACCTATTTCACAAGAATAAAAGGAGAAACCAACATGAGCATCGCAATTCTGAACGAGATTTCCGAGAATCTGCAAAAGGGCAAGGCCAAGATCGTGGCCGAGCTGGTACAGAAGGCACTGGACGAGGGCGTGGCCCCCGACGCCATCCTCAACGAGGGTCTGCTGGCCGGTATGAACGTCATCGGTGAGAAGTTCAAGGTCAACGAGGTCTACGTGCCTGAGGTGCTGGTGGCCGCCCGCGCCATGAACAAGGGTACCGCCATCCTGAAGCCCCACCTGGCCGCCGCCGGTGTGCAGGCAACGGGTAAGGTCTGCATCGGTACTGTCCAGGGTGACCTCCACGATATCGGTAAGAACCTGGTCAAGATGATGCTGGAGGGCAAGGGCCTTGAGGTCGTGGATCTGGGTTCCGACGTCGCCCCCGAGACCTTCGTCCAGACCGCCATTGATCAGAACTGTCAGGTCATCTGCTGCTCGGCTCTGCTGACCACCACCATGGGTGTCATGGAGGACGTGGTCAAGAAGGCCGTCGAGCTGGGCGTGCGCGACAAGGTCAAGATCATGATCGGCGGCGCACCCGTCAACGAGGACTACTGCAAGAAGATCGGCGCGGATATCTACACCCCCGATGCCGCCTCTGCCGCTGACGCCGCCGTGGAGTTCTGCAAGGAGGCATAAAATGCTGACCCGCGACGAGGTTCGCGCGGCGATCCGCTTTGATGACCCTCCCCGCCCGCCCCGCGCCTTCACCAAGTGGTGGGGCGAGGGACTGGGGGAGCAGTACGGCGAAGAGCTTCACCGATTTGACAAGTATGAGGAGGATGTGGTGGTGGTGGGCTTCCCCCAGCCCTGGATGTCTCCCCGCCCCGACGGCTTCTGGTGGCACGTTCCCCAGATCGACCGCCGCTTCACGAGCTACGATTCCAACGCCTTCCTGCCCGATTGGGAGTACCTGCCCGACCTTCTGGCGGAGCTTCCCAACACCGATGCCCCCGGTCTCTTTGACGAGGCCAAGCGCATCGCGGATCAGGCTCACGCCGAAGGGAAGTACGTCCTGATCCACCACTGGAGTCTCATGTACGAGCTGATCTGGCAGTTCCGCGGTATGCAAGAGCTTCTGATCGACTACTACGAGTACCCCGAGGAGGTACACGCCCTCCACAGAGCCGTGCTGGATACCGAAATGAAGCTTCTGAAGCGTGCCTTCGAGGAGGTCAAGCCCGACGGCTACATGATCAGCGACGATCTGGGTACCCAGACCGCTCTGATGATGTCCCCCGCCATGTTCCGTGAGTTCATCAAGCCCTACTACGTGGAGCTGTGGGGACTCTGCCGTGAGCATGACGTGGACAGCTGGCTCCACACCTGCGGCAATATCTCCGAGATCATCGGGGATCTCATTGAGTGCGGTCTCTCGGTTCTGCACCCCTTGCAGAAGGGAACCATGGACTGGGATGCCGTGGCCGCCAAATGGAAGGGCAAGATCGCCTTCCTTGTGGGCATGGACGTACAGGATACCCTCATCAACGGCACCCCCGAGGACGTGCGCCGCGAGGTGCGCCTCATCCGCGATACCTTTGATACCCCCCATGGCGGTCTTCTCTACGCCGCCGGTAACGGCATCGTCCGCGGCACGCCCCTGGAGAATATCGAGGCATTTCTGAACGAATGCCTGACCTATGGCAATCCCTGATCTCTCATAGCCTTTTCAACACCCCTACCCGCCCGCGGGCGGGGGTGCTTCCATTGAACCGACACCGCAAAGGAGACTCCCATGCAAGATAAGCAGATCATCCGCGAGCTGGCCAAGCGATACATGGAGCTGGCCACCTCCGAGAAGCAACAGAAGGCCAACCGCCGCATGAAGGACACCAATGACCTGAAGGTCGTGCGCCCGCCCGTTTTGATGGACGAGATCCCGTGGCACGAGCTGGGCTATGAGGATCTGACCCTTCTCTGCGAGGACGGCCGATGCCGCTCGGTGGAGTGGGCGCTCCGCGTGGCTCTCTACCGCAAGAAGTATTTCAAGTGCGACGTGATCATGCCCGCCGAATGGACGGTGCGCATGAGCTATTCCATGAACCCCTTAGGACTGCAGGCCGACGAGACCCGCGTGGGCGGCAAGGGCATCGGCTATGCCGACGTCATGGCTGACGAGTCCTGTCTCGAAAAGATCAATCCTCCCGTCCTGAAGGCTCACCCCGAGAACGACGAGGCGGGTATGGCCTTTTTCACGGATCTCTTCGGGGACACCATGCCCGTCCGTCTGGCGGGCGTGGACTACATCTACTCCGCCTTCTGGGACGTGCTGACCCGTCTGCGGGGTGTGGAGCCTATCTTCGAGGATATGTACGACCGCCCCGAGTACCTCCACGCCATCATGGAGAAGATGGTGGCCCGTACCACCGCCCAGCTGGACTTCATTGAGGCCAACCTCCACGTGGATCCCCATATCCAGAACCTCCATTGCACCCCCGCCGCCGTGTCGGGGCTGGCGGAGGACGGACTCAAGGCGACCTGGTACAGAGGCATGGCCCAGTCCTTCTCCAGCATCTCCCCCGCCATGTTCAAGGAGTTCGAGCTGGACTACATTCTCCCCCTGGCCTCCCGCTTCGGCTACACTTACTACGGCTGCTGTGAGCCTCTGGACGATCGCATTGAACTGCTGAAGACCATCCCCAACCTTCGCAAGGTGGGCTGCTCTCCCTGGGCCAGCCCCGAGCGGTGCGCCGAGCAGCTCCGCGGGGACTACGTCCTCTCCCGCAAGCCCAACCCCTCCCACGTGGCCCACGCCACCGACCCCGCCCTCATCCGCCGCGAGGCCGAGGAGTCGGTCAAGGCCGCCTTGAAGTACGGCTGTCCCATGGATTACGTGCTGAAGGACATTACCACCGTGTCGAAAAAGCCCCAGAACCTCATTATCTGGGCAGAGACCGTCAGCGACGTGATGGATGCGTATTACGGTGAGGATTAAACCAACAATACGCGATTGGGATACAGAGATACAAGATACGAGTCCCCCTGCCCCCTACCTGTCACCCTACGTGCAAGGAGCTTTTATGAACCGCAACATGAAACAATGGCTGTCCGACATGATCTCGGCAGACAGAAAGACCGCCTTACCCATCCTCTCCTTCCCCTCGGTGTCCCTTCTGGGTGTCACCGTTCGGGAGCTGATCTCTGATAGTGACCGCCAGGCGCAGGGCATGAAGCTGGTGGCTGATAGAGTCAACTCCGCCGCCGCTGTCTCCCTCATGGATCTTTCGGTGGAGGCCGAATGCTTTGGTGCCACCATCCGCGTGTCCGACGAGGAGGTGCCCACCGTGATAGGCCGTCTGGTCAATGACGAGGACGAGGCCAACGCCCTGGAGATCCCCGCCGTGGGTGCCGCCCGCTCGGGACTGTACGTGGAGTCCATCCGCAAGGCGGTAGAGATCATCACCGACCGCCCCGTGCTGGCGGGCATCATCGGCCCCTTCTCCCTGGCCGCCCGTCTTCTGGACGTCACCGAGATCATGATGGACTGCTACGACGAGCCGGATATGGTGCACACCGTCCTGGAGAAATGCACCGCCTTCCTCATTGAGTACGCCAAGGCCTACAAGGCCGCGGGGGCTGACGGCATCATGATGGCCGAGCCCGTGTCGGGGCTTCTCTCCCCCGCCCTGGAGGAGGAGTTCTCCTCACCCTACGTCAAGCAGATCGTGGAGGCGGTGCAGGATGACAGCTTCATCGTGGTCTACCACAACTGCGGCGACAACGTCCTGCGCATGACGGATTCCATCCTCTCCACGGGCGCGGATGCCTACCACTTCGGTAACTCCATCGACATGGCCGACATGATGGTGAAGATGCCCGCCGACACCGTGGTCATGGGCAACGTGGATCCCGCAGGCGTGCTTCGTCAGGGCACGCCCGAGACTGTCCGCGAGGCCACCCTCGCCGTCATGGGCAAGTGCTGCTCTTATCCCAACTTCGTCATCTCCTCGGGCTGTGACATTCCCCCCGCCACCCCGTGGGAGAATTTGGACGCATTCTTCGCCGCCGTGGAGGAGTTCTACTGCGGTTGACCGTTTCCTTTACTGCAAAATGGAGGTACTACCATGAAAAAGCGTATCCTGTCCTTTCTGCTGGCGACCCTGATGCTGGGGAGCTTTGCGGCCTGCACGCCCCCCGCAACACCTCCCGACGTGACCGACGGGGAGACACCCCCCGCCACCACCCCGCCCACCTCGGGGGAGGTCACCGAGCCTACCACCGAGCCCGACACCGAGCCTCCCTTTGACTGGAGCACCTGGGAGCCTGCGGCGGGGGCGGATGTGACTCAGCTGACCGTCTCGGGCACCAAGCCTCCCCGCGAGGAGGTCAAGCAGCAGGTCATTACCTACACCTACAAGAAGGACGATCCCGCCTTTACCATCAAGAACGGTGATGCTAAGGGTACCACCGTCACACTGAAGGGGGGCACCGTCAGCGCCATCGGCGTCAATGCCGCTTTTGGGGATGGCTCGGTGGCCACCTACAGCTGTAAGATCCGTGTGGAGGGCGGCTCGGGATCCGCTTGGAACACCCAGTACATCGGCCTCCGTTTAAGCGGCTCCGGCTCGGATGCCACGGGCAAGAGTGGCATCTGGATCGCCCTCCGCAAGCAGGAGATCGGTATCCGCACGGGGGAGTGGCCCGCTACCTCTTACATGAGCATTGCGGAGCTGGGCATTGATTTCCGCACCGAGCGGATGCTCTGGGTGGAGGACGATATGGGCAGCGATACCGTGACGGTCAGCGCCGAGAACGACAGCGGCGAGAGAGTGGCCATCGCGGTGGTCAAGGTAGACGGCACCACCGTCTCCATGTACCGCCCCGGGAAGGATACCCCCACCATCACCGACAAGGGGGTCACAGTTCCCGCCGGCGGCTACGCCAACATCTGGCTCCACCACCTCAACGGAGGAGATTCCTACATCACCGACCTGAAGGCGGAGGGCACCAAGGCCATTAAGGCTACTGCGGAGGATGCGAATATGATGAATTCCAAGGACGTTCTGTCCGATACCTGGGTGGCTGTGGACGATGAGGGCCGTGTCAGCGGCTACGATCCCAAGGCCGCCACCGACAAGAAGGTGGGTATCTTCTACTTCCTGTGGCACACCACCTCCAATCAGCCCATTTACGATCACGCCAAGGCCTTCGCCGAGGGCGGCGCGGAGAATCTCATCAAGGTCATGCAGTCGGGCCCTCTGGGCTTTGCTCACTACTGGGCCGAGCCTTACTTCGGCTACTACCAGTCCAATGACGAGTGGGTCATCCGTAAGCACACCATGCAGCTCACCGCCGCGGGAGTGGATTTCATCTTCATCGATGCCACCAACGGCCATACCTACGAGCAGAACTACGAGGCCATCCTCAAGGTCTGGTCCGAGATGCGGGCCGAGGGCTACGATACCCCGCAGATTATGTTCCATTGCGGTAACGACGACAACAACGCCCGCTCCTCCCTCACCGAGATCTGGAACAACCTCTACTCGGTGGGCCGCTACGAGGAGCTGTGGTTCAAGTACGAGGGCAAGCCCCTGGTGCTGATGCCCCGTTCCCTGTACGCCAAGCTCACCAAGGAGATGCAGGAGTTCTTCACATACCGCCAGAGCTGGGCCTACACCAAGGACGGTGCCGGCGGCTGGTACACCCAGCAAAAGGGACGCAACTGCTGGCCCTGGGCGGATATGTACCCCCAGAATCCTGGTAAATCCCCCGACGGTGACGTGGAGCAGATGATCGTCATGTGCGGCTTCTGGGCCAACGGCTCCTACGGCACCAACGCGGGCCGCAGCTACTCTTACCATAACGGCGGTCAGCCCGCAGGCTTGGGCCTGGAGGACTTCAGCTTCTCCCTGGTGGACAAGACCTCGGGGAAGGGCATCGCCTTTGAGGAGCAGTTCGACTACGCCATCGAAAAAGATCCCGGCCTCATCATGCTGACGGGCTGGAACGAGTGGTGGGCAGGCCGCTGGGAGGCGGGTGCCGCCATCGGTCAGACCATCGCCAACACCTATACCGTCACCGACGACAGTAAGTGGACGAGACACTACTTCGTGGATGCCTTCAGCCCCGAGTATTCCCGTGATATCGAGCCTGTGAAGGGCTACTTCAACGACAACTACTACTACCAGATGGTGCAGAACATCCGCCAGTACAAGGGCAGCCGCGCGCCTCTGGCCGCCTTCGGGCAGAGACCCATCGACATGGCGAGAGTGCCGTCCCAGTGGGATATCGTGGGCCCCGAGTACCGAGACTACGTGGGTGACACCGCCCACCGCGACCACGATTCCTACGTGGGTCAGCTCCACTACACCAACACCACGGGCCGAAACGATCTGGCCACCGCCAAGGTCTCCCGTTTTGGTGATGATGTGTGGTTCTATGTTGAGTGCGCCGCCGATATCACCGCCCCCGAGGGCACCAATTGGATGAACCTGTTCATCAATGCCGACTGTAAGCAGGAGACGGGCTGGTACGGCTACGACTACGTGATCAACCGTGACCGCGACGGCAGCACCTGCTCCATCATGAGGTTCTCCGACGGCAAGTGGGAGATGACCGAGATCGGCCGCGCCGACTACAAGGTCAGCGGCAAGTACATGGTGGTCAAGCTGGATGCCAAGGCACTGGGTCTGGGGGACACCTTCGACTTCAAGTGGGCGGACAATTCCGTGGATAGCGGGGATATCATGCAGTTCATTGATCTGGGTGACACCGCCCCCAACGACCGCTTCAACTACCGCTACACCACCGTGGAGACCGAGCCGATCCTGCCCGAGACCCTCACCGCCGATATGGTGGTGCTGAAAGCAGGCTCCTACTTCGCCTTCGCGGAGGGGAAGATGGTGCGTCTGGACGAGTCCACCACCAAGGCTACCTTCTTCGGTGATGACGATCACCTCTACCTGCCCCTGGAGTTCGCCAAGTCGGTGAACCTGGCTTCCGACGGGGACAAGACCTACAACCACTACGGCGTGGCCTACGTGGATATCACCGCCGCCCTGGAGGCTTGCGGTAAGACCGTCACCCGCGCCGACGATATGCTGGTGCTGGCCGACAAGGCCCTGACCGAGGACGAGCTTCTGATCCTGTACCGCGCGCTGTACTGATAAGGAGATCATCATGGAAAACAAAGAGCTTTTTGATCAATTGACTGATCTGGCCCTATCGCTGGGGGCCTTCCGCGCCTCGGTCATACCAGTGGAGGATATGGAGACCGATGCCTCCTTCCGGGATATGTGCGCCGCCAACGTCTGCGGAAACTACGGCCGCAACTGGATGTGTCCCCCCGATGCAGGGGACATCCACGACCTCATGGCCGCGCTGAAGACCTACTCCTACGCCCTGGTCTACCAGACCGTCTCCGAGCTGGAGGACAGCTACGATTTTGAGGGCATGATGGACGCGGGGGTGGCCCATAACCGCCTTATGGTGGAGCTGCGCCGTGGCATTGAGGGTCTGAACCTGTCCCGTGTCCTCCATCTGGGAGCGGGCGGGTGCCGTATGTGCGAGGTCTGCGCCAAGCGGACGGGAGAGCCCTGCCGCCACCCCGACCTGGCCGTGGCCTCCCTGGAGACCTACGGCGTCAACGTGTCGAGGCTCGCCCCCGCCGCAGGCATGAAGTACATCAACGGCAAGGATACCGTCACCTACTTCGGCGCGGTGCTGTTTGACGTGTGAGGACGGGAGAATGCTTGGGGAAAACTTCTTGAGGAACCGCTTGCGGTTCGGTTTTCCCCAAACCCCTTTCAAGAACTTTCAAAAAAGGAAAGAAATATGGAACAGAACAACAAAACGGTTAGAGTGGTATGGAACGGGAACCCTCTTACCTGTCCCGCGGGGACGGTGCTGGGGGATCTTTTGCAGGCGGGCGGCCACGGGCATATGCCCTGCGGCGGTCACGGCAAGTGCGGAAAGTGCCGTGTCACCGTCACGGGTGAGGTGTCCGACCCCACCGAGGACGAAAAGCGGGCGTTGACTCCCGAGGAGCTGGCAAGCGGTATCCGTCTGGCCTGCCGTGTGACGGTACTGGGTGACTGCACCGTCACCACCACCGAGCAGGGAAGAGGACAGATCGTGACCCACGGGGCGTTCCCTGCCTCTATGAGTGGGAAGGAATTCAACCCCTCTTGGGGCGGGTACGGCGTGGCCATCGACATCGGTACCACCACCCTGGCCGCGCGGTTGTATGACCGAGCAGGGAAGCTCCTGTCCGAGACCTCCCGCCTCAACCCCCAATCCGCGTGGGGCGCGGACGTGATCTCCCGCATGGAGGCCGCTCTGGCGGGGAATGCGGGAAAAATCGCCCAGATCACCCGCCGCGCTTTGGATGGGATGTTTTCCGAGCTGGCTACTGCCGCCAACGTGAAAACGGCGGATATAGGAAGTGTGGTCATTACGGGCAACACCGTCATGCTCCATCTCCTCACCGAGACCGACGTGGAGCCTTTGACTCACGCACCCTTCGCCGCCGAGCGGTTGTTCGGTGAGACTCTGACCGCCCGTGATCTGGGTCTGACCGCCCTGCCTCCCGACGCGCCCGTGTATCTTCCCCCCTGCATCGCCGCCTTCATCGGCGCGGACACCGTCACCGCCACCCTGGCCTCGGATCTCCGCGAGATCCCCGAGACCGCACTCCTCTGCGATATCGGCACCAACGGGGAAATGGTTCTGTGGCACGAAAATACCCTCTACGCCTGCTCCACCGCCGCAGGCCCTGCCTTTGAGGGGGCGGGGATCTCCATGGGCATGAGCGGACGGGTGGGTGCCATCGACCGCGTGTGGGTCACGGACGGCGAGATCCGAGCCCACGTGATCGGGGAGGCCGACCCCGTCGGTCTCTGCGGAAGCGGACTGGTGGATGCCGTGGCGGCTCTCCTGGACACCGAGCTGTTGGACGAGACGGGGTATCTGGAGGACGATCCCGCCGCGATCCTGGCTCCCGTAGAGATCATACAGGAGGATATCCGCGCGGTACAGCTGGCCAAGAGCGCCATCCACGCGGGGATGCGTACTCTCATCGACACTGCCAAGCTGGACTGCGAGGAGGTAGCCACCCTCTACATCGCGGGAGGCTTCGGCAGCTATCTGGACGTGAAGAACGCGGGCAAGATCGGTCTGCTCCCCGAAGAGCTGACCGACCGCGTGACGGTGCTGGGCAACGCCGCCCTGACGGGTGCGGCTATGCTGCTGCTCTGCGAGGAGCTTCGTCCTGTATGCGAGAGGATGGCGGGGGAGACGAGGATCGTGGAGCTGGCCACCAATCCTGTGTTCGTGAGTGAGTATATGGAGCGGATGATGTTTTAAAAATTGCGGTTTAGCGGTCTGGTGGGCACGATGGCTTGGTCGCCAATAACCTATTGTAGGGAGCGACGCCCTCGTCGCTCCGAAACTAGAAAACCCCCGCTTTCTTCTTGTCAAACAATGCCCCTACCCA
>JBGVRH010000031.1:0-10169 GCA_045128275.1 Eubacteriales bacterium | reverse complement strand
GCCTCCGGCGGCTTAGAACCTTTTTGCAAAAAGGTTCTAAGAACTCCAAAAACCTTCAAAAAAGCATAGATATGCCAAGAGAATTGATAGTGGGTAGCATAGAGGAAAGCCCCATGGGGCCCCTTCCCCATTGGTGTAGTTGATTTGTGAAAGAGATGTGCATCCCACCGATAAACCCAAATTTGAAAGGAGTCCCCTATGCTCCAAACGATCCTAAAAGAACGCGGCGTTCCCGCCTTGCTTTCCCGCTCCGAGATGCTGGAGATCCTCCAGCGGGAGGAATACGGCTATCTGCCCGAAAAGCCCGAGGCCATCTCGTGGCAGGTGAAGGACAACTGCATCCCCTCCTTCTGCGCGGGAAAAGTCACCGCCCAAAGGGTGGAGCTGACCGTCACCATGAGAGGGAAGGACTTCACCTTTCCCTTCATCGCGGTCATCCCCAAGGGGGAAGGCCCCTACCCCTTCTTCATCCACATCAACTTCCGCCCCGACGTCCCCGACCGCTATATGCCCACCGAGGAGATCACGGATAACGGCTTTGCCGTCCTGTCCTTCTGCTATAGTGACGTGACGAGTGACAACGGCGATTTCACCAACGGCCTGGCGGGTGTCCTCTACCCCGACGGGCAGAGAGGACCCACCGACCCCGGCAAGATCGCCCTGTGGGCATGGGCGGCACAGCGTGTGCTGGACTACGCCGAGAGCGAACCTTGTCTCGACAAATCCCGCGCCATGGTCTGCGGCCACTCCCGCCTGGGCAAGACCGCCCTGTTCTGCGGGGCCACCGACGAGCGGTTCTTCCTCGCCCACTCCAATGATTCGGGGTGCAGCGGCGCGGCCATCACCCGCGACAAGGTGGGTGAGCGGGTGGAGCAGATCACCCGCAATTTCCCCTACTGGTTCTGCGAGAACTACAAAAAGTACATCGGCAAGGAGGGCGAGATGCCCTTCGACCAGCACTTCCTCATCGCCGCCATCGCCCCCCGCTACACCTACGTGGCCTCGGCTCTGGAAGACTCATGGGCAGACCCCGCCTCGGAAATGCTTTCCTGCGTGGCCGCCTCCCCCGCCTATGAGGCCCTCGGCATGAAGGGGATTGTCTGCGAGGACAGACTCCCCGCGGCGGGCGACGAGTACCATGAGGGTTCCATCGGCTACCACCTCCGCGAAGGACTTCACTACTTCGGGCGGGAGGACTGGCTGAGGCTGATGAACTTTATCAAAGGAAAGTAACCGTAAGATACAAAGATACAAGATACAAAGATACAAGATATACGCAGGCTGCACCTATCTTGTATCTCGTATCTGCCGAGCTTGCTCGGCGTGTATCTTGTATCTCAACGAAAAACTCTATTACACACCACATACAAGAAAGGAAACCACCATCATGAAAAAAGTCAGACTCGGTATCCTCGGCATGGGCAACATGGGCTCGGGCCATCTGGAGAACATTCTGAACGACCGTTGCCCCGAGGTTGAGGTCACCGCCGTGTGCGACCTCAACCCCGCCCGTCTGGAGTTCGCCCTGGGCCGCCTCGCCGAGCATCGCAAGGCCAAGCCCGATAACACCTACGCCGACATCGCCACCTTTGCCGACGGCGACGAGATGTTTGCCTCCAGCCTCATCGATGCCGTCATCATCGCCATCCCCCACTACGGCCACCCCGACTACGCCATCAAGGCCATGAAGGCAGGACTGCACGTCATGTGCGAGAAGCCCGCGGGCGTGTACACCCTGCAGGTGCGTGAGATGATGGCCGAGGCCGACAAGCACCCCGAGCTGAAGTTCGGTATGATGTTCAACCAGCGTACCAACCACATCTACCGCAAGGTCAAGGAGATCATGGATTCGGGTGAGCTGGGTGCCATCCGCCGTACCTCCTGGATCATCACCAACTGGTACCGTCCCCAGGCCTACTACGATTCGGGCGCATGGCGCGCTACCTGGTCGGGCGAGGGCGGCGGCGTGCTGCTGAACCAGTGCCCCCACAACCTCGACCTCTTCCAGTGGATCTGCGGTATGCCCAAGGTAGTGGATGCCAAGATGCATTTCGGTAAGTGGCACGACATCGAGGTGGAGGACGACGTGACCGTCTACTTCGAGTACGAGAACGGCGCCACGGGCACCTTCATCACCACCACGGGTGACGCCCCCGGCACCAACCGCCTGGAGATCGTCTGCGACGGCGGTACCATCATCACCGACGGCGGCTCCATCACCTTCATCAAGCTGGACATCCCCGAGCCCGAGTTCTCGGCCACCAATAAGGTCGCCTTCGCGGGCCCCCGCGGCCAGCGCATCGCCCTGGAGACCGACGGCCAGAACCCCCAGCACGTGGGTGTGGTCAACGCCTTCGCGGGTGCCATCCTCCGCGACGAGCCCCTGGTGGCCGACGGCCGCGAGGGCATCAACGGCCTGCTCATGTCCAACGCCATGCACCTCTCCGCCTGGACGGGTAAGCCCGTGACCCTGCCCTTCGACGAGGAGCAGTACCGCGACCTGCTCTTTGAGCACGTCAAGACCTCCCGCCGCAAGGAGGGCATCGAGTCTGTCTTCTCCTCCACCGAGGGTACTTACAATTCCTGATCAATCCCATAAGCCGACCTCCGTTTTCGGAGGTCGGCTTTCAAATTGGGGTTTGGCGTTATGTTACATCGTGGGGTAGGGGTGGGGCTTGCCCCTCCCGCGGGCGGCCACATGGGGCCGCCCCTACAAGCATAATTTTTTATGATACAATAAGGATTTTATGTGTAGGGGCGGCCCCGCGTGGCCGCCCGCGGAGCGACGAGGGCGTCGCTCCCTACGGCAAAGGAAAACCACCGCTAAACAGCAATTTGAAAAACCTTCTTTTCTGAATTTCCCGTGAACTGCATTGACTTTTTCTTCGTATAATGCTATAATAAAGCATCGCCCGAGAAAGGAGGAGAAAATGCCGTGACCGCGAAAAAGAAAGAACGTCGCGCCCCTAAAAACCCCGCCTGTTCCCGCCGCGGTTGGTATATCGCCGTGACGACCGTTTTGGCCGTGCTGATCCTGATCAACATGACCGTGATCTTCCAATTCTCCTCCGCAAGCCGTGAGGAATCGGGGGAATTGAGCGAGGGGCTGACCCGCAAGATCGTAGGACTCCTGTACCGCGATTTTGAAGACCTTCCCGCCGAGGAACAGCGGCTCT
Organism: Eubacteriales bacterium; assembly: GCA_045128275.1. GTDB lineage: Bacteria > Bacillota > Clostridia > Oscillospirales > CAG-272 > CAMEON01. The sequence continues at coordinate 6,993 of JBGVRH010000031.1, read as the reverse complement.
TCATGCAAAAGGCCCACAAATTCGTCCGTAAGGCCGCCCATTTCTCGGAGTTCGCCCTGCTGGGTCTCCTGTCCGCTTGCCTGCTCCTGTATATCTCGTCGGCTCTCCGTAGGCTGAAGCTGTGGCTGACCCTCACCGCTCCCGCCGTCTTCACCCTGCTCTATGCCATATCCGACGAGGTTCACCAGATCTTTTCCGGCCGAGGCCCCCGCGTCACCGACGTTCTCATTGACTTTTCGGGCGCGGTCTGCGGGATCCTGCTGATTCACGGTATCGCGTACCTGATCGCCCGCAGGAAAAAGGGGAGTAAGCCCGCCGCCAAGAAAAAACGCCGAAGGAGGAATAAGCCGTGCGAAACACCCGCTACCAATTGACCACCGACCGCCCCGGGATCTCCTTCAAGGCCTGCGTGGTGGCCGATCTCCATGACCGCCCGTACAGTCAGATCCTCCCCATTCTGAAGAAGGAGAGGCCTGATTTCATCCTCGTCCCGGGAGACTTCACCGAAGCCCTGTGGGCGGGGGAGGAGACTACCGAGCGAAACGGTCTGCGTCTTCTGGCCGAATGCGCCGCCATTGCCCCCACCTTCTACACCTTCGGCAACCATGAGATCGGCGGCTGTCACGGTAATATCCGTAAATCCAAGATTGCCAACGAGCCGCTGGATTTCACCTTGACCCCCGCATGGAGGGGGATCATCGAAGCCACGGGCGTCATCCTGCTCCATCAGAGCTATAGGGTCTGGAATGGCCTGGCCATCGGGGGCCTTGGCTCGGGTCTGCTCAACCCTGCCTGGAAGCCCGACCTGGACTGGCTGGCGGACTACACCGCCGCCGAGGGCTACAAGCTCCTCATGTCCCACCACCCCGAGTATTATGACCGCTACCTCCGCCCCTATCCCATCGACCTCACCGTATCGGGACACGCCCACGGCGGTCAATGGAGGTTCCTCGGGCGAGGTGTCTACGCTCCCGACCAGGGGCTGTTTCCCAAGTACACGGGAGGCCTCCACGAGGGCCGCCTGGTCATCTCCCGCGGTGTAGCCAACACGGTCTCCTGCGTACCCCGCTTTTTCAACCCCCGCGAGGTGGTGACGGTGGAGGTAAATGCGACATGCAAGATCAAGAACGGATAAAGTAAACAGAATCGAAAACGGGAAGTGAGAATTTCCCGTTTTTCTTTTTTACATGAAAATTCCTCCTCCCTATTGACGAACCCATTTTTTTATGGTATAATACAGGATGAATAAAAATGCCTAACTATGGGCTTTCGGCGACAGGCAAAAAAGGACAGGTACAGCATGGAAAAGAAAGAAGCAAAAATCTATACGGGACAAGGTGATAAGGGACTGACCGCCCTCACCCCCGCCTCCCAGGTCTCCAAGGCCGACGAGCGCGTGGGGGCTGTGGGTGCCGTGGAGGAGATCGTGTCGGCTCTGGGCACGGTCAAGACCGTGACCGAATGCCCCATCTTCCGCGGGAAGCTGGAGCGCATCCAGCGCACTCTCCGCACCCTTTCCCAGGGGCTTCGCGACCCCCGAAGTGGAAAGTATACCTTCTCTACCGAGGAGATCGACTTTTTGGAGTCCGACATGGACAAGATGCTGGAGCGCGTCACCCCCGAATCCATTGCCGATACCCTGCCCGGCGGCAACCCTCAGTCCGCGGCTCTGGACGTGGCCCATACCACCACCCGCCGCGCCGAGCGGTATGTGGTCGCCATGGATCGCCGCTACGCCGTCCCCCCGACCTTCAAGCAGTACCTCAACCGCCTGTCCGATTACCTGCTGGTCGCCGCCCGCTATTCCGACTACCTGTTCGATAAAGCCGAAGCCAAGAAAACTGCTACGGCTACCCCTGTGACCGCTCCCGCCCCCCTGCCCGCGCCCGCTATGGCAAGCTCCACCGAAGCCCTGGTGGCCGAGGTGCTGGCCCGCCTGGGCGGTTCCAAGATGGTGGATTTGGAGAAGGCAAAGAAGCTCATCGCGGCGGTGGAGGAGCGCGCCAAGACCCAGGGCAAGCACGCCGTCATCGCGGTGTGTAACGCCGAGGGAAACCCCATCGCGGTTCACGTCATGGACGGTGCCTTCCTGGTCAGCTATGAGGTCGCCGTCAAGAAGGCCTACACAGCCGTGGCGGTGAAGATGTCCACCATGGAGCTGTCGGCTCTCTGTCAGCCCGGCGGCACCTTCTACGGCCTTCAGGCCCTGGATAAGGTCATCACCTTCGGCGGCGGTATCCCCCTGTACAGCGACGGTGCCATCGTCGGCGGCCTGGGTGTCAGCGGCGGTACCGGCGAGGAGGATCACGATCTCGCCCTCTACGGCGCGGCCGTTTTCCAGACTCTTTGATACGCAGAACGGCATCCGCGAGGGTGCCGTTTTTTGGATCGTCAATTGCAGTTTGTAGGGGAACGAGGAGAACGGCCTCCGGCGGCTTAGAACCTTTTTGGAAACCTCCTCGCTCGCGCTCGGGGCGAATTTGCCTGCGGCAAATATCGCGAAGGTTCTAAGAACTCCAAAAACCTTCAAAAAAAGCATAGATATGCCAAGAGAATTGATAGCGGGTAGCATAGAGGAACCCCCCATGGGGCCCCTTCCCCATTGGTGTATTTGATTCGTGAAAGGGATGTGCATTCCACCGACAAACCAAATTTGAAAATTTCCAAACTTTTTTTCAAAATCCTGTAATATTTCCCGATTTTTGGTGTCTTATAGAGTAGAGGATACCGATCGTCCCAAAAGACGACCGAATATCCCACATTCCCCCCATTTTACGGTTTTTGTGGTATAATCAGATCAAAGACCGCACCCGAAAGGAGAATTTCATGAAAAACACCTCCCTCCGCAGAGTCCTTCGCCGCGCCCTCCCCCTGCTCCTGCTGGCCCTCTGCCTTACCCTGAACAGTTGCTTCTTCTTGATCCCCGCCCCCGCCGAGCCCACCCCCGTGGATCCTGCCGACCTCGGCGCGCCGCAGACCTTCTCCAAGGCGGGCATCACCCTGCACCTCACCGACAAATTCAAGGAGGAGCAGAGCGAGCGGGGCTTTGATGCCTACTATACCACCGATTACTGCGGTGTGGTGGTGCTGAAGGAGCCCTTTACCATGGAGGAAGGGCTGGCCGAGAGACCCCTGGAGCAGTATATCAAAAACGTCATTCAGAACAACGGCCATGAAAACATCGAGCCACAGAACAAGGACGGTCTGTGGTACTACGTCAACTACAACAACAGCAGCTACCGTTGCGTCTCCTCCTACGCCTACAAGGGCACCGACGCCTTCTACGTGGTACAGTACATCATCAACACCGTGGACGAGGAGACCTTGAAGCCCGTCATCCAGGAATGGGCCAAGGCTACCTCGGTGAAATGAGCCTACCCGAAAGAAAGGAAACTCGAAGATCATGAAAAACAATTCTATCAAAAAGATCCTTCGCCGCGCCCTCCCCCTACTGCTGGCTGCCCTCATCCTCCTCGCCTCCCTCACTTCCTGCACGCCCGAGGTTGACTACGGCAACAGCATCAAACTGTCCGATCAGTTTATGGATCACGTGATCGCGGACGACTACGATTCGGCCTACCGTCTGGTCAAGGCCACCGTCACCGACCCCGACTTCCGCGACTACTGGGAGACCATCCGATCCGTCGCGGAGGGAGCCGAGACCTACACAAAGCTCCCCGTCCAACGGAACGCCACCCGCTCGGGCGGTGTCACGACCATCACCACCGCCTATCAGGTGAATCTGGACAACGGCCGCATCGTCCTCCTGCGTGTTGTAATTCAAGACGGCATCGAGGGCATCGCGGGCATCCACTTCTCGGATATCACCGAGTTCATCCATACCACCGATACCTACGTCCCCGTCCTGCAAGCCATCGTCCTGGTCTTCTCCCTGCTCTGCATGGCCTTCACGATCTGGATGTTCGTGGACTGCCTCCGCCGCAAGATGAAGTATAAGGTGGTCTGGGCCATCCTCACGGTCTTCGGCATCGCTCTGAACCTCACGGTGGGCGAGACCTTCTCCTTCTCCTTCAATATCGGCCTCTTCGTCCAGATGTCCACCGTTCAGGTAGACCCCGGTCTGGTGGCCGTGGTGACCAAGCTGGTCATCCCCGTGGGCGCGATCCTGTACCTCTGCCTGCGGAAGAAGTTCACGATGGATCCTTCCAAGTCCGAGGGGGAAGACCTGCCCGATCCCTTTGCGCCCGCAACGCCTGATGCACCCACCGCGAACCAACCCACTGAACCTGTTGAGGTTGAACCCACCGAGAAAGGGGGCGGGGAAGTATGAAAAAGCTATGTGTCAGTCTGTTGCTTGTGTCTCTCTTGCTTTGTGGATGCGCAAGGAGACAGGATGCACCCGAGATCCCAACGACTTCCTATGAAGAGGTGGAAGCCATTCCGAATCTGGCCTGCCATATCTCTGCGTCGGACACCGACAAGACCTGCGAGCTGACGGGGGAGATTGTCTATACCCTGTACCGTACGGTGACGTCCGCCCTCGCCTTGGACAGCTTTGACCCCAATGATCCTCCCCCCGCGCCAACCGATGAACCCTCTGTCTACGTTGTCTTTTATGTAAAGAGTGACGGAACAGACACCGAAGGCTCGGATGAGAGTGATGGCGAATACCTTACCACCGCTACCGCCCATTACGGTGCTTTTAGGGTCTACGGGAACGGCTATACCCGTTTTACCCTGTCCCCCCTCCATTCCAACAGCTATGCATACCCCGTGGAAGATAACACCTATGGCTTGTTGTATTCTTGCCTGACCGCCCCCACTCTTGAGGAACTGACCGATTTTACCTGTACCGTCACCCACTCCGACAGTACGTGGGTAGTCAACGGCGAGGACGCCAAGGAGCTGTACCGTTACATCTCCCAAAATCTGCGGGATACGGAACCCAAGCTCAATAACACGGCTGCGGTGTCGGCACGCCTCTCATTCCATACGAATGATCTGGAAGGATTGGCAGGGGAATACGGTTGCTACTCTTTGTACGAAAACGGCTACATCGTTTTCAACCCTGCCCCCGAGGTCTCCTCGCTCTTCTACTATGAGGTCGACGGGAACGTGTATAGTGAGATCATGGTAAGACTGAAAGTCCTGAAGTCCGCTGAATCTGATTCGTAAATCACACCAAAAAGGGAAGTGTCAACCATTGGACACTCCCCTTTTTCTTTCGCTTACAGATTTATACCTGTCTCGTATCGAAACCTGTATCTCGTATCCTTTTATCTCACTTCACATTCCCTTGACCACCCTCAAAACCGCCTCCCCGTCCCTCTCCCTGCTCCCCCACCCGAAGCTCACCCGTACCGCTCCCCCGTCGGGGGTTCCCAGCGTCCTGTGCCCGAGGGCAGAGCAATGGAATCCCGACCTCACGCAGATGCCCTCCCTGTCCAGCCTCTGCCCCACCTCCTCCGAGGTGTAGCCCGCCACCGAGAACAGCACCACACCTCCCTCGCGGTAAGGCGCATAGACTGTGACCTTGGGGATCTCCATGAGTCTGTCCCGAAGTCCGACGCCCAGCGCCCGTTCATGCTCCCTGATGGCCTCGATCCCCACCGATCCCACGAACTCCATCCCCGCCCGCAGTCCCGCGATGGCAGGGGTCTGGAGCGTCCCCGCCTCGTACCGCTCGGGCGCGTCCTCCGACATCTCCCCCCGCAGGGAGTCCATGCCGTTGCCCCCCTCCATGAGGGTGTCGAGGGTGACACCCTTGCCCAGGATCAGCATCCCCGTCCCCTGGGGCCCCATGAGCCCCTTGTGCCCCGGCAGACACAGCACGTCAATGTGATCCCTTTCCATGTCCAGATCCAGCGCGCCCGCCGATTGGGCACCGTCCACCACGAACAGGATCCCCCGACGGCGGCACAGCTCCCCGATCCTGCGGATGGGCAGGACTGCCGAGCAGATATTTGAGGCGTGAGCGCAGACCACCATGCGGGTATCGGGGCGGAGCTTGGATGCCAGGGAGGACAGGATCATGCCGTCGGAGCGCAAGGGAGCGGCAGGGAAGGTATCGAATACGTCAAGGTCGCAGATCCCCTCCCGCGCCAGACGGTACAGGGGACGGTAGACCGAATTATGCTCCATATCCGAACAGATGGCGTGACCGCCCGCATGACCGCCCCGCCCCATGATCCCCTTGATGGCCAGATTCAGGGCATGGGTGGTGTTGAGGGTGAAGATCACCCGATCCGCCTCTGCCCCGAACATGGCGGCCGCCACCTCACGGCAGGCATAGATCTCCCGCGCCGCCTCCAACGCGAGGGTATGGGAGCTTCGCCCGGGGTTGCCTCCTCGATATTTCATGCAGTCCGTCACGGCGGAGACCACCGCGGAGGGCTTGGGGAAGGACGTGGCGGCGTGGTCAAGATAAACGGGACGGGACATGGGGAACCTCCTTGTAAGTCTATGTAGCGTCACGCGCCCACTTGTCGTTTGAGCGCGTGATCCGGATCATCCGTGCAGATACTCCCGTACCCGTATGCCCGCGCCGCTCAGGACGGTCATGGCATTGCTCATACGGGTACAGGGAAGATCCACTCCGTAGGCACAGCCTCCCGCGCTTCCCCCCGAGCTGACCTTGACCACCGTCGAGCGGATGGCGGCCTCGGCCAGAAGGCTCTGCGCTTTCATCGCCTGGGTCATGGAGCCGATCACGGCGGTACAGGTGCCGCCCCGGAGGGAAGCGTCTCCCCCGCGAGGGGATTCCCGGTAGGAAGGTCGTGAGGATCGTGACTGACTGTTTCGCATGGTAACACCTCCTCACAGGCAGAATATGCGGGAGGGTGTCGGTTGGTGTCAAATTTGGGTTTGTCGGGCTGCGCCCGAAATGCAAAATGCAAAATGCAAAATCAAGAACGAAGCGGCGGTACGATAACGGCTTTCGACTATGGATATTCCATACAGGGCAATGCTTTTCGGGTGTTTGATCGAAAAATCTTACCATAAAATAGGCTTTTGCGAAGCAAAAGGCTTCAT
>JBGVRH010000030.1:0-15044 GCA_045128275.1 Eubacteriales bacterium | reverse complement strand
TTCAAAAGTTTTTTAAAAACTTTTTCAACCGCTTTCCAGCCGGAGCGGAAGTGCCCGAGTATTATATCACATCCTCTCGCGTTTGTCAAGAGGTTTTTCAAAAGTTTTTTCAACTTTTTTCGTGATTTTTTTCGAGGCCGTTCTCCGAGGCGCTTGCCTCGTTGACAGCTTGCATATTATAGCACTTCCCCCTCCTTTTGTCAATAGCTTTTTTGAAAGTTTTTTCGGTTTGGAGAAGGAGGCAGTTATATACAAAATAAGGGCATGGCTTTTGTACACCATGCCCAAATATTGGCGTTTCAGTCCTTCAAACCGGCGCAAAAGCCGTTCAGCCCCGACGTTTTTCCGTGGGGATCGAAGCAATGGAAAGCCACAACCCGCTTGCGGTTCAGATCGGCGCAGACGCCCTGTCCGTACATGCCGCCGCCCGCGATCACCCCGTCGGTGATGCGGCAGATGCCGTAGCCGTAGTCGGCCACTCCGTCCTTTTGGTAGTTCACGAAGAGATCCGACCACTCCTTGGAGTAGATGCGGCGGTCTCCCCACATGCCCTCATTGGCCCAGAGCCAGCCGATCTTGGCCAGATCCTCGGTGCGGAAGTAGAGTCCCGTACCGCCCACGGTGTGGCCGTTGACATCGCGGCTCCAGGCGTTGACGTGGCAGCCCAGGGGCACAAAGACCTCTCTCTGCATGAACAGCTCCAGATCCATGCCCGTGATCTCCTCCACGACGCGGCCTATAATATAGTAGCTTCCGTCGGAGTATACGAACCGCTCCTCGGGCTCGCCCACGATAGGCACAGCGAACAGGGTGTGCAGCCACTCGGGATCCTTCCACAAATGGGCGTTGGTATTGTCGAAATCAATGCCATACTCCGCGCCCGTACGGTGGCGCATGACCTGGTGAAGGGTCAGATCCCCCCATTTCGGGTCAGTCCCCTCGATCATATAGGAGGAAAGGTACTTACCGAGCTTGTCGGTGGGCTTCAAGAGACCTCGATCGTAGAGAATACCGACCGCGATAGAGGTGATGGCCTTGGCTGTGGAATAGCAATCGTGGCCAGGGTTACCGGGCTGGAAATCCACCTTTTCCATATGGTAGAGTCCCTCCCCCTCGGCAGGCTGCTCCAGGGTCACAACGGAATAGTAGATATGCTCCCCGCCCTGGCGGCGCACCTCGTCGCACATGGCGGTCATGAATTTGGAATGATTCACGGTAATTTCCTCCTAATCATATATTCACATCAGATCGTGCAGGTTGATGACCTCCAGCCCCGCCCGCAGCGCTTGGGTGAAGGTGTAAGCGGTACCGCCCCGACTGCGGGTACAGTAGGCCACGCAGATATCGGAGCCCTCTACCAGGCGGCGATCCCGCTCCAGCATACAGCCGTCGAAATAGGTATCGAACAGGAACAGGTGGCTGTCGGCGCGGTTCAATATATATTGATAAGTACGCGCCGCCGTCTCCTCCCAATACTCGGTCTGGTTGCGGCAGGGCAGGATCAGCTCCAGGCGAATGTGAGGGTAGCGCTCCTTCAGCTCCAGCACCTTGAGGGCCGCCACCGTATCGAAGCCGATGGCCCCGCCCGCGCGGAAGGTGGTCGCCCCGCGTTCACAGAGGTCTGTCAAGACCCGATCCAGGAGGGCGGGGATCTCCACCGCCGCCGCATACGGGATCTGACGGTGCCCCGTAAAGCACACGGTCATGCCCTTTTCCAGCTTATTTTCAGTCTTTATCATCATTATATCAATTATTCGTTGTTTTCTTAATGTATAGTTTCGCTTTGACACCTTCAGCCCGAACACGGAGGCTTCCGTCACCCCAGCGGGTGAAACGCTCTCCCGTAGTCGTCAGCCCGTCAAAGCCCTCCGTGCTGATACTGCCGCCCAAGGACTCCACCTCCGCGGAAAAGCCCGTGATCTCCTCGGACAGGTACAGCTCCACGTCACCGTCCACCTGCTCGAAGGACAGATCGGCGGCCATATCCAATCGCATAACGGCGGTGGCAGCCACACAACTGACGTCAGCGTCACGGACACTGCCCGTAAAGGTGACCTTCCCCTCCACCGCGTGGATCTCCAGCTCACCGATATCGCCGTTGACGGTCAGATCCCCATTCACCGCGTCCAACGTCAGCTCGTCGGCGTTGCCCGCAAAGGAGATACCGCCCGATACGGTGGTGATCTCCACCTCTCCCATGGCCTCCAGCATAGCGGCAGGGATGGCCACGGTGAGATCCTTACGCACGGAGTCAGAGGTTCCAAAAAACGTGGACTTGCGGAACTGGATCGTGAGCTTGCCGCGCTCCATCCGCCAACGCAGGCGCAAATCGGGGTCGTCACCGCTATAGTCCTCGGTGATGCGGATCTCGTCAGTATCCGAAGGGACGATCGTGACATTCCCCGCCAGCCAGTTGACCTCCAGATCCGAGACGGTATCCGAAATCGCGGCATCCCCCACGGTGTACTCGTCGGCGTCCTCATAGGTAAAGCCGCCCAGGTTCAGATGCACGCCGGGCAGGCCGATTACGTCGATCTCGGTGCGTATCCCCGTGACACTCCCCAAAAGGATCAGTCCCAGGAGGCAGAACACCACCGACCAGATCACGATCTTCACCACCGCCCGCTTATTGACAGGGCGTTTTTCATTTCTTGCGTCCTTCATGGCTTACCTCCTCAGATCAAAGATGCCCTCGGCCACGTTGTCGGCGGCGATGCCCATGAGGAACACAAGCCAGGTCACGGCCCAGGCATGAGTGGCGAAGCTGATGGCAAAGTAGGAGCCAAGGGTTACCGTCCAAATGATACCGCTGACCAGCGCGTACCAGCGGGAGCGGGGCGGCCTCTTTGCGTCGCCGTTGTCCGCGTTATCATCATCGTCATCATCATCGCTGTTCTCGTACTCGCCGGCTCCTTCTGCCTCGGGATTGGCCCCTGCGGTGGCAGCAGATCGCGGCGCAGGCTCGGCGGCCCTTCGGGTATCGGTTTCTCCGATCACGTCGTTCAAAAGCGCTTCTATGTCACCGATTCCGTTGACCGAGGTCGTGTAGGCCGCCTCCGGGGTTTTGCCCATGGAGATCAGGTGCTCGTATTTTTCCAGCGTGTTCAGCAGAAGCTCCTCCTTGAGCTCCGTCAGTCTCGGATTGTCAGGGGAGCGTCTCTCGGCATCCGCAAACAGGAGCCGGATATGCTCTGTCAGTTTCTCTTTCATAACCAATTCGGCTCCTTTCTCAAATTTGCTCCGCGTCGGCGGCAGGCTCTTCGGCGCATCCAAAGCGCATGAGCTTTTCCAGCAGATCGCTGGCCTCCTGCCATTCCCGCATCATATGGCGGTACGCGATGCGGCCGTCGGGGGTAATGGCGTAGTAACGGCGGCGGGCACCCGTGGCCTCATCCCCCCAGTAGGAGCGGATGTATCCTGCCTCCTCCAGGCGGCGGAAGGCGGTGTACAGAGTGGCCTCCTTCAGCTCATATCGCCCGTCTGTCATATCGAACATGGAACGGTTGATGCGGTATCCGTAGCTGTCCCCTTGCAAAAGAGCCGCCAGAATGATGGCATCGGTATGACCCCGTATCAGGTCTGCGGTAATGGACACGGGAACACCTCCTTTTTTCTTGATGGTTCTATTATATCACAAGATACCTCACCTGTCAAGGTATTTCGTCAAAAATATTATATAAAAACGAAAAAGGCAATCTCACAAACGAAAGATTGCCGTTTCCGTATTCTTTTGTGATTTGGGAATCAAGATTTCTTACGAAGGCTCCAATAAGCGGCGGCAAGCAAGGCCGAAAATCCCACGCCGCCCATGCTGACCACGGATCCGCAGCCTCCCATGTTCTCCAGCTTCTCCATAAAGTTGTCCACCTTTTCGTTGTGGATCTCCTTACGGGTCTCCGCCTCGGTTTCGGGGTCCCCGTAGGGATCGTCGTTTTCATCACGGGTTGTTTTCTCGGATTCGGTGTCACTTCCGTTGCTCCCCGAGACGGTTTCGGAGGGAGTGGTTTCCTGCCCGCCATTCGGAGGGGTCTGGGATTCGCTATTCTCGGTTTCCTGATCCGCAGGGGGATTCGTCTCGGTTGGCTCGGAGGGAACGGTTTCGACGGGGGAAGAAGGGATCGTTTCGGGAGCTTCCCCACCGGTTTCGGGAGACTGACCGTCGGTTCCGGGGACAGAAGCATCCTCCCGAGACGTGCCGAACCGAATCACCGTAACGGGAATGGGGCCGCCAAACGGACTCATGACCGCGCTGACGCCGAAATACACATTCCCGCCGTCCGTCTTTTCCCGCAAAAGGCTCAAAACGTCCTCCATACCGCCTACAACGCGGTCATTGATCCGCAGGATATCGTCCTTCAGAGAGAGCGAATAGGTCACACTGCCATCCTCTGTCACAGGCGCGGGAAGCTTCATGCTCCCCATGACAAAGTCCTGCCCCTCCTTGTCGGGGGTAGAGCCGCGGACATAGGCACTGAGCATGAATTGCGTTTCGTTACGATTCAGCTGGAGCATTCCCTGCCAGCCCGAGCCGCAGTTGAGATTACTCAGGATGAATCCGCTCTGATCCCATATATGGAAGACCAGCATTCCCGCGTCGACGGTTTGATCCAGCTTGATCTCCATGTACAGACCGTCATCCATACGGTAAGCATGGTCGGTCTGGATCGTATAGGATTCGATTTCCTCGGGAGGGGTAACTCTGAGTCCCTCCTCGGTATATTCGTACGCAGGAGCCGTACCGAAATAAGGGTTCCCGTCTTGATCCTCCAGCAAGGAATACACGCTCCATATATCGGTATTCGCCCCCTCGGCACTCGGAATCAACACCCCGACGCAGGAGAGCATCGCGGTGCAGAGCGCGAGAAAAAGCACCCAAAGCCGTTTCATATCATGATCGCCTTTCTGTCCTTTTTGATGCGGCCGCCCCCAATTGGTCTGCCGTCGTGACGCTTCTGTCGAAAAAGGTCACATACAATATTATACCTCATAATTGTTGATTTGTCAATACTCATTTACGAATCCCCCAAGGTGCCACCATAAAAACAGAGTACCCCCTCCGCCGAAGCGGAGGGGGTACGTATGGATTCAAAGAATCAGAGGAAGGATCAGTCCTTCTTCAGAGCCACAGCGGCAGCAGCGGCAGCCAGGATGGCGATAGCGCTGAAGCCGATGACGGAGCCGCAACCCTCCTTAGCGGGAGCAGTGGTCTGCTCGCCGTCGGGAGCCTGGGTAGCGTCGCCGCCCTGCTCGGGAGCGTTGGTCTCGGGAGCCTCGGTCACCTCATCGGTGGGAGCCTCGGTCTTCTCCTCGGTGGGAGCCTCGGTCTCAGGCTCCATGCTCAGACGGGCGGAGGTGTAGGCCTGAGCCTCAGCGACAGAGCGGAAGAAGCCCATGAAGTTGACATCCCACTGGCAAGCCTCCAGATCGGTGGTGTCGGTCACGGAGAAGAAGGGACGGATGTTGTGGATACGGCCGGAGTTGGACTCGTCGATCAGCTCCAGGGCAGCCAGGTCGACCACGACCAGAACGTACTCCTCGTCCTCACCGTAGAACTGGCAACCGTCATCATAGATGGACCAAGAGGTCTTGTAGTCATCGCGGCAGGACATGATCTCGCCGGCGCAGTAGTAGATACCGCCGTCAGTACCCCAGAAGTTCTTCATCAGCATAGCGAAGACGGGGAAGTCGGACTGGTTGACGGTCAGCTCGGACTTGATGCTCCACTGGAAGTAGGGAGCGGGACCGGTGACCTGGAGGTGGTAGGAATCGTCACCCTGGGCGGTGAGCTTCATGTCAACGCCGGAGGGGTCGTTCTTGAAGGACTGCTTGGTAGCATCCCACAGCAGAGCGGGGGTGTTCTCGGGAATGGTAGCGGGATCGATCAGATCGCCGAAGACCAGCTCGTTGTCCTCGGGCTCTCTGGAGTCGGAACCAACGGGAGTGGTAGCGTCAGCAGAAGAGGTACCGGCCTTGGTGACGGTGATGGAGGTGGTAGCATCCTTGATACCGCAGTGCATGGTGACACCAACGTAGAACTCGCCGTTCTCGTTCCACTCATCCAGCTTGGCGGTGATGTCAGCCAGACCCATAACGGAAACACCGTTGACCTTCAGGTCGTAGTTGGTGCCGTCGTGGGTGATCTCGAAGGTGTAGGTCTCGCGGCCGTCATCGTCCATGGGAGCAGTGACGGAAACGTCGCCCTTGTGACCGAAGTTACCGACAGCCTCGTCGGTGGTCTGGGTGGTCACGAAGCTCTGCACATCAGCGGAGCCGGAGCCTGCGCCGCGGATCAGGCACAGCCAGTTGTTACCGAACTCGATGTCGCCGGGGGCAACATTCTCTCTGTCGGAGATGTTGAAGGAGATCCAGTGGTCGGCAGAGCCGTCCTCACCGCCGTAAGGATAGTCGTCGATGCGGACTTCCATAAAGAAGCCGTCCTTCAGAGACTTAGCCTCAGAGGTCTGGACAGTGAAGAAGGGGGTGTAGTTGGACCAGTCGGGAGCGATGGTCATGAGACCCTCGTTGGTGTACTGGTAACCGGGAGCGGGGATAACGACCTCGCCCTCAGCCTCGGCCTTGTAGGTGTTGGGGTTACGGAGAACTGCCCACTCACCCTCGCCGGCCGCGGAGGTGGAGAGAGCCATCACGGGAACCATGGAGACGACCATGATCACGGCGATGACAAGTGCGATCAGCTTTTTCATGTTGAAAAAACTCCTTTCAAAATTTTCCATGCGGGGACGCATGGTTTTAGCGGTACTATTATAGCACATTCCCGCCAAGATTGCAACGGTTTTTTTACGAAAAAACCCGATAAATTGTAAACAAACTCATGCTTTTTTTCAAAAAATTCTCCATTTATTACCGTTTGGCTATATAAAAAGCCCCTCCGCAAAAGCGGAGGGGCGAAAGCTATGTGTCGGGAATCGGGACCGCGATCAGTCCTTCTTCAGAGCCACAGCGGCAGCAGCGGCGGCCAGGATGGCGATGGCGCTGAAGCCAATGACGGAGCCGCAGCCCTCCTTGGCGGGAGCAGTGGTCTGCTCGCCGTCGGGAGCCTGGGTAGCGTCACCGCCCTCGGGAGCGTTGGTCTCGGGAGCGTTGGTCTCGGGAGCATCGGTGGGCGCCTCGGTGGGAGCCTCGGTCTCCTCCTTGGTGGCATCGGGATCCACGTCGGTGGTAGCCTTCAGGTACTCCTCGGCGTAGGCGTAAGCCTCCTCCTCAGAGCGGAACATACCGGCGAAGCAGATGTCGAACTCGCGGAGGGTCTCGTCAGCCATAGCGAAGTCCAGACGGATGGTGTTGATACGGCCCTCCCACAGGTCGGTCATATCCCAAGGCACGAAGACGTACTCCTCGTCCTCACCATAGAACTCACCGTCATAGATGGACACGGGGAAGTTACAGCCGTCCTTAGCGCCCATAACTTCGCCTGCGGCATACCAAAGGGTACCGCCCTCGACCCAAATGTTGCGGAACATGATACCGAACACAGGGAAGTCCTCACCGGCGTAGGACCACTTTCTCTTGGGGCTAAAGTTCATGAATACAGCGGCATCGGTCGCGGTCACGCGCCAGGTGTTGTCACCCAGAACGGTGAAGGTGCAGTTGTTACCGCCCTTGATGTTCACGGTGGTGGGATCCCACAGGATAGCGGGCTTGTTGGCCTCGACGGTGTTGGGATCCTCGATGGGAGCGATGGTCATCTGGTTCTCCTCGGGCTCCTTCTCGTCACCGCCCACAGGGGTGGTGGCGTCAGCCTCGGAGGTACCGTACTTCAGGATGGTGATGGCGGCAGTACCATTCTTGACACCGGCCTGGATGTTGATACCGACGTGGAACATACCGTCTGCATCCAGCTTATCCAGCAGAGCAGAGGTCTGGGTGCCGCCGGGCTGGACAACGCCGTTGACCTTAATCTCATACTCGGTACCGTTGTGGGCAACCTCGAAGGTGTAGATCTCGCGGCCGTTGTCATCCATGGGAACAGAAGCGGCGATGGAGCCGATGTTGTTGAAGGTGCCGCCGAAGTCCTCGGTGGCGGGATCGGTCAGGTGAGGCAGGGTAGTGGAGTTACCGTTACCGGTACCGCGGATCAGGGTCAGCCAGCCGCCGCCGTAGTTTGCGGAGCCGGGAGCCACCTTGGGGCCGGTGGACAGGGACAGAGCGATCCACTGGTCAGCGCCGGTGCCGCCGTCGTAGGAGTAATCGTCGATACGGAACTGGAGGTAGATACCGTCCTTCACGCTCTGCTTATCCTTGGTGATAACAGACATGGAGGGGGTGGTGTCGGTGTAGTCAGCGGGAACAACGCTGAAGCCCTCAGAGGTGTAGGTGTAACCGGCCTCGGGCTTGTAGACGGAGGGCTCTTCATTGGGATCGGGCTCCTCGTCGGGATCGTCATACTCGCTTGCGAAACGGTAGGTAGTCCAAATACCGTCAGCCGCGGCAGAGGTGGAGATAGCCATCACGGGGATCATGGAGAGAACCATGAGCGCGGCGATGACAAGAGCGATCAGCTTTTTCATGGTGAAAAAACTCCTTTCAATAATTCGGTCATGGCTCACATGACCTATGTAGCAACATTATACCATATCCCAACCGAAATTGCAACCGTTTTTCGGGAAATAGACGAAACAATTTGTAAACAATCTATGGAAATCTCACCCTTTTCCCTGACTTTTGTCCATAAAAAACTCCCCCGCCGCAGGTAAGCGAGGGGGGAGGCAGGAAATCATTCCTTCTTTTTGGTCAAGGCAACAGCCGCCGCGGCCACGGCCAGGAGGGTCACAGCCCCCAGACTGCCCGTGCAGCCGTACTTGGCGAGGATATCCTCCACCGCCTGCTCGCGGTCGATGAGGGACTCGGCAGGGGTCTCGGTCTCGTCGGGGGAGATCGTCTCCCAGATCACGGGAGGCTCGGTGGAGACGGGAGGCTCATAGGGAGGCTCGGTGGGCTCGCCGTCGCAGTCCTGACTGGGATATGCGGAGGTTTCGCCGCCCAGCCCGCAGACAGGCTTCAGCCATTCCCTTGCGTAGGCATAGGCCTCGTCCTTGCTGCGGAACATCCCCGCGAAGCAGATATCGAACTCGCGGGCATTCTCGTCGCCGATCATGAAGTCCAGACGCATGTTGTGGATGCGCCCCTCCCACAGATCAGACAGATCCACGGGGATGAAGACGTACTCCTCGTTCTCACCGTAGAACTCCCCGTCATAGATGCTGAAGGGGACGGTACAGGCATTCTCGGGCTGCAGGATATCCCCCGCGCAGTACCACAGAGTGCCGCCATCGCTCCAGAAATTCCGAAGCAGGATGCCAAACACGGGGAAATCCTCGGCGGCATAGGACCAACTGTGCTTGGGCGTGAAGTAGAAGAAGGAATTCAGATCCGTGGCTCTCACGTGCCAGGTGTTGTCTCCCAGCACCTTGAAGCTGCTGTTATATCCGTCCTTCATGTCCACGGTATCGGGACTCCACAGAATGGCGGGGGTGTTCACGGGCACCGTATCCGGATCGGCAATCGGAGCAAACTCGTAGTATTCATCCAACTCGGGCTCTGTAGAATCGCTCCCCACGGGGGTAGTCGCGTTAGCGGCAGTCGTGCCAAACTTGGTCACGGTGATACCGGCAGAAGCGTCCTTCACAGCCGCATGAACGGTGATGCCCACGAAGAATTCGCCGTCAGCGTTCCACTCCTCCAGCTTAGCGGTGATGTCAGCGCAACCCATAACGGTGGTGCCGCAGACCTTGACATCATACTCAGAGCCGTCCCAAACGATCTCCAACGTATAGATTTCTCGCCCCTCGTCATCCACGGGAACGGTAACGGAAACGTCACCGTTATGAACAAAGGTTCCCACGTCCTCATCGGTGGTCATGGTGGTGATAAAGCTCTGCGCAGAAGCAGAGCCCTCGCCGGCACCGCGGATCAGACCCAGCCAGTTATTCCCGAACTCAATGTTGCCGGGGTACACGTTCTCTCTGTCGGAGAGGCTGAAGGAGAGCCAATGGTCGGCACCGCCGTCCTCCCCGCCGTAGGGATACTCATCCACACGGAATTCCAGATAGATTCCAGCCTTCAGAGGTTGAGCCTCCTTGGTCTGCACCGTAAAGTAGGGGGTAAAATTTGTCCAGTCGGGCTCAACGGTGGTAAAGCCATCGGCGGTGTACCGGTAGCCGGGCGCAGGCTTCACGGTCTCCCCGTTTTTCTCATCCTCGTAGCTTTGGGGGGTACGGTAGACCGTCCAGTCCCCTTCCGCAGTAGCGGCCGAGGAGGTCAGAGCGGCGGCGGGGATCAGCCCCGCCAGCAGGACGGCGCACAAAAGCGCGCAGAGCAGGCGTTTTTTCATATCGGTACAGTCTCCTTTCGGAAAAAGTCGGGCTTCATTCCTTCTGCCATCATTATACCACACTTCCCTTCCCCGCGCAACCGTCATTTTCACAAAAAAACCTTTGCCCATCTGTATAATTTCACGAAAGAACCCCTCCCGTCACGGGAAACGGGAGGGGTTACGCGGGTGTAACGGGGGATCAGTTGCCGTTGGGATCCAGGATCTCGTAGTAGTACACGGGGAGAGCCGACCAGCCGTGGCAGAGCGAGCCCGCGTCGGCGAAGTCGTCCGCGCCGATGATGGTCTCCCAGAAGGTGGTAGCTCCCTCACGGAGCATGTAGAGGTAATCTCTGTCCAGCTCGGCCAGAATGATAGGGGCGTACTTCTCCTTGTCCACCGCCAGGAGCGCGTCGAAGCGGAAGGCATTCATGGACAGGGTGTTGGGGACGAGGTCAATACCCACCTCGGTCTTACCGTTGGTGGCCATGGCCTGGAGCATGACGGTGGTATCCACCCCCTCGGCCGCCCCGCAGAGCATGGCCAGGGACTGGGTCAGCACGGTGTACAGACCGTGGTGGATGGTGTCGAAGGACTCAAAGAGCCCCGTCTCGGGGTTGTAGAACACCTCGGCGATGGCGGCGTTGAGGGACTTCACACGGGCGCGAAGCTCGATGGCGTACTCGGTCTTACCCAGCGCGTCGCAGATGTTGGCGAGGGACTGCATGGCCAGGGAGTAGAAGCAGTTGATGGGACACTCCAGCCGTCGCTCGGTCTCGGCGAAGTGGCCGTTCATGGTGGCCGACCACTCGTAGAAGTTCCAGTAATCGTTCTTCCCGCTGGGAGCCTTGCCGTAGAAGTTCTCGATGACTCCCTCGGCCTGCACCTTCTTATGGAAGGTCTTGATGATGGTCTCCAGCTTGTCAAACACCGCGGCGGCCAGGGTAATGTCCCCCGAATGGCGGATGTACTCGTCCATCTGCACGAAGTACATGCAGGAGAAGGCAGGGATGGGGAAGTCCAGTCCTGCGGGGTAGCAGAGCATGAGCAGACCGTCGGAGCGGACACCGTGGGAGATCAGCTCCAGGGACGCGCGGGCGGCCTCGGTCTCCCCGAAGGCGTAGTAGCCGCAGAGCATCTGGTTGCGGGAGTCCATGGTGTAGAGGGCCTGCTCACGCCAGGGGCAGTCCTCGTAATGCTCGTGGAGGCACTGCTGGAGGGTGTTCTGGCAGACCTTGTAGATGGTCTCGCGGAGCAGGTTGCCGCTCTTGTACTCCTTGTGCTTCAGGGGGTACAGGGTGGGGCGCAGACCCGCGTAATGCACCGTGACCTCAGAGGAATGGACAAAGAACTGGAGGTAGCGGCAGCCGAAGCGGCGGAAGGTGTGGAGCCAGGTGTTGCGCCCTGCCTTCAGCTCGATCTCACAGAAGAACCCGCGCACCGAGGTACGGCACACGCCGTCCTTCAGATGCTCGCCAAATCCCACGTCCAGACGGCAGTCGGCGGGAACCTCCAGGTCAATATCGAGGAAGCCCGCGGTCTCCTCCTCCAGATCCACGATGAAGAAGACACCGTCAAATTCCTTGGAATCCGAGACGAATCTCACGGGAGAGCCGAAGCGCATATCCCCCGACTTCATCATTTCGTGGGGGTACCGCCCCGAGATGGCGGCATACTGCATATTCACCGAGGCGCGCTCGTCGTTCGTGGTGTACTTGAAGCCGCCCGTACGGCAGACCATGCCGCGGACACGGGGCTCCAGGGTCAGCTTCTGATTGGGGCGGATGTGGAATGCCTTGGAGATGGTGGGCACCACGTGGCTGCGCTCGAAGCCCTCACAGCCAAAGTCCAAAAATCCGTCGTAGCCCTTCATATCGTAGTGGTAGGTGGGGCCCAGCTGACCCGAGATCAGGTGGCACTTGCCCGAGATGTAGTCGCGGGAGGGGCGGGACAGCACCGTCTCGTCCGAGTAGGTGATGACGTTATCGTCCTCGTCCACGATCTCAAAGATCAGACCCGCCTCGCCCTTCTGGTAGGTCTGGGAGTCGATGCCGTAGTACCACACGACCGTGACCATGCGGTTCAACCCCGCCCGCAGGAAGTCGGTGATCTCCACGCGGTCGTAGACCTTGTAGTCGGGGTAGTCGGCGTACTGCCCGAAGGCGCAGAGCTGACCGTTCATCCAGACGGTATAGTTGGAATCGCTGGCGATGTGGAGGAAGTAGCGCTTGCCCACCTCGGGGACAGCTACGGTGGCGAGGAAGTCGCAGAACTCGTCCTGTCCCGCCTCTCCCCTTCTCCAGATCCAGGAGGCTCTCTGTAATGCTTGTGCCATAACGGTGTTTCCTTTCTTATGTGCGGTGTTTTTCGTTCTATTCAGTGCCCACATGGGACATTCGTTCAGCTTTCAAATTGTTTGTTGCGTTTCAAACAATCCGTTGATGATTCTTTCCTTGCCACGTATCCAGAGCGGCCAGCCGCTTGTCAATGGCGTTCAGCACCTCTCTTTTGCGGCGGCTCCACATAGGTGCTATGAGATCCTCCGCCGCCCCGTCCCCCGTGAGACGGGCGATGACGGTATTCGGGGGCAACAGCTCCAAGGCCTTGACCACGGTCTCCACGTAAGCATCCTTTTCCATGGGGGTGTACTTCCCTGCCCCGTACAACTCTCCGAGAGCCGTCCCCCGCAGGACGTGGAGAAGATGGATCTTGACTTGATCCGGCCGCAATTCCGCCACGCGGCGCACCGTCTCCAGCATATCCGCCTCGGTCTCGTCGGGGAGGCCGAAGATGAGATGGGTGCATGTCAGCGCACGGGGCGCGCCTTCTCGCAGACGGATGTAGCCCTCCAGGAAGTCGGCGTAGGTGTGGCCTCGGTTGATGGCGGAGGCAGTTCTGTCGTGGGCCGTTTGCAGTCCCAGCTCCACCGTCAGCACCGTCCGCTCGGACAGCTCGCGGAGGAGTGCCACGGTGTCTTCGGGCAGGCAGTCGGCGCGGGTGGCGATGTTCATGCCCACCACGGCGGGATAGGTCAACGCCTCCTCAAAGATGGGGCGCAACACCGCCGCAGGGGCGTAAGTATTCGTCCGCGCCTGGAAGTAGGGGATGCACCGCTCGGTGGGCCACTTCTTGGCGAGAAGCTCCCGCTGGCGGTCATACTGCTCCCGCAGGGGCACAGCCGAAGACTCGGCAAAGTCCCCGCTTCCCCGCCCCGAGCAGTAGATGCACCCGCCCACACCGCACCGCCCGTCCATATTGGGGCAGGTAAATCCCGCGTCCAGGGGGATCTTGGCGCACTTGCCCCCGAAGGTGGATTTCAGCCAGGCGTCGTAGGTGTGGTATCGCTTGTGGGTATCCGCCAAGGGGAACACGCGCCCCTCGCGGTCTTGCTGTTGGGTCACGTCCTCACCTCCTCGCGGTTCTGCCTTTATTATACATGACTCTCCCCGTTCTGTCAAGGTTTTGCCCACTTTTTTCAAAAGTTCACCCCATCTTGCTTCCTCCCATAGACGTTTTTTCGTCCGCTGGCAGATTATTTTCTGCGGAATTTTCCGCGGACTACTGTACAAATGAGGGAAAGTGTGCTATAATTAAGA
The DNA here is from genome assembly GCA_045128275.1 of Eubacteriales bacterium. Classification (GTDB taxonomy): domain Bacteria; phylum Bacillota; class Clostridia; order Oscillospirales; family CAG-272; genus CAMEON01. The sequence continues at coordinate 1,118 of JBGVRH010000030.1, read as the reverse complement.
TGTATATTTGTTTCTACCGCCAGAACCGCAAGAAAGGAGTCCGCCGTGTTCGAGATCGTTGGCAAGTATAATCAAGCCACCGTATACGCCGCCACGGTGGACAGCGAAGCCTATGCCCAGGTGCTTCGCATGTGCAACCGCGAGGAGTTAAGGGATTCCCGCATCCGCATGATGCCGGATATGCACGCCGCCGAGGGCTGTACCGTGGGCACCTCCATGACCGTGGGCGACCGTGTCAATCCCGCCTACGTGGGGGGTGACATTGGCTGTGGGATGCAGGTCTACCGCCTGGATACCTCCTCGGTGGATCTTCCCCGCCTGGACGAAGCCATCCGCGGGTGCGTTCCCTCGGGAGCGGCCATCTTCCCTTCCCCCAACGGCGCGGTACACCGTGTTCCCCTGGAAAAGCTCCGTTGCTATGAGAGCATCCCCCATCAGCTGGTCTCCCGCTCCTTCGGCACTCTGGGGGGCGGAAACCACTTCATTGAGCTGGAGCAGGGACTGGACGGTGCCCTCTACCTGGTCATCCACTCGGGCAGCCGCCGCTTGGGGCGGGACGTGGCGCTCTACCACCAAGCCGCCGCCTTCTTCGCCGCCCTTGGCATGGACGAGGGAGAGGTCAGGCGCAAGCGTTTGAAGCCCGCCGATATCAAGACCACCCTCCGCCCCGAGGACTGCTTCCTGTCGGGATACCTGCTGGAGAACTACCTCCACGACATGGATATCGCCGTCGCCTACGCCTCGGAAAGCCGCCGCCGTATGGGGGAGGTCATCTTGGAGCGGCTGGGCATCACTGCCGCCGATTCCTTCGCCACCATCCACAACTACGTGGACACCAAGGCGCGGGTTCTCCGCAAGGGAGCGGTCTCGGCGCAGAAGGGGGAGCGGCTCCTTATCCCCATCAACATGAAGGACGGCAGCCTTCTCTGCGAGGGACGGGGCAATCCCGACTGGAACTGCACCGCCCCCCACGGTTCGGGACGGGTCATGAAGCGCTCCGAGGCCAAGGAGACCCTGTCCATGGAGGACTACCGACGGGAAATGGCGGGTATCTACTCCACCTCGGTAGGCGAGTCCACCCTGGACGAATCCCCCATGGCCTACCGCCGCATGGCCGA
>JBGVRH010000029.1:0-16612 GCA_045128275.1 Eubacteriales bacterium | reverse complement strand
GTGTCGCGGTCTTTCAGCCTTATATGCCGATCCGTCTCACATACGAAAGGAGACTCATCATGAAAAGAACCCTGCGTCTGATCGCTCTGTTGGCCAGCCTTTTGCTGATCTCTTGCTTGTTCCTCGCCTGCGATAGCGGCAAGACCCCCGACGAGACTGTCCCCGATACGGCAGCCCCCACCGCCGAGCCTACCGCGCCTCCCACCGAGGAGCCCACCGAAGCCCCTACTGAGGAACCCACTGAAGCCCCCACCGAGGCCCCCACCGAGCCCGAGACCGAGCTGAAGGGCTGGGAGCCTGATATGGGCAAGTTCAACGACGGGAAGGTGGACTACGTCAAGAACGAGGACGGCTCCGTCACCGCCACCCCCCGCGAGGGCTATGCCCTGGGTCTGGATATCACCGACAAGCGGGATATCGTGGGCATCTGCTACTCCATTTGGTTCGACTACATCCTGGGCTCGGGAGACAAGCCCATTGAAAACTGGCACAACGTCACCGAGGTGCTGGAGGGCAAGCAGAGCTACGGCCCCGCTCCCGCATTCCACTACTGGGCCAAGCCCGCCCAGGGCTACTACCGCTCCAGCGACAAGACCGCCATCCGCAACAACATGACCCTGCTGTATGCCGCGGGGGTGGACTTCATCATCCTGGACCACACCAATCTCCACAACGGCTACCTGGATAACCCCGATCTCAAGAAGCGCATGATCGACGATCCCATGATCGCCCTCTTCGATACCATCCTGGAGATGCGCGCCGAGGGGCTGGGTACTCCCTACGTGGTGGTGTGGTGCGGTGACAACGACGGCCGTACCTACCGCTACCTCTACGATGAGTTCTACAGCGTGGAGAAGTGGCAGGACTGCTTCGTCTACTGGGACGGCCTGCCCCTCCTGCTCACCACCCATACCCGCCCCGAGGGCTTCCCCCTAAAGAACGAGAACCTGTTCACCGTCCGCTCCATGTGGGGCCTGGGCGTGGACTACGCGGGGGGACAGTGGAGCTTCCTCAACACCAATATCAACGGTGCCGTGACCATGGGGGCTGACGGGACTCCCGAGCAGGTGGGCGTGACCACCGCCGCCCAGAAGAACTACATGGCCCAGGGCTTTGGCGACAGCATCCGCCCCGGCGATGCCATCGGCCGCAAGGAGGGCAAGACCTGGTACGTCCAATGGTACTATGCCTTCATGATGCATCCCAAGATCGTGACCCTGACCTGGTGGAACGAGTGGACGGCCCAGAAGCTGGACATCGGCGGCGGCAAGTATGCCTTCACCGACAACTTCAATGCCGAATACAGCCGCGACATCGAGCCCATGGAGGGCGGCCACGGGGATCAGTATTATAAGTGGATGATCCAGTACATCTCGGCCTACAAGGGCGGTCTGGAATGCCCCATCCTCGTGGAGGAGGGACAGGAGGAGAGTGCCATCTCCCTGCGCAAGCGCACCTTCAAGGAGCGGTAATCTTTCGCGAGATATAACCGTTTTTCCCCATCAGTAAAGGAATTTTTATGTTACAAAGAACCATCAGATATACAAGCCTTGCTCTGGCTCTTCTCCTCCTCTGCGGGGTGATGCTGACCGCTACCTCCTGCAGTACCTGGGAGTGGCTCTGGTCGCGGGATCTCCACGATACCGTGGATACGGGCGACCTGATCCTGGGCGACGGTGCCCCCGAGGGGGAGACCGACGTGCTGCTGGAGGGAGCCGTGGAGTACACGGGCGAGGCTCACAGCGGTACCGATATCTACTACGTGGGCAAAAAGGGAAGCCCCAACCGCACCCGGATCATCGTCATCGATCCTGGCCACCAGCTCAAGGGCTCGGCGGCGCTGGAGCCCAACGGCCCCGGATCCGAGATCATGAAGGCCGAGGTCACCTGGGGGGCCACCGGCGTGTACACGGGGCAGACCGAGTACGAGCTGAACCTGGCCGTGGCTCTCCTGCTCCGCGACGAGCTGATCCGCCGTGGGTACTCGGTGGTCATGATCCGCGAGACCAACAACGTGGAGATCAGCAATATGGAGCGGGCCGAGATCGCCAACAAGTACGAGGCCGCCGCCTATATCCGCATCCATGCCAACAGCTGGACCGACGACAGTATGCGGGGCGCCATGACCATCTGCCAATCTGCTTCCAACCCTTACCCCACCTGTGCCATCCACTACGAGCGGAGCCACCGCCTCTCCCGCCTGGTGCTGGACGGCTTCTGTGATCAGACGGGCATTGAGAAGCTGAATATGCGGGAGATGGACGACATGACCGGCACCAACTGGAGCCGTGTCCCCACCACCATCGTGGAGATGGGCTTCCTCTCCAACAAGTCCGACGATACCCTCATGGCCACCGATTACTTCCGCCAGGAGGCCGCCATCGGCATCGCCAATGGCCTGGATACCTATTTTGAGTGGCTGGAGACCCAGCTCCCCGAGTGGGAGACAAGACCCCAGAAGCCTGCCGAGACTACCCCCGAGAGACCCACCGAGGACGTGACCGAAGAGCCGACCGAGGACGTGACCGAAACGGGAACCGACGGTGAGACCGCCGCCGAGACCGCCGCCGATACCGCCACGGGATCCCCTGCGGAGACCGCTGAGGATACCCCCGCGTCAGTCCCTGATACCACCGCCAAGGACACGTCTGCTCCCGATCCGGCTCCCGATGAGGATGGAGCCGAGGACGCTCCCGCGCAGGACGAGACCGTGGAGGAAGCTCCCTCCGACGGGGACGCGCCCTCCGAGGATACCGCGAGCGGGGAAGCACCCGCAGAGCCTCCCGCGAATACGTAAAAAATGACCTCCCCACAACGGGCTTTCCGTGATGGGGAGGTTTCTCTTTATGGAAATTGAACGGGCAGGGAATCGGGAAGCAGACGGGGAGCCGCGGGCGCGTTCTGCAAAGGCGCGCAGAGGGCGATCGCCGTATCGGTGTGGGGGAGATGCCCGCTCCACAGCATGATGCCCTCGGGGAGCTTGGCCGTGTCAAAGCGCAGGGGCATCCCGCCGCCGTCCTGCTTGGCGATGGCCTCCCGCTCCACCCAGGTGGAGGTGAAGAAGCGGGCGGCAAGGGACTCGTCATCGGGGAGGTCTGCCAGCATAGCCAGCTCTCCCTCGGTGCAGAACCGACGGATCAGGGGCAGGGCACGCTTGGGGGGGATGGATCCCTCCACGTCCACGCCGACCTTGCCGTCCCCCACCAGGAGCGCGCCCGCCATATGGGCGGACGAGTGGGAGAGGTTGAAGTCGAAGCCCACGGGAGAGCCGTCGGGGACTTCGCAGTGGGGTCTGCCGTGACCGTTTCGGCGGAGGACGAGGGGGGTGGGATCCATGCCTGCCGCCTCCAGCAGAGAGGGAAGCAGGGACAAGGCTCCCAGTCGCTGGGCAACCACGCGGGGGATGGCGGGGTGATCGGGACTGCCGTGCAGAGCGTCAAGATAGGGTATATTTTCCTTATTGGGAAAGGACTTTTCCAAAAGGAGCCGCAGAGCGGGGATATCCTCCTCGGCGGGGGTGGGACGGACGATGAGGTAGAGGCGGTAGGCCATATCAGTCCAGACCCATCTGGCCCATGAGCTTCTTGTTGAACTCCTCGGCGGTGTTGTAGCCCATCTTCTTCTGGCGGTTGTTCATGGCGGCAATCTCCAGAATGATGGCCAGGTTACGACCGGGCTTGACGGGGATGGTGATGGAGGGGATCTCCAGGCCCAGGATGTTGGTGGTCTCCTCGTCCAGACCCAGGCGGTCGTACATCTTGCCCTGCACCCATGTCTCCAAATTGATGATCAAGTCGATCCGCTCTGTCATCTTGACCGCGCCCATACCGAAGAGGCGACGGACATCCACGATGCCGATACCGCGCAGCTCCACGTAGTGGCGGATGATGTCGGGAGCGGTACCCACCAGGGTCTTGGAGGAGACACGCTTGATCTCCACCGCGTCGTCTGCGATGAGACGGTGGCCTCGCTTGACCAGCTCGATGGCGGTTTCCGACTTGCCCACGCCGCTGTCGCCCAGCAGGAGCAGACCCTCACCGTAGACCTCCACCAGCACGCCGTGGCGGGTGATGCGGGGGCCCAGGTGGTTGTTGAGGGAGGCGATCATGGTGGCCATGAGAGGGCTGGTCTTCTCCTGGGAGCGAAGGACGGGCACGCCCAACCGCTCGGCGGCCTCCAGCATCTCCTCAAAGATGGGCGCGCCTGTGGAATACACCACGGCGACGGGGCTCATTTCCATATAGTTGGTAATATTCTGACGGCGCACCTCGGGAGACAGGGTCTCCATGAAGCGATGCTCGGCGTATCCGATGATCTGGATACGGGCGGCATCGAAGATCTCGTAGAAGCCCGCCAGAGCCAGACCGGGACGGCTGATCTCGGGGGTGGTGATCATGATGCTCTCAAAATTCTCGGGAACGTAGACCTTTTCCAGGCTGAATTCCTCACAGAGAGCCGAAAGGGGGATGGAATATGTCTCTTGCATGGCGCATGCCTCCTTCGAATGTATATCCGATACCATTATACCATAAACTTCCCGGGAAATAAAGGGGGGAAGCGACATTTTTTGAAAATATTTGTTTTTTCGTAATCCCCGCCCTTGTGTCTTGACAATTTTTAAAAAATGCGGTATAATATAAAGAAGACTGTTTTTGAAGGAAAAGGAGCCGCCATGGCAAAGCAATATATCCTACCCCCCATCAGCCTGCCCGAGCGACAGGCTTACGTCAGCCGCGTCCGTGAGTGGAACGATGCCTGCGCCGAGACCACGGGCCGCCGCCGCGGGTGCTTCGTTTTGACCTTCGGGTGTCAGCAGAACGAGGCCGACAGCGAAAAGATCGCTGGTATGGCCGAGGAGATGGGCTACGAGATCGTTACATCCCCCGAGGAGGCCGACCTCATCATGGTCAACACCTGCGCCATCCGTGAGCACGCAGAGAAGAAGGCCCTGTCCATCATCGGCCAGTACAAGCACATCCGCGCGAAGAATCCCGACCTCATCATCGGTGTCTGCGGGTGCATGACCGCCCAGGAGCATCGCCGCGAGGAGCTGAAGATGAAGTATCCCTACGTCACCTTCACCCTGGGCACCGCCTCCCTTCACCATTTCCCCAAGGTGCTGTGGGACACCGTCGAACAAAAGCGCCGCTTCATCACCACAGAGTCCGAGGAGGACTTTACCAAGACCGTGGCCGAGGGTGCGCCCATCCGCCGCGAGTCGGGCTACCGCGCCTGGGTATCGGTCATGTACGGCTGTAACAATTTCTGCTCCTACTGCATCGTGCCCTACTGCCGAGGCCGGGAGCGGAGCCGCGCCAAGGAGGACATTATCCGCGAGGTGCGTGAGCTGGTGGAGGCCGGCTACAAGGAGATCACCCTGCTGGGTCAGAACGTCAATTCCTACGGCAAGGGCACCGATTGCGACTTCGCGGATCTGGTGGCCGAGCTGGATGCCATCGAGGGAGACTTTTGGCTGTCCTTCATGACCAGCCATCCCAAGGATGCCTCCCGCAAGCTCATCGACGTCATGGCGCAGGGCAAGCACATTGCCCGCCGCTTCCATCTTCCCATGCAGTCGGGCAACGACCGCGTGCTGAAGGCTATGAACCGCCACTACGATATGGCCAAATATCTGGACACCGTCCGCTACATGCGGGAGAAGATGCCCGACGTGGTCATCACCTCGGATATCATCGTGGGCTTCCCCGGGGAGACCGAGGCCGAGTTTGAGGACACGCTGAAGGCGCTGGAGACCGTCCGCTTCGATATGCTCTACTCCTTCATCTACTCCCCCCGCAAGGGCACTCCCGCCGCCGAGATGGAGCAGCTCCCCGACGTGGTCAAGGGCAATCGCTTCGACCGCCTGCTGGCCGTCCAGAACGCCATCGCCGCCGAGAAGAATCTGCCCATGGAAGGAAAGACCCTCCGCGTCCTCTGCGACGGTGAGAGCAAGGGCAACCCCGAGGTGTACAGCGGCCGTACCGAGGGCGGGAAGATCGTCTTCTTCCACGGAACCCCCGACATGACGGGGAAGTTCGTGAATGTCCGCATCGAGAGAACCGAGGCCTTCGCCCTTTGGGGTGAGATCGCGGAGTAACCACTATGACTGTCATCCTGAGCGCCGCGCAGAGCGCAGCCGAAGGATCTCAAATAAAAAATATTATAATCAACAGGAGAAATAACCATGGATACCACCAACAACCAGAACGTATTCGAGCTTGCCATCACCCTGGGTAAGGCCCTCAAGAAGGACGAGCGTCTCGTCCGCATGGAGAATGCCCGCAAGGCCTACGAGGAGGATCCCACCCTCAAGACCCTCATGACCGAGTATGACGTCCAGCAGAAGGCCATCCAGCAGGTCGCCTCTGCCGAGGACTTCGACCCCCAGCTCCTGGAGTCCATCCAGAACCGCATCAACGAGCTGTACGATCAGATCATGGCTGCCCCCGTCTACGTGGAGCTGCTGGAGGCCCAGGAGGCCGTCAACGAGCTGATGAATGCCGTCAACAACACCATTACCTTCGCCATTACGGGTGAGATGCCCAGCAATTGCACCCACGATTGCTCTACCTGCGGAGGCTGTCATTGATTTGACACAACCCAAGGCTCCCCCTATGGGTAGCGAAGCGGCGACACGGTAGTGAATGACTGCCGGTGGCAGTCAGAGCCGTGTCGTGACCGAGCCGAAGCGAGACAGCTCCCGCGAAGCGGGTGAGAGGGCGTTCCTTCGCCGTTTGCCCTCTCCGTCACGCCCGAAGGGCGTGCCACCTCCCCCAAAGGGGGAGGCTTTAGATGACTTAGAGTATTTGTTTAAGAAAGAGGTACACCGCCATGACGCCCATGATGGAGCAGTATTTTGAGGTCAAGGAGCAATACAAGGATTTCCTTCTGTTCTACCGTCTCGGAGATTTCTACGAGATGTTCTTTGACGATGCCATCACCGCCTCCCGCGTGCTGGAGCTGACCCTGACGGGTCGCGACTGCGGGGAGGCCGAGCGCGCCCCCATGTGCGGTGTCCCCTTCCACGCGGCGGATACCTACATCGGCCGTCTCATTGAGAAGGGCTACAAGGTGGCCATCTGCGAGCAGGTGGAGGATCCCGCCACCGCCAAGGGGCTGGTGCGCCGCGAGGTCATCCGCGTGGTGACCCCCGGTACGGTCATCGAGTCCACCCTCCTGCCCGAGCAGAAGAACAACTACCTCTGCTCCCTTTACGTGACGGGCGCGGAGTACGGCGTGTGCTTTGCGGATATCTCCACCGCCCAGGTCTTCGCCACCGTTTTGGACGGCGGGGAGGCGGATCAGCACCTCATCAACGAGCTGGGTACCTACGCCCCCCGCGAGGTGATCTCCAATCTGGGCAAATCCCGCTTCCCCGAGGCCGCCGACTTCCTGAACGCCAAGGGGGCTATGCTCTCCGACAACCAGAACCACCGCTACGATCCCGATGCCTGCCGCGAGCTGGTGGCTTCCCAGTTCGGTGAGAACATCCGGGAGGACATTCTCCAGAACCGCGCCATCGTCTGCGCCGTGGGCGCACTGCTGGATTACCTGATCGAGACCCAGAAGTCGGATATTTCCTACATAAAGGAATTGCAGGTCTTCAGCGAGGGGCAGTATCTGGAGCTGGATGTGAACACCCGCCGCAATCTGGAGCTGACCGAGACCATGCGCACTAAGGAGAAGAAGGGCTCTCTTCTGTGGGTGCTGGATCGCACCAAGACCTCCCCCGGTGCGCGCATGCTTCGCCAGTGGGTGGAGCATCCCCTTTTGTCCCCCGCCCACATTCTGCGCCGTCAGGGGGCGGTGGAGGAGCTGTTCGGCAACTTCATGAAAAGAGAGGAGATCGGGGAGCTTCTGTCCCACGTGCTGGATCTGGAGCGACTGGTCACCAAGATCGTCTACGGCACCGCCAACGCAAAAGACCTCCGCGCCGTATCCGCCACCGCCGCCGTACTGCCCGAGCTGCGCCGCCTTCTGGAGGAGTCCACCTCCGAGGAGCTGTCCCGCATCTGGCGGGAGCTGGATACCCTTGAAGATATTTGCGGTGAGATTGACCGCGCCATCTGCGAGGAGCCGCCCTTCACCGTCCGTGACGGCGGTATGATCGCCGACGGCTACGATCCCGAGGTGGATCGCCTCCGTTCCATCATGACCGACGGGCAGAGCTGGGTGGATCGGGTGGCCGCCGAGGAAAAGGAGCGCACCGGCATCAAGACCCTCAAGGTGGGCTACAACAAGGTCTTCGGCTACTACATCGAGGTCTCCAAGTCCTTCGTGAACATGGTGCCCGATACCTATATCCGCAAGCAGACCCTCTCTAACTACGAGCGCTACATCACCCAGGAGCTGAAGGACATGGAGGCTACCATCCTGGGCGCGAAGGATAAGCTCTGCGCCCTGGAGTATGAGCTGTTCAACCAAGTCCGCGATTTCGTGGCGCAAAGGGAAGCAAGAGTGCGCCGTACCGCCCGCCTGCTCTCCGAGCTGGACTGCTTCCAGTCCCTGGCCTCCGTGGCCTCCCGCTACCAGTACGTCCGCCCCGACATCAACGACAGCGATGTGATCACCGTCAAGGACGGCCGCCACCCCGTGGTGGAGCGGTTCGTGAAGGACAGCTACTTCGTCCCCAACGACGTCATGCTGGATACCCGCGACAACCGCCTCATGCTCATCACGGGCCCCAATATGGCGGGTAAATCCACCTATATGCGCCAGGTGGCTCTCATCGTCCTGCTGGCCCAGATCGGCTCCTTCGTCCCCGCCGTGGAGGCCTCTGTGGGCGTGGTGGATAAGATGTTCACCCGCGTGGGCGCGTCCGACGATCTGGCGAGCGGTCAGTCCACCTTCATGCTGGAGATGAACGAGGTGGCCTACATCCTGCGCAACGCCACCAAGAAGAGCCTCATCATCTATGATGAAGTAGGCCGCGGCACCTCCACCTTCGACGGTATGTCCATCGCCCGCGCCATCATGGAGTACACCGCAGGGCGCAAGATCGGCGCCAAGACCCTATTCGCGACCCACTATCACGAGCTGACCTCCATGGAGGAGTCTTACGACGGCATCGTCAACTACCACATCGCCGCCAAGAAGCGGGGGGATTCCATTACCTTCCTCCGCAAGATCGTTCGCGGCTCCACCGACGACAGCTACGGTATCGAGGTTGCCAAGCTGGCGGGATTGCCCAACGAGGTCATTAAGCGCGCCCGTGAGGTGCTGGCTCACGTGGAGGAGTCCTCCAAGGCCGTCCGCGACGCGGTAGACGCCTCGGGCACGGGCACCAAGAAGCCTGTAGTAGACGACGGCGCCATCACCATGGACGATATGCTGGATCAGCAGCTCATCGAGGAGCTGCGGCAGGTGGATCTCAATACGCTTTCGCCCTTTGAGTGTATGTCGCTGATGTTTGAGTGGAAGAAGAGATACAGATAATTTTCGGATAGGAGGGAACTACCGTGGCAAGCCGTTGGAGCATTGTGCGAAACAACACCGTATTGGTCTGGGATTGCAACAAGCACCCCGAGGATCATACCGACTTCATTGAAATGAGCGGGCTTTATTCCTCTGCCGTTATTACGTACGGTATTAAGGACGGAAAGCTATTTCTCCACCGCCATCTGGTGTTCCCCATGCTCCGTATCTTTCCGAATAATACACACGGGAGCCTGCAATGCGATGTCCCCGAGGAGCTTGTGCCGGTGATTCGCGCCGACGGAAAGCCTGTCCGCGAGGATGTGGAGTGCGTCGAGCTTTGTGACGGCACCATTACGGTCTATGGCCGCTACGAGAGCTTTATGGTGATCCGCCGCTTGTACCCAAGTCCCGATCACGCCGCCTTTTGCGAAACCGTGACTCTTGTCAACGACGGAAACGCTGCTATGAAGGTGGAAACTTTCGATAAAAGTCCCACCGAGATCTACCGTGTGCGCGGCCCCCACGGCATCAATATTGTGGAGAGGAGCATGGCGTGGGAAGCCCCCGAAAACGGTGTGGTGGAGGCTGACGGTCATGCCGTTCTGTCCGTTTGTTACACCGCCCGTCTGGCTCATAAGCCAACCCTTACGGTGGATGTGGGTGAAGAATGGCAGGCCCGCGCGAACCGCGTAAACGCCCTCACCACCCCCCTCACCCTCACCACCGAAAGCCCCACCCTCGACACCATGTTCCACTTTGCCAAGCTCCGCGCGGGTGAGAGCATCTTCCGCACTCGGAACGGTGACGTCCACTCCCCCGGCGGCACCTCCTACTACGCCGCCGTCTGGTGCAACGATCAGGCCGAGTACGCGGGGCCGTGGCAGGCGTGGACGGGGGACGAGCTTCAGCTGAACGCCGCCTACAACGCCTACGCGTGGTACTACCCCCACATGGACGACCGTTACGAGCCCATCCCCTCCTCCATCATCGCCGAGGGGCTGGACTATTGGAACGGCGCGGGAGACAGAGGCGACGCCGCCATGTACCTCTTCGGTGCCACCCGCTACGCCCTCGTCAGCGGTCGGCTGGGGGAGGGTAACGCCCTCTGGAGGGCCATCCAATGGTGCGCTGAGTATAACCTGCGCAAAATGGATAACCCCATCCATAGGGGCTTGATCTCCTCGGACTCCGACGAGCTGGAGGGCAGACTCCCCGCGGGGCAGATCAATCTCTCCACCAATATGCTGGCCCTGGGGGGCTTCCGCACCGCCGCGGCCCTGGCCGACGAGATGGGGGAGCCTCATCTGGCCGAGACCTACCGTAGAGCCGCCGCCACCATCGAGGCGGAGACCGAAGCCTACTTCACGGGTGAGGTCCACGGCTTTGATACCTACAAATACTACGACGGAAATACCACCCTCCGCTCCTGGATCTGCCTCCCCCTCTGCATGGATATCGCCACCCACGCGAAGGGTACGGCGGAGGCCATCACCTCCCCCTACCTCTACAGCGAGGCGGGACAGCTCTCCGAGGAGGGCACCGCCGTGGCGTGGGATCGCTCCACCCTCTATGGCCTGCGGGGGATGTACCGCGCCGCCGTGATCCTCTCCGAGACTGACCCCGAGGCGGGAAAAGCCCTCCGCAAGACCGCCACCGACTACCTCTTTGACTACTGCGAGAAGCGACTGCTGGGCGATCACGTCCCCTACGCCGTGGAGGCCTACCCCGAGGGCGGCCAGCGGCATCTGAGCGCCGAGAGCGCCCTCTTCTGTCAGATCATTACCGAGGGCATCCTGGCGGTACAGCCCCTGGGCTTCCGTAGGTTCTCCTTCAACACGATCATCCCCGAGGATCTGGGGCGGTTTGCGCTGACCCATATCCATGCCTTCGGTGAGGTCTTTGATCTGCGTATCGAGGCGGGGAAGTGGCGGCTTGCCACCGAGAGCGGGAAGACCTACGAGGGGGAGTGCCACGGGCGGGTGACCGTCACTTTTTAAGGAGCTACCATGAAAATACCATGCTTTTGGGAGCATAACCGAGGCGATACCCTTTTGTACGCCGTTGATCTCCCCGGCGCGTTTACGCGGGGAGAGAGCCTTTCCGTAGCGATCACCAAAATGCCCGCCGAGATCAAGTCCTATCTCGCGTGGAAGGGGGATCCCGTCCCCGATCTGATCGAAATTGTGATCGCCGAGGAAAAGGAATCCGAGCTGGATATCCGCGACGCTGATTCCGATGCCATTTTTGACAGTGAAAAGGCTCCCTTGACGAGGGAGGAATACGAGGTGCTGAAAACCCTCGCCCTGCGCTCCGCCAAGGATTTTCTGGCTCTGTACGAGTCTATCCTCGACAAGGATGCGGGTCTGTCTCCCATCCGAAAGACCTTTTACGGTCAAGTTCCCCATACCGCCCGCGAGATGTACGGGCACACCAAGAGTGTCAACGCCTACTACTTCGGAGAGATCGGTATTGAGGCCGACAACGAGGGGGATATTTTGGCGTGCCGCCGCCGAGGCTTTGAAGCGCTGGAGGCACACCCGGATTTCCTGCATATGCCCGCCGCCGAGGGAAGCTACGGCGAGTATTGGTCGGTGCGCAAAATGCTCCGCCGTTTTATTTGGCATGACCGCATCCATGCGAGGGCTATGTGGCGAGGAGCGTGTCGTATGTTCGGAGTCAACGGGATCGAGAATCCGTTTCGCTTTGTTTGAACTGCATTTTTTGAGTTTCGGTATACAAACCATAGAAAGGAGCCTGCCATGTCCGACGAAGCCCGCGCTGAACAGTTTGTTTTGAAATACGGCTTTGATTTTCAAACCATCGACAAAGCCGAGATCATAGCTCTGCTTCGGGATGAGATCAAGAATCTAAAGGAAAACGGCTCGGACGGGCATACCTACCTGCGCGTGCTGTGCGGCTATCTGTTCTGCATGGCCGACACCGAGGATATTCCTCTTTTGGAGTCCGCCAAGTATGACGTGAGCTTCGACGCGGGGGGCATGGTGGACGGCGCATGGATCGACAGTCTGAAACAGGGCGGCGATCGTCACGAGCTGACCGAAGCGTTTGTCACCGAGACCAAGCACTATTTCGGTATGGTCGGTGAGACCAAGGCTCGTCCCTCTATTTTCTCATTATTCAAGAAAGGAAAACGCCATGGGTAATATCCAAGTCCTATCCTTCGAGGTCGCCAACCTCATCGCCGCGGGTGAGGTGGTGGATCGGCCTGCCTCCGCCATCAAGGAGATGATGGAGAACTCCATCGACGCGGGGGCGAAAAACGTCACCGTGGAGATCCAGAACGGCGGCGTGACCTTCATGCGGGTCACCGACGACGGGTGCGGTATGTCTGCCGAGGATCTGCCCATGGCCATCCGCCGTCACGCCACCAGTAAGATCCGCAACGCCGAGGATCTGGACGGCATTCTGACCCTGGGCTTCCGCGGTGAGGCTCTGGCCGCCATTTCTTCCGTCTCGGATATGCGCATCCTATCCAAGCGCCGCGAGGACGAGATGGGCGCTATGCTGGAGATCAAGGGCGGTCAGATGGTGGGCATCTCCGAGCGGGGCTGCCGCGACGGCACCACCATCATTGTGGAGAACCTTTTCTCCAACGTCCCCGCCCGCCGCAAGTTTTTGAAGCGGGATGCCACCGAGTCCATGGCGGTCTCCGCCAACGTGGAGCGGGTGGCTCTGTCTCACCCCGAGATCAGCGTCCGCCTCATCGTAGACGGTGTGACCAAGCTGGAGACTGCGGGGGACGGTCAGCTCAAGTCCGCCATCTGGGCGGTCTTCGGCAAGGACTTCGCCTCCCGCCTCCTGCCTCTGGACAGCGAGCATGAGGGCATCCGCATCACGGGCTTCATCGGCCGCTCGGACAACGTCAAGGCCAACCGCAACGGTCAGAACTTCTTCATCAACAACCGTTTCGTCCGCAGCCGCACCGCCCAGGCCGCCCTGGAGCAGGCCTTCACCTCCTACATTCCCCCCGAAAAATATCCTTGCTGTGTCATGAATATTCACCTCAACCCCGCCCGCGTGGACGTCAACGTCCACCCCGCCAAGCTGGAGGTGAAGTTCTCCAACGAAAAGCCCGTCTTCGAGGCGGTCTACTATGCCGTCCGCCAGGCTCTGGAGCAGAATATCACCCGTCCCGAGTTTGCCGCCCCCGAGAAGAAGCCCATCGCCCCCGGCGGCGGTCGGGTGTCGGATATGACCACCCCCATCGAGACCAGCCGTCCCGAGTCCCTGGGCAAGCGGCAGGTGGCTATGGATATGAACCCCGTATCCAAGCCCGCCGACAAGGTGGATCTCACCCCCAAGACCACGGTGCATCCTCCCCAGGAGCGCATCACCGCCGAGGATTACATCAACTACTACGTAAACCGCAATAAGAAGGGACAGGGAAGCGCCCAGCCTGCGGTCACGCCCGTGACCCCGCCTCCCGCGGCTCCCGTCAAGGCATCCCCCGCCCCCATGAACCCGCCCCCCGCCGAGGAGATCCCCATGGATCTCTACGAGGCCGAGGCCAAGGCCCTGTTCGGTGACGTGCCCCCTCCCGAGGAGCCTGTGAGCGGCACCCCCGCCCGTCCCGCCGAGGAGATCCCCGCCGCCCCTGTGACGGATACGGTCACGAAGACTCCCCCCGTGGAGGATACCCCCGCCCCCGTAGGGACAGGCGTCCCCGACTGTCCCGTCCCCGTGGAGGCTTCCCCTTCCGCAACCGCCGAGGAATTCCCCGCCCCTCCCATCCGTCCCCATGCCCCCGTCCCCACCGACTTCCCCGCTCCCGCGCAGGAGTCCGTGACGGCAACCGTCCCCTACCGCATGGTGGGTGAGGTCTTCCACTCCTACGTCATCGTGGAGCAGGGGGATCGCATGCTTCTCATCGACAAGCACGCCGCCCATGAGCGCATCATTTTCGAGCAGCTCAAGGCCAACATGAAGGATAAGGCGGTGGAGTCCCAGCTCCTCCTGCTGCCCATGGAGATCATGCTCATGAGCGAGGAGGTGGGGCTTCTGGACACCTACCGACAGGAGCTTCAGGCCGTGGGCTTCTCCTACTCCTGCCTCCGCAACACCGTCCGCGTGGACGGCATTCCCAGCGGCATCGAGTCGGGGGCCGTCCCCGATATGCTGGCCACCATCGCCGAGCAGCTCAAGAGCGGGGTGAACACCGCCAAGCTCACCCGCGATATCCTCTTTGAAAAAGCCCTCTACCAAGCCTCCTGCAAGGCCGCCATCAAGGCGGGACGGGACTATCCCCCCGAGCATATCCAATGGCTGGTGGACAAGCTCATGGAGATCCCCGATATCACCTTCTGTCCCCACGGTCGGCCTGTGGCTATGGAGATGAAGAAGAGGAATATCGATCATCAGTTTGAGAGATGCTGACAAAAGATACAAAGATACAAGATACGAGATACAAGATAGCGACACCCCCTGTGTCAACTCTCGTTTTCTGTCTTGTATTCTGTATCAGTCGAGCTTTGCTCAGGCTTGCTCGGCGCGTATCCTGTATCTTGCCATAAAGAAAGGAGCCGTACCCTTATGCTCATTCTGACCAATCCCCCCGCGAGCGAGGCTCTTTACACCAGGATCTCGGTCTCGGTCAACGGCACCCCTGTGAAAACTCCCGCCGCCCGCGTGTCGGCTATGCCCTACAACACCCCCTGGCCGGGGATGCAGAGACCCCTTGACCAGACCGAGCTTGCTCCCGTCCTGTCCTTTTCCGCCGACGAGGCCGTGACGGTCACGATCACCTACGAGACTCCCCCCGCCGAGGTGCTGGTGCGCCCCCTGTCCAAGGGGATCGCCGCCCAGGTGCAGGGAAGTACCGCCACCCTGACCCTCACCATCCCCGGTGCGTACACTGTAGAGGCCGACGGCTTCCATGCGGCTCTGCATATTTTCTTCGATCCTGTAACCGATTTTGAGGCTTACGCAAAAGGTGCCGGGACGGTTCTCCGCTACGGCGCGGGTGTCCATGAGATCGGCCGCGTGGAGCTGTTCTCGGATACCACGGTCATCATTGACCGCGATGCCGTGATCTACGGCTCCTTCATTGCGTTGGATGCCGAGAATATCACGGTCTGCGGCTATGGCACCATCGACGGAAGCCGCGAGAAGCGGGTCAGCGGCGATAACCTGTTGCCCCTGAACTACTACGGCCCTATCCCCACGGAGCGGGAGGCATTCTTCTCCTATCTGAAAGAGATCCGGGTGCTGGACGGCATCCTCCGCTTCTACCGATGCAAACATATCCGCGTGGAGGGGGTGACCCTGCGGGATGCCTCCACCTTCGCCCTCATTCCCGCCCAGTGCGAGGATATGGTCATCGACAACATCAAGACCATCGGTATGTGGCGGTACAACGCCGACGGTATCGACCTGTTCAATTGCCGCAACACCGTGATCCGGAACTGTTTCCTCCGCGACTTCGACGATTGCATCGTCCTCAAGGGCATCGCGGGCTGGGACGAGTGGGACATGGAGAACATCCTCGTGGAGAACTGCGTGACCTGGTGCGACTGGGGACGGAATCTGGAGATCGGCGCGGAGACCAACGCCCCCGCCTACCACGATATTCTCTTCCGTAACTGCGACTGCATCCACGGCTCCACCGTTTTCTGCGACATCCAGCACCACAACCGCGCCGAGATCTACGGCGTGACCTTCGAGGATATCCGCTGTGAGTACACGAAATACCAGCTTCCCGATACCCTCCAGACCGACATGACCGCCCCCTTCGCCCCCGCCACCCCTGTCCGCCACCCGTACCTGTTGGCCGCCCCCATCTTCCGCTCGGGGCTGTTTGCCAAGGACGGGCTGAACGGGTGCATCCACGATATCACCTTCCGTAATATCCGGATCCTCACCGATGGGGACGTGCCCAAGCCAGCCGTATGGATCGTGGGTGTGGATGAGGCGCATACTGTCAAGGATATGACCATGGATGGTATTTACCGCGACGGCGTGAAGCTGGAGAAGGACGAGATCGAGTGGAATGTGAATGAGTTCGTCTCGGATATTCAGTTTATCTGATTTTTTAAAATTCTTGAAGATCCTTAAGGGACTTCTTACAAGAAGTCCCTTAAGCGGGGGACAGGGGCAGAGCCCCTCGTTCTCCAAAAAATACATTACAACGGCCTCACATTGCATTGTGACAAGCCAAGAAAGAGGAACCGATGTTTAC
>JBGVRH010000028.1:0-56267 GCA_045128275.1 Eubacteriales bacterium | reverse complement strand
CCCAAGCCCGCCTCTCACCCGAGGGGCGGGCTTTCCATCGTTATAAATTTCACACAAATTCCCAAAACCATCTTGCAAAATCCCGTGCAACATGATATAATAGATGTGTCTGCGGATCATCCGCATCAGATTTGAAAATTTTTGATTCAGATAGGAGAACCTACCATGAAGATCAACGAAAAGATCCCCGCTCTGAACGGGTCCATCACCGACCCCCGTACCCGCCGCTACCTCGCCCCCAAGCGTGTGGTGCTGACCGAGGGTAACGTGAACAACCCCGAGTCCCTCCTCCAGGAGAGAAGCAACCAGATCACCCTGGTGCCCGGTGAGTGCTGCACCATGGTCAACAAGCCCGGTCAGCCCAAGGCTAAGCTGGTGCTGGACTACGGCTGTGAGTTCCCCGGCTCCATCCGCCTCATGATCTGGGGCGCTGGCTCCAAGGGCTGCGGCGACGATGCCCGCTGCAACATCCTCGTCCGTACCGGTGAGTCGGTCATGGAGGCCATTACCCCCATCAAGGTCAAGAACACCACCAACGATCACGCCATCCGCGACCGCATCATGAACGTGGGCTTCTACTCCGCCAACGAGACCAACGAGTCGGGCCAGAGATTCGTCTGCGTGGAGCTGGTGGACGATGACGCCATTGTTACCTTCAAGGCCATTCAGGGCGTGTTCCACTACCTGGATCTGGACTACAAGGGCTCCTTCGAGTGCTCCGACGAGAAGCTGACCCGCATCTGGAACACCGCCGCCTACACCGCCCACGTCAATATGCAGGAGTACCTGTGGGACGGCATCAAGCGCGACCGTCTGGTCTGGATCGGTGACATGCACACCGAGGTCAACACCATTCTGGCCACCTTCGGCTACAACGATATCGTGCCCCGCTCCCTGGACGTTGTCCGCGACGAGACCCCCGTGGGCGCGTGGATGAACGGTATCTCCGCTTACTCCATCTGGTGGCTCCTGATCCACTGCGACTGGTACCGCGCCTTCGGCAACAAGGCATACCTGGAGGAGCAGAGAGACTACCTCCGCGGCCTCATGACCCTGCTTGCCTCCTTCGTGGACGAGAACGGCGGCGAGACCCTGCCCGAGGGCCGTCTCCTTGACTGGCCCACCAATGACGATCCCGTGGCCAAGCACGTGGGCTTCCAGGGCCTTCTGAAGCTGGCTCTGGACAACGGCGCGTACCTCCTCCGCGAGCTGGGCGAGGACGAGACCGCTGCTCTCTGCGAGGCCTCCGCTGAGAAGATGAAGGCTCACAAGCCCGAGCCCACTACCGCCAAGCAGTCCAACGCCTTCATGGTGCTGGCCGGTCTTGCCGATGCCAAGGAGGTCAACGAGAAGATCATGATCCCCGGCGGCGGTCACGGCTACTCCACCTTCATGGGCTACTACATCCTGGCCGCCAAGGCCGCCGCAGGCGACTACGCAGGCGCGCTGAACGATATGAAGGAGTACTGGGGCGGTATGCTGGATATGGGCGCTACCACCTTCTGGGAGGACTTCGACCTTGACTGGATGATCAATGCCGGCCGCATCGACGAGGTGGTTCCCGAGGGCATGGTGGACATCCACGGCGACTACGGTAACTACTGCTACATCAAGTTCCGTCACTCCCTCTGCCACGGCTGGGCATCCGGCCCCTGCCCTTACCTGTCCAACTACGTCCTGGGCGTGAAGAATATCGCTCCCGGCAAGTACGAGGTCAAGCCCGAGCTGGCATGGCTGGACTGGGCCAAGGGCACCTACCCCACCCCCAAGGGCGAGATCAAGGTCTGGGCCTTCAAGGACACCGAGGGCAAGACCGTGGTCAACATCGAGGCTCCCGCAGGCATCGAGATTATCCGCTGATAACAGCCGCTGATCACAGCCGCTGATATTCCGCATATACGGAAACCCACCGCTTCCCGAGGGAGGCGGTGGGTTTTGTGCGCGGTGGGAGGGGATCTTACGTTTGGGTTTGACGGTGCGCTTGGATCGTGATCGCAGGGACAGGCGTCCTCTCCTTACGGAAATAAACCACTCGTCGGCTTCGACCTCACCGCGAAGCTTCAATTGAAAATCCCCCGACATGACATCGGGGGATAATTTTTCAGGGAAAGAATCAGCTCTTACGAAGCCGTTCCTCATCCGCCATGAGCTTATGCAGCTCGTAGTACCGTCCGCCCAGAGCCACCAGCTGATCGTGGTTGCCCTGCTCTTTGATCTCGCCGTGGGAGAGGACGATGATGTTGTCGGCGTGACGGATGGTGGAGAGACGGTGGGCGACCATGAGCATGGTGCCGATGTTCATCATCTTTTCCAGCGAATCCTGAATGAGCACCTCGGTCTCGGTGTCGATGTTGGCGGTGGCCTCGTCCAGGATCATGACCGAAGGCTTATGGACAATGACACGGGCAAAGGACAGAAGCTGACGCTGACCCGCGGACAGGTTGTTGCCGCGGTCGCGGACAGGCTCGTCCAGACCACCCGCCAGCTTTCCAATGAAGTGGTGGGCGTTGACGTAACGGCAGGCCTCCATGACCTCCTCGTCGGGGACGTTCTCCAGACCGAGAAGGATGTTGGAGCGCACCGTGCCCGAGAACAGGAACACGTCCTGGAGCATCTGGCCGAAGTGGCGGCGGAGGGCCGAGATCTTGATCTCCTTGATGTCTCGCCCGTCGATGAGAATTTGTCCCTGCTGGATATCGTAGTGACGGCAGATGAGAGACAGAATGGTGGTCTTACCCGAGCCCGTCGCGCCCACGAAGGCCACGGTCTGCCCCGCCTCCACCTTGAAGGAGACACCCTTCAGCACCCACTCGCCCGGCACGTAGGCGAACCACACGTCCCGGAACTCGATCTCGCCGCGGATCTCCTCGGGCTCCATGGCGTCGGGGGAATCCTGGATCTCTGGCACCATGTCGAAGACGGTGAAGATCTTCTCGGCGGAGGCCATAGCCGACTGAAGCCAGTTGAACTGCTCGGCCAGGGACTGAATGGGGTTGAAGAACTTGTTGATGTACATGTAGAAGGTCACCACGGTACCGCCCGTGATCATCTGACCCAAGAACTCTTTGTTCTGGATCACGCCCTTACCGCCCAGGTAGAACAGGCACATGACGGATGCCACGTAGAGCATGTAGACCACGGGACGGAAGATACCGAAGACAAAGATCTGATCCCGCTTGGACTTTCCCAGAGCCTCATTCTTGCGGTCAAACTCATTCTTCTTGTGGGCCTCGCGGTTGAAGATCTGGATGATCTTCATGCCCGACAGGTTTTCCGAGAGGAAGGTGTTGATATCGGTGGTGCCGTCCTTGACGCGGCGGTAGGCACGGCGGGAGAACTTGCGGAAGATGACGGTGAAGATCACGATGAAGGGCACGAAGCACAGCACCATGAGGGTCAGGGCGTAGTTGAGGCAGAGCATGGCCACCAGCACGCCCAGGATCACGAAGACATTCTTGACCAGGTTGACGATGATGTGGGTGAACATCATGGAGATGGCACCCGTATCGTTGGTGACGCGGGTCACCAGCTTGCCCACGGGGATGTGGTTGAGCTGCTCGTGGGACAGGCTCTCGATGTGGGTGAAGATGTCCTCGCGGAGAGCCGAGAGGATGCGCTGACCCGTCTTCTGGAGGACGATGGCCTGGATGTAGGTGCAGACCATGGACACCGCCAGGATGGAGGCATAGACCGCCACCGAGGTGTAGAGGTAGGGAAGGGTGAAGGTCTCGTTCTGGATGGACTCGGTGAGGTCACCGATGACCAGAGGGGAGACGATATCGTAGACGATGGAGAACACCATGAGGAGCAGTACCAGCAGGAAGCTGGGCCACTGGCGCAGGGCATATTTGGAGAGACGGCGGACGATCTCTCCGTCCTTCATGTGACGGTCAAAGCCGATGGCCTCCTTTTTGTCCTTCATGGTGGCGTAGGCGATGAGGAAGATCACCGACAGGACACCCACGATGGCGCCCACAATGAGAATAGGCAAATACTCACGCATGGCCTTCCACCTCCTCTCGGACGTTGGTCATTCGGTTTGCTTCGGAGGAATCGGTCTCCTTCATGGCACCCTGCACCTGCTGGAGCTCCACCATGGTGCGGTAGTCGGGGCAGGTCTCCAGCAGCTCTTTATGGGTACCAACGGCGGTAACGCGGCCGTCGTCCAGGAAGATGATCTTGTCCATGCCCTCCACCGTGGAGATGCGGTGGGCGATGAGGATGGTGGTCTTACCCTTGCGGATGCGGCGGAGATTCTCCAGGATGGCCTTCTCGGTACGGAGATCCACCGCCGAAACGGCATCGTCCAGGATCAGGATGTTGGCATCCTTCATGAGGGCGCGGGCGATGGAGATGCGCTGCTTCTGACCGCCCGAGACGGTCACGCCGCGCTCGCCCAGTACGGTGGCGTAGCCCTCGGTGAATTCGGTGATGTTGTCATGCACGTCGGAGAGGCGAGCGGCCTCCTCCACGGTAGCCTGATCGTCGGTGTCGGAAGCAAAGGCGATGTTGTTTTGGATGGTATCGCTGAACAGGAAGTTATCCTGGGGCACGTAGGCGGCGTACTTGCGGACGGTGCGGATGGGGAGGTCATTGACGTCGTAACCGTCCAGGAAGACGGTGCCGTCGGGGACGTTGTAGGTGCGCAGGAGCAGATCCACCAGAGTGGTCTTGCCCGAGCCGGTTTTACCGATGATGCCCACGTTCTCGCCGGCGTTGATCTTGAAGGATACGTCGGTGAGGGAATCGTAGGAGCCGCCGGGGTAGCGGAAGGTGAGGTTCTTCATCTCGATGTTGCCCGCCAGAGGCGCGTCGGGCTCTTTGACGGTGGGCTTGTCCGCCACGTCCACGGGGGTGTCCAGAAGCTCCCCGATACGGGCGAGGGAGGCCTTGCCGCGGGCCCGCATCTCGATGAGCTGGGAGACCGCCATGATGGGCCAGACGATGGAGGTGAAGTAGCCGATGAACTCAATGAGCTGACCCGCGTTGAACTGGCCGTGGTAGACCAGATAGCCGCCGTATCCCAAAATCACGCAGATGACCGACTCCACGAATAGGGTCACGAGAATGTTCAGAGCGGTGGAGATCTTGGTGAACTCCACGTTGACCTTCTCGTTCTGCTTGTTCAGCTTGCGGAAGGCCATGAGCTGCACCGTCTCCTTGACGAAGGCCTTGATGACGGCGATACCCGAAAAGTCCTCCTGGGAGAAATCCGACAGAGCCGAGAAGGCCTCCTGCCGCTCGTCCCATTTCTTCTCCATGTAGTGACCCACCACCGCGCTGATGACCAGCAGGAAGGCCATGGGGATCAGGGAGAAGAGGGTCAGGGTCGGATCCATACGGAACATCTTCCACAGAGCCATGACACCCAGGAACAGGGCATCGGCCAGCATGAGGATGCCCGAGCCGAAGCAGTCCTGTACCGTCTCCAGGTCGTTTGTGAAGAAGGACATGAGGGTACCCACCTTGTTGACCTGGTAGTACTGGCGGGAGAGATCCTTACAGCGGTCGAACATCCGTCCGCGGAGATCCGTCTCCACCTTGATGCCCGAGCCGAAGAAGCAGATACGCCAGAGGAACCGCCCGAAGGCCATGCTGACGATGATGAAGATCATGGGCAGGCAGATCTTGTCCAGCAGAAAGTCCATGTCAAAGACCAGCTCGGTGCCGTCCATGACCACCTTGCCGTCGTTGATGCCGTTGATGACCATACCGTACAGCTCGGGGATCTTGAGCTGGAACACGTCGATCATGACCAGGGCCAGCACGCCCAGGAGCAGGGCGGGCAGGTGCTTCAGATAGTATCGGTTGATATGCTTACCGAATATCAAGAGATCACCTCATTTCTTGGGGATTGCGGGATGTGAACCCGAAAAAGCGCGCATTTCGCAGTCTATACATTATATCATATTGTATGAGATATATCAAGGGGTATCGCGAAACTATTCATACGATTTTTGCGACTTTCGGTTGGATCCCCGGGGCCAAGGGGTCTCATGGCCGTACCCCCTTGACAGGGAAGGAAAAAGGGGGTATAATATAGACAGAAAACACAAAGGAGGCTATCATGGGACTTATTGAAATACTCGCCATCCTCATCCTCGTCGGCGTGCTGACCGCCATCGCCCTGCTCACGGTGCTGCTGCTCCGCAAAAAGAACGACACCACCGCCACCGATCCCGCCGCTATCGCCGCCGCCACAGCCGAGGCCACCGCCCGCGCCATGACCGAGACCATGCGCCGCGAGGTCACCGACCCCATCCTCCGAGAGGAGCGAAGCAACCACAGCAACCTCCGCACCGAAATGCAGACCGAGCTTCGCGGCTCCCGTACCGAGACCGTAAGCACGGTGCAGACCTCCATGGAAAAGCTGGGTCAGTCCCTCCGCGAATCCCAAAGAGAGACCGCCGAGCTCCAGGCCAAGCGCATCTCCGAGCTGACCGAGGCCGAAATAAAGCTCATGGCTGAATTGAAGGATGCCCAGACCCAGCGCTTTGCCGCCCAGGACGCCCGCCTGGAGGCCATGCAAAAGTCTTTGAACACCCTTCTGTCCGAGCGCATGGACGGTCTGAATACCACGGTCAGCCAGCGGCTCACCGAGGTGGAGAAGCAGTTCAAGGAATTCCGCGAGCAGTCTGCCGCCGCACAGGAGCTTCTCCGCAAGACCATGGAGGAGCGCATGACCGCCATGCAGACTTCCAACAACGAAAAGCTGGAGCAGATGCGGGCCACCGTGGACGAAAAGCTGCAAAAGACCCTGGACGAGCGGATCTCCCAGTCCTTCAAGATGGTCAACGAGCGTCTGGCCGACGTGTACAAGGGCCTGGGTGAGATGCAGACCCTGGCGGGAGACGTGGGAGACCTCAAGAAGGTCATGGCGGGCGTGAAGACCCGCGGTATCCTGGGCGAGATCCAGCTGGGGGCCATCATCACCGAGCTGCTCTCCCCCGAGCAGTACGAGGAGAACGTCGTCACCCGTCCCGGCACGGCCAATCGGGTGGAATTCGCCATCAAGCTCCCCGGAGAGGGAGATATCCCCGTCTACCTCCCCATCGACGCCAAGTTCCCCGCCGATGCCTACCACCACCTGGTGGATGCCTACGAGGCGGGCGATCCCGAGGCCATCAAGGCGGCATCCGCCGAGCTGGAGGCCCGCATCAAGGGCGCGGCCAAGGACATCCGCGATAAGTACGTGGAGCCCCCCTACACCACCACCTTCGGCATCATGTTCCTCCCCTTCGAGGGTCTCTACGCCGAGGTCGTCCGCATGGGACTGGTGGATATCCTCCAGACCCAGTACCGCGTCAGCGTAGCGGGCCCCACCACCCTGGCCGCCCTCCTCAACAGCCTGCAAATGGGCTTCCGTACCCTGGCCATTCAGAAGCGCTCCGGCGAGGTCTGGGAGGTGCTTGGGGCGGTCAAGACCGAGTTCGGCAAGTTCGAGGATGCCCTGGCCAAGGTGCAGACCCGCATCAACCAGACCGGCGACGAGTTGGAGAAGCTGGTGGGCACCCGTACCCGCCAGATCAACCGCCGTCTGAAGAGCGTGGCCGAGCTACCCGCCGCCGACGCGCAAAAGCTGTTGGATGGAGTGATCGCGGAGGAGGATTCTTGATTTTTCCGTTTTCACCGAACCAAACCCCGTGTTTGTGGGACTGTATATATGGAAGGCGCTCATGATTCGCTATGGATTGCAAAACGGATAAATGAAAATGTCACTGTTCTGCACATCTTCAAATTGCAGTTTTTCGTTCCGTTCCAATTCGTAGGGGAGGGGTCTCCCCTCCCGCCACACACCAAAAATTCTTGATAGCTTAAAGCTTTATTGTTTTGCGGGAGGCGAAACGCCTCCCCTACGGACGAATGAAACGCACCGACAAACCCAAATTTGAAGCATTTTCCACTCGCCTATCATGATTCACAGAAAGGAGCCCCCATGGAGCTGAACACCGACAACCCCAACCGCATCGTGATCCCTCGCCGCCCCCTGTTCAAGAGGGTCGCGATCCTGTGGTTTTTGGAGATCGTGGCCTGCCTGTGCGCCGCGGGGCCCTTTGTGATCGTGTCGGCCTTTTGCGCGCTGGAGCTGGTCTGGATCACCGCCAAGGTGAAGCCCCTCTGGAGGCTGTACTACCACCCCGCCTCCCTGTATATCCTGCTCGGCTTACTGGTCATTCCTTCCATCCCCATCGGCCTTGCCCTGCGGGTATTCATTCCTTGGCTGGTGGTGGATCTGCCCCGACTTATACTGTTCTGAAAGGAGTATCGTTTTCGTGAACGCCTTTTCCCTGATTTATCCACAAGACCGCCACGACGACAGCCCCGTCCGCACCGCCGCCCGCGACCTCATTGCCAATTTGGGCGCGGATTGGTTCTTTCACAGCCGTACCTGCCGCCTGATGGACTACCTCACCGCCGATCCCGCCGTGATCGAGTACCGCCGCACCGCCTTGCGGGACGTGATGGAATGCCCGCCCCTCTTGCAGATGCTGCGGGATGCCTCCGATCTGCTCGCCCAGATCGAGGAGAACGTCAAGCGGCGGGACAGCAGCGGGGACAGCTTTGAGTCTCAGTTCTTCTCCATCCGCGAGCTGGAGATCTACATCGACCTGGTGGACTGTATGCAGAACGCCTTCGACGCGGTGGAGGCGGGAGGATTTGCCTTGCGCTCCGAGGGATTCGCCGCCCTGCGGGACAGCGTGCGTGAGCAAACCGAGACGGTCAACGATCTGCGCGAGGGACTTTGCCGCATGGTCATGGCGGTGAAGGACATCAAGAGCGTCACCATCGGCTTCAATTTGGATACCAACCTCTCCCCCTACGAGGCGGGGCTTCTGTCCATCAACGACCGCCCCGTTCGCTCGGGGGAGCTGATCGACCGCCTGCTGAACCTGGAGCTGGCCAAGGACGATATGACCGCCCTCGCCCCCATGACCGCCGTCACCAAGCGGTTGACTCCCCGTGAGCGGGAGAGCGTGGACATGGTCTTTATGGGCGCCATGCGCAAGGTCTACGGCGGCGCTCTCCGCCCCTGGGCGCCCATGATCCGCAAGTACGTGGCGGCGGGTGCCTGCCCCTGGCTGCGGCTCCTCCCCGAAATGCGCTACCTCACGGTCTCCGCCGATCTGCTCAAGGGACTCACCGACCGCGGCCTTCCCATCTGCTGGGCGGAGGTGCGCCCCGTGGATGAAAAGGCCTTCTCTGTGAAGGGGATGTATAACCCCGCCCTGGCCATGAAGCTGGCGGAAACCAATCCAGACGCGGTCATGGTCTGCAACGACCTGGATTTTGATGCCGAGGGCGACATCTATATCCTCACGGGCCCCAACAGCGGCGGCAAGAGCATCTTTACCTGCGGCGTGGGGATCCTGCAGATCATGTTCCAGCTGGGTATGCCCATCCCCGCGTCGGAAGGGAAAATCAGCCCCGTGGAGGGTATCTTTACCCACTTTCCGAGCGAGGTGGAGGTCACAACCGCCGACGGACGGCTGGGAAGCGAGTGCGCGCTGGTCAAAAGGATCTTCGACAAGCTCACCCCCCACAGTCTGGTGCTGTTGGACGAGACCTTTTCGGGCACGGGCTCCTTTGAGGGCTCCTTCCTGGCCGCCGACGTGCTGGCCGCCCTGTCCGCCCGCGGCGTCCATGCGGTCTACTGCACCCACATGCACGAGCTGACCACCCACATCCCCGAGGTGAACGGCCGTCCCGAGGCGCGCTCCAAAGTAGCTACCCTCTCGGCAGGCTCCGAGGGACGGGATCGCTTCCGCATCCTCCGCCGTCCCCCCGACGGAAGATCCTACGCCGCCCGCATCGCGGAGAAGTACGGACTGTCCTACCGCGAACTGGTGGGGAAATGAATAGAGACAGCAAAAAGCCCGCCCTCAAAACGAGAGCGGGTCTGTTTTTGTTATTGGGCCTCCAAAATCGCCAGGATCACCTCGGGGCGGTTGGCGAAGCGCAGGGGGATGCCGCTGTTCCCCAGACCGCGGCTGACGTACAGGAGGGCATTTCCCTCCTCAGCGAGGACGGTGTACAGTCCTTCGTCATACGCGGGGAACAAGCCCTGCCCGGGTCCGTAGAGTCCACCTACAAAGGGCAAGCGGAACTGCCCGCCGTGGACGTGCCCCGAAAAGACCAGGTCTGCCCCCGCCTCGGCGTATTGATCGATGAACTCGGGATGATGAGCCAGCAGGATGGTATAGCCGTTCCCGCATAGCTTGGGCAGGTCGGGGGAATCGGTCTCCCCGTGACGAAAGGCAGGGGAGTCAATGCCCGCCAGGGTAATGGAATCGCCGCCCCTCTCCAGGGTGACGGCCTCACCGTGCAGAACCTTGACCCCCAGGGAGGTCAAGGCGGTTTCCAGCTCGGCGTAGGTCGCGGCGGGGATGGCACACTCATGGTTGCCCGTGACGTAGTAGCAGGGCGCGATGGCCACCGCCTGCTCCGCGAAGGAGGCAGTCAAGGCCACGTCGGTGCGGCCCTCGTGCTTGTCGATCAGATCTCCCGTCAGGACAATGACGTCGGGCTTGGCCTTGCGGATCAGGTCGAGGGTCTTTTCATGGTCTTTCCCAAATTCGGCATCGTGGAGATCCGAGACCTGGACGATGCGGAAGCCGTCAAAGCCCGTAGGAAGCCCCTCGGCGGGGATAGCGACCTCGGTGAGGGTGGGAACGGTATTGGAATGGATGATCCAGATGATACCGCCAAGGAGGATCAGAATCAGGACGGACAGGATCGCGAGCCGTCTTTTTTTGTAGTGGCGGAAGAAGAGGGTCTTGGCCATGGAGGTCTCCTTTCGGTGCATGTTTTGGGAGGGAATTCTCCCTGTCAAGGCGTTTCGGGATTTTCGGTCACCCCGCCCACGGCCATGTAGTAAGGCTCTCCCAACGCTCCCTCGCGGTACTCGATGACGTAATGGTCCCCTACGTCCAAGGCCTCGTAGTGCTTGTAGGGAACCTCGATATCGAAGGTATCCCCCTGAGCCGTCACGGTGAATTCATAGGAGCGGGAGTACTTGCTGAAATGGGATTCCTTGTCCTCGATCACTACCACGAATTGCTTGGGCTGGCTGCTGTCAAACCAATGGTTCAGATGGGCCAGCGTAGCCCCCGCCGCGAAAAAGCAGAGGGCGGAGCTGATGAGGAACGCGCCGATTTGCTTTCCTGCGCTGTGTCCCTTTTCCATAAGCTTGGCCACGAACAGCCAGCCACAGAGCAGACCCAGGGGCAGGGCCACGTACCACAAAGGGAATAGAGCGATCTCGGCAAAGGCGTAGCGTTCCCACGTGGCTACCGAAAAAACGCCGACGACCAGGATCAGGAGGAACACCGTGACCGTCGCGGGGCCGGGGGTGGACTTTGCGGGTTTTGTTCGATTGGGCTTGGATCGGGAGGATCTGTTGGCCATGGCGGTCTCCTTTCGGTGGTTTTTACGCATATTCTATCACATTTCCCGTAAACTGTCAAGAGGCCGCCTGAACAAGGCGCGCCAACGATCTCGGGAGGTCTGCCATGCGTTTGTTTTTGTCCTGCCTGCTGGTTTTCTGCCTGCTGCTCTGCTCCGCCGCCTGTTCCCCCGCGCAGGGGGATCCCTTTGCCTACGCCGCCGCTCCCTTTTCGGTGTCCGTGGAGGGGACGTACCTCCCCGCAAGCGACGAGGACGGCACTCCCCGCCCCTTTACCGCGCAGATCACCGTCGGTGCGCCGATGAACGGGGATTCTGCCCTCCGCAACCTCACCGTAACCTTCACATCCCCCGACACGCTGGCTGGCGTGACGGTCACCGCCACCCCGTCCCCCGCTACCGACGGAGGCTACGCGAGAGCCGTGACTTTTTCCTACCCCTCCGACTACGGAGAGATCCAAGTCATCGCCAAGGGGAGAGAATTCGACGGATTTCTCCGCTTTGCCGAGGCGTTACTACCCCTGGGGGACGTGACCGAGCGGTCTCCCACGGCCGAGGACGGAAGCTACACCGTCACCCGCAAAACGACGGACGGCGGACGGGAAGCGATATTCGTCTTTGCCGAGGGGGAGGCGTTTCCGAGAAGGGTGACTCTCACGGATCGGCGGGGAAGTATGGAGTTGACGGTGGGGGGATGAGTTGACATGTGAGGACGCGAGGCGGGGCTCTGTCTCCTGCTCGACTGCTCCTCCCCAAGCGGCCATTTGCCTACGAGCGGTCGCCCCGTCGGTAAGGAAGTCTTCCCACATGCAAGCCCTTTCCCCCGTTCCGTCAAAAATACCTCCGTTTTTCCCCGTTTTTTCAATTTTAACCAAAATTTTGACGAAAAACTTTCCCAAAAACCCTTGACAAATGCCCGTCAATCCATTATAATAGGAGAAAATCGACGATGACCGGAAACCAGTAGGTCGGATCCTTCGTGTCAAGAGAGCTGTCGGCGGTGGGATGACAGCCACGAATCCCGATTGAATTCCTTCCGAGAGCCGCGCCTTGAACACCGTCCGCAAGGGGACAGGAGTAGGGGCGACGGGGACGCCCGTTACAGCGTAAGGGATATGCTTGTGTCCCATAAGGCTTTTTTCCGTAGGGGAAGAAGCGAAAAAAGGTGGTACCGCGAAATATTTTTTCGCCCTTTGCAGATGTTTATCTGTGAGGGGATTTTCTGTTTTTACGGTAAAATACGACTTACATATACGAAAGGAACAAGATCATGAAGAAAACCCTTATGCTTGGCAATGAGGC
The DNA here is from genome assembly GCA_045128275.1 of Eubacteriales bacterium. Taxonomy (GTDB): domain Bacteria; phylum Bacillota; class Clostridia; order Oscillospirales; family CAG-272; genus CAMEON01. The sequence continues at coordinate 43,562 of JBGVRH010000028.1, read as the reverse complement.
CGTGGCCAGAGGACTCTATGAGGCGGGCTGCCGTCTCGTGTCCAGCTACCCCGGCACCCCCTCCACCGAGATCACCGAGTACGCCGCCGAGTACCGCGACGTATGCCCCGAGATGTACTGCGAGTGGGCCCCCAACGAGAAGGTGGCTCTGGAGGTGGCCTTCGGCGCTTCCCTCGCGGGTGCCCGTTCCGCCTGCGCCATGAAGCACGTGGGCCTCAACGTGGCCGCCGATCCCCTCTACACCATGTCCTACACGGGTGTCAACGGCGGTCTCGTCCTCTGCGTGGCCGATGACCCCGGTATGCACTCCTCCCAGAACGAGCAGGACTCCCGCCACCACGCCATTGCCGCCAAGGTGCCCATGCTGGAGCCCTCGGATTCCGCCGAGGCAAGAGAGTACGCCATGCTGGCCTTTGAGCTGTCGGAGCAGTTCGATACCCCCTTCCTGCTCCGTATGTGCACCCGCATCGCCCACTCCCAGAGCCTGCTTTCCGTGGACGACCGCAAGGACGTGCCCGTGAAGCCCTACGTCAAGACCCCCCAGAAGTATATTATGGCTCCCGCCAACGCCATCCGCCGCCATCCCGAGGTGGAGGCCCGCACCCGCGCCCTGATCGAGTACGCCGAGACTGCACCCGTCAATCGCGTGGAGATGGGCGGCACCGAGATCGGCATCATCTGCTCGGGCACCTGCTACCGCTACGTCAAGGAAGTCTTCGGTGACAAGGCATCCGTCCTCAAGCTGGGTATGGTCAATCCCCTGCCCGAGAAGCTGATTGTTGATTTCGCCTCCAAGGTTGACCGAGTGGTGGTCATCGAGGAGCTGGATCCCGTTATCGAGAATCACTGCAAGGCCTTGGGACTGACCGTGGACGGCAAGAACCTCTTCCCCATGGAGGGCGAGTTCTCCCAGAACCTCATCCGCCGCGTCTTCGGCATGGAGGTCAAGGAGGGTATCGCCGCCGAGGAGGCCATCCCCGTCCGTCCTCCCGTCATGTGCGCGGGCTGTCCCCACAGAGGCCTGTTCTACACCCTCTCCAAGCACAAGATCACCGTCATCGGCGATATCGGCTGCTACACCCTGGGCATGGCCCAGCCCCTCAACGCCGTTGACTCGGTGCTGTGCATGGGCGCATCCGTGTCGGGTGTCCACGGCTTCAACAAGATCGGCGGTGCCGAGACCGAAAAGCGCACCGTGGCCGTCATCGGTGATTCCACCTTCATGCACTCGGGCATGACGGGTCTGGTCAACATCTCCTACAACGCTTCCAACTCTACCGTCATCATCCTGGACAACTCCATCACGGGTATGACGGGTCACCAGCAGAACCCCACCACGGGCTACAACATCCACGGCGACCCCGCCGCCAAGGTGGATCTGGAGGCCTTCTGCCGCGCCGTGGGTATTGACCGCGTGACCGTGGTAGATCCCTACGATCTGGCCGCCTGCGAGAAGGCCATCACCGAGGAGCTGGCTTCCGAGGGCCCCGGCGTCATTATCTCCCGCCGTCCCTGCGTGCTCCTCAAGACCGTGAAGGCCAAGCCCGCCGTCAAGGTGGATCCCGAGTCCTGCCGCTCCTGCAAGAAGTGCATGAAGCTGGGCTGTCCCGCCATCCACATGGAGGGTGAGGGCAAGACCGCCAAGGCCGTGGTGGATCCCACCCTCTGCGTGGGCTGCGGCGTGTGCGAGCAGCTCTGCGCATTCGGCGCTATCAAGGGAGGTAACTGATATGGATATCAAAAATATTATGATCGTCGGCGTGGGCGGACAGGGCTCCCTCCTCGCCTCCAAGCTGCTGGGTCATCTCCTCTGCGCTGAGGGCTATGACGTGAAGGTCTCCGAGGTACACGGCATGAGCCAGCGCGGCGGTAGCGTCGTGACCTACGTCCGCTACGGCGACCGCGTGGACTCCCCCATCATCGACAAGGGCGAGGCCGACTACATCGTCTCCTTCGAGAAGCTGGAGGCCGCCCGTTGGGCATCCTGCCTCCGCGAGGGCGGCCGCATCATCGTCAACGACCGCGAGACCGATCCCATGCCCGTCATCACGGGCGCGGCTACCTACCCCCACGAGGTGCTGGATTCCCTGAAGGCGAAGGGCGTTCTCATCGACGATATGGATGCCCTGACCCTGGCCAACGAGGCCGGCACCGCCAAGGCCGTCAACCTGGTGCTGATGGGTCGCCTGTCCCGCTACTTCCCCGAGATCTCCGAGGACAAGTGGATGACCGCCATTGAGGAGTGCGTCAAGCCCAAGTTCGTGGAGATCAACAAGAAGGCCTTCGCGCTGGGCAGAGCGTAAGCGACTGTTATTCAAATTGCAGTTTGTAGGGGAACGAGGAGTACGAGGGGCTCTGCCCCTGCCCCCCGCATAAGGGACTTTTGAAAAAGTCCCTTATGAATCCCCAAAACTTTCAAAAAGCATAGATATGCCAAGAGAATTGATAGTGGGGAGCATAGAGGAAATCCCCATGGGGCCCCTTCCCCATTGGTGTATTCAATGCGTGAAAAGGATATATATCCCACTGACAAACCCAAATTTGAAATCATTCAAAATCCCTTAAAATCCATACAAGAAAGAAGTGATCCCCCATGAGTAACAACCGTTACTACCAACCCGAAATCGAGACCATGTCTCTGGAGGAGATGCGGGCCCTGCAGACCGAGAAGCTGAAGAAGCAGGTGCGCCACATCTACGACAACGTCCCCTACTACCGCGCCAAGATGGAGCGCAAGGGCGTGACTCCCGAGGACATCCAAAGCATCGACGATCTGCACAAACTCCCCTTCATTTGCAAGGACGATCTGCGCGACCAGTACCCCATGGGCTTTCTGGCCGTTCCCCAGTCGGAGTGCGTCCGCATCCACTCCACCTCGGGTACCACGGGCCGCCGTGTGGTGGCCTTCTACACCCAGCACGACGTGGATCTGTGGGAGAATTGTTGCGCCCGCGCCATTGTGGCTACGGGCGGCAGCAAGGAAGATGTTGTCCACGTGGCCTACGGCTACGGTCTCTTTACGGGCGGTATGGGACTCCACGGCGGCTCCCACAAGGTGGGCTGTCTGACTCTTCCCATGTCCTCGGGCAACACCGAGCGGCAGATCCAGTTCATGATGGATCTGGGCTCCACCGTCCTCTGCTGTACTCCCTCCTACGCCGCCTACCTGGGCGAGTCCCTGAAGGAGCGGGGCTACAAGCCCGAGGACAACCGCCTGCGGGCAGGTATCTTCGGCGCAGAGCCCTGGACCGAGGAGATGCGCCGTGACATTGAGAAGTCCCTGGGCATCAAGGCCTACGATATCTACGGTCTGACCGAGATCTCCGGCCCCGGCGTGGCCTTCGAGTGCGAGGCCCAGCACGGTATGCACATCAACGAGGATCACTTCGTGGCCGAGATCATCGACCCCGACACCGAGGAGGTTCTTCCCGAGGGGGAGAAGGGCGAGCTGGTCTTCACCTGTCTCGACAAGGAGGCCTTCCCCATGGTGCGCTACCGCACCCGCGACATTTGCGTGCTGACCCGCGAGAAGTGCTCCTGCGGCCGTACCCTGATCCGTATGCACAAGCCCATGGGCCGCTCCGACGATATGCTCATCATCCGCGGCGTCAACGTATTCCCCTCCCAGATCGAGACGGTGCTTCTGCAGGAGGGCTACGCCCCCAACTACCTCATCGAGGTGGATCGCGTGAACAACAACGACACCCTGGACGTCTACGTGGAGCTGTCCGAGGAGCAGTTCTCGGATACCGTCAAGGCCGTCACCGCCGCCGAGAAGTCCTTGGCCAATGCCATGAAGATCATGCTGGGCATCAACCCCGCTGTCCATCTGGTGGCTCCCAAGACCATCGCCCGCTCCGAGGGCAAGGCCGTCCGCGTCAAGGACAAGAGAAAGCTGCATGATTAAGGGGAACGAGGAGAACCGCCGAGCAAAGCTCGGCCGGGCTCTGCCCTGCACCCGCCAGAAACCCTTTTGAAAAAGGGTTTCCGGACTTCCTAAAACTTTCAACAAGGGAATTGGTATGACACCAAGCTCCCGCACGATCCCTGTAGGGGCGACCATCGGTCGCCCGTGAGCGCACACAGCGCTCCCCTACCAACCCTGTAAAAAACCCAACAGGAGGAAACAGTACAATGGCACTGAAGCAGATTTCGGTATTCGTACCCAACCAGACCGGCTCTCTGGAGAAGCTGGTCAACATCCTGGCCGAGGCGGGCGTGGATATGCGCGCCATGTCCATTGCCGATACCCAGGAGTTCGGCATCATGCGCATGATCGTCAAGGGCAACACCAAGGCCTGCGAGGCACTCCGTAATGCGGGCTATCTGGTCAACATCAGCTACGTCACCGCTGTGGAGATCCCCGACGAGCCGGGCGGACTGGCGAAGGTGGTCAGCATCCTGGCAAGCCACGGTGTGAACATCGAGTACACCTACGCCTTCATGACCCGCTCCCACGGCAAGGCCTGCGTGGTCTTCCGCGTGGAGGACAATGAGGCTGCCGAGAGCATTCTGGCTCAGAACGGCATCACGACCCTGAGCCACCTGGTGGCCGAGGACGCGCCCCTGTAAGCTAAAACCAAGACCCCGTCTCGGAATCCCTCCGCGGCGGGGTCATTTTTCGTTCAATTTCTGTTGCGAAATTTGACACAATATATTGACAAACAGGGGTTTGTGTAGTATAATTGAATCACAAAAAACCGCTCTCCCGGGGCGGGAAATATCAAAAAGGAGAATTCCCATGAAGAACTTTTTCGCAGAATTCAAGAAGTTCATCACCCGCGGTAACGTCATGGACATGGCCGTCGGTGTCATCGTCGGCGGCGCGTTTACCGCGATCGTCAACGGACTCAGCAACTTCATCCTCAAGCCTCTGATCAACTACCTGCTGGCCATCATTTTGGGCAAGGATACTCTGGCAGGCATCCACACCATGCTGCTCCCCGCCTACACCACCGACGAGGCCGGTGCCGAGGTGCTGGATCTGGCGAACTCCATCTACATCGACTGGGGCTCCTTCATCAACGCCATCATCAACTTCTTCCTCATCGCCTTCGTCCTCTTCTGCATCGTCCGCATCTTCAACCGTATGCGTGACAACCAGAAGGAGGCCGCCCAGGGCAGAAAGGCCAAGAAGGCTGACCGTAAGGTCATGAAGGCCGAGGGTGTCAACACCCGCGATAAGGCCGCCGTCGCCGCTTGGTACGCCGCCCGCGCCGAGAAGGCCGCCGCTGAGGCTGCCGCCGCTGCCGCCGCCGCCGAGGAGCAGGCCCGCCTGGATCGCCTTGCCAACCCCACCACCGAGGATCTGCTCAAGGCCATCCTCGCTGAGATGAAGAAGGATTGATCCTTTTCATACCGTATGGGAGACCCGCGAAAGCGGGTCTCTTTTTTGGCGGGAATAGGCGTTCAAATTGCAGTTTATCGGTCTATTTTATTCCTTCAGAATTGAACGCGCTTCGCGCGTTCACGGGCGGCCACATGGGGCCGCCCCTACAAGCAAATCTTATTGTGTATCAACAAATTTTTGATTATACTGTTTTTAAAAAATGTGTGTAGGGGCGACCCTATGTGGTCGCCCGCGGGAGGGGCAAGCCCCTCCCCTACAATGGATTTCTGTTACCGATAAACCCAAATTTATCTTATATTGACAAATCTCCCAAAAGGTGCTATAATTACTCCATCCCATCACCGCAAGGAGGTCATCATGAGCATTCACCCCATCCAATCCTTCGTCGGAGAATACAAGAAATTCGTCAACCGCGGCAACGTGGTGGACATGGCCGTCGGTGTGATCGTGGGCGGAGCTTTCACCGCCATCGTCACCGCATTGAGCGGAAGCATCCTCCAGCCCGTGGTGAATTTCGCCCTGTCCGAGTGGTTCGGTAACGCCCATCTGGACGGTCTGTACACCGTCCTCAAGCCCGCCTACACCACCGATGAGGTCGGTGCCGAGGTGCTGGATCTGGCAAGCTCCATCTACATCGATTGGAGCACCTTCATCAACGCCGTGATCCACTTCATGCTGGTCGCCCTGGTGCTGTTCTGCGTCATCCGCGCCATCAATCACATCCGTGAGGAGTACGCGGAGTTCACCGACAAGGTTCGCAAAAAGAGACCCTCCAGGGAGGATCGGAGAGCCATGCGCAAGGCCGGCATAAAGCTCCGCGACAAGGCCGCCGTGGCCGCATGGTACGCTGAGAAGGCCATAAAGGCCGAGGAAGCCCGCCTCGCCGCCGAGGAGCAGGCCCGCCTGGATCGTCTGGCCAACCCCACCACCGAGGATCTGCTCAAGGATATCCGATCCCTTCTCCAAAGACTCGCGCCCGAGGATGAGGCGAAGACCGAATAAGGAAAAAAGCCAAGCCCGCTTTCGTATGGGAAGCGGGCTTTCAAATTCGGATCGATCGTTCTGTGGGGCACGACAGCTCGGCTCCCTATGGGAGTTTGTTCCAACCGAAACATAAAAAACTCCGCCACCGAAGGGCAGCGGAGTCTTTTTAATTACCGTATCAGATCTGCCTTCCGCAGGCTGTTTCCTCTATCGTAGCTGTGTATGAATTTGTCGTAGTACTGCATGTACTCCTCCTCCACCAGCACGGGACACTCCCGGTGGTTCTTGTAGGCGTAGATATACTCGATCATCCAGCGGTAGTACTGATCCCCGTGGCCGCCCTCCATGGGCTCGATGTCGCGGCTGTACTCGGGAGAGTAAGCATCGGTGAAATGGTACTGGCCGTCGTAGTGACCGCCGCTGATGTAGAGACGCTGGGCGGTCCACTCGTTCCACCAGGTCAGGGTCACGAACTTGGGACGGAACTTGAAGGCGGATCTCCACTGGGCGTTCCAGAGCAGACCGCCGAGACGGCCGTGGGCGGTGTCCGCCGACATGTAGGTCTCCTGAGAGGCCACGCACACGCCGATCTGCTCAGCCTCGCCATCGGCGTTCTCGGTGCAGTACTTGGCGTTGTTGAAGTGGAGGAAATTCCAGATGCCCTTGCGGGTGCAGGCCGTGCGATCCTGAAGACCGCCCATGCAACGGGTGGTAAACTCATCGGGGGCGGGGTTGGTCTCGTCGTGGTAGAAGGTGGTCAGCAGGAAGGGCTTGTCGTTCCAGTAGACGAAGCAGTCCGCCCACTTCTCCTGGCCGTAGTAGTTGTCGTAGAGGTACTGATACAGACGGTCGTCACCGCCGCCACCGACCCAGACCACCACGTAGGGGGTACCCAGGCCCTCGGCGCGCATCTCCATGATGGTCTCAAAGAGGGCGACCATGGGTCTGTCCACCATCAAGGGGCCGTTGACGGGGTCCACTACGGTTCCGTAGCCCAGATTGGTGTGATCCAGGATGATGAAGTCCACTCCCGCGGCATAGAGCTGGGTCATGTGGGTGCGGATGACCTCACGGTTGGAGCTGCAATAGTAGCCCAGGGCGGGCTTGGCCCAGTAGTGGAAGGAGGGGGAGCCGCCCCAATCCTTATTGCCCGCCAGGATCTCGGAAATATCGTGGTAGTAGTCCACCCCCGTATCCGACTTGCGGAGGATGTAATCGAACCAGATGGAGTAGCAGATGGAGACGAGATCGGTCTTGTCGGTCACGTCCAGACCCAGGGAATGACCCTCGGCGGGGGTGGCGGTGATGCTGCCGTCATCGGCCTTTGTATAGGTCACCTTCCCCTCGTTGAAGACACCCGTGTCCACCTCCCAGAGGATCTCGGGCTCGGTGGGAGCTTCGGTGGGAGCCTCGGTGGGCTGCTCCGTGGGGGCTTCGGTAGCGGGATCCGTGGGAGCCTCGGTAGGCGCGTCGGTGGGGGTAGCCTCAGTGGCCTCGGTGGTCTCGGCGGGGGTGGGATCAGCCGTACAGCCGACGGCCACAAGGAGGCAGAGAAGGACGGAGAGGATCGCGAAAAGTCCAACAAGGGTATGCTTTTTCATGGTGTCGTTCTCCTTTTTTCGATCTGTATTACTGCTTGATGCGCTTCTTCTTCCAGTGCCCCATCTTGTAGAAGATGGCGGTGAGGATGGCACCGATGCTCCAGGATGCCAGCAGGGAGATCTGGATGCACTCCTTCATACCGTCAGCGGGGTTGCCGGTGGGGGAGGTCAGCCAGGCGATGCCGTAGGCCACGGGAACGCGGATGGCCACGGTGGTGATGAGGGAGATCCACATGGGGGTCATAGTGTCGCCCGCGCCGCGCATGATGCCCGAGAGGGACTGGGTCACGGCCATGGCGATGTAGCCCACGGCCAGGATCATCATGAGGCGGTAGCTGAGATCCACCAGATCCTGGGTCTCGGTGAACAGGTGCATGAGGTGCTTACCGAAGAAGAGGATCAGCACCGTGATGCCCGCCGAGCAGCCCACAGCCATGGCCAGGCCCTGCTTGGCACCCTTGGTAACGCGGTCGTAGAGTCCCGCGCCCACGTTCTGACCCGCGTAGGTAGTCAGAGCCGTACCGAAGGAGAAGTTGGGCATCATGGCGAAGCCGTCCACGCGCATGATGACCACGTTGGCGGCGATGAACTGCTCGCCGAACTGGTTGGTCAGGGACTGGACGATGATCATGGCCGAGGAGAAGATGGCCTGGGTCAGACCCGAGGGGAGACCAAGGCGCACCAGGGTCTTGATGTACTGTGCGCGGGGGATCATGAATTTGAGACCGAAATCGTAGTCCTTCCGCATGATGGCCAGCTTGACCATACACAGGGAGGCGGACACGATCTGGGCAATGATGGTGGCCAGCGCGACACCGGCGACACCCATCTGCACCACGGCGACGAAAACGATATCCAGAACGATGTTAATGGCGGTGGCAACGAGCAGGAACACCAGGGGCCAGACCGAATCGCCCATGCCGCGCAGGATACCGCTCAGTATGTTGTAGTAGGCCAGACCCGCGATGCCCCACAGACAGATCTTGAGGTAATCCTCACACCAGTCCAGGATGGACACGGGGGTGTTCAGCATCTCCAGCACGGGGCGGATGAGGGGGGTAGCGATCAGCACCAGAGCCACACAGCAAATGGCGGTGGCGGTGATGCAGCTGCCGATGGTGTGGGACAGGCTTTCGCGGTTCTTGGCACCGAAATACTGGGACACCATAATGCTGGCGCCCGCCGAGATGCCGATGAACAGCACCAGGAGCATATTGACGATGGGGCCGCAGGAGCCTACCGCCGCCAGGGCGTTGTCACCGATGTATTTTCCTACCACGATGGAGTCCACGGTGTTGTAGAGCTGCTGGGCAATGTTGCCCAGGAGCATGGGCAGGGTAAAGATCAGGATTTTTTGCCAGGGCGAGCCTGTTGTCATATCGTTGGATGATCTCACGTTTTCACCTCGTACACAAATTTTGTCATTTTACAGTATACCACAAAACAAGCACGATTGCAAGGGCTTTCACACAAAGTTTACGGTTCAGCCCTGTTTGGCGGTGAGATCCCCGTCCTCCAGGACGATGCAATTGATGATCCCGCTGACCTTGGTGCAGGCATCCAGGGCGATCACCGCCAAGGGAGCGTCGGGGTCGCGGCGGCGTTTGCCATAGAAGGGGGCGAAGTCCGCGAACCGTCCGAATTCCTGACCCCGCCCCTCGATGTTGGCGTGGCCGTAGGAGCAATGAAAATGGCCGCAGACCACGGTCTTGTCGGGGATGTGCAGCTCCTTATAGTAGGCGAACTCCATGCCGTTATACCAGCGGGCGTTCTCCCAGTCCTCGGACGAGGCATCTCTCCAGTCGGGGTTGAAGTAGAAGCTCTTGTAGCCCCGATACTGGGTGTCCCCCACGGTGGAGCGGCAGGGGATATAGCCGTGGGTGAAGACGTAATGCTCGGTCTCAAAGTAGTTCAGGGCGGCGGGCATCAGCATACTGTAGTAGAGGGAATGCTTCACCCGCTGGATCAGAACCTCGGGGCGGCAGATCCCCTCCCGATGGCTCATGTCGCTGAGCTGGAGGGCGGTGAGCCAGGTGCCGTTCTTGACGTGGTAGGACTCGCCGCACTCGATCCAGTCCATACCGTAGCCCGTTTCCAGGTCGGTGAGCAGCCGCTCCATGAGATCCTCGTGGTTGCCGCGGATGAAGATGAGGCGATCCTGCTTGAAAAGCCCCGCCATAAGGCGTTGCATCTCATCGGGCTGATCGCCGCGATCCAAAAGATCGCCGCAGACGATGAGCTTGCAGGGATCGGGGTCGGTGAAAAAGCCGCTTTCCTCCAGGGCCTTCATCGTGATGTCGTAAAAGCCGTGGGGGTCGGCTATGACGTAGTATTTCATGGGGGGCTCCTTTCTAAATTGTGGGTTGGTGGTTTGTAAATTTGGGTTTATCGGTCTAATTCGTAATTCGCAATTCGTAATTCGTAATTGCGCGGGAAAGAAAACCAATATGACAAAGTTTCTGCCGCGATTTTCAAATAATCCTTTTTGGGGCATGATTTTTTGCAATCAAACGTCCATTCAGAGAGCAATTTCGTTCTCTCGTTCCCCATAATTACGAATTACGCATTACGAATTACGAATTCGGTCGCAGACCGCTAAACTGCAATTTGAAGCATTCCCGCGCACGCCAATCAAATGCAGAAAGCCCCGCCATCCCGGCAGGGCTCTCTGGGTTATGAGTAGGGGAAAACAGCTTTCACGCGGGATCAGAACTTCCGCCGGGCGGGGAATCACATTCCGATACGTTCTATCAGAACTTCCGCCAGACCATCTTATCCACCACACCCGTATAGGACTGGATGATCTTGACCACCTTGGTGGAGACCAGTTCCTCGGTGTAGTCGGGCACGGGGATGCCGTGGTTGCCGTCCTCGGTCATGGAGACTGCGGTGTCCACTGCCTGGAGCAGACGCTTCTCGTCAATGCCCGCCAGGATGAAGCAGGCCTTGTCCAGGGCCTCGGGACGCTCGGTGGAGGTACGGATGCAGACCGCAGGGAAGGGGTTGCCGATGGAGGTAAAGAAGCTGGACTCCTCGGGGAGGGTACCGCTGTCGGACACCACGCAGAAGGCGTTCATCTGGAGGTGGTTGTAGTCGTGGAAGCCCAGAGGCTCATGACGGATGACGCGGGGATCCAGCTCAAACCCGCTGGCGGCCAGGCGGTTGCGGCTGCGGGGATGGCAGGAGTAGAGGATGGGCATGTCGTACTTCTCGGCCATCTTGTTGATGGCGGTGAAGAGGCTGACAAAGTTCTTTTCGGTGTCGATGTTCTCCTCTCTGTGAGCAGAGAGCAGGATGTATTTCTTGGGCTCAAGACCCAGACGGGTCAGGATGTCGCTCTTCTTGATGTCGTCGAGGTTGTTGTGGAGCACCTCGGCCATGGGAGAGCCGGTAACGTAGGTGCGCTCCTTGGGGAGACCGCACTCGTGGAGGTAGCGGCGGGCGTGCTCGGAGTAGGCCAGATTCACGTCGGAGATGATATCCACGATACGGCGGTTGGTCTCCTCGGGGAGGCACTCATCCTTGCAACGGTTACCCGCCTCCATGTGGAAAATCGGGATGTGCAGACGCTTGGCGGCGATGGCCGACAGGCAGGAGTTGGTGTCGCCCAAAATGAGCAGAGCGTCGGGCTTGATCTGATTCATCAGCTTGTAGGAGCAGTTGATGATATTGCCCACGGTAGCGCCCAGATCGTCGCCCACGGCGTCCATATACACCTCGGGGTCGGCCAGCTTCAAGTCCTTGAAGAACACGCCGTTGAGGTTGTAATCGTAGTTCTGTCCCGTATGGGCCAGGATGCAGTCAAAATACTGGCGGCACTTGGTGATGACGGCGGCCAGGCGAATGATCTCGGGGCGGGTGCCTACGATGATCAGGAGCTTGAGCTTGCCGTTATCCTGAAATTTGACGTCGGAATAGTCCAGTTTGATGTTCATTCTACTACCTCAAAGAAAGTGTCGGGTTTGTTGGGATCAAAGCACTCATTCGCCCACATAACGGTCACCAGATCCTCGGTATCCGACAGATTGATGATGTTGTGGGTGTACCCAGGGAGCATATGGACGGCCTCGATCCTATCGCCGCTCACCTCAAAGTTCAGCACCTCGTCGGAGCCGATCTTGCGGAGCTGGATGAGACCGTGACCGGCTACCACGATGAAGAACTCCCACTTGGTGTGGTGCCAGTGCTGGCCCTTGGTGATGCCGGGCTTGGATATATTAACCGAGACCTGACCGCACTTGTCGCTCCGCAGAAGCTCGGTAAAGGAGCCGCGGGCATCGCAGTTCATCTTCAAGGGGAAGGAGATCTTCTCCTTGGGGAGATAGGACAGGTAGGTGGAGTACAGCTTCTTGGCGAAGGAGCCGTAGGGGATCTCGGGCATGGTGAGGGTCGTCGGCTGGTCGCGGAAGGACTCCAGCAGGCGGACGATCTCACCTAAAGTCACACGGTGGCTGACGGGAGCGGCGCAGTAGCCGCCGTCGGGGGTCAAGACTGTTTTGATGCCGTCGAAGGTACAACGGTGGGGGTGGCCCTCCAGGGCGCAGAGCATCTCGTCCATCAGATCGTCGATGTACAGCAGCTCCAGCTCCACGGCGGGGTCACTCACCGTAATGGGCAGGTCGTTGGCGATGTTGTTGCAGAAGGTAGCCACCGCGCTGTTGTAGTTGGGGCGACACCACTTGCCGAAGAGGTTGGGGAAGCGGTACACATAAACGGGTGCGCCCGTCTCGGCGGCATAGCTAAAGAACAGCTCCTCTCCTGCCTTCTTACTGCGGCCGTAGTCGCTGTCGTAGCGGCCGATGAGGGTGGCCTGGATGGAGGAGGACAGCACCACGGGGCAGGTGTTGCCGTGCTTCTTCAGAGTCGCCAGCAGAGTGGAGGAGAAGCCGAAGTTCCCCGCCATGAACTCGGCGGGATCCTTGGGGCGGTTGACCCCCGCCAGATGGAAGACGAAGTCAGCCTTTTGGCAATACTCGTCCAGAAGGGCGGGATCCGTGTCCAGATCGTAAAGGTACAGCTCACCGACAGAGAGGACGGGATGGGTGCGATCCTTCCCCTCGGCGATACTGCGGAGGGCGGCGGTGAGGTTCTTTCCCACGAAGCCCTGCGCGCCTGTGATGAGAATATTCATCTTACTTCTCCCACTTGGCCAGCTCCTCCTGAATGTAGGCGAGGGAGGCGATCTTGGCCTTGGTCTCGGCTACGGTCAGGAGCTTGGTGTTGTTGGAATTGAATTCGGTGAGGGGGTTGCGCTCGGCATCGCCCTGGTTGAAGTACTTGTCGTAGTTCAGGCCGCGCTTGTCGCAGGGGACGCGGTAGAAGTTGCCCATGTCAATGGCGCCGGCGCACTCCTCGTTGGTCAGGAGGGTCTCGTACATCTTCTCACCGTGGCGGATACCGATGACCTTGATGTTCTCCTTGTCGCCGCCGAACAGCTCGCAGACCGCCTCGGCCTGGGTGCGGATGGTGCAGGCGGGGGCCTTCTGCACCAGAATGTCACCGCTCTGGCCATGCTCAAAGGCGAAGAGCACCAGATCCACCGCCTCGTCCAGGGACATGATGAAGCGGGTCATGCTGCCGTCGGTGATGGTGATGGGGTTACCCGCGCGGATCTGATCGATCCACAGGGGAATGACTGAGCCGCGGGAGCACATGACGTTGCCGTAGCGGGTGCAGCAGATCTTGGTCTTGTCGGGGGAGACGGTGCGGGACTTGGCCACGATGACCTTCTCCATCATAGCCTTGGAGGTACCCATGGCGTTGACGGGGTAGGCGGCCTTGTCGGTGGACAGGCAGACAATGTTCTTCACCCCTGCCTCGATGGCGGCGGTGAGGACGTTCTCGGTGCCCAGGACGTTGGTCTTCACCGCCTCGATGGGGAAGAACTCGCAGGAGGGCACCTGCTTGAGGGCGGCGGCGTGGAAAATGAAATCCACCCTGTGCATGGCGTTCTTTACCGAAGCCAGGTCGCGGACGTCACCGATGTAGAACTTGATCTTTTCGGCCACGTCGGGCATCTTGGCCTGGAATTCGTGGCGCATATCGTCCTGCTTCTTCTCGTCGCGGGAGAAGATGCGGATCTCTCCAATATCGGTGCGGAGAAAGCGGTTGAGGACGGCGTTTCCGAAGGAGCCGGTGCCGCCGGTGATGAGGAGCGTCTTATTGGCAAACAGGGACATAGTAGCCTCCCAAATAGAATTTTTGCAATAGGGTACAGTTATGCATTATTCTTTATTATACCATCTTTACACGGCCTTGTCAAGGGTGAAGCGGTCGAAAAAGGCCTGTCGCGGCATAAAAAAAGCAAAAAAGAGGAAAACGGAAGCCCTTTGGGTGAGCTTCCGCTTTCCTTGATTCAATTCAGAACAGCGCCCCCGCGAACAGGCGTCCCAGCTCCACGGTGGAGCCGCAATCGTAGTGGTAGATGTCCACCGCGCCCTCGGGCTCGGTGGCGGTGGTCAAGCCGTGGCCGATGGTGTCCAGGTAGACCCCACCCAGAGCGGCGGCCATGCGGGTCTTGATCTCGTTCATCTCGCGGAAGAAAGGCCAGATCTCGGAGATCCCCGCGTCCACCACGGTACAGCCCGCCATGTAAGGCGCGAAGGTAGCGTACAGATCCTTCACCAAGGCGGTGAAGCGCATTTCGTAATCCTTCATAGGAACGGGATCGCAGGCATCGGCCTCGCCCTGCATCCAGCAGAAGCCGCGGATCTCGGGGGTGTAGCCCTGCTCCTCCAGCCAGGCAAGGCTTTCGCGGGTGATCTTCACCAGCTCGTTGTAGAGCCACGCGGGGCGCATGGGCAGGCCATGATCCACGTTGTAGGTCGCGCTCTCCACCTGGTCGGCGTAGGAGGTGGGATCGTAGGCATCCCCGCAGGAGGGGGAGATCCAGTCCCGCCACATGGAGGTGCCGCCCACGGCGCATTTGACAATAAAGAACTCCTCCTCGGGGTAGCGGCCGTGGAGGTACTCGGCCATACCTACCTCGGGGCCCAGGGTGTTCTTGGACTGCTCGGTGCAGTTCAGGCCCGTGGAGACAAAGCCGTTACTGCGCTTATCGTGGGAGAAATAGTTGATGCGGACGGTGGGATAGCCCGCCTCCAGCTCGGCGATCTTTTCGGGGGAATAGTACTTGGGCAGATACTGCACGTGACCCACACCCACGGCGTTGGACTGGCCCGCGAGGATCAGAACGGTGGCTTTTTTCATGGTGTTTCTCCTTTTCGGGGATCGGGATGGTTTTATTATAGCGCATTTTTGGGGGATTGTCAATGGGGTTTTGCAAGAGATGAATAGTCTTCTTTCTGCTTTGTGCAGGAACGTATGGGATGCTGTGCATTACGGCGGAAGTGAAAAAACAAAAACACCATTCTGGTCGGATGGTGTTTTGTTTGTGATATGTGGCCGATTTAGATGCACGGATTTCTTTGAGAGGGTAGACATCCCCCTTGGCGATGATGGGAGTTAAAAGGTTCCGCGTGCTACCGGATTTTTCACGCCATGCTTGCAAAAAACCTATGTATTCAACAACTCAGGAATCTTGCATAAGAATATCATAGGCCTCGGTTGTGCAAAGATAAACGATATTATCTGTATGCCCAAATGTGTATTCTTTGCTGGATTTTGAATATTGAACGATCTGAAACCACGGAATGAAAAGCTCGATGTATTGTTCTGCATCCGATGGCGTTTCAAAGTAAAAAATCATGCTTTGTTCATATGGGGCGTTTTCGTACTGTTTTACATGATTTGCCCTGCCGGTTATTTTCTCGCAAACCTCCGGCAACTCATCATAAAGAGGCCGACAATCCGAGAAGCTCAAATCTGTGCCGTTTATACGATCGCCTTGCTGTACAAAACTTTTTAAGGTGTCTTCGAGTAACACATATATTTCGTGGCTATCTGTAAGGACAGAGGTTTCATATCCCGCATTTTTGAATTTCAAGGCATCATCTTCGATATTGAACATCTTTTGAGAGCTTGAGCATCCTACCAATGCGAATAGGAGTGTAACTGCCAAAATGATTGCTGAAATCTTTTTCATAGAAAAGCTCCTTTTTGCTTTTTTTCTATTATATCACAATTTTGTAAACATGTCAACTGCTTCGCCGGTTCGAGTCTGTCTACAGATCCGAAAAGATGCGCGAGCAGAGCTCGGCGCGGAAATGCATCTACAAAATTCCGAAAAACTTCAGAGTCGAAAACTAAGCGAACAGTCTAATTCCGTTTGCGCGAAGCGCAACTTCATTTACGGCGAAGCCGTAACATCATTGGGCGCAAGCCCACTTCATTTGAGGCAACGCCTCAACATCGTTCATTTGTGCCGCGGGGCGGCAATGAAGTTGCCCTTACGGGCAAATGATGTTGCGTGTGCCACGCAAACGATGTTGTGCCTGCGGCACAAATGAAAAATCCGAGAACAAAGTTCTCGGATTTTTGGCTGGGGCACAGGGATTCGAACCCCGGAAATGTCAGAGTCAGAGTCTGATGCCTTACCGCTTGGCGATGCCCCAATATTTTCAACAGACGATATTATAGCAGATTCCTTTGAATTTGTCAATAGGTTTTTTGAAAAAAGTTGGAATTTTTTCAAAATATTTTTTGCGGGGAAAACAGGCCTTTCGGGTAGGGAATCCGCCCCCCGAATGGGGGACGGGATTAGTCTTTCCGCTTGAGGGCTTCTTTAGTCAGCTCCTCGCGAGTATTTTTCGCGGGATCATTCCAGACCACCTCCAGAAGGTCGCAGAGGATGTCCTGGAGCAGTCGGCCGGGCTTAAAGCCCAGGGCTATGAGGTCGGTGCCGTTGATATCCAGATCCGCGATGCGGACGGGCTCGTTTTTTTCCATGGAGGCCTCCACCATGCGGATCAGGGCGTCGGTCTCGGCGGTGTCCTCCTCGCGGGCGCGGCGGACGGAGAGGGCGGGGAGGGCCAACTCTCCCAGGGCGTGCCGCCATTGACGGGCTTGCTTGGGGGTTGCCTCCACCTCCATGACGGCGGAGCGGGTGAGGGTCAGGATATCCTTGCGCACCGTATTGGGCAGGCGGAGTCCCGCCAGGTTTTCCTGCACCTTGGTATCGTCCTTGCCCCACATAAGACAGGCCATGCGGGTGGTGAAGTCGGCGGGGAGGGAGGAGAGCTTTCCCGTCCCCATGGGGGAAATGCCGTGGGGGAGGACGTAGGGAAGGAGTCCCGTTTCGGTCAGCAATCGGATTCCCCGCTCGGGCTCGGGGGAGGTGAGGATCTTCTGAAACTCCTCGCTGATCCGCTCGCGGGAGATGCGGGACAGGCCCTCGGCACGGCGGCAGATGGCGGCGTAGGTATTCTCCTCAATGGTAAAGCCCAGCTTGACGGCGAAGCGCACACCCCGCATGAGGCGGAGGGCATCCTCGGAAAAGCGGGTGTCGGGATCCCCCACGGCGCGGATGATACGGTTTTTCAGGTCATCCTGACCGCCGAACAGGTCAAGGACGGACAGCCCGCCCTCGGCGTGGGTGAAGGCCATGGCGTTTACCGTGAAATCCCGTCGGGAGAGATCGTCCTCGATGAGTCCCGTAAAGGCCACGGCATCGGGGTGGCGGCCGTCGGAGTAGCCTCCCTCGGTGCGGCAGGTGGTGCATTCAATCATCTCGTAAGCCCCCTCGCGGTCATGAGGGTCGCCGCTGTGGGGGGTCAGCACTGTCACGGTGCCGTGCTTGAGGCCCGTGGGAACCGTGCGGTAGCCCGCGGCATGGCAGATGGCCATGGTCTCGTTGGGAATGGTGGTGACGGCTACATCCCAGTCGTGGGGAGGGATCCCCATGAGGGTATCCCGCACGCAGCCGCCTACGGGAAAGGCTTGCTCGCCATGGGCGGCGAAGAGGGTGAGCAGGGGTGCGAGGTAGGAAGGGCAGATCGGCTCCATAGCGGCCTCCTTTCTTGTGAGATGGGATGGGGTTCAGCGGGCGGCTCTCTTCTCCCGGTACAGGCGGAGGTAGTAGATGCCGATGGACACGATGTTGAAGCATTCGGTCAGGATTCCCGCCACCGACAGGGTAAAGACACCGTAGATGAGCCAGAAGGGGGAGATGATGGCCAGCTGAGTAGCGCGGATGGTATTGGCGTTTTTGGTCCACATACAACCGATGCAGGCAAAATTGCCCACCACGGGAAGCAGGGCGATGAGGCGGTCGGGGTAGGTCAGCACCGCCACCACGGCGGCCGCGGCGCAGAGACCCGCCATCACAAGGGGGGACAGCAGGGCTTTTTTCTTTTCGGACAGGGTCAGCACCAGACGGAACAAAAGGCCCACGGCGTTCTGCGCCATGCCCGAGTAGGCGGCGGCATCGCCGTTCAGCCCCAAAAAGAGGTAATGCAGGATGAACAGAGCGCAGGAGCAGACCTGCACGATGCACAGCCACTTGGGCGCCTTAAACTGAAAGGAAAGAATGATGAGAGCCATGGCGCAAAGGCCCCAGATCTGACCCAGGATAAAGAGAGGAGTCATAACGACCTCCTTGTCGGTAGAATTGGATTTCATTATAGCACAGAAATACGGATTTGTAAAGGGAAAATCACCGAAAATTTCAGCGCCGCATTGACAGATGGAATAGAGTGTGATACAATATGGTTGCAGTCGGATTTTGACCGACTCTGACACCGATCCATACAGAAAAGGAAATACATATGAACGCATCCCTTACCCCAAACCTTTACGAAAGTCTCACCCTGGACGAGGAGCGCGCCCTCTACGGCATTACCCACGCCACGGTGCAGGATTGTCTCTTCGACGGCCCCGCCGACGGGGAATCCGCCCTGAAGGAGGCCTCGGACATCACCGTCGAGAGCTGTGACTTCCGCCTCCGCTACCCCTTCTGGCACGTCCGAGGCGGGCGGGTGGTGAACAGTACCCTTACCGACACCTGCCGCGCCGCTCTGTGGTACGCCGCCGATATGGCCATCGAGAACACTATCCTGGGGGGCATCAAGGCTCTCCGCGAGTGCGACCGCATGACCCTCACGGGCTGTGAGATCAGCTCCGCCGAGTTCGGCTGGCTCTGCCGCGGGGTGGAGCTGAACGATTGCAAAATGGCGGGCGAGTACCCCTTCTTCATGACCCGCGGACTGCACCTGACGGGCGTGGAGCTGAAGGGCAAGTATTCCTTCCAGTACGTGGAGGACTGCACCGTCACCGACTCGGTGCTGGACACCAAGGACGCCTTCTGGCACGCCAAAAACGTCACGGTCAGCGACAGCACCCTTAAGGGAGAGTACCTGGCCTGGTACTCCGAGGGGCTGACCCTCATCCGATGCCGCCTCGAGGGCACCCAGCCCCTGTGCTACTGCAAGGATCTTACCCTCATCGACTGCGAAATGGTGGGGTGTGACCTCTCCTTTGAGAACAGCACCGTTAACGCCACCGTCAAGGGTCACGTGGACAGCATCAAGAGCCCTGCTTCGGGGCGCATCGAGGTGGACTCGGTGGGAGAGATCGTCTACGAGCGTGCCCCTGTGGACGGCCATGGGTGCGAGATCCTGGTGGGAAAGACCGCCGAGTGATCCGAATTTCATAAAGTGAAAACGGCTATCCGTATGTCAAACGACGGATAGCCGCTTTTTTGATTATGTTCCCCACTTGTTCGGCAAATTATGGATAAAAACGGTATAATTTCGGTATTGTTTCACCATCACGGCACCACTTTCACCCACCACCGTCCAAAAGCCGCCTCCTGGTCTCCTCCCGCCACGCCTCGGGGAGGCTCGGATCGTAGAGACAGAGCAGGTCGGCGGGGTCGATCACGCCGTTCAGGTCTGCATCCCCCACTTGGCCCATAAAAATACCTGTTTTTTGAAGATTTACCGCCACAATGCCTCCACCATCATCCATTCCCAACCACTTTCCTCCCGAAAACGTCAGCTTTTGCGAGAAGATCCCCCATCCCGTCTCTCCCTCGGGGGTCTCATAGCGGGTGTCGGTACAGGTATGCCCCGCCGCGCAGGAAAAGCCGTGGTAGCCCAGCGCCTCCATGCCCTCGTCGGAGCGGAGGAGGCGGAGGTGGTTGACCTCGTCTGTCCCCTCGGCGGCGGGGATGGGATCGTCACGGGTCGCGTCTACATGATACCATTCACCCTCCACGCGGACGTGGTTCCAGGCGTGATCCATGGCATCCGATACCACCAGATCCGCCTCCAGCCCCGCGCCCTGACAGAGGGCCAGGAAGGTGAGGGCATAGGCTTGGCAGATGCCCCTGCCGTCGCGGAGGAGGGTGTAGGCGTCGGCATTGGCCTCTGCTTCGGGGCGGGTGTCGTAGGAGTAGCGGTGAGCCAGGTAGTCGTGGAGGTAGAGGACGGTATCCGCCTCGGTGCGGGGATGATCCCCGAAGGTCAGCTCCATCTCGGTGAGGATGGCGGCGAGCATATCCCGATAGTCGGCGCGGGCGGCGGTGAGAGCCACCCCCGTGAGGGTGTAGGCGGGATAGACCTCGGTTACGATGAGGGTGGGGATGCCATCCACCGTGGACTCGGTACAGCGGTAGGACAGGCGGAGAGCCACGTGGAACAGCTCGGGGTGGCTGTGGAGGACGGCGAGGTAGACCTGCCCCAACTCGATTACGGGAAGGGAGGAGTCCGACAGGTCAATGATCTCGCGGCAGGCGGTCAAGCCCTCCGTAAGGATGGCGGCGGGATCGGTCTCGGCGGCGGACACGGGCAGGGGGAAGGAGGCTATCCATACAAAAAGAAACGCGGCCGTCAAAAGCAGAACGGTCGCGTTTTTCAGATATCCTGTTCTTTGGGAATGTAGGCTTCTCACTTGCCCCCCGCCATGGCGCGGGCGCGGGTCAGAGCCTCGGGGAGGAATTCGTTCAGGGCGCGGACGGTGACGGGTTCCTTGCCGTTGAAGCCCGTGACTCTGTCGGCGGCGGTCATGGAGTTGTAGATGGCCTCCTCCACGCACTCGGCCACGGCGCCCAAGGCGGTCTCCAGCCGTCCGTTGCTCACGGTCTCCACGGTGCGGATGTCCTCGTTCCCCTCGCGGCGGTTGGCGGTGGTAAAGCCGATGACCACGTCCCCGCTGCCGTGCCCCACGAAGGAGCCCGTGCGGGCAAGACCCACCGTGGCGCGGCGGAGGATGCGGGTCAGCTGTAGCTCGGACACGGGGAGATCGGTGCCCACCACGATCATGATGGAGCCGATATCGTCCTGCCCCGTCATGGCCTTGGCCTTCGCCTCTGCCTCCTCGCGGATCATGTCCACCACGGCTTGCCCCACGGGAAGGCCGTCGATGCGCAGGTTCTCCACGCACCCGAAGTTGGTCTGCACCAGCGCGCCCATGGTGAAGGTGCGGCCGCCGATCTCCATGACACGGGAGGCGGAGCCGATGCCCCCCTTCAGGCCAAAGCAGATGGTGCCCTTGCCCGCGCCCACGTCGCCCTCGGCAAAGTCCTCGCAGGCGGAAGCGATGGCGGCATCCAGGTGGGTCTTATCGGAGGGGCGGTCATTGTTGCAGGACAGGATGCCGTCGTTGGTCTCTCCCACCACGGGGTTGACGGATCGGCAGGCTCTTCCCTCGGCGGCGCATTGCTCGATGGTGTAGCTCACCAGCGCATCGCACATCTTGCCCACGTTCAGGGTTCCCGTCAGGGCGATGGGGGTCTCCAGGGTGCCCAGCTCCTGCACCTGCATGAGGCCCGCCGTCTTGCCGAAGCCGTTGATGACGTGGCAGGAGGCGGTGAGGGGGCGGGTGAAGAGGTTGCCCTCGGCGGGGAGGATGACGGTGACACCCGTCTTCTGGCGGTCGGTGTCGATGGTGGCGTGACCGACGCGGACACCGGGGACGTCGGTGATCTTATTGAGCTTGCCCGTGGGCAGATGGCCCACGGTAATGCCGTAGTCGCGGATGCGGGTCTGATTCATGGATGACCTCCGGTCAGTGAATAATGAAAAATGAATAATGAATAATGAATAATGGAGGTGCAGATCCTTCGGATCTGTCCATTTGATTGTAATGGAGGAGACCGAGGGTTTGGGGGGACACCTCTTTGCTTTTATCATATCATACGCCGCGGGAAAAGTCAATATTCCCCGAAAACTTTTCCCCGTTGATTGACAGAAGTCCCCGCCTGTGGTATAATACCCATACCCCCCTCCGCCCCGCGGAGGCTTTGAAAGGAATGTCCTCATGGAAAACTACAAGAATCCCGCTCTCACCCCCGAGGAGCGTGCCTCCGATCTCCTCTCCCGCATGACCCTGAAGGAGAAGATCGGCCAGATCAACATCACCCGCGGCGTGGAGTTCCACGTCAACTCCCTGGCCGACGGTAATACCTGCACCGTAGAGGCCGACGATACCTTCATGCCTGAGAAGTTCGACGAGTACGTGGGGGACTACGGCATCGGCTACCTCCACGATATCTATTCGGTGCCCGCTATCAAGAACCGTATGCAGAAGCGGCTGGTGGAGGGTACCCGCCTGGGCATCCCCGCCATCTTTACGGGTGAGGCCCTCCACGGCATCGCCTGGCACGGAGCCTCCATCTTCCCCGTGCCCCTGACCCTGTCCCAGTCCTTCGATCCCGACTTGGTGCGTGAGGTGGGCGACGGCATCGCCTCCGAGACCCGCGTGCTGGGTCACCAGGAGATCCTGGCCCCCAATCTGGACGTAGCCCGCGACCCCCGCTGGGGGCGCACCGAGGAGACCTTCGGTGAGGACACCTACCTGTCCTCCGAGATGGCGGTGGCCATCATTTCGGGTGAGCAGAAGGGGGATATCTCCCGCCCCGATGCCATCATCACCGAGCCCAAGCACTACTGCGTCCACGGCATCCCCGAGGGAGGCCTGAACTGCGCTCCCGCCCGTGTGGGCCGCCGCGAGGTGGAGACCTGCTACCTCCCCGTCTTTGAGGCGGGTATCAAGCGAGGCGGCGCCTACAACGTCATGTCCTGCTACAACAGCATCGACGGCGAGGTGGTGGGCGAGAGTCCTTACTACCTCAAGGAGGTGCTGAAGGATCGATTCGGTCTGAAGGGCATCTCCCGCGCCGACTGGGGCGGTGTCCACCGCCTCATGTCTTACCACCGCGTCACCACCTCCGAGAAGGAGTGCGTCCGCCGCTGTCTGGCGGGGGGCCTGGATATGCAGGGCTGCTGTGACTACGATGCCCGCCATTGGGCGCGCCTCGTGGAGGAGCTGGTGAGCGAGGGCAAGCTTTCCGAGGCCGATATCGACGAGTCGGTGCGCCGCATCCTCAAGATGAAGTTCGAGCTGGGTCTGTTCGAGAACCCCTACTTCGACGAGACCGCCCACGAGTCGGTGATCCGTTGCGAAAAGCATTTGGATATCAACCTCCGCGCCGCCAGAGCGGGCATGGTGCTGCTCACCAACAACGGCATCCTGCCTCTGGGGGACAAGTACAGCCGCATCGCGGTCATCGGCCCCTCCTCGGCTTCCCAGAAGATCGGCGGGTATTCCTCCAAGCCCTACGGCTACACCATCCGCTCGGTCTATGACGAGCTGAAGGCGCGTTACCCCCGTGCCGAGATCCGTCAGTGCGACGGCTGTGCCATTACCCACAACGACGGGGAAACGGTGCATTACGTGGACGGCCAACCCCACCTCACCACCGAGCTGGATGCCGATATCGCGGATATGATCGAGCAGGCCGTGGAGATCGCCCGTGAGGCCGAGATCGCCGTTCTGGTATGCGGTGACAATCTGGTCACCAGCGGCGAGGGACACGACCGCTCCCGCCTGGTTCTGTGCGGCCGTCAGCGGGAGCTGATCCTCCGCGTGGCCGAGACGGGCACCCCCGTGGTGCTGGTGCTGGAGAACGGCAAGGCCATGGATCTTTCCGCCGAGACCGAGACCTGCGCCGCCATGGTGGTGGCGGGCTTCGGCGGTGAGTTCGGTGCCAAGGCCATCGTGGAGACCCTGGCGGGGGATATCAACCCCGCGGGACGTTTGACCGTTTCCTACCCCCGTGACGAGGGCATGGTGCCCTGCTACTACACCCGCCTCCCCGGCGCCTCCTGCGACTACCTGGAGGGCGACCGCTCCCCCCTGTACCCCTTCGGCCACGGTCTGTCCTACACCAAATTTGCGTATAGCGATCTGACCCTCACCCCTCTGGGCGGCACCGACTGCGAGGTCTCCTTCACCGTCACCAACGTGGGTGACCGCGACGGCGACGAGGTGGTGCAGGTCTACATCAATGACCCCGATTCCTCGGTGGTGACCCCCGATAAGCTCCTGCGTAAGTTCAAGCGTCTGACCTTGGCGGCAGGAGAGTCCCGAAAGGTGAGCTTCACCCTGGGCTTTGACGATCTCAAGCTGCTGGGCCTTGACTGGCAGTGGAGGGTAGAGCCCGGCGAGTTCCGCGTTATGGTGGGCGCGTCCTCGGCGGATATTCGGCTGGAAGGGTCTTTCGAGGTCAAATAAGCCGCTGACCGTCTTCCTCCCTATGGTATACAGCATTATGGTTTGAATCCCGCTTTTTTCAAGTGGCTTTCGCAAAAAATGCCGACTATCTGCTCAGTAAAATGAAAAGCGGTTTGCTGTGTTGACAAATCCCCCCTGTTGTGGTATAATCTCCCCAAAGTAATCATTTTTTCCGAATTTGCAAGGAGGAATCTCCATGAAAAAGCTTGCCTGCATCCTGCTCAGTCTTCTTCTGGCTCTTGCTCTCACCTCGTGCGACATGACGTCGGTTCTCGATTCCATCGACGACCTGATCAGCGAGGCGATGTCCAACGCCCAGGAGCCCGCCGCGCCCGATACAACCACCGAAACGGCCGTGTATCCCGAGATCTCCGACAGCGAGGAGATGGGCACCGACGAAACCACCCCCGAGGCGGATACTCAAGAGGTCACCGAAGAGGCTACCGAAGAGGTCACCACCCCGCCCGATTCCATCAACAACGGTGTTCTGGCGGACGCTCACCGCGATACCATGAAGCTTCCCGAGAACATGAAGCTTTTGCAGTCGGGCGAAGCGACCGAGAACAACAAGACCAAGGACGTGACGGCTACCGTGGTGCTGTACCGCCTGGACGGCGACGTGGTGAACTGGGCCACGGAAAATGACCTCATCTACGTCATCACAGCAGGGAACAACCGCCTGGTCATGATCGATTCCGCGACCATGACTCCCATCTACAATACCCCTCTCCCCGCCGTGCCCGCCGAGATGAGCATCATCGGTGAGGAGATCTACATCTCCTTCCCGGATCTCTGCCGCATCGACATTTTCTCCAAGGCGGACGGCCAAAAGCAGTCCTCCCTCTTCTTTGACCACGAGGTCTCCTCCTTCTGCCTGGACGGTAATGTGATCTACTACTCCGAGCATGACCAGCATTGCGGCGTGTTCAAGAAGGATCTCACCACCGGCGAGGTGACGAGATGGCCCGACGGAAACTACAAGACCTACTATTTCCCCAAGCTGTACCTCAACCGTGAGGACGGCATCCTGTATATCGGTGAATCCCAGTCCACGGGCAGTGCCCTGTACTACTACGATGCCGAGACCATGGCCCTTCTGGGCATGTTCGAGAAGAACGACTACGGCATCATGAACCACACCCGTGAGATTTTCCACGTGGATGACCGCATTTTCTGGGGCAACTATTGCCTGTCGGACACCAACCCCAAGGAGCTGGTAGCGCGGTACGGAACCGTTGACTACGGCAGTATGGTCTTTGCCTCGGAGGAGCTTGTCTCCACTTACGAGGGTCTGTTCCTGACCGACACCTGCGAGTGCATCGTGGACTACTTTGAGGCGGGCAGTGATTTCCGATACATCCTCGTCTCCGAGTCCTGCAACATCTTTTTGCGTACCCGCAGCTTTGACACCAATATCATCGTAGGCGTGAATTTCGCGTTACAGTAAGCGCGCGTTCCGTCTGAAACAGGGCTGATCCGCATAGCCGAGCGTGTGGATCAGCCCTCTTTTCATGACTGTTTGCCTTTGATTTCCTTCCTTTTTCCCGCTTTTGTATTTCACCGAAAAAAAGCCCGTATTTATCTGAAAAATGTTGCTTCTGACTATTGCAAAAAATTGAGTTTTATATTAAAATATAAATAACTGTGCGAAAAACGCTGACGAGCGATAAAGGAGACCCTATCACATGCAAAAGAAATGGGACGTATTCGTATACGGCGACGTGAATATTGATTTGGTGGTGCCCGGGGTGGAGAGCCTGCCTCCCTTTGGCTCCGAGGTGGACGTGCCCACCATGGAGACCTTCGTGGGGGGCGGTGCCGCCCTCTTTACTCTGGGTCTGGCCAAGCTGGGGCTGACCCCCGTATTCCAGGGGAGCATCGGCAAGGATATGTACGGTGAGTACATCCGAGGCCTGTTCCGTGAGCTGGGGGTGGACGACACCCTCCTTCTGGACAGCGACACCAAGAAGACGGGCATTTCCATCAGCTTCACCACCCAGAAGGATCGCTGTTTCCTCACCTACCGCGGCACCAACGAGGGTCTGTCCCTGAAGCACATGGATCTGACCCAGCTTCCCTACGCCAAGCACGTCCACGTGACGGGCTACGAGGGACTGACCAACCACGACGAGTACCTGGATATGCTGAAGAAGATCCACGCCATGGGGGATGTGACCGTGTCCTTCGACGTGGGCTGGGATACCACGGGGGTGTGGTACGAGGGCATCTTCGACCTGCTCCCCATGATCGACGTCCTGTTCATGAACGAGACCGAGTGCCGCCACTACACCCGATGCGAGGACATCGAGGAGGGCGCCCGCAGGCTGGCTGAAAAGGCGGGCATGGCGGTGATCAAGCTGGGCAAGAGGGGCGCTCTGGCCGTCAAGGACGGGGAGGTGTTCAAGGCGCCCACCTACAAGGTCAAGGTCATGGACACCACCGGCGCGGGAGACTCCTTCAACGCGGGCTTTGTTTACGGCTTTATCAGCGGTATGCCCATGGAGGAGTGCCTCAAGAGAGGTAACGGCTGCGGCTCTCTCTCCGCCACCATGCTGGGCGGCAACACCGGCTTCCCCTTCAAGGAGCAGCTGGAGAGCTGGATCACCACCGCCGAGACCGAGATCGTCTCGGACTGAATCACCCTACACCATAGATAATACATAGAAAATTCGGAGGAAAAACATATGAAGATCGGAGTCATTGGCGGCGCAGGCGTGCGTACCGTCATCTTCATCAACGGCCTGCTCAAGCGCTACAAGAAGCTGAACATCGACGAGGTCGTGCTGTACGATATTGATTTTGAGAAGCTTTCCATCATTGCCAAGCTCTGCCGTCACGTGGTCAAGCGGGAGGGCAAGGATCTGGTCGTCCGCGAGGTATTTGATCCCGTGGAGGCTATCAAGGGCATGGACTACATCGTCACCACCCTTCGCGTGGGAGGCGACCACTCCCGCGTGGTAGACGAGTCGGTGGCCCTTCGCAACGGCGTCATCGGCCAGGAGACCACGGGCGTGGGCGGCTTCTCCATGGCCGTCCGTACCATCCCCGTGCTCATGGACTACTGCGAGCTGATCGAAAAGCACGCCCCCGAGGCATGGATCTTCAACTTCACCAATCCCTCGGGTCTGGTCACCCAGGCCCTCCACAGCGCAGGCCACCACCGCATCATCGGCATCTGCGACGCCCCCAGCAGCCTGAAGTACCGTATGTGCGACAAGCTGGGCGTTGCCGAGGAGGATATGTACGTGGAGTTCTTCGGTCTGAATCACCTGTCTTGGGTCAAGAGCGTGCAGGTGAACGGGGAGGAAATCATGGACAAGCTCATGGCCGACGATGATTTCATGTCCTCCATCCACGAGCTGAAGATCTTCGACCGCGAGGTGGTGCGCCAGACGGGCATGATCCCCAACGAGTACCTGTACTACTACTACCACCGCGAGAAGGCTCTCGCCAACATCAACAAGTCGGATATGACCCGCGGTATGACCATTGAGAAGGTCAATATCCAGATGATGAAGGAGCTGGGCGCCATGGACATCGACGCTGATCCCGAGGAGGCGCTCCAGATCTTTTTGTACTACATGCAGCTCCGCGAGAACAGCTACATGTCCATCGAGTCGGGCTCTGCCAACCGTCCCATGCTGGAGAAGGGCTCCCTGCCCGTTCCCGAGGGCATGGGCTACGCAGGGGTCATGCTGGACTGCATCGAGGGTATGCAGAGCGAGAGCGGCCGTACCCTGGTTCTGAGCATCCTCAATCAGGGATGTATCCCCTTCCTGGCCGATGACGACGTGGTGGAGGTCACCTGTAACGTCTCCAAGAACGGCATCGCCCCCGTCAAGCAGGAGTCCGTGCCCACCATGTGCGAGCTGTACATCCGCCTCATCAAGCGCTACGAGCGCCTCACCGTGGAGGCTGTGGCCGAGGGCAACGAGGAGAAGGCCGTGGAGGCACTCATGACTCACCCGCTGATCAATTCCTACTCTCTCGCCAAGAAGCTTATTGCCGACTATAACGAGGCCTATGGCGAGAAGATCCTGAAGGGGAAGGCGTGATCGACCTCATGGTGAGGGCGTGACCCACCATTCGTAGGGGAGGGGCTTGCCCCTCCCGATATACCCAATGCCATTCGGTATCCTTTGCTTTCCGGATACGCGGGAGGGGCAAGCCCCTCCCCTACCGTATTTTTGCTATCCATTCGGTTCAGGCACTTTGCGATTGCCTGCCATTTCCACATCACCAAGGAGACCATATCCCATGAATCTGAATTTCCAATTTGACGGCAATATGAGCCGTGAGGTGCTGGAGAGTTACCTTTCTCGCGCCGTGACCGCTTCCTCCCTCTTTGAGACCGACACTCTCGAGGATGATCTCCGCGCCATAAAGCGTATGGGCGTCAAGTTCATCGGTCGTGCCTCGGGTATTTGGTATATGCTGGAGGATGACGAAATCCATTTCGCCAAGTCCAAGGCTCTGGCCGATGCCGTCCACGCGCAGGATCCCGAGATCATTCTGCAGGCCTGCGTGTTCGAGATCGTCACCATGCAGATGAACTACGAGAAGATCCCCGCCTACGTCTTCGAGGCCTTCGGCAAGCCCGTGGAGGATCGTTGCTTCTGCTGGAATGATGCCCGTATGCTCTCCGAGAACGGGGACACCGCCTGGAACTCTGCCCCCGACCGCGAGCCGGGTAAAATCGGGGATATGCCCGACCTGAACCGCGACGAGGCCCGTATGTGGTTCTACTACCGCGCCACCCGCTACATCGACTGCGGCTACGAGGCTCTCCACATGGGTCAGGTACATCTCTACACCGCCGAGGACAAGGGCATGAAGAAGACCTATGAGCTGTTCGGCATGATCCGCGACTACGCCGCCAAGCATGCCCGCCGTCATAAGGTCCTGCTGGATGCCCACACCCACGGCGTGAGCGTCAACGGCAAGCTCCTGCTGGACTACCACGCCATGCCCTTCACCCGCGCTCCCCTGGAGCATTACGAGGGTCAGCGCCTGGTGCTGGTCCGGGAGGGCTTCAGCGAGGGCGGTGAGAACCCCAACGGCTGGTACGGCGAGCAGATGCCCTACCTCATGGAGTACGACAACTGGGGCGGTAAGATGTTCGGGGAGGCCACCGTGGAGGAGGCCATCGCCAACCGCGGCCGCCATCAGGTCGCCCGCTGGCAGTGGTGGGGCTTCGATCAGATCGGCTGGTTCGCCAATCAGCCCGAGGAGGTGCGGAATCACTTCATTGAGTACACCTACCGCTGGACCCAGGTCAACAATCCCCATGCCTTCTTTGAGATGCCCTTCCGCCGTATGCTCAGCGATGCCCGCGTGGAGATGGTGCGAGGCGACAACGGAGAGATGGGCGTGAACGGTTACTACCAGATCAACAACAAGTCCGCCGCCTGCCCCATGGGATTCGGTCAGGAGGACGTCATGGCCGCCTGCTGGGAAGACGGCGACCGCCTCCGCGAGGGCTACGCCAACCCCGAGCACCTCATCCGCTACGGCTGCCGCGAGCAGTACGATCCCGAGACGGGCTTCAAGCTCCCCGAGAAGGTGGTGGTGTACGGCAGCTTCCAGCCCTTCGTGGGCTGTGAGGAGAACGATTCCAACAGTGAGCTGACCCGCATGTACTATATCGGGGACAACACCTACACCCTGTCGGTGGTCATCCCCTTCGCAGGCACCTACGATTACGCCATCTCCACCTACGGCACCCTGTCGGCGGTGTATGCGGCGCAGAGCCACCGCCCCGCCAGCGGAGACGGCTACAAGTCCCATTTCACCACCCCCAGAGATAACTGCGTGGTGAGATTCACCTTCCGTTACATGGACAACAAGGTCACCGCCGAGGTGGTGGAGTAAGCCGCGGGACATCCACAGGAGGTCGCAATGAAAGAGCTTTACCGAGTTGAGGGCACCCTGAACAAGAGCTTCATGGGGCAGATCACCTACATGATCAGCCTGGAGGAGCCCTGCACCGAGCTGGACGTCCATCTGACCTACGATTTCGCCGAGCTGCGCTACCGCGACGACGATCTGCCCCATGACGAGGTCATCAAGGTATACCAGACCGAGGAATACTATCGGAGCTGTCCCCCCATCACCCCCGCGGTGCTGGAGAAGACCATCCGCGAGGTCAGCGACATGAGCGGCTACACCATCAGCGAGGCCGAGGCCCGCAAGTACCTGGTCTACGATATCGACCTCAAGACCGAGATCCACCCCCTGGCCACCCTCAACGACGAATTCATCGGCTGCATCCACAAGCAGCTCCCCGACCGCCACATGATCTTTTCCAAGGACTTCACCTCCCTGGGGTGCATCCCCCAAGAGAGGCTTGAGGGTGTGCTGAAGATCACCCTGCTGGTCTTCAACGTGGCCCGCGACAACACCCGCTATACCCTGTCGGTCAGCGGACAGTAAGGAGGGCGCACCGTGTTCAAGCGTTTTGAATTGCACAACCATACGAATGAATCCGACGCCCCCATCTCCTGCGCCGAGCTGGCGGCCATGATGGCACAGGAGGGTGTGGACTGCTTCGCCATCACCGACCACAACACCGTCTCGGGGCACCACGTCCTCCGGGATCTGATGGAGCAGTACCCCGCCATGCAGTGCGCCTACGGCATGGAGTACACCACCTATTTCGGTCACATCGTCTGCCCCGTGCTGGAGACCTACGTCCCCTGGGATTCGGTGGATCGCCACAAGCCCGAGCGGCTCTTCAAGGCCTGCAAGCAGGCGGGGGGGATCACGGGCATCGCCCACCCCTTTTCCTACGGTGAGCCCTTCGCCAAGGGCTGTCGCTTTGAGATGGAGATCCGCGACTACAGCGACGTGGACTACATCGAGATCATCAACAACCCCGAGCCTCTCCACACGGTCAACGGCCCCGCCATCCGCCTCTGGGAGGAGCTGGTGCTGAGCGGTATCCATATCTCCGCCTGCGCGGGGATGGATCTCCACAAGCTGACCGACCGCATGGCGGGAAAATTCGCCACCTACGCCGAGGGCGAGGTCGGAGGCGACTGCGTGGCCGAGCTGCGCGCCGCGCTGGACACACAGCGGACGTGGGTATCCAAGGGGATGCTGGTAGATTGGCACAGAGAGGGCGAAAGCATCCGCTTTGGGCTGTATGACGCGAAAAAGCCCGGGTTTATGCCCGCCGAGACCTACATCCTGACCCTCAAGAGCCGAGAGGGTGTCCGCGAGTACGACATCACGGGGGGCGTTCTGACTCTGCCCCTGTCGGAGCTTTCAGAGGTTGAGATCCCCCAACTCTACGGCGGGGAGGTCAAGCTGGAGAATCTCATCTGCGTGGCGCCGGTGATCCGTAAAGAGGCATGAATATGAAAAAGGAGCTTTCCATGACGGAAGGCTCCTTTTTTGTGGGAAGATATGATTCAAATTTGGGTTTGTCGGGCTGCGCCCGAAATGCAAAATGCAAAATGCAAAATGCAAAATTGAAGCACGGGCGTCGGCGAAGTGAGAATCTGACAAAATGATTTTTCTTGCGGGGGCAATGACTTTTCTGGTTTTTATTCACGTACCTTTACCACAAGATAGGCTTTTGCGACAGCAAAAGGCTTCATTCATTTTGCATTTTGCATTTTGCATTTTGCATTCTCAAGCTCCCCTATAAACTGCAATTTGAATTCCGATCAGATCTCAAACCCTGCGTACTTCAGCACCAGCTCCGAGAAGATGGAATTGGCCCAGGCGAACCACTCGCGGCTGAAGGTGTACTCGTCGTTGGCATCGATGCTCTCGTGCATGAAGTAGGTGCCTGCGTGGGTGGTGGCCAGCATGGCCAGCACCTCCTCCACCTCGGCGGGATCAGTGGAGGTCAGACCCTGGAGCGCCAGGGAGATGGGCCACACACAGCCGTGATCCGTGTGGGGGGAGCCGATACCGTGGAGCTTCTTGCCCGTGAAGTAGAAGGGATTGTCCTCGGACAGGATGAAGCGGCGGGTGTTCTGGTAGACGGGATCGTCAGCGGAGCAGTAGCCCAGGTAGGGGGCGGAGAGGAGGGAGGGGACGTTGGCATCGTCCATGAGGTTGTAGTTGCCCAGACCGTCGGTCTCGTAGGCGTAGATGCGGCCGTACTTGGGGTGATCCACCATGCCGTACTGCCGGATACCGTTGTCGATCTCACCACCCAGCTTCTCGGCGCGGAGGGCCAGGGCCTCGTCGGCGTAGATCTCCCGCGCGATCTCGGCCAGGTAGCGCAGTACCACCACGGCATACATCTGGGAGGGGATGAGGTAGTGGTAGGTGCAGGCATCGTCCGAGGGACGGAAGCCCGACCAGGTCATGCCCGTGTAGCCCACGGGGGAGCCGTGACCGCCGTGGGTCAGGGTGTCGGTGGGCTTGGGAGGCTCGGGACGCTCAAAGGTGTAGGGAGACTTCTCGGCGTGGTACTGCTCGGTCTCCCAGAGATCCAGAATGATCTCCAGCATCTTTTTGTAGTCGGTATCCAGATGCCCCGTACGCCCCGTCTTCTTCCAGAACTTGTAGGCGATGAAGATCACCGAGCAGAGAGAATCCACCTCGTACTTGCGCTCCCAGACCCAGGGGGAGCGGAAGGTCAGATCCTCCACGTGGCCGCGGTTGTTGTCGCGCTCGTTGAAGGCGTTGGCGTAAGGATCCTTGGGGACGTAGATGGCGTAGCGCTTGATCATCTTCTCGATGATGTCGGCCAGCTCGTCATTCTCGGCGGCCACGGGAAGGTAGTGATGCACCTGGGCGGCGGAGTCGCGGAGCCACATGGCGTGGATGTCACCTGTGATGACGAAGGCCGAGCCATCGTCCAGGAGCTTTACGGTGGTCTCCAGGGTGTTGGGGTAGCACTTGGTAAAGAGCAGAGCCAGATCGTCGCGGCCCATTTCGTAGAGGCGCTTGCAGACGGTGTCGATCTGATCGCGGAGGAGGTGAGAGAATTGGTTCATGTTCGTATATCCTTTATGGGTGGAATTGGTTGCTTGCGCGTTGCCCATAGTATAGCATAAACAGTGGGAAAATGCAAGATATTTTCAAGTTTTTTCCCATGTCCCGAAAGAATCGGCCCGCTCATTCCGTCTATATAAGTGGGGGTTGTATTTTCTCCGGAAATATGGTATAATGAGGAAAATGACGCGCCCCCACGGAAGACCCTCCGGGTCTGTGAGAGCACTACACCCGAAGCAGGAGGATGACCCCATGGCATACAAGTACAGCGAGACCCGCAAGCACATCCTGACCCCCGAGCTGGTGATCCACGATATGAAGGATGACGACAAATTCGGAAAGGCCGTAGCCCCCTTCATGCTGGTTCTGCCCCCCATCGCCGCGTTGATGGCTACCCTCTTTATGTACCTCGTCTCCGGGGGAGAGGGCGTGGAGTTTATCGTGGGGATCATTGTCTGCGGCCTGTTCTGGCTTGGCGCCCTGATGATCATGGCCGCCGCCGTGTTCATTCTGGTCAACAGGTCGAAGCCCCTGCGCCCCGAGGACATCCACATCGTCAAGCGCCGACTGGACACCATCTCCTACAACGAGCGTCAACCCTCAAGCGGCCGCGGCTCCGTGGAGCGGGACGTGTTCTACTTCGAGGGTATGGACAAATATTTCCCCTCCCCCACCCAAGTGGCTCTGGCCAAGGAGGGCGACGAATACTACATCGTGACCGCCGTCGAGAGGGGCATCCACCCCCTCCGCATCTATCGGGCGGATGCCTATATCTGGAACGGATGATATGCCCATACAACAACACCGAAAGGCGGTGATCCCATGAAGACCGTTAAGACCAAGCTGAAATATCCCCTGATCCTCGGCATCCTGCTGGCCCTTTTGCTGATCAATGCCGTCCCCGTGCTGGCTCTGCCCGACAGAGCGGTTCTGACCAATTTCTCGATCTTCCCGGGAATTGTCGCCGTCCTGATGATCATATACGGTCTCTGCGCCCTCATCGACAAGCACAAGGGCAATTACTTTCTGTTGAGCGACCCCCACGGACGGAGTATGTCCTACAACAAGTCCTACACCTATAAGGAGGAATACGAGCGGGAGTTCCGCCTGTCCCTGCTGATCTACTTCGGGGCGATTCCCTTCTATATCCCCCTGATCTTTTTTACGCGGGGCTATCCGGCCGTTACCTTCGGCACCTTTGCGGTGATGCTGATCCCGCAAGGGTTGCTCGCAATCCCCGTTATCCGCAAAGCTATTCAAGATTCCAAGGATCGCAAGCAGATCCTGGCCGAGAGGGAGCGGGAGCGCATCGAGCAGGAGCGCCGCGAGGAGCTGGGGAAGTGGAAGTAAGGGGAGAGCGGGAGAATGCGTCAAATTGGGGTTTAGCGGTTATGATCCCATCGCCAAGCTCAATTTTGAATTCCGACCCACCCAATCCCAATTACAGGAACCGTGAGCCCCCGCCCTAAAATGTGGCATGGGCCTGCGTCCCCGATCTATGGAGGATACCTATGTACCGTTACAACGAAGGCGGCAGACACCGCCTGACCCGCGAGATGATCCTGCGGGATCTGAAGGAGGAGGACAAGGGCTTGTCGCCTCTTGCCGTGGGCTTGATCATCGCAGTCTCGGCCATATCCTTGCTCACTACCGCCATCATGGCCTTGGTGAGCCGCTCCGCGGGCATCGGCGGCTGGATCGTCTGCGGGATCTTCTGGGTCTGCGCCGCTGTGGTCATTGGCTACGCCGTCGCCATCCTCATCCGCGCCCGCAAGCCCTTGACCCCCGCCGACATTCGGGTGGTGAAGCGCCGACTGGATGCCATTGAGCGGGACAGATACCCCTATTCCCGTGAGCATGTCAGCGGCGAAGTCCGCACTGTTCCCCGTTACCTGTTTATCTTTGAGGGGCTGGACTCCTACCACCCAAGCCAGACCGAGCTGGCCTTGGCCGAGGTGGGGGATGAATACATTGTGGTGACCTACGCAACAAGCCCTACCCGAGCCGTCCGCCTCTACCGCGCTGATGCCTATCTATGGGATGAGACCCTTGATATTTGATATTTGAAAGGAGAAAATCTATGTCTGTTTTTCGGAAATGGAGCTGTATCACCTTGCTGATCCTGTGCCTGTGCCTTCCCCTGACGGGATGCGGTGAGATCCTGCATGAGCTGTTCATCGAGTCCCGCGAGCAGCGCGAGGAGCGGGTCTACGTGGAGACCATTGAGGCCATCTTCGCCGCCCTGGACGCGGGGGATGCCGATGCGCTTTATGATCTTTTTTCGGCGGAGGCGAAGGAGGGAGATCCCGAGCTGGAGGCCGATATTGCCCGCATGATGGAGGTCTACAAGGGGCCTTACGTCACCCACGGCTTCGACGGAATTCTGGGCGGGGGCGCCCATTTTGAGCAGGAGGGGCGCACCTATTCGGTCTTCACCTCCACCCCCATCGAGGCGGGGGACACCTACTACTGGGTCTATCTCACCTACACCTACCAATGCGACCCCAACCCCGCCAACATCGGCATCACCGAGCTGAAGTTCTTCACCGCCGACGAGTGGTGCCTGGCGCTGTACGACGAGGAATCCACCCGCGAGCCCTCCCGCGGTCTGACGGTGTACGCCGACAAGACATTGGACAGCCCTTGGCGTTGCATCTACGGAAAGCCCGTTCTGTATACCGACCGCGAGGCGGTGGATCTCCTGGAGGCGAAGGAGCAGATTGAGGAAAATGACAGCTACGCCGCCTTCGTGGAGAGGTTCGGTGAGCCTGCCGCCTCCTATATCTACCGCTACTACCCTCTTCCTGACGAGAACGGCGAGCCTCGCTGGCTCTGCCTCGACTATGACGACCGCGAGGGCTATGACGACAACATCCATACTGCCTACATCGTGGATCGCTTCGTCTATCTGGATAGGCTGTTGGAAGACGATTGAGAACTCCGATGAACACCAACCAATAGAAAGGACTGCCTTATGACCACCTACACCCCCATCCTCGACCGCGTCCGCGCCGCCGAGAGTCTGAAGGACAAGACCCAATTCCTCACCTACCTGGGCAACGCCATCACCTCCTCCAAGAAGCGCGTCACTCCCGAGGAGCGGGAGGAGCTGGCCGCCTTCGCCGTGTCCGAGCTGGAGAAGATCCCCGCCCTCCTGGACGGCTGTGAGAGCTACCGCGCCAAGGACGAGGTCTACGGCCTCGTGGACTCCCTCATGAACCTCATGATGTTCCTCTACGTGAATCCCGCCGCCGTGCCTCCCGCCCGCATGGAGAAAATCAAGGCGGTCATGGAGCGCTACGACCGCGAGCGGTTTCTGGAGTGCGCCATCGACGAGGCCTTCCGCGACCGTCAGCCCGATGCCTCCGACATGGAGCGCATCCTCTGCCTGGTAGCCCCCCTGAAGGACGAATTCCACAAGGGAGAGCTGTGGGCGGGGCTCATCCACTACAAGGATCAAGTGGGACGTATGCCCGCCGATGCCAAGGCTGTGCTGGAGAAGTACGCCGTGTCCGAGCTTCACCGCTACGCCGACGGCCTGCGGGCGGGGAGCATCGACAAGGACGGCTACGGCAATCTGGAGTACATTTGCGACGCCGCTCTGTACATCATGCCCGCATCCCCCTTGAACAGTGAGCTGGTTCGTCTGCTGGACTGCATCTTTGTTCTCAAGGATCCCACCGTCAGCTACTACGCCCTGGCCACCCTCCTGGCCGTGGGTGCGCCCATCGCCGACGCGCCCATCATTGCCCTGGCCGAGAATCTGGAGTTTGCCGATCTCACCTACCACGCCCTCACCCGCCACGGCATGGCCGACCGCTTCCCCGAGGCTCTGCGGGATCCCGTCTACCTGGCCAAGAGCAACATGGTGCGCTGGCTCACCTACCCCACCGAGCTGGGCAAGGCTCCCGATGCCATCGAGTTCATCGGCCAGACCAAGAAGAAGGGGGAGATCTTCCACATCTTCCGCTACCGCTCCGACAGCGACAACCTGGAGGACGAGCTGAAGGGCCAATGGCTCATCGGCTGGGCGGGATCCGAGGGGGGCACCTTCAGCAACTTTGACCCGCTCGTGGAGTTTGAGAAGAAGACCCCCGAAAAGACGGTGAAGTATATCCGGCGAAAGCTGCTGTGATTTTTCAAATTGCAGTTTGTAGGGGAGTTTCCCCGTTCCCCCTCCTCAAAAGGGTGAAGGGCGAAGCCCTTCATTAATAAATAGAGGCCGGCGGTGTCGGGGGCGGCCTTGAGCGCCCTGACGCGCACCGGAAGGTGCAAGAAGCTTTACGGGTCATGACGGGTTTCGCATTGT
Source organism: Eubacteriales bacterium (assembly GCA_045128275.1). Classification (GTDB taxonomy): domain Bacteria; phylum Bacillota; class Clostridia; order Oscillospirales; family CAG-272; genus CAMEON01. The sequence continues at coordinate 5,950 of JBGVRH010000028.1, read as the reverse complement.
CCCGCAAAAATTTTTCGATTTTAAATCTTCTTGCGCTACCGCGCGCGCCGAGGCGCTCCAGGCCGCCCTCGGCACTGCCGGCCATCACGTGAGGTGAAGGGGGCGAAGCCCCCTTCACCCCCTATGAAGTGGAAATCCTACGCACCGACAAACCCAAATTTGAAAAAAGGAGCATACCATGAAAAAAATCACAATTCTCTGCCTGTCCGCCATTCTGTTGCTGACCCTTTTCGCCTGCGGCGATGGCTCTCGATCCTACTCCTACTACGAATTCGTCTGCGAGGGGGACATGACCGTGACCCACGGCTCGGAGGCCTCGGCCGTGCTGTCCGACGAGGAGGAAACCGCTCTGCTGAAGCTCTGGGGCAATGCGTGGGCGGTCGGGAAAGTGCCCGACGGCTTTGATTACACCTTTGCTTGGGAGAATACCGCCATTCATTACAATACTGCACGTGGTGTGTTCCGTCTGGGAGACACCAAGCAGATCATGAAGCTGTCCGCCGAGGAACGCGATACGGTAGAAAGGATTCTCGGGATGGATTCCGAATGAAACGGAATTGGTTTTTTTCTCAAAAATCCCCTCCGCAACAAAACATTGCTTGATTTTACCGTTTGCGCGGTGTATAATGAAGGCATATCCACCACGAAAGGAAGCAAGACATGATCGGAAAGCACATCAAGCAGTACCGCGAGCAAAAGGACATGACCCAGGAGGCATTGGCCGATCGCCTGTCGGTGACGAGGCAGGCTGTCTCCAACTGGGAGTGCGGTAAGACACAGCCCGATATCGAAACCTTACATAGGATCGCAGATGTCTTGGACATATCCGTTGAGGAGCTGATCTACGGAGAGAAACGGCAGTTGACGGTGGTGCATAACCATTATACCACCCAGCAAGTGACCGAGACCGTGGGCAAAGGTGTATCCTTCGGCGCGGTGCTGGCCATGGTGATCTCCTATGTCAAGTGGCAATCCATCGGCTGGGCGATCCTGCACGGGCTTTTGAATTGGGGCTATGTCATCTACTACATCATCCGCTACGGTTGGAGCTGATCCCACCGCAAAAAATCCCGCCGAGGGGAAAGACCTCTCGGCGGGATTTCTGTATCTCGATTCATTTCATCAGAGCATATGCGCCCGCAGCTCCTCGGGGGAGAGCTGGGACAGGTCAGCGGGAGCTACGTCCAGCACCGTGATACAGCCGGTACGGCCTCTCTGCTTCATGCGGTACACCGCGCGGGCAAAGGCCACGATGGCGGAGGCGGTGAACTCGGGGTTGGACTCCAGGCGCAGGCTGTAGCGGATGGTGTGGGAGGTCAGACCGTGAATGCCGGTGCGGCCGTTGCGGATGACCTCGCCGCCGTGGGGGAGGCCTGCGTGGTCTCTCGCCATTTCCTCGGCGGTGATGAAGGTGACGGTGGTGTTGTAGTCGGCGAAGTAGTTGGGCATGGTGACAATGGCCTCACGGATGGCCTCCTTGTCGGCGCCCTCGGCGGCCACCACGTAGCACTCGCGGGTGTGCTTGTCGCGGGTGGTCAGGGTGGGATTCTCACCGCGGCCCACAGCCTCCACCGCCTCGGGGACGGGGACGGTGTACTGGCGGGCATCCACCACACCGGGGATACGGCGGATGGCATCCGAATGGCCTTGGCTCACCCCGCGGCCCCAGAAGGTATAGTCCTGGCCCTCGGGAAGGATGGCCTGGCCGTAGACACGGGCGATGGAGAACATACCGGGATCCCAGCCTGCCGAGATCAGGGAAAGGGTGTTTCCCTCACGGGCGGCGGCATCCACCTTGGCGAAGTGGGTAGGGATATTGGCGTGGGTGTCAAAGCTGTCCACCACGCAGAAATCCTTGGCCAGGGCGGGGGTCAGCTCGGGCAGGTCGGTGGCGCTTCCTCCACAGAGGATCAGCACGTCGATCTTATCCTTAAAATTCAGAATGTCGGCGGCGGCGTACACGGGGGTACCCGTGCGAGTGGAGACGGTGGCGGGATCGCGGCGGGAGAACACGCCGATGAGATCCACGTCGGGATTCTGCCGCATGGCGGCTTCCACGCCGCGGCCTAAGTTGCCGTAGCCGTAAATTGCGATTCTCATAGGTGTACCTCTCGGTTAATTCTTGGCGACCAGATCGGTCATGTTATACAGCCCCGCAGGCTTCCCCTTACACAGGAACTCGGCGGCGGCCAAGGCTCCCTCGGCAAAGAGGGCGCGGTCGTGAGCCTCGTGCTTGAGGGTAATGGTCTGGTTGGGGGTGCCGATGATGACCTCGTGCTCGCCCACGATGTTGCCCATGCGGATGGCGTGGATGCCAATCTCGGTGGGAGTGCGCTTACCGAAGCCGTTGCGCCCATTATGGATGGTGGCATCGGGTCTGACCTCACACAGCGCGTTGGCGATAGCCAGAGCCGTGCCGCTGGGAGCATCCAGCTTGCGATTATGGTGCTTCTCGATGATCTCGATCTCTGCCTCGGGCATGGCGGCGGCTACCTGCTTGGCGGTATCGATCAGAAGGGCAACGCCCAGAGAGAAGTTGGCGGCGAAGAACACGGGGATGGTCTCGGCGGCCTTGGTGATGGCGGCCTTCTCCTCCTCGGTGTGGCCCGTGGTGGCCAGGACGACGGGGATCTTATAGGTCACGGCAAAGTCCAGGAGGGCGGGGGTAGCCGAGTGGTGGGAGAAATCCACGATGCAGTCGGCGGTGGTGAAAACGGGATCGTTAGCGGCCTCAAAGCTGACGGCGCAGGGCATCCCCTCGGCACCGCAGGCGTTCATATCCACGCCCACCGTAGCGGAAGGGTCAGCGCCGCGGCAGCCCGCGAGGGCCAGCTTGGCCACCTCGGTGCCCATGTGGCCGCAAAGGCCGGAAATCAGTAGTTTCATAGCAGTATATCCTTTTGATCTGCATCCGGTCATAACAAGACCCCAATAACCGAATGGGGCAGGGGCCCCATGGGGGGCGCATAGGCGGCTTCGGGTACGGGCTGACCTTGGCAGATCTTGATCTAATGTTTTAAAGGTTTTTGGAGATCCTTAAGAACCTTTTTGCAAAAAGGTTCTTAAGCGGGTGCAGGGCAGAGCCCTGCCGGGGGTCAGAGGCAGAGCCCCTCGTTCTTATACGTCCAGCCCTGCCTTGCGCATCAAGCGGAGCAGGTTCTGTCTGTGATCTTCCTCCATGGGAGTCAGAGGCAGACGGACAAAGTTTTCGCACAGCCCCATGGCGGCGCATGCAGCCTTGACGGGGATGGGGTTGACCTCGCAGAAGAGGGCGTTGATCAGCTCCAGGTAGTCCAGCTGCATTCTGCGTGCACCCGCCACGTCGCCGTTGAAGAATTTCTTGCACATGAGGGAGGTCTCGGCGGGGAGAATGTTGGACAGAACCGAAATGACACCCTTACCGCCCAGGGACAGGACGGGGACGATCTGGTCGTCATTGCCCGAGTAGATGTCCATCTTCCCCTCCACCAGAGATGCGATCTCGGCGATCTGGGACATATTGCCCGAGGCCTCCTTGATGGCCACGATATTGGGATGCTCGGCCATCTCGGCTACCGTCTTGGGAAGCATATTGCAACCGGTACGGCCGGGAACGTTGTAGAGGATGCAGGGCTTGTCGATGGCATCGGCCACGGCCACGGAGCAGGCGATCATGCCCTTCTGGGTGGCCTTGTTGTAGTAGGGAGTCACCAGCAGCATGGCATCCGCGCCCACCGAGGCGGCGTAGCGGGAGAGATCCACGGAATAGGCGGTATCGTTGGAGCCTGTGCCCGCGATGACGGGAACACGGTGATTGACCCGTTCCACGCAGTACTTGATGGCGGCGCGGTGCTCCTCGTCGGACAGGGTGGAGCCCTCGCCCGTGGTGCCAACGGCCACGATGGCGTCGATGCCCGCCTCGATCTGCCAGTCGATCATGGCACCGTAGCGGTCAAAATCAATGCCGTCGGGGGTCAGGGGGGTGATGATGGCGGTAGCGGCGCCGGTGAATACGGTGGGTTTGTTCATGGTTTTGTTCCTTTTTGTTCGGTATATTTCAAATGTTCGAGGTTTGCATACCCGCAATTGTGTGCGCTGACGCATAGAAAAAGCCCCCACAGAGGGAGCGACAAAACTACGGGTATCCTCCGAAATCCTCACAGGGAGATCGGGTGTGGATAGCTCTCCGCGTTTCCGCGACAGCCCGACGGATGTTCTCCGCAGGGCCAGTCAAATGCCTTGCCAAGGCATCCGCTTCGGCACCCACGCCTTTCCCGCACGGCTTTGGCAACCTTGCTGATGTGCGGTAGTCTTCGTGTAGTGCGCCTCTATCGTTTGATGGGGACAGTATAGCACAAAGATGTGGATTTGTCAATAGGTATCAAGCATTTTTTTGCGCTCCGAGTAAAAATGTCTCCCTGTTTGCAAAGGGGCCTGTCACGGCCCCCTTTGCGCGTATTCCGTTTCGGGGTCAGATCTCACAGATCCGCTCCGAAAAATCATCCAACAGTCCCAGATCCCACAGAAGGCGGGAGAGGACGTATTTATCCCGTATATCCTTGGAGGCCTTCAGCGTCATGGGCAGGAGAGCGGACTCCAAGCCCATCTCCTCCGGCGTCACAGGGCATCCTACCGACCGCAGGATGCGCTCTACCTCGGTAGCCGGGGGCAGCTCCTCCATGATGGAGGTCAACTCCTCCCAACGCTCCGCAATTACCGACAGGCGGGCGGCGTGCTTGGCGAGGTCATACTTTCCCTCCTTCTCCTCCAACGCGATCATAGTCTCCGCACCGCGGCTAAGGAACTCCCGCAGGGCGGTATTCCACGCGGCGAGATCGAACTGCTCGGCGTAGGCCAGGGCACGGCCTCGGTCGGGGGTGAGAGACTTTACCGCCTCATACAGGCGGACGGCGTACAGAGTGCCCAGGGCGCATTGGATGCCGTGGGTGGAGGTGGGGGTACCGAACTCTGCCCCTCGCATATCCCAGAGGTGGGAAAAGTAATGCTCCACTCCCGAGGCGGGACGTGAGCAACCCGCCAGGCTCATGGCCATACCGCAGAGCACCAGCCCGTTGAAGACCGCCTCCACCGCCTCATCCTCCCGACGCAAAAGCCCCTCCACGTTGTCCACGCAGGCTCTGAGGGAGTCCCGCACCAGATCAGCGATGGCCGCGCAGTAGTATTCTCCCGTGAGGATATGGGATATCTGCCACTCGACGATGCTGATATACTTGGCCAGCATATCTCCCAGCCCCGAGATCAAAGTCTCGGCGGGGGCATTCTTCAGGATCTCGGTGTCGCCCACGATGAGGGCGGCGCAGGCCGAAGGGATCGACACCTTCAGCCCCCCTCGGGTCATGGAGGAGGTGGCCGAGGCATAGCCGTCCATGGAGGGGGCGGTGGCCACGATGGCGTAGGGCAGTCCCGTCAGCCCCGCCAGGAGCTTGGACACGTCACCCACCACCCCCGAGCCAACCGCCAGAACGCCGTCGCAGCTCTTGTCAAAGTGCATGACGGCGGCACCCACCGCATACTCGTCGGGCTCGGGGCGTTCCTCGGTGAAACGATACGTGGTAAAGGCCATGCCGCTCTCGGAGAGCAGGGATTCCACCCGCGCGGCGGCGGCCTTGTAGGTATTGGGATCGCACAGAATAAAGGGCTTGGTGATGCCCAGCGCCGCCAGCTCATGAGGCAGGGAGGTCAGTGCTCCGACACCCGTGAGCACCTTGCGCACATCGCAGGTATGATCGCGGCCGCAGGGACAGCCGTGGGCTTGGACGGAAGAAGGGGTCATGGGAAGTCTCCTTTCGGAAATGTAAAATCGGCGGTTGCGGAATACTTCAAATTTGGGTTTATCGCTCTGCGATAAACCCAAATTTGAAGTGAAAAGTGAAGAGTGGAGGTGCAAATCCTTCGGATTTGTCCATTTTTGGTCAATAATGAAGGAAACCGAAGGTTTCCCTCCTCACTT
>JBGVRH010000027.1:0-20040 GCA_045128275.1 Eubacteriales bacterium | reverse complement strand
GTTCGCTCAACTTTGCAAGTCGAATATCTTCGTCAAAAATCCCTCTGTTTCCCATCTCTTTTGCTCCTTTGCTTGGTTTCCCTTATTATAACATAAATTTGTTACATGGGTGTGAGCATCGGAAGTTTTTAGAGATGTCCTATAGTTTCCACTTTGCCATGTGCATATATGCTTGACAATCTTGCACAAGCTGTAAATGCACAATCGTCAATGTGTTTGATATTGTATGTGAACGATACTTCTTCTATGTTTTGTTTAAAGAAAGCACGTTCACCAATACGGACGACTGGATGTCCTGCTGAATCACAATCTGGTATTTTCACTTTTTGAGCAACATTGGTTGCTTTAATCAATTCGCAATATTGTGTACCATTTTCGGTTTTAACAACAAATTCAAATGTTCCGGAACTCGTATTAAGAGAAGTGTGTGGGAAATGTGCGTTCTTTTCGCTGATACGCTTTTCTGCATCCGGTGCTGATTCTAGAGGAATCTGAGCAATGAGGCGTCGTGCCTCGGCCTCGGGTGAAAGCTTATACATGCCGTTTATCCATTTTTTTTCGACCTTATCTAAAGCGTCGGATGCAGATTTGACATATTCGTCATATTGAAATAGCTTCTCACACTCCTTGACTACAAAAAGCTGCGCAGTCAAGGGGTTATTATCACAGTACAAGGTCATGTGTGCGTATAAGCCGCTATAACGGGGCGTTTTTGTCAGAAGCCGTATGATTTCTTCCTTGTCGAGTGTGTACAAATTAAACGTTGCCATATAAGTTCCTTCCTATAGATAGTTAAGATAGTTTGCTTTTTAGCAAATTCTTATCTTTAACACAATTATAGCACGATTTTATGCTAAAGTCAAGAGGAAGTCTTAACTTTAACACAAAAATGGAGAAAAACATGAAAATCTACGATTACAACGGCAAAAAGAACATCTGCGGCGACCGTGTGCACGAGGCACGGTGCAAATTGCGCCTGACCCAAAGCGATCTGGCCGCCCGCCTCCAGGTCAACGGCATCATCATGGAGCGGGACAGTATCTCCCGTATCGAGATCGGTACACGGTTTGTGGCGGATTATGAGTTAAGGGAGCTGTCGAAAATTCTGGGTGTTACGGTGAATTGGCTCTTGGGGTTGGAATAACCCCTTGCAATTTCCCTCCAAATATGCTAAAATGGGAATGTCACACCGCAACATTCCCATTTTTCCTTATCCCAGCATCTCCGGCATAACCCCCAGCATATTCTCCGCGAAGATCCCGTACCCTGCCGTAGGATCGTTGATCAGCACGTGGGTCACCGCCCCCATGAGCTTGCCGTTCTGGATGACGGGGCTGCCGCTCATGCCCTGGACGATGCCCCCCGTCTTCTCGATCAGGGCGGGATCCGTGACCGTCAGGGTGAAGCATTTGGAGCCCGTGGCGGTGCGGTCGATGGAGGTGATCTTCACGCGGTACTGCCCCACCTTTCCGTCGTCCAGGGTGCAGAGGATGGTGGCATCCCCCTCCCGCAGCTCCTGCTTGCGGCCTACGGGCAGGCGGGTGGTGGCGGAGGAGGGGATTTTGGTAAAGACCCCGTAGACCCCGCATTCGGTGTTCCCCAGGAGGGATCCCGTCTTGCCGGGGGCGAAGTAGCCCTTGATGGCCCCGGGGTCCCCCGCCTCGCCCCGCTCGATGCCGCTGACCGTCACGTCGGTGACCTGCCCGCGCTGCATGGGGATCAGCTCCCCCGTGTCCCCGTCGCAGATGCCGTGGCCCAGCCCCGCGAAGGTCTTGGATTCGGGCAAAATGAAGGTGACGGTACCGATGCCCGCCCCGCTGTCCCGCACCCACAGGCCGGTCTTGTAGCGGTCTTCTGACACCGACCTCACGGGGGTGACGGTGACGGTCAGCTCGGCAGTTTCGCTCTGCTTCCTGGCCGAATGGGCCTGGGTCGCCCGCTTCACCGTCAGGGTGATGGGCTTGCCCGCCGATTCCTCCACCGCCTTGGTGAGGGAGGCGGCGCAGATGGGGGCTTGGCCGTTGACTCCTACGATCACGTCCCTCATCTTCAGCCCCGCGTCGCGGGCGGGATTGACGTTTTGGGTGCCGCCCCCTGCCGAGGTCACGTCCACGTCGCAAAAGCCCACCACTAAGATCCCCTCGGTGGTGAACTTCACCCCAAAGGGCATCCCGCCCACGTAGACCGATTGGGGCGTGCCCGCGCCCTTTTGCGCGCTGCCCCCTGTAGGAGCGGTAGCCGAGGCGGCCAAGACCCCCGCCGTTACCAGCAGAGCCACCGCCAGGAGCCACGCTCCAAGCTTCATATATCTTCTGTTCATCGCAAAATCCTCTTGTCTTCTGAAAGCTACCGTGGACGGAAAAGCCCACCGCCCTTATGATGCGCCGAATCCCTCCGCTTCATGAGTGACAGATTCTACGGGTCGGGGGAAAAAGAGACAGACGGCGGTTTGGTTTCAATTTTTCAAATAGTATGGGCGGGCGAAGACAGCGGTATGCTTTTTCAAAATTGACAAGATTTGGTTTTTCAAATTTGGGTTTGTCGGGCGGAGCCCATCACGCCCGTAGGGCATATCGCGCCCGTAGGGCACATCTCGCCTTCCGGGCATATCGTGCCCGAAGGGCATCTCGCAAACTCACAAAAAGGCTGATTTCGCCTAACGGCGAGCGATATGCGCTTCGCGCGAGATATGCCCGCTGGGCACGATATGCCCGTTGGGCGCGATATGCCCTTCGGGCGTGAACACCCCGCTAAACCCCAATTTACCATTCCCAACGAAAGGAGGCCACCCCTCATGCCCCGTACCCCTGCTCCCATCGAGTCCCCCGTCACCCCGGCCGAGGCTCTGCGCTTTGCTGCCATTGCCGAGGAGGTCATGGCCTCCCCCAAGTACCGCATGGGGAGTCACGCCTCCCCCGCCGACGCGCCCCATATCGGTACTCTGCGGGAAAAGCGGCTTCATGCTTGTATCAAACGCTACCTCTGCCCCGACGAGGCCTGTCACGAGCGTCCCGTAGGGGATCTCTTGCGGGAGGACGGTGCCAAGCCCCGCCGTATGGTGGCGGATATCCTGACCGACGGCCACATCATGGAGGTGCAGACCGGGGGCTTCTTCCCCCTGCGGGAGAAGATCGGGTGGTATCTCACCCATACCCCCTGCCGCGTGACGGTGGTGCACCCCATCCCCGCGGTGAAGTACCTGTCCTGGATCGATCCCGCCGACGGAAGCATCCTAAGCCGTCACAAGTCCCCCAAAAGAGGACGAGTGAAGGACGTAGCCAAGGAGCTGTACTGGCTCTCGGACTATATCGGAGACCCCCGCTTTGCGGTGAGGCTCCTTCTCCTTGAGCTGGAGGAGTACCGTATGGCCGACGGCTGGAGCAAGGACAGAAAGCGAGGCTCCAACCGCTACGAGCGCTTTCCCACCGCCCTGTTGGGGGATGTGACCCTGTGGACACCCGCCGACTACGCTACCTACTTCCTGCCCTCAGCCCTGTCCGCTCCCGATGCCGAGGGAGCCTCCCCCCTGTTCACCGCCGCCGCCTACGCCAAGGCCACGGGCATCCGCGGCAAGGCTACCTACAGCATGCTCCATCTGCTGGAAGGACTGGCGCTCCTTGAGGAGACGGAGGAGAAGGTGGGGCGGAGTCGGGGCTACCGTGTCAAAACAACAGGCGGTCTGTCGGATTGAGCTCCGACAGACCGCCTTGGTCTTTTCAGAAATGGTGTCAGGAATTGAGCATATCCTCGAACAGCTTCAGCTGTGTATCCGTGGGCTTGTAGTCGGGATTCACACAGCAGGGAATGGTGGGCACGCGGCCGTCGGAGCAGTAGAAGGGGCTTTCGTAATCGTTCTCGTACTGCTTCCGATCCTCCTCGCGGCGGAAGTCGGGAATGTCGTAGGGACGGTTGCCGTTCAGAACGGAGCGCCATGCCAGAATGGCCACGGAGGACATGGTGACGGCGGAATACAGGTCGAAGGGATGCTCGGGCTGGCGGTTTTCCCGGATGCAGTCCAAAAACATCTCGGCGCAGAGGAAGTCGCCGCCGCCGTGGCCGGCGGTGCGGATGAGATCCTCACGGGGGTGATTCCACGCGGGCTGGTACAGGGTCTCGGCGGTCTCTACGCCCGCGGGTTTGTGCCAGGGGTTGTATCGGAGCATGACCTTATGCTCCATACCCCGCAGATTCTCGATGGAGCCCTTGTTTCCGCTGATGCGGTACGTGATGTTATGACCCGCCAGCTTGGCAGCGCCCGTGAAGCGGAACACCGAGCCGTCGTCGTTCTGGGTGGTGATGATGGAGGCGGCGTCACCGGCGTAGCAGTAGCTGGGGAGGTCGCCGTCAATGGGGCAGAAGATGCTGAAGGCGGTCACTCGCTTGGGGGTTGCGCCCGTGGACCACATGATGGGGGCCAGGGCATGGGTCACGTAGTAGGTTCTGGGCAGGAAGTTGCGCCAGTGCTTGTCAAAGTAGATGTAGGTCTTGGCGAAGGGGGCATCCTTGGGGTTGACGGGGTGGTTGTACTCGCCCTCGGCGTACAGGATCTTGCCCAGCGTTCCGCCGTCGCAGATCCGCTTCATCTCCCGATTGAAGCACATATGGGGGTAGTTCTCCGCCAGCATGAAAATAGATTTCGTCTTCTCATAAGCCTCCACCAGCTGAACGCCCTCGGCCATGGTGCCGTTGCTGATGCACTCGCAGAACACGTGGATCCCCCGCTCGAACAGGCGGATCACGAAGGGGGCGTGCTCGTGGAAAAAGTTGGCCACGATGACCGCATCCATATCGTGCTCAATGAATTCGTCAAAATTATCGTATACCGCCACGCTCTTATCCAGAGCGGCGGCCGCCTTTTCGCGGCGCTCCTTATGGTTGTCGCAGATGGCCACCACCTCACAGCCCAGAAGCATGAAGTTCCTTACAATATCCATGCCGCGGCCTACGCCGAACACGCCAATCCTGATCTTTTCCATCATCTTGTCTCCTTTATCATGCAGTTCCCCTCCTGCGAGCCAAGCCGCTTTCGGGGTTACGGCTTCAGTATACCATGACTCCTCTGCCTTATCAATGGAAATTTTCAATAAATTCATGAAATTTGGTAATTTCCTCTTGATTTTTTGGGAGCTTGCAGGTATACTGTAAGAAAGAGATCTACAGGAGGGTATATGAGTAGCGGTAACATTTGCAAATTCTATACTCCATCTCAGGCGGATCCCATTCTGATCCATTGCTTTGTCTACGAATCCTCCCCCGAAAAGATTTCCCACTTCACACCCGATTTTGGGCGCAACAAAATACTGCTGGTCACACAAGGGAGCGGATCCCTGCGTATCAACGGGCAGTACGTCCCCTACGCCACGGGGAGCCTGCTCTTCCTGTTCCGCGGGGATCGGGTGACCCTGTGGGAAAACGAGGGCGCTCACTTCATGTACGTGGATTTCAGCGGACAGCGGGCCGAGGAGCTGCTCCGACGGTTCGGGCTCAGCCCCGATAACCGCTGCTTTGAGGGCTTTGGCGGTATGATCCCCCTCTGGAAGGAGTGCCTGCTCTCCGCGTCTCCCGAGACCATTGACTTAGCCGCTGAAAGCGTTCTGCTCCATACCCTGTCCCGTATGCGTCGGGAGGTGCCGGAGGGAAACGGGACGGTGGCCGCCATCATGCGGATCGTGGAGGCGGAGTTCAACGATCATGAGCTGTCCATCGTCACCATCGGTCAGCGGTTGTCCTACCATCCCAAATACCTGTCCCACCTGTTCAAAAAGGATATGGGCGTGGGCTTTTCGGAGTACCTGCGGGATAAGCGGGTCAACTACGCGCGGACCCTGTTCGATCACGGCATCGATTCCATCAAGAACGTGGCGTTTCTGTCGGGCTTTAACGATCCGTTGTATTTCTCGGGCGTTTTCAAGCGGGTGACGGGGTTGTCCCCCACCATGTACCTGCGGGAACGGGGTACGCGCTCCTGAGATCCCGCACGTCTGTTTTCGATCTGATCCCCATCATATTTTTACGGAGGCGCATTATGCTCACCCTCGGACTTGTTTCCATCACCTACCGCAAGCTCACCCCCGCAGAGATCATTCCCCTCGTCCGCGACGCGGGGCTTTCCTGCATCGAGTGGGGGAGCGACATCCACGTTCCCCAGACCGACCTCGCAAATGCCCGCCGCGTGGGGGAGATGACCCGCGAGGCAGGGCTGACCGTCTCCTCCTACGGCTCCTACTACCGCCTGGGCGCGGGGCAGGATTTCGCTCCCTACCTGGCCGCCGCTTGCGCCCTGGGCGCGCCTGTCATCCGCATCTGGGCGGGCACCAAGGAGTCCGCCGCGGTGGACGGAGATACCTTTGCCGCATGGACGGCCGAGGCGAAGGTGATATCCCGCATGGCCGCTGAAAAGGGCGTGACGGTGGCCTTTGAGTACCACCACGGCACCCTGACCGATACCGCCGCCTCGGCGCTGGCTCTGGTTCGTGGAGCGGACGACCCCAACTGCCGCCTCTACTGGCAGCCCGAATTCGCCAAGCCCCAAGAGCTGATCCTGTCGGATCTGGAGCTGGTCGCGCCCTACGTGGATCTCTGCCACGTCTTCACCTGGAACTCCGACCACAGCCGCCGACCTCTGCTGGACGGCGAGGCGGTCTGGCGGGAGTACCTGTCCCGCGTTCCCGAGTGGGAGGACAAGCCTCTCCTGCTGGAATTCGTCCAAAACGATGATCCCGCCCTGCTGGCGCGGGAGGCCGCATCCCTGCGCCGTATCGTCAGCGACCTGTGACCCACCGCGAAAAGGAGAACCGATATGATGAAAGCCGCATACCTCAACCAAGGCCGCGAGGCCGGTATTGCCCGTGTTTATGACACCGCCACCGCAGAGGCCATCGACGCCCTGTTCGATCTCGCCCCCGTCGTCTACACCAAGGAGGACGTCCTGGCCGACCGCCTCACCGACGTGGAGGCCCTGTTCTCCACCTGGGGCTTCCCCGTCATGACCGACGAGGAGATCGCTACCCACCTCCCCAAGCTGAAGGTGGTCTTTTACGGCGCGGGGAGTGTCCAGGCCTTTGCCCGCCCCCTGATCCGTAACGGTGTCACCGTGGTCTCGGCGTGGATGGCCAACAGCGTCCCCGTCATTGAGTACACCGTGGCCCAGATCATTCTGGCCAATAAGGGCTACTTCGGTGCCGCCCGCCTCTGCTCCCGTTCCGCCGCCGACCGAGGGGAGGCCGCCGCCCATTTCCATTCCTTCCGAGGCAACTACGATACCCCCGTAGGCCTCATCGGCTTGGGTGCCATCGGCGCGGGCGTGGCGCGGAGACTGAAGGATTACCGTCTGAAGGTCTATGCCTATGACCCCTACTGTACCCCCGAAAAGGCCGCCGACCTGGGGGTGGAGCTGGCTTCCTTGGAGTTTATCTTCGAGACCTGCCTCACCGTTTCCAATCACACCCCCAACATCCCCGCCACCCGGGGGATGCTGCACTACGACCACTTCTCCCGTATGCCGAAAAACGGTGTCTTCCTCAACACGGGGCGAGGGGCCCAGGTGGTAGAGGCCGATCTGATCCGCGCCCTCACCGAGGAGCCTGCCCGCACCGCTGTGCTGGATGTGACCGACCCCGAGCCTCCCGTGGAGGGACATCCCTTCTACGAGCTGGAGAACGTCATCCTCACCCCCCATATCGCCGGCTCGGCGGGGGCGGAGTGCTACCGCATGGGGGCGTATATGCTGGAGGAGGCACAGCGCTACCTCGGCGGCGAGGCGCTCCGCTATGCCGTGAGCGAGAAGATGCTGGAGACCATGGCGTGAGCTGAAATCAATAGAAAGACCGCCTGCTACGGGGAGATCCGTAACAGGCGGTCATTGCTTTGGGGGCTGTTTCAAATTTGGGTTTGTCAGCGGGATACATATTCCTTTCACGAATCAAATACACCAATGGGGAAGGGGCCCCATGGGGGTTTCCTCTATGCTGCCCACTATCAAATCGCTTGGCATATATATTTTTTGAAAGTTTTTGGAGATCCAAGAACCTTTTGCAAAAGGTTCTTGGCCGCCGGAGGCCGTTCTCCTCGTTCCCCTACAAACCGCAATTTCTCAATCAAACCTCGGCCAAAAGCTCCTCAATATAAGCATTCAATTCCTCAAAAGACCCATGGGGATACGCGTTCACATCCGCATTCGGCGTATTGATCAGGCAGTCGGTCAGCAGGAATCCCCGCAGACCCACCTTCGCCCCCGCCATCATGTCCTCGGCCACGTCGTTGCCCACCATGAGGCAGTCGACGGCTTCCAGACCTCCGCGGCGCAGAACCTCGCGGTAGTAGTCGGGGTTGGGCTTGCAGTAGCCGATATCCTCAAAGGTGGTGTAGAACTCGAAGTCCTCGGGCTGAAGCCCCGCCCAGCGGATGCGCTTTTGGGTCGCGACACGGGGGAACAGGGGGTTGGTGGCCAGGATCACTCGAATCCCCTTGGCCTTGAGGCTATGCACCAGCTCAGCGGCCTTGGGGTTGCGCCCGCACACGGCGGCTACCTCGTCGAACTCCACGTTGTAGAAGGTGTCCAGCACGGGAAGCTCCTCGGTGAGGGTCCTGCCGCTGGAGGCGGAGTAGGCCTCCCAGTAAGCCTCCTCGTTGGTGCGGCTCCCGTCGTTGATCGTCATGGCGGTAATCCCCGCCTTCATGGCGGCGAGGAAGACCTCGGGGGTGTAGCCCAAGGGGGCGAGACGGCGCATGAGGCGGCCGAAGTAGTCCTTCATAAAGGTGGCTTGATCCATCGGGAGCAGGGTTCCGTCGAGGTCGAAGAGTACGGCTTTGAGCATGGATTGGGTGTCCTTTCGGGAAAAATACGGGCATCCCGCGACCTCCCTCCAAGGAGATCCAGGTCGATGCCCGTAGGTATTATACACCATTTTTGGGGGGCTGTCAAGAAAAATCAGGTTCTTTCCAATATGTTTACAAAGGAATTCTTCCCATACACCGTATACCCGAAGATCTCGGAGTCATTGTCCAGGGTTATCAGCTCTCCCTCCCGCAATCCGTACGTACACAGCATACGGGGCGCGGGATCTACGATGAGGATGCGCTTGCCCTCCCCCTCGGGGAAGTCGAAGGAGTGGTTGGTGTGGAAGGAGGCCACGGGCATGGAGACGATCTGGGAGGAGGCCACCGAAAGCCCGCCCCAGTTCTGCTGGGCGATGGTGCGGAATTGGAGGGAGTACACGAAGCGGTAGATATTGCCCTCGCAGAGGATCACCAATCCGCGGCGGTAGCGGCAGTTGGCGAAGGCCACCTTGTAGGTCACTTCCTTGTTCTTGCGGCGGCCGCCTCGGCTGTCGGGGTGGGGCATATCCGTGATGGTGAGGCCAAAGAAAATCCGTTCGGACAGCACCGACAAGTATGGGGAGCCGTGGATCTCGTAGGACAGCTCTCCCCGCTCCTTCATGCGCTCCAGCTTTTTGAGGAACTTGCGGCGGTCGATCATGCTGCGGATGGAGCGGATGACGAAGAGCCAGAGGAACAGAATGCCGCCGATGATGAGGATGGGCTTCCAGAGCAGGCGGATGATGCCGAGGATGAGGGAGCCCCAGAAGGGGACCAGGGTGGAGAAGCCGAAGAAGATCAGGGCGCAGATGGCACCGAAGAAGATCACCGCGTAGAAGATGCGGCGGCCCCAGCGGGTCTTCTCGTTGCCCGTGCGGAGATCCTTCTGCACGATCCAGACTGCCGAGCGGCGGTGGAGGCGCAGGATGGAGAGGCCCGCTACCAGCACAAGGGCGGCGGCGGAGGCCACGGCGGTACATTCTCCGTGGCGCATCCCCGTGAATTTCAGCGCGGGGATCAGGGAGGCCGAGATGACGGGGGTGGCGGTGAGGATGGTCAGCGCGAAGCCTACGGCGTAGGGAATCTCCTTCAGCAGGAAGGGGGCTTCGGACTTATCCTTGTAGGTCTCGCAGAAGAGGTTGAAGCTGCGGTCGTCCACGTTGTCGTAGTACCGCCACAAAAAGAAGAACAGGAGGATCAGGGTGACGGGATGGATGAGGGACAGGAGCACGTCGGCGGGCTCGCCCTTGCGGACGACCAGCTCGGTGTACAGAAAGCTCATGAGATTCCCTACGGATTTCATGGTGACGAGGTGGAATACCCAGAGCTGGGCGGCGCAGAGCAGAGCCTTGCCTCCGTGCCAGGCCATGTCCTTCAGTTGGGTCTTGGTGTGATTCATGGGGTGCCTCCTTTTTGGTGGTGGGGAGCGCGAATGAATTCGGAATTCGGAATTCGGAATGCGGAATTGGCTTAGCTTGCTCGGCGGGGAGGGGGCATTACCTGAAAATGAGCAAAAAAGAATGTTTCCGGCTTATAAGAGAAGCAGCAGGGCAGCGACGGCAAAAGCCACACAGCATACGATCAGCAATCCGATGCGATTGCTGTGCGAGGTTTGGTTGATATCCTCGTACGTGATGATCTCCTCGTTTGCAGAGCGGAGCGTTACGAGCTTTTCGGCGTTGGTCTTTGCGGCCCGGATTTCAACGGGGTTGTTGAGGACGGCTTCCTCCAGGGCTTCATAGTCTATGTCGTTCTTTCGCAACGTAAGATTGCTGATATGAAAGGCTTCGCCCGTATCAAGCTCAATGTAAACCATGGCCCTTTTTCGCGTCTTGTAGCCCGTATATTCAGACTCCGCAGAGACCGACGTCACCCGTCCGGCGTAGGATTCCGTATTGTCGTCGGAATATACCGTAAACGCGGGAAGTGTAAATATGGCGGTCAGATAGACTCCGACAGTCAAAACGAACAGAATGCCTGCAAGGATTTTCTTTTTCGCCTTGCGATTGGCGGGCTTCTTCTTGTGTTTATTCATGATGCGCGGGACTCCTTTTGATCTATCGTGATAGCCGATTGCAAAATGTTCAAATTTGGGTTTGTAGGTGTGTTTATGAGTCTGTCATCCTGAGCGAAGGGCGAAGCCCGAAGTCGAAGGATCTCCTTATGGAGCAAGAGATCCTTCGACTTCGCCGCGTTGCGGCTCCGCTCAGGATGACAGGTTCAAGGAGACCGCTAAACCCCAATTTTAAAGCTGTTGTCTTTCCCCTATCATACCACATTCCCCCCTCTTTGTCAATCGCGGGATGGTTGAGGGGGAATTGTCGGAAAGTGAGAGATCACTTCTTGAACATAACCCTCTCGCTGTTGAACATCCTCGTCAGCACCACCGCGAACACCCCCGCCGTCAGGAGATTGGCGACAACGGTGAGGATGATCTGCATAGGCTCATAGCTCATGGAGAACACGCCGCTGATGCACTGGACGCTGTTGTAGACGGGAATG
Source organism: Eubacteriales bacterium (assembly GCA_045128275.1). Lineage (GTDB taxonomy): Bacteria > Bacillota > Clostridia > Oscillospirales > CAG-272 > CAMEON01. The sequence continues at coordinate 8,721 of JBGVRH010000027.1, read as the reverse complement.
AGGAACAGGCCGAGGCTCTTTTCGGGATTGCCGAACATGCCGCTGACGCCGATGACGGTGACCACCAGCATGAGGGGAGAGACCAGAGTGGAGGCCTCCTTGACCGAGTTGGCCAGGGCCGACAGGACAGCGATGAGGGAGACGAAGACCAGAATGGTGGAGAGGATCACGCAGAGGATCATGGCGTAGTCCCCCATGGTGTAGACCGAGGTATCCACGGCATCCATGGCCTCCCCGCCCATGAGCTTGGGCAGAGCCAGCAGCACACCCACGAAGCTACACAGACCTCCCAGCAGGGACATGATGGACAGGGCGGCGATCTTACCCAGCGCCAGCTCGCTCCGCTTGATGGGGGTGATGAGCAGGGTGGCGATGGTGCCTCTCTCCTTCTCGCCCGCGATGGATTCGGCGGTCATGGCCATGCAGGAGGAGAACATGAGGATGATCAGAAGCAGGGGCATGAGCATGGAGAACAGCATCCCCGTCAGATCCTCCTCGGTGGCCACGTCGAAGACCACGTCGGGGGAGATATTCACGTCAAAGCGGTTGGCCATGGAGGATTCCAACGCCCCCAGCAGAGCCAGCAGGGTGGAGTAGGCCGTCGCGGAGTCTGCGTCGGAGGAGTTGTAGTAGATCTTCACCTCGGGGGCGGGCTGACCCGTGGCGGGGTCGTAGGCGGCGATTTTCTGATCGAAGTCCTCGGGAATGACCAGATAGGCGTGGAAGCCCTCCTCGTTGATGGCCTTGGAGATGGTCGCGGGATCATGCTCCTCGGTGCAGTCGGGACAGCGGTAGTAGGTGATATTCATGCCGGAATTCAGGGTCACCGCGGAGATCAGCTCGGAGGAGCCGTGGGTCAGCACGCGGTATTCGGTGTCTTCGCCGCCGCCCGCAAGGTTCTCGGACAGGGCACCGCCCATGAGGGAGTAGATGACGTAAATGAGCAGGCCGGGGAGGATCAGGGTAGCGATCATACGCTTATCCCCGAAGAAGCGGCGCAGCTCCTTTTTCATAATGGCCAGAATGTTCTTCATGATCACACCTCCTCCCCTGCGTGAGCCTTGTACAGCTCAAAGAAGCGATCCTCCAGACTCATGCCGTCGCACACGGCGGTCAGGGTATCGCAGGCCACCATGCGGCCGCTGATAATGACCCCCACGCGGTCGCAGAGCTTCTCCACCAGACTGAAAATGTGGGTGGAGAGAATGATCGTCTTGCCTCTCTCCCGAAGCTCCAGCAGGAAATCCGTCACCACCTTGGCGGTGAGGACGTCCAGGCCGTTGGTAGGCTCGTCGAAGATGATGACGTCGGGGTCATGCACCACGGAGATCACCAGGGACACCTTCTGCTTCATGCCTGTGGAGAGATTCCCCACCTTGACCTCGGCGAACTCGTCGATGCCGAATTTTCCGAATAGCTCGGCCTTCCGCGCGGCGGCGGTGGCGGGATCTACCCCGTGGAGGCTCGCGAAGAAGTCGAACAGGTAGTTGGGGGTGAAGAAATCCTCCAGCTTCAATTCTCCCGTGAGGAATCCTACGCGGGAGCGGACGGTGTCGGGATCCTTCACCACGCTCACGCCGTCCAGCGTGGCATCCCCCTCGTCGGGGCGGATGAGGGTGGCCAGCATGCGGAGGGTGGTGGTCTTCCCCGCGCCGTTGGGGCCGAGTAGACCAAAAATCTCTCCCCGATTGGCAGTGAAGGACAGGTTATCCACCGCCACCTTGACCTTTTGGTGGGTCTTTTCCAGCTTCTGCTGCTTGGACGACAGCTTGAAGGTCTTGCGCAGATTTTGCGCGATGAGAATAGGTTCCATGATAACTCCTTATTTTACGAATTGTTCGCCTGCTCCACGGCGCAGTCGATGGCCAGCACCAGGGCCAGCGCCTGTAGCTCGTCCCGGGGATCGAGGATGTTCAGGGTATAGCAATCCCCCCAGGTGAACCATTCCTTCTGAATGTCCACCACCACCTGCCCGCGGCGGGATACGGTATAGTCATGGGCCCAGAAGTCGCCCTCCACGTCCCAGTCCGCGCCCTCAACGGTGTAGTGAGGACGGAAGAAGGAAAACTCCCGCACCACCTCGCCGATGAGTTGACCGTTTGCATAGACCGAGTAGCGGGGCTTGAAGGTAAAGATCTGCTGCTCGATGTAGGCCACCTCCCGCCCGCTGAGGTCGCAGACGTGGAGCTTTTTGCCCCAGGAGAACAGCTCGCCCTCCACGTAGTAACGGTCGTTGCCTGCCTCGTCCCACACGGTGAAGCGGTCGTTCCAAGAGAAAATCCGTTCCTCAATGAGCAGTTTCATAAAAATACCATATCCTTTCATAAAGTTGATTGGTTGTTTTCTATATTATAACACATAGTCAGATGATTGTCAATAGTTTTCGGAGAAATTTGTTAAAAAATCTTCAATTTATTTCATCAAGTTAAATAAGAAAATCCCGCCGCGTGCTTCCAGAGCCGAAAGAGTACGCGACGGGAGGCGATTGAGCCATACGGTATGACTTAATCGCAGGCATATTATAACTCTTAAAAAATAAGAAGTCAATATTAATATTCATGAATTTACGGAATATTCACGGAAACAAGAGCGCATATCTTACAATATTAGAAAAAGGATGTGAGGTATACACCGTGGATCAGATTCCAAACATTGGCCGCATACTCAAAAACACCCGTGAAGATTTAGACTTGACCCAGCTCAAGGTCATGGAACTGACCGGTATTCATCATAAGACCCTGTCGGGCTACGAGAACGGCGTGGCTGAGCCCGATCTCCAAGCCTTGGCGACCCTTTGCCGTCTGTACCGTCTCTCCATGGACGTTGTCCTCGGTCTCAAACCCACTCCCGACGCGCTGACGCTTTCAAAACAGGAAAAGGCCTTGATCGGGCAGTACCGCAAGCTCCCCGCCGAGGGGCAAAAGGCGCTGTCGGTGCTGCTTCACAGTATGGATGTGACCCACCCTTCGTGAGTTGATAAAAAACTGAGTCCCCCCGCACGATTGCGCGAGAGGACTCTTGTTTATGCTGAAGGGATTGGAGGATCAGAAGCCCTTGCAGTTTTCCTTGACCTCGTCGTAGGTATTGGTGATCTCCAGGGAGGGAGCGGGGGTCAGGAGAGACACCACCACGATGACGATGAGACCCACGATGAAGGCGGGGAGCAGCTCGTAGATATCCAGAACGGTACCGGCGCAGAGCTTACGCACCACGAACTTCCAGATGAAGATGGTGATACCGCCCGCCAGCATGCCGGCGAGGGCGCCCTGCTTGTTGGCACGCTTCCAGAACAGAGCGCAGAGGATGACGGGGCCGAAGGCCGCGCCAAAGCCTGCCCAGGCGAAGGACACGATGCCGAAGACCGAGCTGTTGGGGTTGGAAGCCAGGAAGATGGCGATGACCGAGACCGCGACCACGGTCACGCGGGCAATGATCATGTTGGTCTTGGCCGAGGCCTTTACCTTGAAGGCTTCCACGATGAGGTTCTGGGACACCGAGGAGGCGGCGGCCAGGAGCTGGGAGTCGGCGGTGGACATGGTGGAGGCTACGATGCCCGCCAGGATGATACCGCCCGTGATGGCGGGGACGAAACCGTATTTGCTCAGCACCGAGGCGATGTCCACGATGATGGTCTCGGCGACGGTGGCATTCTCGTACTGAGGCAGGATGCCGTTCTGCATGAGGGAGTAACCGATGACACCGATCAGCACGGCCACGCCCATGGAGATGACCACCCAGACAGAGGCCACGCGGCGGGAGGTCTTGAGCTTGTTCGCGTCCTCGATGGCCATGAAGCGGAGCAGGATGTGGGGCATACCGAAGTAGCCCAGACCCCAGGCCAGGGTGGAGGCGACAGGCAGAGCGCCGTAGGAGCCGGTCTCTCCCGTGGCTACGTTGAAGCCCTTGAAGAGGTCGAGGTAGCCGTCCAGTCCCTGCACGTTGGCGAACACCACGTCGAAGCCGTGGACCAGACCCTCGGTGAAGCCCACCACCACGAAGAGGGCGATGGTCATGACGACGGACTGGACGAAGTCGGTGGTGGAGGCGGCCAGGAAGCCGCCCAGGGTGCAGTAGATGACGATGACGGCGGCGGAGACCACCATGGCCAGCATGTAGTCAATGCCGAAGAGGGAGGAGAAGAGCTTACCGCAGGCGGCGAAGCCCGAGGCGGTGTAGGGGATGAAGAAAATGACGATGAACAGCGCCGAGATGACAGTCAGGACGCGGTTCTTGTCCCCGAAGCGGCGGGAGAAGAAGTCAGGGATGGTGAAGGCGTCGATGCGGTGGGAGTAGACGCGCAGACGCTTGGCCACGAAGAGCCAGTTGAGGTAAGTGCCGATGGCCAGACCGATGGCTGTCCAGGAGGCCTCGGCCAGGCCGCCCATCATGGCGACGGCGGGAAGACCCATGAGGAGCCAACCGCTCATGTCGGAGGCCTCCGCGCTCATGGCGGTGACCAGAGGGCCCAGTTTACGGCCGCCCAGGAAGAAGTCTCCCGCGGTTTTATTCTTTTTGGAAACGGCAACGCCGATCGCCAGCATCATACCCATGTACAGGACTATGGTCGCCAGCATGATCCATTCCGAGATTTGCATGATAAAATTCCTTTCAGATTCAAAAGATGTTACATTATAGCACAAAATAAAATAGACTGAAATACAGAATCAATTATGTACGGCAAAAAGAAAAAGAAAAGCCGATTTGCACAAATAGTCATTGATTCAAAACGGCTTTTCTATTAGACCGCAGTACGGTCTTTTTCTGTATATTGAATTTTACTTGAAATTTTTGTATAAATTTCCCAAAAACAAATTATGAAGGAGAGGGGAAAGCTTTCTTGCAAAAGGAAGGGAGGGGGAGATTTACCGTGTCTCCGCGCTCCGATACCCCGCCAGAAACAGGGGCATGGTGCGGCGGCCGTACTCGGCCAGAGGGTACTCGCCCCCCACCAGGCACCAGTCGTAGAGGACGGCCCGCTCCCACAGGGCGAAGGTCTTGACCATCTCGTTGACCGAAAAGGCGGTGCCGAACTCTCCCGACTGCTGTCCCTCCGAGAAGATGGAGCGGAGCAGGCGGTAGTAGGTGCGGTCGTGATCCAACAGGTGCTTTTCGCTCTTGGTGACCAGCTGGGTGGAGAGGAGGCGGGTGAGCAGCTCCAGGGAGATGGTGTTCTCAATGAGGCGGAACAGCTCGTAGTTGAGGTAGAGGAGCTTGTCGGTGGCCGTCATATCGGGGGTGAGGGACTCGGTCAGCTCCTCGTATTTCTCGTCGAAGAGGTAGGACAGGGAGGACAGGAGGGCATCCTTGCCGCTGAAGTAGTGGTAGAAGGATCCCTTAGAGGTGCCGGACTCGTAGACGATGTCGTCCACGGTGGTGTCCTCGTAGCCCTGCTCGTAGAACAGCTTCCACGCCGCCGCTACGATCTTGGCCTTGGTGGTCTGGGTGCGCTTCTTTCTCATGGTGATCCTCCCGGGATTTTCTTGGGTACAGTATACCATAGAATGGACTTTTTGGCAAGAGGAAAGCAAAAAAACTTGCATTTTCTCCCGAAATGTGATACAATAAAGCCATCAAAAACCCAAGGAGGCCACCATGCGTCCCGACTACACCCTGACCGACCGCGATTTCATCAACCCCGATACCGTCGACCTGTACTGCAACACCAATGCCCATCTGCTGACGGCACCTCCCAAGGCCTTCGTGCTGGAGTTCCCCGGCCTGGGCGGCGGCTCCTGCCTGGGCGGGTGCATGGATATGGCCCCCTACAACGGCCCTCTGTCGGGTGTCCTGGCCGAGCATGGCATCCTCCAGGCCTACGTCTTCCCCGGCCCCTGGAGCTGGATGAACCGCGGGGCTGTCCGCATGGTCAACGCCCTCGTGGATGCCATCCGTGAAAAGTTCGGTCTCACCGAACAGGCTCCCTGGGTAGTCATGGGGGGCAGCATGGGCGGCGCGGGTGCCCTCATCTACACCGCATCCCATGGAGGCGATCCCGCCTACACCCCCACCGCCTGTCTCGCCCATTGCCCCTGCGTGGACGTGCTTGACCGCGTGTACTGTAAGGAGAACATCCCCCGCACCTTCTTCCGCGCCGTGGCCGACTACGAAATGCCCATTGCCGAGGCTCTGAAAACCATTTCTCCCATCTGCCGCGTGGATGATATGCCCCACATTCCCTACCATATCATCAACGACCTCTCCGACGAGCTGTTCCCTCCCGAGCAGATGGATGCCTACGTGGAGACGCTGATGGGCAAGGGTCACTCCGTCACCTACCACCGCCTGCCGAATTGCCGCCACGGCGAGCTGACGGGGGAGGAGTGGGAGGTCATCCGAGAGTTTTTGCTGGGGCATCTGGTAAAATGAAAACACCTGTCCGAGAAAATCTCGAAAAGGTGTTGACAAAACGGGAATATTCCTGTATAATAAAGACGTAGGGGCTACCGATGACGGTTGCTACCTCCCTTTAGTTAAAAAGATAACCGTTCAGTTTGGTAGACAGGCGGTTATCTTTTTTTACTGTTTAAGTAAGAAAGAATGACGATGATCAATGTGGCGATCTCCATCAGCAGATAGATCAGATCGTGCCAAGTTACTGCATCCATTCCATCACCTCCCTCCATGCAAGCATCGAGGAAGGAAAAAGATCCACTTTTACACTTCCTCGTGTTTGAAACAAGAGGAAACAACCCACGATGTTTGGACCGGCGACCTTTGGTCGACTGGCCAAACTCGTTGCCTTGATGCGTAGCATCAGGGCGGCCACCGTTCTCTTGAGAGAAGGCAGACCCTACGGGAACCGAGGTTCCGCATTTATTATATCATAGGAAGGGAAGACTGTCAAGCCCCATTCGGAAAGGGACTTTTCAGGCTTCCCAAAATTTTTTTGAAAAACTTTTCAAAAACCTATTGACAAAAACACCGAAATGGTGTATAATCAAATCACACCAAAACGGTGGTGATTAAAACCCGAAAGGAAAGGCCGACCATGAAGATCACACAGGAAGCGGATTACGCCCTGCGCATGATGTGCCTTCTGACCAAGGAGACCGCCAAGGGAAACGCTCCCGTGGGCGCGGCGACTCTGGCCGAGGGTGTGGCCGTCCCTACACGGTTCGGGCTCAAGATCCTAAGTAAGCTCTCGGGGGCCGAGCTGGTCAAGACCAGCCGAGGCGCTACGGGAGGCTACAGCCTGAACACCGACCCAAAGACCCTGACGGTCCGACGGGTCATCGAGGCCATTGACGGGCCCATCGAGATCAATCGGTGCCTGTCGGATACCCACCAATGTCTCAATAACCCCAACAAGGACTGTTGCCGCTTGCACCACGTCTTCGAGGAGCTGAACCGCCACATCACAGAGCGGCTGGACAGACTCACCGTGGCCACGGTGGTGGACGAGGGAGTGGGGATGGAAGACCTCTTGGGCATCATACGCTGAAGCACGTACCCCAACACAACGTAACTTTTGGGCGGAAAGCCCACAACAAAAATTTAAAAATCAAATTTCAGGAGGAATTACAACATGAAAAAGTGGAGATGCAAGGTTTGCGGTGAGATCATCGAGAGCGAGAACTACCCCGAGCAGTGCCCCAGATGCAAGGTCAAGGGCGAGGAGAAGTTTGAGGAGGTCGTCGACAACAAGATGACCTGGGCCGCCGAGCACGTGGTCGGCGTGGCTAAGGGCGCACCCGATGCCATCATCGAGGGTCTGCGCGCCAACTTCGAGGGCGAGTGCTCCGAGGTCGGTATGTACCTGGCTATGGCCCGCGTGGCCGCCCGCGAGGGTTACCCCGAGATCGCCCTGTACTGGGAGAAGGCCGCCTTTGAGGAGGCTGAGCATGCCGCCAAGTTTGCCGAGCTGCTGGGTGAGTGCCTGACCGACTCCACCAAGAAGAACCTGGAGATGCGCGTGGCCGCCGAGAACGGCGCAACCGCCGGCAAGTTCGAGCTGGCTAAGATGGCCAAGGAGCTGAACCTGGATGCCATCCACGACACCGTCCACGAGATGGCTCGCGACGAGGCTCGCCACGGCAAGGCTTTCGCAGGTCTGCTGGAGAGATACTTCGGTTAATTGAGAGAACGCCAAGGGGCGTTGCCCCTTGACCCCACCAAGAACCTTTTGCAAAAGGTTCTTGGAACTCCAAAAACCTTAAAAATTTCGTAGGGCAGTGGGAATAATCCCCGCCCTACCCACGGAGGAGCCAAGCGGCTCGGTGTGGTGCGATCCCACCCTCCTCCCACATAAACAAGCCCATATCTACCCATACTATCCATATCAAATCAAAAGGAGACTTCACTATGAAATACGTTTGCCCCTGCGGTTATGAGTACGACCCCGCCCTTGGCGATCCCGACAACGGTATCGAGCCCGGCACCCCCTTCGAGGATCTGCCCGAGGATTTCGAGTGCCCCGTCTGCGGACTGGGTAAGGATGCTTTCGAGAAGGAAGAGTGAGACTTCTCGGAGCGTGCCATAGATAAAACTTCTTCTTTTCCTTTCATAAAAATGGGGAGCCCGCCGTGTGGGGGCTCCCTTTTTTGCGTAGGAAAGGCGATGGTGAGATACTTGGAATTTGGGATTTTCGGGATGTTTGGGATGGCACGAACATCGGTTGGGAGCGACGCCCTCGTCGCTCCGCCACATAGAACATACCAACACGTTTTAGGTGCAAAGTCAAAACACACATATCTGACAAGAGATAAAGGCAATTTTTAGGCT
>JBGVRH010000026.1:0-20018 GCA_045128275.1 Eubacteriales bacterium | reverse complement strand
ACCAATGGGGAAGGGGCCCCATGGGGGTTTCCCCTATGCTACCCACTATCAATTCTCTTGGCATATCTATGCTTTTTTGAAAGTTTTTGGAGATCCAAGAACCTTTTTCCAAAAAGGTTCTTGGCCGCCGGAGGCCGTTCTCCTCGTTCCCCTACAAACCGCAATTTGAAGCCTCTCATTTCTTTCTGCCCCCAGTATAACACAACCCCCGCGCAAAGATTGTCGCTTTGCGCGGGGGTAAAAAATTTTATCCAAAAAGAGAAGCCCCCCGAAGGAGGCTTCCCAAAATGGATTCAATCACTGCTGTGCAGCCACGATCTTATCCTGAATATTCTTGGGCACCACGTCGTAGCCGGTGACCTCGAAGTCGAACCAGCCGCGGCCCTGGGACATAGCGCGCAGGGAGATGGGGTAGTCAGCCAGCTCGGACTTGGGAGCGGCGGCCTGGATGGTGGTGTAGCCCTTCTTACCCTCGTAGGGGAACATGCCCATGACACTGCCGCGGCGCTTGTTCAGGTCGCCCATGACGTCTCCCACCAGGGCATCGGGCACGGTGACGGTCAGGTCGCCCACAGGCTCCAGAAGCACGGGAGCGGACAGCTCGAGGCACTTCTTGTAGGCCAGGCTGGCGGCCATCTTGAAGGACATTTCGTCGGAGTCGACGGCGTGGTAGCTACCATCGTACAGCTCTGCCTTCAGCTGGACCAGGGGGAAGCCGGCGGCACCCTTGGCCATAACGTCCTCCAGACCCTTCTGGACGTGAGGAATGAAGTTCTTGGGCACGGAACCGCCAACGGTGGCATCCACGAAGGTCAGACCCTCCTCCTCGCCGGGAGCGAAGCGGATCTTGACGTGACCGTACTGACCCGAGCCGCCGTTCTGCTTCTTGTGCTTACCTTCCACGTCGCAGGGCTTGGTGATCTTCTCGCGGTAGGGGATCTTGGGCTCATCCAGCTTGACGGAGGTACCGAAGCGGGTCTTCAGCTTGGAGCAGAGGACGGCCAGGTGCATATCGCCGATACCGTAGATGCACATCTGCTTGGTCTCGGGGTTGTTCTCGTAACGGAGAGTCATATCCTCCTCCAGCATCTTGGCGATGGCCTGGGAGATCTTGGACTCGTCCTTGGCGGTCTCAGGAGTAATGCCCTTGCACATGTAGGGAGTCGCGTACTTCACGGGAGCGTAGACGGTGTCGCCGGAAGCGCGGAGGGTATCGTTGGTGTTGGTGTCGGCCAGCTTTGCGATCATACCCAGATCACCGCATGCCAGCTCGTCAACCTCGACCTGCTCCTTGCCCTTCATGATGTAGATGTGGGCCATCTTCTCATTGGCACCGGTGCGGATATTGCGGAGAGCCATATCCTTCTTGAGCACGCCGGTCATGACCTTGAAGAAGGACATCTTACCCACGAAGGGATCGGCGATGGTCTTGTAGACGAAGATGGCGGGATCGCCCTCCACGTCGATGGCCACGGGCTTGCCGCCCAGATCCTTCTCCACCTTGCGGGCGGTAGGACGGGGGAAGGAGCCTGCGATGGCATCCAGCATAGCCACGACACCCCACATATTGGTGGCGGAGCCGCAGTACACGGGAACGATGGAGCCGTCGATGATACCGTTGTGCAGAGCCTCGACAGCCTCGTCCTTGGTGAAGGACTCACCCTCGAAGTACTTCATCATGAGATCCTCGGAGGTGTTGGCCAGAGCCTCGTTCAGAGCGTCCTTGTAATCGTGAGCGGTCTGCTCCCAGTTGATCTTCATGGGAACGCCGGCTCTCTTGCCCTTCTCGTCGTATTTGAAGGCCTGCATGTCGATGAGGTCGATCATGGTGACGTCCTTACCGGTCTCCACGGGGATGAACACGGGGCAGATGGACACGCCGAAGGTAGCGTGGATCTGGTGGAACACGCGGGCGAACTTGGTCTCGGGGTCGTCGCACTTATTGATGAAGAAAGCCTTGGGAATACCGGCGGCGCAAGCAGCGTCCCATGCCAGCTCAGTACCGACCTCAACGCCTGCCTTACCGTCCACGCAAATGACGGCTGCATCGGCCACGCGGACAGCCTGCTTGACTTCGCCCTGGAAATCCAGGAAGCCGGGGGTGTCCAGCACGTTGATCTTGGTGTCCTTCCAGGTCATGAAGGCGGGGGTGGCGGAGAGGGTAAAGCCTCTTGCCTTCTCCTCGGCATCGTAGTCGCAGACGGTGTTGGAGCCTGCGATGGAGCCCAGACGGTCGGTGGCGCCTGCGATGAACAGCATTGCCTCAGCCAGGGAGGTCTTACCCGAGCCGCCGTGGCCCAGGAGCGCCAGATTACGGAGTTGCTTGGTGTTGAAATCAGCCATGGGAATTCACCTTTGTCCGCCCGCCGCACCCCGAGCTCTCCCCGGGACAGGGGCAGACACCTTTCTCTTTTTTAGGTGTTAAATTTTCCGTTCAAATCTGTCCGATATACGAAGCAATCGCAAAAATACGGTACAATATCCGAACAACAAGAATATTATACTATACTTTTTCGATTTTTTCAAGATGTGTTTTTGAACTTTTGTATGATGGGATGTAGAAATTCGGGGGTATCTTTTGTTTAATAGTAACAAATTACCCTGCCACATCGGCTTCCAGATTCGCATCCGGGTTCACAAATAGATTCACAAACGCGTCCGTGACCGTACGGCAGAGGAGTCCATCTCCCCGCGCCGTCGGTTCTGCGTCTTGATGCGGAAGCGGATACCACCGGGTTCTTCCCTTGATACAAGAGGCCCCGCGGCCTATGCAGGTCGCGGGGCTTTTTATCGAGGTCAGTCCTCCTTGGACTTCTTCAGAGCCACAGCGGCGGCCATGGCGGTGAGGGTGAAGGACACACCCATACCCAGGGTGGACTTACAGCCCTTCTTGGCGGGGGGATCGGTCACATCCTCGGTGGGGGTCTCTGTGGGGGTGGATTCAGAGGGGGTGGATTCGGCGGGGGTAGACTCGTCGGTCTCGCCCGCAGCGGAGTTGGCGGCGGTGGAGATATAGCTGTACTTGAAGCGGCCGCCGGGGGCGACGTCGCCCGAGATGTAGAAGTCCAGGATATCGCCGCTGAACTTGTCGTAGTCCCCCTCGTCATGGACGTTGTCCGTCCAGGCGAAGTTGATGGTGTAATCGTCACCCGTCAGCCCCAGGTCGGACTTGGGGATCTTGACGGTCATGTACTTGCCGTCCACCTTGTACTCTACGTCGGCCACCTTCTCGGTCTTGCCGTAATCGCCCTCGGCGGTGAATCTCTCCAGCACGAGGGTATTCTCGGAGGCGGCGGACTTGTTCACCACGAACTCGAAGGTATTCCAGCCCTGCTTCGACTGATCCGAGTCGATGTAGAGGTTCATCCACAGGGAGTCGGTGTAGGGAGTGATATTCTCGTTACACTCCACCATGAAGTAGACAAACTCGGCATCGCGGGCGATCTTGGCACCGATGATGTCGTTGCGTCCCGAGGTCTCGGTGTAGTGCAGCTCGCCGTAGCCTGCGGCGTCGCGGTTATCGGTGTTGCCGATGTAGGCGGCGTAGTAGGGGCCGACGGCGTTCCACTGGTCAGCAGAGCCGTTCAGATCGATGGTAGCGGAGGGAGTGGGGGTGGGGATGGGGCGCGCGCCCTTGAACTTGCGGACGTAGTTGACCAGCTGGTAGTAGTAGTGATCCTGCAAGGCACCCTTGGTAGGCTCGATGTCGCGGGAGAACTCGTCGATGTACTGGTCGGGGAAGGCGTTCTCCACGGCGGCGGGATTGCCCTCGTCCTCGGGCCACTTCTCATAGCGGCCTGCGATCCACTCGTTCCAGCCCGTGACGAAGACAACCTTAGGGTCTACCTCCAGGGCATACTCCCACTGCTGGGCGAAGTTGTAGCCCCACTTGGAGGCCTCGGCGCCCTCCACCTCGAAGCGGTTCTCGTAATCGGTGGTGTAGGAGCGGCCCGTGATGTTGTTTCCGCTCATGGCGGCCAGCAGGTGGTGCTTGTAGTCGTGGTTCTGGGCGATACCCACCGTCATCTGCTCCACGATTCCGGCCTTCTCTTCCTTTGTATCCTTGTAGTAGATCTCCTGGGGATACATGGACAGCCAGCCCCAATTCGAGTATTCGGTCTTCTCGATGAGGTAGCCGGGCTGACCCGCGCGGAAGGTGAAGAAGCGGGAAATCTCCCTGTCGGTGAGGGACTCGCCCGCGTCAAAGCTGTCCTTCATGGCCATGAGCATGGGCTTGTCGTCCCACCAGAACCACAGCTCCTGCCACTTGCCGGGGCGGAAGATGTCCAGATAGAGCATTTGCACTTGGGTACGGGTGGATTCCTTATCCCAGAAGGGGAGCATGAAGGAGACCTTGGGGGTCTTGACACCGTCCTCCATGGCATCCGACCAGGTATTGAACAGGGAGGTGTAGCTGGTGAGCCAGGTATTGATGCCGTTGGTGTTGTCGGTAAAGACCGCGTCCACGCCGGCGTTGGCCAGCAGCTCACCCTGCTTTCTCTGCACCCAGGGGTCATCGCCGCGGTAGTAGCCGTAGATGGGCTCGTTCCAGAAGGCTGTCCGCGTTCCCAGCTCATCCCACAGAGGATTGTCGTAGTCACGCATGGCCTCGGGGTACTTGGAGGACAGCTCCTGCATATTCATGGGGTTGCTGCGGCTGGCTCCGCTGACGTGCCACGTCCAGTAGAACATGGCCAGGGTCTTATCGTCCTTGAGACCGCCCACGTCGGCGTTGGTGAGGGACACGCGGCCCAGTCCGTCGGTGAAGACCCAGGTATCGGGCATGACCTCATGGGTATAGATGAGGCTGTCCTGAGGGATCACGTAGGGATCGGGGGTCTTGTGGTTGCCGTCGGGCGCGTCCTCATTTGCGGTGCAGGGGGAGTAGTAATCGTCGGCCTCGCCGGTGAAATGGATGCGGACGTAGGGGAAGATCTTCGCAAACTCGCCCGTTGTGCCGTCGGTATAGACCTCACCCTCAAATCCCGTGGCCGTACTGTAGGTGTACAGGGCGGGGGCTTGGGTCATATCGTGAATGAGGAACAGGTAGTCTCCCGCGGGGATCTTGCCGAAGGTGACCTCGGCGTACAGGTTATCCTTCAGGATGGTCTTGCCCGTACCCACGGGGGTCTCGGCCACGGTCTTCTCGAAGGTTCCCTTCCATGCGTAGACCGACATGGTCACCTCAATGTCGTCACGGTAGTACGTGCCGAACTTGGCCTCCATGCCCGTGAAGGGGAGGGTGGTATTCACGCGGACACCCACGCTCTGATTCATGTCATAAATGACTACGCCCTCGGCGGAATCGTAAAGCTCTACCTTATTGAGCATATCCTGGGAGGGCTCGCAGGTGCCAAAGGGATCCTCCACGGCCTCGGTAAAGCGGATGCTCAGCTCGGGCTCGCCTCTCTGCTCCTTGCCGTTCAGGTACAGAAAGCCCTTGGAACCCGTGGGGAGGGTATTGGTCCACACACCCGCATCGTAGCTTGCGTCAGCGATGTGGAAGAGGTACTCGCCTGCGGGCTGGGGATCAAAGGTCACCCAGTTTGTGTGGCCGTCCACCATGGGATCGAACACCTGCTTGGCAATGGGCTCGGCGGCCAGGGTGGCCTCATAGGTGCCCTTCCACGCGTACAGGTACAGGGTAGATTTGGAATCCTTCTTTTCCCACGTAGGCATGGAGAAGCCGAAGGAGTTGAAGGAATACTTGACGTTTGCGCGGTAGGAGAAGCCTTCGCCTATGCGGATGGGCTCTCGCTTACCCGTGCCGTTCTGGATCGAATACTCCTTTTTGGGGGCGGCGGAGACCGTGAAGGTCAGGATAGCCGTCAGAGCCGAGAGCATCATGAGCAGGCTCAGAAAAAGAGCCAGCGCGCGCTTAAAAGAAAACCGTTTCATGGGGTTTCCTCCTTTTCATTGGATAGAATTATTATACAGGAAAAAGGGGCTTCTGTCAACCGAGGGGGAACAATTTCGGCGTTGTGACAAAATAGCGGGGACTGCATCGTGCAGAATGACCATGCGCCGCGGGGAAACCGTTTCCACGGACGGCGGAGAATTTGTCAAAAAAGCAGAAAAGACGGTTGATAAAAGTCCTGAGCCGTGCTATAATAAGGGTATCCAACACACACCGACACGGGAAAGGAGTATGCCCATGGTCTTCTTCACCTCCGACCTCCATTTGGGTCACGAAAATATTCTCCGTCTCTGCGACCGCCCCTTCGGGGACGTGGAGGAGATGGACGATACCATCATACGAAACTGGAACCAAAAGGTAAAAAAGCGGGATACCGTCTACATTCTGGGCGACGTGGTCTGGGATAAGCGGCGGGTCGCCCCTCTGATGGAGAGTCTGGCGGGGAAAAAGATCCTCATCATGGGCAATCACGATACCCCGTGGGCTAAAAAGGAGGCCATCCGTCCTCTGTTTGAGGAGGTGGTTCCCTATCTGGAGATCCGTTTGGAGGGTTTTCCCGTGACCCTGTGCCACTACCCCATGCTGGAATGGAAGGGCAGCCGCGAGGATCCTCCCCACCGCATCGGCTTCCATATTCACGGTCACATCCACAACCGCGTGGCGGATGAGTATATCCCCCTGTACCGCCAATTCAACGCCCTCAACGCGGGGGTGGATATCAACGGGTTTTCCCCCGTGACCTTTGAGGAGCTGATGGAGAACAACCTGGCCTTCAAGCTGGCTTGTCTCCAAAGCGAGGAGGATCGGGCGTTCCTGCTGGAGGGCTACCGCCAACACATCTCACCAAGCCCTTGATACAAGAGAACCCCGCGGCCTATGGCAGGTCGCGGGGCTTTTTATCGAGGTCAGTCCTCCCGACGCTCACGGAGAGCCACAGCGGCGGCCATGGCGGCGAGGGTAGCGGCCAGTCCCATACCCAGGGTGGACTTGCAGCCCTTTCCCGCGGGCTCGGTACAGGTCGGAGGCACAGTATCGGGGGTATCGGTGGGGGTCTCAACGGGGGCGGTGGGGGCTTCGGTCTCGGGAGCCTCGGTCTCGGGGGTGACACCGCTGTTTTCGGTTGTGGAGACAAAGGAGAACTTGAAGCGGCCGCCGGGGGCGACGTCGCCCGTGCCGTAGAAGTCCAGAATATCGCCGCTGAACTTGGTATAGTCCCCCTCGTCGTGGACGTTATCCGTCCAGGCGAAATTGATGGTGTAGTCGTTCCCTTCCAGCCCCAGAGCAGACTTGGGGATCTGGACGGTCATGGTCTTGCCGTCCACCTTGTACGCCACGTCGGCCACTTTTTCGGTCTTGGCGTAGTCGTTCTCGGTGGTGAATTTCTCCAGCACGAGGGTATTCTCGGAGGCGGCGGACTTGTTCACCACGAAGTCGAAGGTGTTCCAGCCTTGGCTTTCCTGATCGCAATCGACGTAGAGGTTCATCCACAGGGAGTCGGTGTAGGGGGTGAAATTCTCGTTGCACTCCACGAAGAAGTACACGAATTCATCATCACGGGCGACTCTCGCGCCGATGATATCGTTTCGTCCCGAGGTCTCGGTGTAGCGGAGGTCACCGTAGCCCTCGGCATCGCGGTGGGCGGTGTTGCCGATGTAGGCGGCGTAGTAGGGCTCTACGGTGTTCCATTGGTCAATGCTTCCGTTCAGGTCAATGGTGGCGTTTGCGCTGGGGGTGGGGATGGGACGGGCACCCTTGAACTTACGGACGTAGTTGACCAGCTGGTAGTAGTAGTGATCCTGTAGCTCACCGCGGGTAGGCTCGATGTCGCGGGAGAACTCATCGATGAACTGATCGGGGAAGGCGTTCTCCACACCGCCCCATTCCTGGTGACGGCCCGCCGTCCACTCGTTCCAGCCCGTGACGAAGATGAGCTGAGGGTCGACCTCCAGGGCGTAGTCGAACTGCTCGGCGAAGAAGTAGCCCCGCTTGGTGGCCTCGGTGCCCTCCTTGACGTAGCGGTCGGGGAAGGCGGTGGAGTAGGAGCGGCCTGTGACAAACTCGCCGTTCATGGCGGTGCCCTCACCCGTTACGTAGTTACGGTTCTGGCTGATGCCCACGGTGGTCTGCTCCACGGTCTTCTTTTTCACGTGGTCACGGGTACCGGGGAAGGTGACCTGGGGGTAGGCCGAGAGCCAGCCCCACTGGCCCGTCTTGCGGTACTCGCTGCTGGTCGCGTCACCACCGATGAAGGGGCGGCGCCAGTTGAAGAAGCGGTAGGTTTCCTTGCGGAGGTTATCACCCTGCAGGGCGCTGTGATCGTCGCAGGCCATGAGCAGGGGCTTACCCTCCCAGTAGAACCACAGGCTCTGATACTTGCCCGGGCGGTAGATATCCATATAGAGGCTGACGATCTGATCCCAGCTCTCGTTGAAGGGGTAGAAGGGGAGGGTGAAAGAGACCTTGGGCGCGTCCACCGCGCCTTCGTTCTGGGCCTTCTCCCAGGTGGGGTACAGCACATCGTAGCTCTGCTTCCAGGTGAAGCCGCCGTTGGTGTTGTCGGTGAAGATGGTATCCACCCCTGCGTTGGCCAGCAGCTCGGCGTGCTTGCGAAGCACCCACTCGTCGGTGGTCTTGTAGTACCCGAAGACAGGCTCGTTCCAGAAGTAGGCAACGTTACTCGGCCAGGCGGGATGGTCGTAATCGTTCTTGGCCTCGGGGTACTTGAGCATGAACTCGGTGAGGTTGATGGGCGTGGAGCCCCCCAGATCTCCGTGCCACGTCCAGTAGAACATGGCCACGGTCTTGTCCTTGGGATCGCCCACCTCGGCGTTGGTGAGGGAGACTCGTCCCAGGCCGTCGGTGAAGACCCAGGTATCGGGCATGACCTTGTGGGTGTTGAGGATATGATCCTCGGCGGGCACCCACTCGGCGGGGGCTTTGTGCTTACCGTCGATGCCGTCCATCATACTGTTGACCTCCTTGAAGGGGGTATCGGGCTTTTCGGTGAAGGTGACGGTCATCCACCAGTCGGCGCGGGACTCCTTGCCGCTCTCGTAGCAAAAGCCTTGGGAGACCGACATATCCTTCTGCATGACACCCACGGTGCCCTTGATATCCGCGATGCGGAAAAGGTACTCCCCCGCGGGCTGGGGATCAAAGGTCAGCTCGTTGGTGGCGCAATCCACCAAGGGAGAGAAGAGCTTGTAGGCGATGGGCTCGGAGGCGAGGGTGGTGTTGTAGTCCACATCCCACTTATAGAGGGCCAGGGAGGCCTCGGCATTAGTCTGTCCCCAGGTGGGCATGACCGCCGTCAGCTTGGTGAAGGGCGCGCCCAGATTGACGCGGATGCAGTAGTCGGAGGTGATCTGCTTGGGGCCCATGGAGCCGCCGTTATGGGCATCCACCGTCACGGGGCCGTCGGCCGCCGACACGGGGAGGGCGCAGAGACTGCCCAGCAGCAGGCAGGCGGTGAGCAGGAGCGTTACGATGCGGGAACATGATCTCATAGGGGAAACTCCTTTCGGGGGATGGGTCTATTATAGCACAGCTCTGCGCCGTCGGTCAAGGAGGCCTCTGCATTTTTGGTGGAGTGAACAAAGAGAGCTTCCCTTCTTTGTTCGTAATCACAAAAGATCCCCCGCCGTAGGGCGGGGGATGGGAGCATGATACGTACAGTCGGTATAACCTCTCATTCCTCGGTGAATTCCCAACCCGTCAGCTCCGGCGTTCCATCGGGCGTCCTGGCGAAGGTGACGGTGACCACGCGCAGGTCGGGAAGCTCAAAGGAAACGGTCAGGCTTTCCAGCTCCGCCGCAAACTCCTCGGCGGATGCGGGAATTTGGGGATTAAGGGAAATACCGGTATACTTTTTCGGGTCGGTAAAACGGTACCTGATGTTCCGACCTTCCAGCGTGACGTCCTCACCGTATAGGGCGATAAACTCTTGGTCCTGCCGCAGGAATTCCACGGCCTTGGTCTCGTAGGGCTCCAGGTAAGTCCACATCACGTTATCACGCTCGTAGCTTTTTAGCACCACGGTCATAGTCAGGACACCAAAGGCAACGAACACGACCACAGCCCCTGCAATGAGAAGAATAAGCCATCTTTTTTTCATATATCAGTCTTCCTTTCCTTTCCTTTTCATATATCAGTCTTTCTTTCCTTTCCTGAGAGCCACAGCGGCAGCCGCGGCGGTCAGAACGGCGGCGGTACCCGCAGCCAGGGAGGACTTGCAGCCGCTCTTGCCCTCGGTCTCGCTCTCGGCGGGAGCCTCGGTGGCGGGCGCATCGGTGGGAGCCTCGGTCTCACCGACCGTGGGCTGCTCGGTGGGGGTCTCCTCGGGCTCGGTGGCGGGATCGGTCTCGGGGGTGGTCTCGGCGGGCTCGCCGCTGTTCTCGGCGGTGGAGATGAAGCTGTACTTGAAGCGGCCGCCGGGGGCTACGTCACCCGACAGGTAGAAGTCCAGGATATCGCCGCTGAACTTGGCGTAGTCGCCCTCATCGTGGACGTTATCCGTCCAGGCGAAGTTGATGGTATAGTCGCTACCAGACAGACCCAGATCCGCCTTGGCGATCTTGACGGTCATGTAGCGGCCGTCCACCTTGTACTCCACGTCGGCCACCTTCTCGGTCTTGGAATAATCATTGTCGGCGGTGAACTTCTCCAGCACGAGAGTCTTCTCGCTCGCGGCGGTCTTGTTCAGAACGAACTCGAAGGTGTTCCAGCCCTGCTTCGACTGGTCGGTGTCGAGGTAGAGGTTCATCCACAGGGAGTCGGTGTAAGGAGTGATGTTATCCTTGCACTCCACCAGGAAGTAGACGAACTCGCCGTCGCGGGCGATCTGCGCACCGATGATGTCGTTTCGGCCCGAGGTCTCGGTGTACTTGGTGTCGCCGTAGCCGGTGCAGTCGCGGTCAAAGGTGTTGCCGATGTAGGCGGCGTAGTAGGGCTCCACCGTCTTCCACTGGTCGGTGCCTGCGGTCAGGTCGATGGTGACGTTCTCGCCGGGGGTGGGGATGGGGCTTGCGCCCTTGTACTTGCGGGCGTAGTTGACGAAGAGGTAGTAGTAGTGATCCTGCAATGCACCCTTGGTGGGCTCGAGGTCGCGGGAGAACTCGTCGCTGAACTGATCCACCAGGGCGTTATTGACCTGGGAGTTGGCACCGCCCCAGGGGGTGGGCTGACGCCATGCGTGCCACTCGTTCCAGCCCGTGACGAACAGGACGGGAGGAGAAACCTCCAGGGCGTAGTCGAACTGCTGGGAGAACTGGTAGCCCCACTTGGAGGCCTCGGCACCCTCTACGTCGTAGCGGTTCTCAAAGTCGGTGGTGTAGGAGCGGCCCATGACATTGACGCCGTTCATGGCGGTGATCTCCTTGGTGAGGTAGTTGTGGTTGACGGCCACGCCTACGGTCATCTGCTCAATCTCACCCTTCTCCACGCCCTTCTGACCGCGGGTGCTGTACAGAGCCTGGGGGAAGACCGACAGCCATCCCCATTGATTGGCGGAGGTGGAGGACACGCGGTAGCCGGGCTGACCCCCGCGGAAGGTGAAGTTGGAAAGGATCTCCTTGCCCAGGTTGTTGCCCTTGCTGATGTTGCCGGTATGAGCCATGAGCATGGGTTTCTCGTCCCAGTAGAACCACAGATCCTGGTACTTACCGGGGCGGTAGATGTCCAGGTAGAGGTTCTCCAGCTGGTCCTTGGAGCCCTCGTTGGCACCGAAGGGCAGGAGGTAGGAGACCTTGGGGACGTTGACGGCACCGTTCTTCTGGGCATCGTCCCAGGTCTTGTACAAGGCGGTGTAGGAGGGCTTCCAGGTGTTGTTGCCGTTGGTGTTGTCGGTGAAGATCACGTCCACGCCCGCGTTGGCCAGCAGCTCGGCGTGACGGCGGAGCACCCAGGGATCCTCGGTGGTGTAGAAGCCGTAGATGGGCTCGTTCCAGAAGCAGTAGTGACCCGTACCCGCCCAGGCGGCGTGGTTGTAGTCGTTCTTGGCCTCGGGGTACTTCTCCAGGAGCTTGGTGGTATCGGTGTAGCCCGCGGCGGCCATGGCCTTGGTGTGCCAGGTCCAGTAGAACATGGCCAGAGTCTTGTCCTCCTTGGGATCGCCCACCTCGGCGTTGGTCACCGAAACGCGGCCCAGGCCGTCGGTGAAGACCCAGGTGTCGGGCATGACCTTGTGGGTATTCAACAGACTGTCCGCAGGGATCTCGGACTCGGGAGGCAGGACGTGGTCACCGCTCACGGCGTTGGCACTCTCGCAGGGGAAGAAGGGCTCCACGGGGGTCTTAGTGAAGTAGACCCGCATCTCCCAATCGGCCTGGGTCTCGGCACCGTCCATGTAGGTAAAGCCCTTACCCACGGTGACGGCGGTCTTCCAGACACCCACCTGACCGCGGACGTCCGAGATGGTCACCAGGTACTCGCCCGCAGGCTGCTCGTCGAAGGAGAGCTTATTGAAGGCGTTATCCTTGGCGGGGTCGAAGACCTGCTTGGCGATGGGCTCGCCTGCAATGGTTTTCTCAAAGCCCTCGTTCCATTTGTAGAGGGACAGGGTGGCAGCGGAGTCCTTGGTGCTCCAGGTAGGCATGGAAACCTCCACGGCGTTGAAGGGAGCGCCGTAGCTCATGCGGATGCCGTAGACCGAGCCCTCGGAGACCTGCTGGGGACCGCGGCCTGCGGCGGAGGATGACCAGGCGTTGATCTTCTTGGGGGAATCCGACTGGATGTTGCCCTCGGCGGCGGCGGGCAGGATCCCCGCCAGGGTGGTGGCGGCGGCCGCTCCTACCATAAGGACGGCGAGGAGCAGAGCCAAAAGCTTACTGTATTTCTTCATATGAACTCCTTTCGGCGCGTACGAGCCGCGCCAGGGGTACCGCGTCCGAGGCGGTACGGGATACTGTCATTATACCACATTTTATCCGATCCTTCAATTGATGGGAAGTGAGAAACTTCCCCCTCGGAATTGTGGAAAAAACACAAGACCCGCCTCGGAGGTGAGGCGGGTCGGAAGGATCTACATAAGGGGGGCGAAGAGGCGGAGGAGGCCGAGGTAGAGGTCGTAGAAGAAGCTCGCGCGGCGTTTCTTCACGGTGACGGTCTCACAGCGGGGAAAGGTCTCCTCGAAGTCTGCCTTGATGGCGGGAAGGACGGGATGATCCACGAACATACAGGCGTTCTCGAAGTGGAGGGTCAGGGAGCGGTAGTCCAGATTGATGGTCCCTACCACGGCCTGGCGGTCATCGGCCAGGAAGACCTTGGAATGGACGAAGCCCGGGGTGAAGCGCAGGATCTTGACACCGTTCTCAATCAGCTCGGGGAAATAGGACTTGCCCAGGTGGTAGACGATCTTCTTATCGGGGACGGCAGGCACCACCAGCCGCACGTCCACCCCTCGGCGGGCGGCCAGAGAGAGGGCGCGGGTCATTTCGTAGTCGATGACCACGTAGGGGGTGTAGATGTAGACGTAGCGGGTGGCCTGGTTGATGATGTTGAGGTAGACGTTCTCGGCCAGGATCTCGCTGTCCACGGGGGAGTCGCCGTAGGGCTGGACATAGCCCTCGGAGCGGATCCCCTCCACGCGGGCGGGGTCGGGCATGAAGGCGGCGGCAGACGCGGCCGTGTCGGTGGGACGGCAGGCGTTCCACATCTCCAGGAACAGGAGGGTCATGCTCCGCGTGGCCTCTCCCGTGAGGCGCAGGACGTTGTCCTTCCATTCCCCGAAGCGGATCTCCTCCCCGATGTACTCGTCGGCGAAGTTGATCCCTCCCGTGTAGGCGATGTGGCCGTCGATCACCGTGATCTTGCGGTGGTCGCGGTGGTTCATGACCACGGCGTAGACGGGCTTGTAGGGGTTGAAGGCGATGCAATGGATGCCCATGGCCTCCAGCTGCTTGCTGTAATCTCGCGGCAGGTAATTGATGGAGCCCACGTCATCGTAGATCAAGCGCACCTCCACCCCTGCGGCGGCCTTCTCCTTGAGGATCTCCAGCACGGGATCCCACATAGCACCGGGGCGGTAGATGAAGTACTCCATGAAAATGAATTTCTCGGCGGATCGGAGATCCTCCAGCAGTCTCAGCCAGCCCGCGCGGCAATCCGAGAAGTATTCGGCGGCGGTGTCGCGGTAGACGGGGAAGCCGCGGCTGTCCAGGTAGTGGCATTGACCCTCCAGGTAGCGGTCAGCGGGAGGGGAGGGGGCATCGGGAGAGGGCGGAGGGAGATTCCCCCCACGGAGGGGCTTCAGCATCTCCCCGCTTTCATCCAGGGCGCGGCGGAGCTTGCGTTTGGGTCTCTTGCCACCCGAAATGAAGAATATGATCCCACCAAAGAGGGGAAATACCAGGATGGGGACGATCCAGGCCATCTTGACCTGGGGGTTGCCGGGGCGGTCGATGATGTAGATCACCGCCAGGAGGCTGATGAGGCTGAGGAAAAAGGCGATGGGCAGGTAAGCGTCGGAGAGGTAGAACAGGATGAGGAACAGCCATGCCAGCTGAATGGCTATGCCCAGGCTCACCAGCACCATGCGGGAGAGGAGCTTACGAAGGAATCTCATGGTAGCCTCCTTTCTTGGATGCTCTTTCTTCCCTTATTATACCCCTTTGTTATGAATACAAAATGAACAATGGAAAAATTTAAAGGGACGGTCACGCAAATGCGTGGTCGTCCCTTTAGGGGATCAATCCAGGGAGCTATGGCGATCCTCGGTGACCACCTGGCCGTCGGTACAGGTGATCGTGATGGGGTACATCTCACGATTCCAATCAGCGTGCTTCTCCAGGGCGCGCCACTCAGCGACGGTGCCGTGATAGGTGACGGTGGCGGTGGTACGCCAGCCCGCGAAGATGCCTGCGCCGATGTAGGTCACGCTCTTGGGAATGGTGAGGGTACGGTCACAGTAGTAACCGCCCGAGAGCAGGCCGTCCTCCACCGTGGTCACTCCCTCGGGCAGGATCAAGGAGAGGCTTCCCTCGCCTGAACCGACCGCCAGGGCGTACTTGCCCAGGTAGGTCAGATTAGACAATTGACTGATGGCATTACAGACCTCCTGGGTTGCCCAGGCATAATCCAACTGGTAGAAGGCGCGGTCGCCGATGTAAGTGACCGAATCCGAGATCACGATAGTCTCAAAGCCCGCGTTTTTAAAGGCGTCAGCCTCGATGCGGGTCACGCTGTCGGGGATGCCCACCACCATGCAGTCAAAGTCCATCAGAGCTCCCTCACCGATGGCGATGACCAGATCGCCCGCAGGGGAGTAGCGGGGGATCACGCCTCGAGTGGCGGTGCCAATACCGCTGACGTAGCAGGTGCCATCACCGTTAGAGGTGAACTCGAAGCGGGGATCCTCCGAGGTGGAGCCGCAAACGAAGACCTCGCCGTCGGCGCAATGGACGTATCGAGCCTTGACGGTATTGGGATATTCCTCATGGGCGGTCATAGAGAGCCACTCGGCGCGGCTACCCTGGAAGTAGACCTCCACAGAGGCATCCAGATAGCTGATACAACTACTCAGGAATGTCACCGTATTGGGGATGGTGACGGCGGTGAGACCCTTGGCTCCGTAGAAGGCCTCGCTGTAGATCCCGACCACGGTATCGCCGCTGGGGGACACGCGGGGGATACGGATATGGGTATCGGTGCAGCTACCGATACCCGATACGTAGCAGGTGCCGTTGGTCTGGGAGGCGAACTCCAGACCGATGCTGGCAAAGGAGCTGTCGCAACGGGTGCAGAGGCCGTTTTCACCGTAATCATGCCCCAGAGGAGCGGTAGGCGCTTGGGCTGCCAGGATCTCATCACAGCGGTCGCACAGGCTTCCCTCGGTGAGACCGCCCTCGGTACAGGTGGCGGGCTTCATGGGAATGGCCACGGGATGGTGACCCAGAGCCGGCAGGGGTCTTTGCGGGGATATGACCTCGCCGCAATCCGAGCAATGCTTGCCCTCGCTGAGTCCTGCCTCGGTGCAGGTGGGGGCAATACGGGGATCGGTCACAGCGGCGTGACCCAGCGCGGCGATGGGAGCACCGCCCGAAAGGGTGGCTCCGCAGACCGAGCAGCTCACCTTTTCTGTCATGCCCTGTTCGGTGCAGGTGGGCTCCACGCGCGGGATCGTGACCTCGGTGTGGCCCGTAGCTATGATAATACCTTGGTATTCCGTGATCTCACCGCAAACGGTACAGTGCTTTCCGTCGGTGAGGCCGTTGTCGGTACAGGTAGGAGCCTTGCCCTCGTCGATAACCTCGGTATGTCCCTTGGCGGGGATAACGGTCCGGGCAAGTGTGATCTCGCCGCACTTGGCACAGTGCTTGCCATCGGTGAGACCGTCCTCGGTGCAGGTGGCGGGCTTACCGGCATCGGTGACCTCGGTATGTCCCTTGGCGGGGATAACGGTCTGGGCAAGTGTGATCTCGCCGCACTTGGTACAGTGCTTGCCGTCGGTGAGACCATCCTCGGTGCAGGTGGCGGGCTTACCGGCGTCGATAACCTCGGTGTGTCCCTTGGCGGGGATAACGGTCTGGGCGATGATGATCGTATCGCACTTGGAGCAGTGCTTGCCGTCGGTCATGCCTTCCTCGGTACAGGTGGCGGGCTTGCCTGCGGTGACGGTCTCGGTATGACCCGTAGCGGGGCGCACGACTTGCTCATAGAGGACGTGGTCACAGACCGAGCAATGCTGACCCTCGCTGAGGCCGTCCTCGGTGCAGGTGGGCTCCACGCGGGGATCGATGACCACGGTGTGCCCCTTGGCGGGGATGGTATCGCGGCCCGACAGGATCTTGTCACAGTCCGAGCAACGGACACCCTCGGTGAGACCCTGTGCGGTACAGGTAGGCTCTACCCGAGAAAGAGTCTCCTCGGTATGCCCCTTGGCGGGGATGGCGGTCTGGGGAACAGTGATCTCACCGCACTTGGTGCAATGCTTTCCCTCGGTGAGGCCGACCTCGACACAGGTGGCCTCCTTGCCGAGGTCGGTGATCTCGGCGTGACCCGTGGCGGAGACGGGGGTCTGGGGGACCGTGACCTCGCCGCACTTGGTGCAATGCTTACCGTCGCTCAACCCCTCCGCGGTACAGGTGGGGGCCTTGCCGGGATCTATGACCTCAAGGTGTCCCATGGCAGGGAGGCTCAGCTGCTCCTCCATGACCAGACCGCAATTGCGGCAAACGACCCCCGCAGTGCTTCCCTCCTCGGTACAGGTGGGAGCTACGTAGGGCAGGAGCTCATAGTCATGGGAGGCATGGGGGGTGGGTATGGTCTCCTCGGCACCGCAAAGAGTACAAGCCCGTTTCATGAGTCCCATCTCGGTACAGGTAGAAGGAACGGCGGTATCCCACTCGCTGAAGACGTGGACACAAGCCGTGTTCTCCTCGGGGGGAGGGCTCGGTTGATCGCAGGCCGCGAAGCACAGCATGAATCCCGCAAGGAGTAATCCCAGGGCGCAAATTCTTTTCACAGTCATATCTTTACCTCCTGTTTTTTTCCATTATAGCATATTTTTTCGGCAATGGGGTGATAAACGGTGCAAAATTCTGTGAACATTCCGTAACTTTCATCTTGACATTCCCCACTCCCCATGGTACACTATACCCATCCCCCGAAAGGAGTCCCGCCATGTCTTCGGTTCAAGTCCGCACCCTCACCCTTCCCAAATCCCGCCGCGTCCTGACCTTTGAGCTGGAGCGCAAGACGGTCAAGCATATCAATCTTCGCGTGCGCCGCGACGGGACGGTGCATCTCTCCATCCCCAACCGTACCACGGTGACCGAGGCCGAGGCGTTCCTCCGCGATCACGAGGAGTGGGTGCTGGGGGCTCTGTCCCGCATGGAGAAGCGGGCGGAGGCCCACCCGCAGGCCGAGGCGGTAGGTGATTCCCTGCCCTACCTGGGGGGCAAGCTGGAGGTGGTCTGGAAAGCAGGCTCCCCCGCCCGCGTGGAGGTGAACATGGATGAGGGGCGGCTGACGGTGACGCTCCCCGACCCCGCCGATACCGAGCTGCGGGCCGCCGCCATCGAGACCTTTGAGAAGGCCGAGACGAAAAAGCTGGTGACGGCGCTGGTGGATCGGTACTACCCCCTCTTCGCCGCCCGCGGCGTGCCCTACCCCAAGGCCATTCGCGTCAAGGTCATGAAGACCCGACACGGGAGCTGCTCGGCGGACAAGGGGTATCTGAATTTCTCGTCGCGGCTCTGCGAGTATCCCGTGGCCTTCATAGAATACGTGGTGGTGCATGAGCTGTGCCACTTTCTGGAGGCGAACCATTCGGATCGGTTCTGGCAGGAGGTGGCGAGGGTACTGCCCGATTGGGAGGCACGGGAGCGGCTTGGGAAGAATTGAATCGAAACGACCCGAAGGGACGGTGTGTCCTTTCGGGTCGTTTTTTGTTATTTGCGGATCCTCACCAAATTAGCGATCCCCTTCTCCAAGGCCTCGCACAGTTGATCCACCTCGTACTCGTCATTCTGCGCCGAGAGGCTGACACGGAGGGAGCAATCGGCCTCATGGGCGGTGAGCCCGAAAGCGGCCAGGGAGGGGCTGATCTTCACGGAGTGGGAGGAGCAGGCCGAGCCGCTGGAGATGCAGATGCCCTGGGCCGAGAGGTAGTTGAGCATGGTCTGGGACTTGATGGAGGAGAGGGTGAGATTGAGGATATGGGGAGCGCGGCTCTCCGCGGGGATATTCATCTGCACGCCCATATCGCGGAGCTTCCCTTCCAGACGGTTGCGGAGGGATGTCATTTTGGCAAAGTCCGCCATTCTGGTGGCATAGCCCGCCTGGGCCGCCGCGCCGAAGCCCGCGATACCGATGACGTTCTCGGTGCCCGACCGCAGACCGCTCTCCTGTCCGCCGCCCGTGAGGAAAGCGGTGATGCGCTTGGTCTTGATGATGTCGGGGTGGATGTACAGCGCACCCACGCCCTTGGGGCCATGGATCTTATGGGCGCTGACCGTGACCAGGTCGGCGTGGATCGAAGCAGGGGTGAAGGGCACCTTCAGAAAGCCCTGCACCGCGTCGCAATGGGTGACGGTACGGCTGTCCTTTGCCTTGGCGGCGGCGAACACCTTGGCCACGTCGAAGTGGGCGCCCGTCTCGTTGTTGACCATCATCATGGAGACCAGGAGGGTAGGCACTTCCAGAGCGGCGATGGCGGCTTCTGTGTCCAAAACGCCGTTTTTTGTGGGAATCCGCACCACTTCGAGGCCGTCAGCCTCCAATTTCTTCATGGCTTCCTCTACCGAGGGGTGCTCGCAGTCGGTGGTGATGATACGGTTACCAAAGCGGCGGGGCTTGGCGTAGACGGTGCCGTAGATGGCCAGAGCTGAGGCCTCAGTGCCGCAGGAGGTGAAAATGAGTTCATTGGGCTTCACCGCCTTCACGCCTAAAGCCGCCCCCACCTGCGCGCGGGCGCGGTTGAGGATGGTATGGGCATCCTGCCCCAGGCTGTGGAGGGAGGAGGGGTTGCCGTAGTGCCCCATGGCCTGCATCATGGCGGTCAACGCCTCGGGGCAGAGGGGGGTGGTGGCGGAGTTGTCCAGGTAGATGGTTGATGACATGATGGTTCTCGATTCTACTGTTTTTCGTTGCGGGGAGCCAGCCCGAACCCGGGATGCAAGGCAAGATGCGGGTGGGCTTCGCGGATGGCGGTCATGTAGCAAAGGTATTCGTCGAGGGTGGTATCGGGGGAGAATTTGTCGTCCAGATAGGTCTCTGAGTAAAAGTGCGAGGGATCATGGGGATCTCGAGGATCGCCAAGCCCCAGGGTCGACCCCGTTTCTATGAGAGCGTGCTCCCACCAGATCACATTTTGAACATAGTATTCGCTTTTACATACCAGTTCCACAAAGGCGGGCGGGTCATCCACCAAGAGATCATAGAGCGTATCGAGCCTATCGCAAAGCTCGATCAGCGTATGAGCTTGAACGAAGGAACGGATCTCGTCAAGAGTTACGGGATGATTCATGGATAACTCCTTTCAGCGGAGATTTCAAATTTGGGTTTATCGGTATGTTACATCGTGCGGTAGGGGAGGGGCTTGCCCCTCCCGCGGGGGGCCCCCAGGGGGGGCCCCCACAACCATAAATTTTTATTTTAAAAAAAA
>JBGVRH010000025.1:0-21307 GCA_045128275.1 Eubacteriales bacterium | reverse complement strand
CCCTTTCACGAATCAAATACACCAATGGGGAAGGGGCCCCATGGGGCTTTCCTCTATGTTACCCACTATCAATTCTCTTGGCATATCTATGCTTTTTTGAAGGTTTTTGGAGTTCTTAGAACCTTTTTGCAAAAAGGTTCTAAGCCGCCGGAGGCCGTTCCCCCGTTCCCCTACAAACCGCAATTTATCCTCCCATCAAAATTCCATCAACCGCCCATCCGTAGTCACCGTCACCACCCGCCAGGGCAAAAACTTCCCGCTGGCTTGGATCGCCCGCTTGGCGGCGTTCTCGATGCCGCCGCAGCAGGGCACCTCCATCCGCAGGATGGTCACGCTCTTGATATCGTTTTTGGAGATGATCGCGGTCAGCTTGTCGGCGTAGTCCCCCTCGTCCAGCTTGGGGCAGCCGATGAGGGTCACGCGACCCTTGATGAACTCCTCGTGGATGTTGCCGTAGGCATAAGCGGTGCAGTCGGCGGCGATCAGCAGGTTCGCATCGTCAAAGTAAGGCGCGTTCACGGGCACCAGCTTGATCTGTACAGGCCATTGGGATAACCGACTGCTCACAGGTGCCGCCGACACCGCGCAGTCTGGCTCCTCCCGCAGGATGCGCTTGGAATTGGTACCGGGACAGCCGCAGGGGAGCTTACCGCCCCCCATGCCGTGAGCGGGCATGGAAGGTGCCGTGGGCTTTGCGAGGGGCTTGACTTGACTCTGCGCCGCCTCCTTCTTGGCCTTAGCCGTCAGTACAGCCGCCTCGTCGTAAGCGGGGGCCTCCCGCTCCTCAAAGGAGATGGCACCCGTGGGGCAGGCGGGGAGACAGTCCCCCAGACCGTCGCAGTAGTCCTCGCGGGTCAGCACGGCCTTGCCCTCCACCATCTCAATGGCTCCCTCGTGGCAAGCGGCGGCACAGGCCCCGCAGCCGTTGCACAAGTCTCTGTTGATGTGTATGATCCTACGCTTCATATTTTTTTCCTCCAAAAGTGAATTGGTGCTTGACTTTATGCTCCTATTATACTATAATAGGCACAGAAAGTCTGTTGAATTTTCAACAAAAGCGAGGATTTATGAAAAAATATCTGCCTGTTCTGCAAAAATCCCCCCTTTTCTTCGGAGTAGGAAAAGAAGATATCCTCCCCGTGCTGGAGTGCCTTGACGGTACGCTCCGTATATGCCCCAAGGGAAGTATTGTCTTCGCGGAGGGAGACCGCCCCACCCATTTGGGGGTGGTTCTGGAGGGGGAGGTACGCATCACCCGTACCGATTACTACGGCAACCGCAGTATCGTGGCCGCCGTTAAAGCCTCCCAGGTCTTTGGCGAAACCTTTGCCTGCGCCGAGGTGCAGTCCCTACCTGTGGATGTCATCGCCGCCGCTGATTCAATCCTGCTCATGATCGATGTCCGTCGCATCATCAGTACCTGTTGCAATGCCTGTACCTTTCACAACCGCATCATTTACAACCTTATGAAGCAGACCGCCGCCAAGAATCTCATGTTCCACCGCAAGCTGGAGATCACCTCCAAGCGGACGACAAGAGATAAGCTCATGACCTACCTCCACATCACCGCCAAGGAGCAGGGAAGCAGCAGCTTTACGATCCCCTATGATCGACAGGAGCTGGCGGACTATCTGGAGGTGGATCGAAGCGGACTTTCCGCCGAGATCGGTAAGCTGCGCAGGGAGGGGATTCTGACCGCGGAAAAGAATCGCTTCACCCTCCTGTGAATTTCCTCCAAGCCCTTTACACCGACACCGAAATATGCTATAATGTAGAAGAAAATCAACCTCTCCGCGCAAGAAAGGAGCCTTCCATGAAAGATACCGCCGTACTCGCCCGCTGTAACCTCTACGCCGTCCTGGGCGCCATCCCCCACCTCCTCCGCTTGGATCCCATCGCCGCCGAGCTGGTCAGGGACAAGCATATCAAGATCGGCTTCTCGGTCAAGAACGGCCCCAAGGGGACGCTGATCCTGAACGACGGCACCGCCGAGATGGTCAAGGGCACCGAGGGCTGTGATATCAAGCTCTGGTTTCCCTCGGCGGAGAAGTTCAACGCCCTCATCGACGGCAAGGGGACTCCCATCCCCGTCAGCGGCTTTCAGCATATCGGCTTCCTCCTGAAGGGCTTCACCAAGCTCACCGACCGCCTCTCGGCCTACCTCCGCCCCGACCCCGAGATGCTGAAGGATCCCGTCTTCTTCAAGACCTCCACCACCCTCATGCTCTACGTCATCGGCCGCGCCATCGTGCAGGTGGGCAACCACGATAAGGTCGGAATGTTCTCGGCCTCCAATATCACCGACGGCAAGATCCTTTTGGGCATCGGGAACGATCTCTCTGTGGCCATCCACGCAAAGGACAGCCACCTCATGTTCAACCCCGACCCCACCCCCTGCGGTGTCTCCTCCCAAATGGTCTTTGATTCCATGACCACCGCCCGCGACCTCTTCGACGGAAAGATCAACGCCATCGCAGCCGTGGGCATGGGACAGGTGCGCATCAGCGGCATGGTGTCCCAGGTGGATAATATCAACCGCATCCTGGATCGCGTCGCCATCTATCTGGCATAAGGAGGGAAGTACCATGCGTAAGATCAATACCTACGAAAAGTCCCGTGCCGCCT
Organism: Eubacteriales bacterium; assembly: GCA_045128275.1. Classification (GTDB taxonomy): domain Bacteria; phylum Bacillota; class Clostridia; order Oscillospirales; family CAG-272; genus CAMEON01. Next base: position 18,682 of record JBGVRH010000025.1, on the reverse strand, counting down.
TTGAGCGCGCCGTGAAGGTCATCCCCTCGGGCATCTACGGCCACCAAGGCCCCGCCGAGGGCTGCTACATCCCCGTAGAAGCCTTTCCCCTGTACTCCTCCAAGGCACAGGGCACCTACCTCTGGGATCTGGACGGCAACCGCTTCATCGACTACATGTGCGCCTACGGCCCCAATATCTTGGGCTACCACGATCCCGACGTGGATGCCGCCGCCGCCCGCCAGCGCGCTATCTCGGATTGCACCACCCTCCCGAATACCGTCATGATCGATTTTGCCGACCTCCTGGTGGACACCGTGGCCTGCGCCGATTGGGCTTTCTTCGCCAAGAACGGCGGCGATACAACCACCCTCGCCGTCATGACCGCCCGCGCCTACACCCACAGAAAGAAGATCGTCTTCTTCAAGGGCTACTACCACGGCGTCGCCCCCTGGACGCAGAAGATCGACTATGCGGGCGTCATCGAGGAGGACGTCATGCACAACCTCTACTGCGAGTGGAACAATTTCGACCAGCTGGCCGAGCTGTTCCACCGCTACAAGGGTGAGATCGCGGCCGTCATCGCCCAGCCCTACATGCACGGCAACTTCATGGACAATCAGCTCCCCGCCAAGGGCTTTTGGAATCAGGTGCGCAAGCTCTGCACCGATACCGACACCGTGCTCATCGTGGACGACGTCCGCGCGGGCTTCCGTCTGGATCTTGCGGGCTCGGATCACTACTTCGGCTTTGAGGCCGACCTCATCTGCTTCTGTAAGGCTCTGGCCAACGGCTACAACGTCTCGGCTCTGTGCGGCAAGGACTTCCTCAAGAACACCGTCTCCTCCATGTCCTACACCGGCTCCTACTGGATGTCTGCCGTCCCCTTCGCCGCGGGTATCGCCTGCATCGAGAAGATGAAGCGGCTGGAGCTTCCCAAGCTGTTGATCGAAAAGGGAACCAAGCTCACCCAAGGCCTCATCGAGACCTCCCACAAGTACGGTTTTGACCTCCGTGCTACGGGTGTCCCCTCGTTGTTCTACCTCCGCCTGGCGGATGACCCCACCCTGAAGCTCCACCAGGAGTGGATCGCCGAGTGCGTCCTCCGCGGCGTGTTCTTCACCAACCACCACAACCACTTCATCAACTACGCCCTCTCCGACGCCGATATCGCAGAAACCATCGAGATCGCCGACGAGGCCTTCGCGGTGATCCGTGAGAGGCATCCGCGCTGATTGTTGAATGTCATTGGGGTTTAGCGGGAAGTTTGAGAATGCAAAATGCAAAATGCAAAATGCAAAATCAAGTGCGAATGAAGCCTTTTGCTAACGCAAAAGCCTATTTTATGGTAAACCAAGGTTGGGTTTTCTGACGAAAAGATCATATCCCCAAAACGAAAACTCTTGATTACCCGTTTGCGCTGCCTCGTTCTCCCGCTCTCCAATTTTGCATTTCGCATTTTGCATTTTGCATTTCGGACTCCGCCCGACGACCCCAAATTTGAAAAAAACAAAAAAATCCTCCTGCGTGAGGTATTGCTCATAACGCCGCGTGATATGGTATAATAAGCGGCGTAAGGAGGTGAAAGCTATGTCACAAACGAACCAACGTTCAAATTTATACACAACGGGAGAGATCGCCAAGCTCTGCGAGGTGTCGGTGCGCACGGTACAGTATTACGATGACCGCGGCATCCTGACCCCCAGCACCCTGTCCGAGGGCGGGCGACGCCTCTACTCCGAGGAGGACGTGAGGCGGATGCGCATCATCTGCTTCCTCCGCGAGGTGGGTCTGCCCATCAACAGCATCTCCGCCCTGCTCCATGAGGAGAACCCCGGGAGCATCATATCCATCCTCCTCGAGGAGCAGGAGAAGACTCTGCGGGAGGAGCTTTCCGAGCGCCAGACCAAGCTGGAGCTTTTGGAGGGCATCAAGCGGGAGCTGAAGGAGATCGAGCGGTTCTCGGTTGAATCCATTGGTGATATAGCGCACATGATGAAACAAAAACAAGAACTCAAGAAAATGCGTTGGACCATGGTGCTGACGGGACTCCCCGTGACGGCACTTCAATTGACCGCCATCATCCTGGGCATCACCCACGGCCTGTGGTGGACTCTCGCCATCTGGGCCGCCGTGGCCATCCCGTGGGGGATCTGGTGCTCGGCCTACTATTTCCGCCGTACCGCCTGCATCTGCCCCCAGTGCCACGAGGTATTCCGGCCCAAGCTCAAGGAAGCGTTCTGGGCGTACCACACCCCCAGGATGCGCCGTCTGACCTGCCCCGCCTGTGGCCGTAAGGGACTCTGCGTGGAGGTCTACTCCGAGCCTGCCCGAAAGGAGAGCAAGAACCATGACTGAACTCACGGAGCTGATGGAATTTCTGCCGTTTCTGATCCCGCTGGTGATCGCGGAATTCGCCCTCTTCGGCTATACCCTGTACCACATCCTCACCCACAAGACCTATAAGCGGGGCAACCGCACTCTATGGCTGGTGCTGACCATTGTCCTCATGAACTTCGTGGGCCCCATCCTCTACTTCGTTCTGGGCAAGGAGGATCCGTGATGGATATGCTTCGCATCACAGGCCTTCATAAGCGCTTCGGTGACAAGGAGGTGCTGAAGGGACTGGATCTGACTGTACCCGAGGGAAGCATCTTCGGCTTCATCGGCGTCAACGGTGCGGGGAAGACCACCGCCATGAAGACGGTGCTGGGTCTTCTCAAGGCCGACAGCGGCGAGATCCTCGTGAACGGTGAGCGGGTGGTCTACGGACAGACCGCCACCAACCGCCATATCGGCTACCTCCCCGACGTCCCCGAATTCTATGGCTTCATGACCGCTCCCGAGTATCTGGACTTCTGCGGCGAGATCAGCGGTATGAGCAAGACCGAGACGGCAAATCGCCGTGACGAGCTGCTCACGCTGGTGGGACTCCAAGACGAAAAGCACCGCGTGGGGGGCTACTCCCGCGGTATGAAGCAACGCCTCGGCATCGCCCAAGCCCTGCTGAACCGCCCCAAGCTCCTCATCTGCGACGAGCCTACCTCGGCTCTTGACCCCGTGGGGCGCAAGGAGATCCTGGATATCCTTTTATTGGTGCGGGAGCAGACCACCGTCCTGTTCTCCACCCACATCCTCTCCGACGTGGAGCGGGTCTGCACCGATGTGGCGCTACTGAACAACGGCGTGGTGGAGATCCAAGGCTCCATGAGTGAGATCAAGTCCCGATTCCGCACCGACGGCTACACCCTGGAGACGTCCAACGAGGCCGACCGTAACGCCATCCTTCGCGCGTTCCCCACCGTGAAGACGGCGGAAGGGAACGTACTGACCCTGACGGAGCAGGATACCCCCGTTTTCGACGTCCTCCGCTTCGTGGCGGATCAGCAGATCCCCCTCTTGAAATGGGAGAGGAGCGAGCCGACCCTGGAATCCCTGTTCATGGAGGTGACGAAGAAATGAGATCCCTTCTTGCCTTCACCAAAAAAGAGATCACCGAGCAGGCGCACACGGGGAAGCTTTTGTTCCTCGGCATCCTGTTTGTCCTGTTCGGCATCATGAACCCCGCCGTGGCCAAGCTCACCCCCTGGCTCATGGAGCAGATGGCGGACTCTCTGGCCGATATAGGCATGAATATCACCGAGGTCACCGTCACCGCCATGGATTCCTGGGTGCAGTTCTTCAAGAACATCCCCATGGCCCTCATCGCCTTTGTCCTGCTGGAGAGCAGTATCTTCACCAAGGAATACCGCTCGGGCACCCTCATCCTCTCCCTCACCAAGGGACTTGCCCGCTGGAAGGTGGTCGTCTCCAAGACCGCCGTGCTGACCCTTCTGTGGACGGCAGGCTACTGGCTGTGCTACGGCATCACCTACGCCTATAACGCCTACTACTGGGACAATGCCGTGGCGCAAAGCCTTGCCTTCTCGGCGGTGGTGTGGTGGGTCTTCGGCCTGTGGGTCATCGCCCTCACGGTGCTATTCTCCAGCCTGTCGAGTGCCAATACGGGGGTTCTGGTGGGCACGGGCGGTGTGGTGCTTGCCTCCTCCCTTGCGGGCATGATCCCCAAGGTCACAAAGTACCTCCCCACCATGCTGACCGACGGAAACTCCCTCATCTACGGCACCAAGAACCCCGAGGACTATACCCCCGCCCTCATTGTGGCGTGTGTCACCGCCGCCGCCTCCTTTGCCGTGAGCCTCACCCTATTCAATAAGAAACAATTGTAAGGTATTTATGATCCGCATCCTGTTCATCTGCCACGGCAACATCTGCCGCAGTCCCATGGCGGAGTTCGTATTCCGCAAAAAGGCCGCCGAGAGAGGGGTATCCCCCCTCTTTTCGGTGTCCTCTGCCGCCACCTCCACCGAGGAGATCTGGAACGGCGTGGGCAACCCCGTCTATCCCCCTGCCCAGCGCGAACTGAAAAAGCACGGCATCACCTGCGACGGCAAGCGCGCTGTACAGGTCACCAAGGCCGATTACGCCGCCTACGACTACCTCCTCTGTATGGACGGAAGCAATATCCGCAACCTCATGCGCATCATCGGAAGCGACCCCGAGGGCAAGGTGCGCCGCTTCATGGAGCCTACCGTGAGGGGGGGCGACGTGGCTGACCCCTGGTACACCGACCGCTTTGATATCACCTACCGCGATATTGAGGAGGGCTGTAACGCCTGGCTGGACAAGCTCATCCCCGAGGCAAAGAAAAAGGGGGAAGAGTCATGACCTACTCCACCCCCGTCGTCAAGGCCAAGTTTCTGTCCCGTCCCAACCGCTTCATCGCCCTGGTGGAGTTGAACGGCGAGACACTCACCGTCCACGTCAAGAACACGGGGCGGTGCAAGGAGCTACTCCCCGAAGGAGCCACCGTCTACCTCGCCGCCGCGGAGAATCCTGCGAGAAAGACCCCCTACGACCTTGTGGCCGTGGAGAAAGTGCGCCCCGACGGCTCGGTGCTGTTCATCAACATGGACTCCCAAGCCCCCAACGCCATCGCCGCCGAGTACCTCCCCGTCAGCGGCCTGTTTCGTGAAAATACCGTATTCCGCCGCGAGGTGACCCATGGCGCGTCCCGCTTTGACTTCGCTATGGACACCCCAAACCGCCCCACCGCCTACCTGGAGGTCAAGGGCTGTACCCTGGAGCGGGAGGGCATCGCCTACTTTCCCGACGCTCCTACCGAGCGTGGAGTCAAGCACATCCGCGAGCTGACCGCCCTGGCGAAAGCGGGTCATTCCGCCTACATCCTCTTCATCACCCAGATGAAGGGTGTTACCGCCCTGCGCCCTAATGACGAGACCCATCCCGCCTTCGGGGATGCCCTTCGAAAGGCTCGTGAGGCAGGGGTGCATATCCTCGCCGTGGATTGCGTGGTGGAGACCGCGCCCAATCCCGACGGAACCCTGATTCTCTCGGTTACAGCTGACAAGCCCATACCCGTCATATTGTAAAGGAGTACTGCCATGATCGACTTCAAAAATATGCCCGATACCATCCTTCCCCATTTTAAGGGCGGCGAGGGCGAGATGGTCGCCAAGATGTACAACGACGATCTCAACCGCATCCTCCTGGCCCGCCTCGCCCCGGGACATACCGTGGGACTCCACACCCACGAGACCTCCAGCGAGATCATGTACTTTCTCTCGGGCAAGGGCACCGTCACCACCGACGGCGTACCCGAGACAATCACCGCGGGGGATTGCCACTACTGCAAAAAGGGAAGCAGTCACACCCTCGTCAATGACGGGGAGGAGGAGCTGGTGTTCTTCGCGGTGGTGCCGCAGCAGTAAGCGATGGCTTACATCTCACTCCAATGGGGAAAACCCATCATGCCGAGAACCACCCTCATGACAGTTTCGGTATCCTCGTTGCAATCCAGCTCCACCGCGTACGCGATGGCTTCAAACAGATCGGCTTGGGCTTTTTCCTGCTCCGCGCAATCCTGCTTGATCTCGCCGTTTCCCCAATAAGCAAACTCCATAAGCTTCATGCGGACGGTGTGACGGGCGAGGGTTCGGTTGCTTACGTATTCGATCGCTTTTGCGGTCAATTCACCCTCATTCAGCAGGGAAATCAGATACCCGCGCTCGTTGTGGGTGTATTTCAACCGTAACCCCCGCTTGACGACCCGCCCAACGGTGGAGTCTCCAAAATGCTCCATGACCTCGTTGTGCGGGCATTCGGGATGCTCGTTGCTGTACGCCTTCCTTGTGAGAGCCTGCAAAAGCAGGTGCTTGTTCCGAAACTCATACCCGATCCTCGCCTCAACCTCTTTCACGCGCTTGATGTCTTTCTGATCCATAAAAATCTCCTTTCGCGGGGCAAACAAAATGCCCCCGTATTTTTTTTACGGAGGGCAGAAAGATATGGCTATACCGTAAAGAAAAAACACCTATGGGTACAGATATCCCCACTCGGTGCATCCTTACTGAAAAACTTTGATGGGTTTATTTCGTCTCCGAAATAAACTCGTCAACATCCTTCAATACCTCTGCACTCCTGCATACCCATTGTAGCACAGAAGATCCCGTTTGTCAATCCCTATTTTTCAAAAAAACTTGACTTTTCCGCATGAATGTGCTATAATATCCCCATCTATTTTCCCCAAGGAGGGAGATCCCCATGAACAAATGCTACATCCCCGCAGGCTATAAGCCCGTGCTGGACGCCTACGACACCCAGCGCGCCATTTCCTATATCAAGGTCCACTTCCAGACCGAGTTCCAGAACGCCCTGAACCTCAAGCGCGTCTCCGCGCCCCTGTTCGTCACCGATGCCTCGGGTCTGAACGATAACCTCAACGGCTACGAGCGTCCCGTCTCCTTCGACGTCCCCGCCATCGGTGCCGAGGCCGAGGTGGTGCATTCCCTGGCCAAGTGGAAGCGACTGGCCCTCAAGCGCTACGGCTTCACCGTAGGCCACGGCCTCTACACCGATATGAACGCCATCCGCCGCGACGAGGAGCTGGACAACATCCATTCCATCTACGTGGATCAGTGGGACTGGGAGAAGATCATCACCCCCGAGACCCGCACCATCGAGTACCTCCAGCTCATCGTCCGCGCCATCGTCCGCGCCATCTGCGATACCAATGACCAGCTTCGTGTCCGCTTTCCCCAGCTCACCACCAAGCTGGAGCGGGAAGTAACCTTCATCACCTCCCAGGAGCTGGAGGATCTTTACCCCGATCTGAAGACAGGCTCCGAGCGGGAAAAGGCCTTCGTGAAGGAGCATCACACCGCCTTCATCATGCAGATCGGCGGCAAGCTGAGATCGGGCAACCGCCACGACGGCCGCGCCCCCGACTACGATGACTGGCAGCTCAACGGCGACCTCTTCTTCTGGGACGAGGTGCTGGGCCGCGCCCTGGAGATCTCCTCCATGGGTATCCGCGTGGATGCCGAGTCCCTGGATCGCCAGCTCACCATCGCGGGCTGTGACGACCGTCGGAGCCTGCCCTTCCATACCATGCTGCTGAATAACGAGCTGCCCCTGACCATCGGCGGCGGTATCGGTCAGTCCCGCCTCTGTATGCTCATGATGGGCTGCTGCCACATCGGTGAGGTGCAGTCCTCCATCTGGGACGCCGACACCGTAACCGCTTGTGAGTCCGCCGGCGTGCCTCTGCTGTAATCGGTTTTGCAAAATATATAAAAACTTTTCCGCGTAAAACCCCATATTTATTCAACAAAAATATTGCAAAATCCCCGCAAAAGTGCTATAATGATACCGTAAGATTCAAAAGCCGCATCGGTGCATCAACGCAGCGCGCTCGCGTCCGAGAATCGTCAAAATCCATATTTTTGCTAAAGGAGCAAGATCATGAAGAAGATTTACGCAGGCAAGACCAAGGATGTTTACGAGCTGGAGAACGGCAACGTTCTTCTCAAGTTCAAGGACGATTGCACCGGTAAGGACGGCGTGTTCGATCCCGGCGAGAACTCTGTCGGACTCACCATCGAGGGCATCGGTAAGGCCAATCTCCAGACCTCCGTCTACTACTTCGAGATGCTGAAGGCCGCAGGCATCAAGACCCACTACGTCTCCGCCGACGTGGAGAACGCCACCATGGAGGTTCTGCCCGCGCAGAACTTCGGCAAGGCCCAGGGCGGTAACGGCCTGGAGGTCATCTGCCGTCTGGTCGCCACCGGTAGCTTCATCCGCCGCTACGGCGAGTACATCAAGAACGGCACCCGCATCGAGGGCGGTTACGTGGAGTGCACCTTCAAGAACGACGAGAAGGGCGATCCCCTGGTGACCGGTGAGGGTCTGGCCGTGCTGGGCGTCATGACCCCCGAGATGTTCGAGACCATGAAGAAGCAGACCATTGCTATCACCAAGATCGTGGCTGACGATCTGGCTACCATCGGCCTGGATCTGTGGGACATCAAGTTCGAGTTCGGCTACACCAAGGACGGCGAGGTCGTGCTGATCGACGAGATCGCCTCCGGCAATATGCGCGTCTACAAGGGCGATACCATCGTGGAGCCCGTTGAGCTGACCAAGCTGATCCTCAACAGATAATTGAACAAACGTGAAGAGCCTCGGCATCCGCCGAGGCTCTTTTTTTGTCAAAAAGAAATCACCTCCGTCCCGAGGGACGGAGGTGGATCGGATGGGGAATTACTGATCGAACTTAGCCATAGCCTTCTCCAGCTGGGCGATGCTGCGCTCGATGGAGGCCTTGAACTTCTTGTTCTGGGAAGCCACACCCTTGGTGCCGGAGGGCAGCAGGCAGGAGGCCAGAGAACCGAAGGCATTGGAGCCCCACTGGTAGTAGTAGGACAGGTCGCAGACGCGGGAGGAGAGGATCATGTCGATCATGGGGCCGGACTGCTCGTCCTTGGCACCCTTGGTCTTCAGGTTGATCTCGTAGTACTGCTCGGTCAGAGTATCCACAGAATGGTAGGCCATGGCCTCGATCATGGAGTTGACCATGACCAGCTTGTCGCCGCTGACGCTTCTGGGAATGGACACACTGGAAGCAGTGAAGTGCATCATGGAGTGGTAGTCAGCCTGAGCCTCATTGTACATGGGGTAGGGCAGAATACCGAAGTCAGCATCGAAGCCGCGCAGACGGGTAACGCACTGCATGACCTCGCCCATGAACAGGGCGTGACCCTCACCGAATGCCTTCTGACCGGTCTCAACCATGGTCAGACCGCTGGAGGTCTGAGCTGCGTTCAGATCAACGGTGTAATCCTTGGAGAAGATCAGCTTGCCCTTGTCGGCAATGTTCTGAGCCAGCTCAATGTCCAGCTCGTAGATGGGGGCATCGGTCTCGTCCTTGGTGCACATGGTGACACCGCCGCCGAAGAGCATGCAGTAGGGAACGTCACCGGTGTAGGCGAAACCGCACAGGTCGGAGTCGAAGGAGAGCTTGCCGTCGCCGTCCTTATCCTGAACGGCCAGCTGCTCGAACTCATAGAACTTATCCATGGTCCACTGCTTGTTGGAAACAAGGGCATAGAGATCGGGAAGCTGAGCATCCTTGGCGATCTGCTTGTTGAACAGGATCACGAAGGTTGCGTCGTTGTCCGAGGTGAGCAGGTCGCCGGTGGCGAAGTACAGACGCTCGTCGATGGACATACCCTGAGCCATGTTGGTGTCCCACCAGGGCTTCTCGAAGTCCATGAACTCGACCTCGTCGGCGTTCAGGTTCCAAAGGAAGCCGTTGGTAGCGAAGTTGGCGGAGTTAACGGTGTTGGTGACCACAGCCTGGAAATCACCGGTGGGAGCGGCAACCTCGTTGGTCAGGGAGCCGTGATGCTCGCCGGTGGTCTTCTTCAGCTCGGTGATGGTGACACCGTAGGTCTGGAGAATGCGGTCGTTACGCTCGAACACGGCGTTGCTGATGTTGTCGGACTCGGAAGTCTGGTTGTCAGCGAAGATCTCCAGAGTCGACCACTCAGACTCGTCGCGGGTCAGGAAGCAGAGCTCCTCGCCGTCGAAGCGGGTGTCGGGAATATCCAGGGTCTCGCGGGTCTCGCTTTCTGCGTTAGAGTCGTTCTGGGTACCGGACGCAGTGGTGTCCTCACCCTCGCCGCCCGTGGCGCAGGAAGCCAGCGTGCCGACCAGCATGAGAGCGGCCAGCAGCACGCAGAGCAGTTTTTTCATCATGAAAAAAACCTCCTATAAAATTTGTCCGTACGCACACGCACGGATATTGTACTTCATTATACCATAAAAAGAGAATAAATGCAAGAGGGATAAAAAGAACTTCCACGGAAAAAACCGTGGAAGTTGTAAATTTTTTGACGAATTACATGCAGATATCGTAGGCCATGCGGTAGAGACGCTCCACCTTGGCGTGTCTGGCCAGGCAGTGGGCCTTCATCTGGGCGATCTCAAAGCCCGTGAAGCGATCCAGCTCACCGTCCTTGAGGTTGTTCTTGTACATGTGATCCAGGGTCAGAGCGTAGTTGATGTCGCAGGAGGTGATGCGGTTCTCGTGGACGCACATGACCAGGTTGGACTTGTTCTCCAGCAGGTGGTTGACAGCCTCCACACCCATCTGGGATGCGGTGAGACGGTCGCGGAGGGTGGGGTTGCCGCCGCGGATGGTGTGACCCAGGTTGGTGAAACGGGTGTCGATACCCGTCTCGCGGATGATCTCCTCCTTGAAGTCCTCACCGTAGTTCTTGCCGTTCACCTTGGGCATACCCTCGGAGCAAATGGCGATGATACCCCGCTTGCCGAACTCCTCGCGGGCCTGGCGGATCTTCTTGATGGCGTAGTCGCGGTCAAAGGCCACCTCGGGAATGGCCACCGAAATGGCGCCCGTGGCAATAGCCAGATACAGGGACAGGAAGCCACACTTGTTACCCATGACCTCGGTGACGATGCAGCGGGCGTGGGACTCGGCGGTGTCGCGGAGGGCGTCGAACAGACCCAGCGCGGTGTTCAGCGCGGTGTCGAAGCCGATGGTCTGCTCGGTGGCGGAAATATCGTTGTCGATGGTGGCGGGGATACCGATGGAAGGAATGCCGTGGTTGGTCAGGTCGGTGGCACCGCGGAAGGTACCGTCACCGCCGATGGCAATGACCGCGTCGATGTGATGCTTCTCGCAGGCGCGGAGCGCCTTGTTCATACCCTCGGGGGTGGCGAACTCGGGGCAGCGGCTGGAGTACAGGATGGTACCGCCGCGGGTCACGATGTTGGACACGCTGGAGGAGTCGAAGGGGCGCAGGTAGCGCTGACGGACGATATCGGGATCCGATTCGTCGGCGGCACCCAAAAGGCCGGAGTAACCGCCCAGAATGCCCACTACCTCAATGCCCTGGCTCAGGGCGCGGCGAGCGGCGGCGCGGATGGCGGCGTTCATACCGGGGGCGTCGCCACCCGAGGAAAGAATTCCGATTTTCTTAAATTCTGCCATGAAAAAAACCTCCTGCCATCCCATGCGGCGGGACGGCCTATGTTGTGATATCTATATTGTACCCGTTGAAAAGGTATATAGTCAAAGTGAACCCAAGCCCATAGCGGTTCGGACGGCCTCCATCATCACGCGGGAAGCGGCGGCCTCGCGGACGTACTCGCGGGACTTGCGGGGGAAGTAGAGACGGTGGGTGGTGACACCCTCCTTTGTGGCGATGCCGATATAGACCGTACCGACAGGGTTCTCCTCGGTGCCTCCCGTGGGACCTGCGTAGCCCGTGGTGGAAAGCCCGACGTCGGTGCCCAGTCTCTCTCGCGCGCCCTTGGCCATCTCGGCGGCGGTCTCGGCGGAGACCTCGGTGTGGGCGGCAATGGTGGCGGGATCTACACCCAGCACCTTGATTTTGATCTCGTTTTGGTAGGTGACGAATCCACCGTAGTACACGGCGGAGGCACCCGAAACGGCGGTGACGCGCTGACCGATCAAGCCGCCCGTGCAGGACTCGGCGGTGGCCAAAGTCAGACCCTTTTCGGTGAACAGCCGCACCAGAGCGGTCTCAATATTCTCACAGTCCACGCCATAGACGTAGGGAGCGATCTCCTTGTGCTCACGGATGCGGGCAACCAAACCGTCGCACATGGCGGCGGCCTCGGGCTCGCTTTGAGCTCTTGCGGTCACGCGGAGGCGCACCTCGCCCGACTTGCAGTAGGGAGCCACCGTGGGATTCTCGGAGGAGACCATCAGATCGTGGAGCAGAGACTCCACCGTGGATTCTCCCAGACCCATGATGTGGATGTTGCGGCTGACGAGGACACCCTCGGTGTACTGCCGCAGGAAGGGAACCACCAGCTCCTCAAAGAGGGGCACCAGCTCGGCGGGGGGGCCCGGGAGCATAATGGCGGTTCTCGTGGCGTCTCCTACCGCTAAAGCGGGAGCGGTTCCGTAATCGTTGGGGAAGACCACGCAGCCATCAGGCATCATGGCCTGCTTTTCGTTGTTCGGGGTCATGACCCGCCCCGTGCGGGTAAAGAAATCACGAATACGCTTGAGGGAATCCTCATGCATATTCATGGATCGACCAAAGTAAGCGGCGACGGTCTCTTTGGTAAGATCATCGTACGTGGGGCCAAGTCCCCCGCTGAGGATCACCAGATCGGCGGCGGGACGCCCATGACCCTCAAAGGCATCCGACAGAGCCATGCGGAGTCTTTCGGGATGGTCACCCACCACCGTCTGGTGATAGACCGCAATCCCCATAGAGGCAAGCCTCTTTGAGAGAAAAGCGGCGTTTGTGTTGACGATGTCGCCCAGAAGCAGCTCGGTACCCACACAGAGTATTTCAGCCGTGCGAATGCGTGTTGTTCGGTTGTGGGTATCAAACGAAGCCATACGTGTACCTCGCGCTCATAGCGCCTTTCGTCAATTCGTAAAGGGGAAGCCCGGTGCCGCGTTGGGTAAATCACGGCACACTAAACCAGTATTATTATACCACTCTTTCGTCAATTTGTCAACAAAAAAATCCTTCAAAAATCTTGCAATCCTGCCCCACATATTGTATAATATTCTATATAAACCGAAAATCCCCCTCAAACAGGAGTCCGAATATGAACCAACTCCCCAAGTCTCCCCTCTCCGCCTGCCGTATCTGTCCCCGCGCCTGCGGTGCTGACCGCGCTTCGGGACAGGTGGGTATCTGCGGTGTGACCGATACCTACCGCGTTGCCCGCATCGCCCCCCATCTCTGGGAAGAGCCCCCCATCAGCGGGCAAAACGGCTCGGGAACTGTCTTTTTCTCGGGCTGTAGCCTCCGCTGTGTCTTCTGTCAGAATCGGGAGATCAGCCGCGAGGGTCTGGGCCGCGCCTATACCGAGGAGGAGCTGACACAGGCCATGCTCCGCCTGCAGGATGAGGGCGTTCACAATATCAACCTGGTTACCCCCACCCACTATACCGTCCCCCTGGCCAAGCTCCTGGAAAAGATCAAGCCTCGCCTCCATACCCCCGTGGTCTGGAACAGCGGCGGCTACGAATCGGTGGAGTCGCTGCGGATGCTGGAGGGGCTGGTGGATATCTACCTCCCCGACTTCAAGTATATCTCCTCCGAGCTGTCCGCAGCCTACTCCGCCGCCCCCGACTACGCCGAGGTCGCCACCGAGGCGGTGCTGGAGATGTTCCGCCAGACAGGGAAGTACGAGGAGGTGGACGGCCTTACCAAAAAGGGAGTCATCCTTCGCCATCTCGTCCTCCCCGGCTGCCGCGCCGACTCTATAGCCGTCCTGGGCCATATCGCCTCCATTCTCCCCGTGGCTGATATCCGTGTTTCGGTCATGCGCCAGTACACCCCCGATTTCGCCATGGACTGCCCCCACAAGAATCTCCGCCGCCGTGTCACCGAGTTTGAGTACAATTCCGTCCTGGAGGAGGCCGCCCGCCTGGGGATCCTGGGCTTCAGCCAGGGAAAAGACGCCGCCACCCGCGCCTATACCCCCGATTTCCAGGGAGAATGAGAACTTTTTGTGAACTTTCCGGTTTGCGTGTAAGATTTCTCGAAAAAAAGCGTCTATATAAGTAGAGGCATCCATCATTCTCCACCGTGAAAGGAAAACGCCATGAAAAAGCTGAAAGAAAAGCAAAAAACCATCCTCTCTGTTTCCCTTGTCCTCCTGCTCACGCTCTGTGCCTTCATCATTTTCTGGGTAGGCTCCCACCGAACCGTGCAATTTGAATACCTCGGTCACGTGGACGAGAACGGATTCAGCGCCTACCATGACGGTGAACTGATCTACTTCCACTACCCCAACGCCTCGGAGGAATTCCGCGTCTGCAACACCGTCCGCATTGCCTGGTGGGATTGGAATATGATCGAGGAGACCTATACCTATTCCGATGCCGTTACGGGAGCCGAGATGACTGCCACGGTGCGGGTCGAAAGATTTTCGGTCCGACGCACCATCCCCTGGCTGGGCGAGCCCTTGTACGGTTGAAGCTTCCGATCCATCATTCAAAAATGCTCGAAAGAACGAAAATACCCGAAGCCTGATAGCGGCCTCGGGTATTTCTGCTTTTCGGAGAATCAGTACGCGATGGTGGTCATGAGGGCGTACTCGGGCTGGGAGACGTCCAGACGGGAGCACTGGGCCACGATGGGACGATCCGACTCCACCAGGATGGCGTAGGGCTTGTTGCGGGGGATGGTCTGCCCCTTGTCGTTGACAGCCTTGTCCAGACGAATGTGGTTGGTGCGCTCATGCTCGCAGACGGCGGTGAAGCCCCGCAGAGGCTCGGCATCCTCGAAGTAGATGGTGATGCTCACGTGCGCGGTCTCGCCCGAGAGGTTCAGCACGCAGACAGCCTCGTGGCTGACGAACTCGCCCTTGACGGTGTCGCTCATGTAGCCGTCGGGGATGAGCCAGGTATTCTTTCCGATCATGGTAGGATCTCCTTTCGGTGGGGAAAATTCATTGAGTACAGTATAGCACAAAGGGGCGGGGAAGTCAAGAGGAAAACTCGGCTTCCCAGAAAAAATCCCCGCCCGAAGGCAGGGATCTGAGAATTTTACAAATCTCGCTTACCGCGCAGGTTGCCCCAGTTGATGCGGTTGACGATGGCCACCGTCACGATGCAGGCCACGGCGGCGGTGAACCAGCACATGATCTGGGTGATGATGGAATCCGACCCGAAAAAGAGCTTGCAGGCCAAAAACAGGCAGATCTCGGCGCCGCAACCGCAAAGGATCTTGAGGATCCGACGGCGGAAGATCAGCATCAGAATAATCAATAGAAAGGCAATGGCCAGCTCGGCAATGATCATTCCCAAGGGAAGCTCCTCGGTGGGAATGGTACGGACGGGAGCCGCCAGCAGGGCGAAGACCGAATGCAACATGAAATCACCTCCAAAATCACCCGCAAAAGGGGGCGGGAAAGGATCTATCCATGCACATTATAGCACAAAAATCGGCATTTGGCAAAGGAAAAAGAGGAGGTTTCCGCGAAAAAAACGAATTTCGTGGATTTGCACAGACCACCCGAAGCTGTTGTGTGCAAACTGACAAGAAAACAAGGAAAAATGTTACAAAATTTCCCTTTCATTTTGCATGGAAATCTGCTATACTATAGCGGATAGAAAACCACCGAAAGGAGCGGCCATGGCCCATTCCTACCGATCCCTGACCCAAGCCCTGGAAGACGCGGGCATCGACACCCCCGCCTATGAGGCCGCGCTTCTTCTGGAAGCCTTTGGAGGTGCCACCCGTGCCTCCCTTATGACTGACCGTGACCGCCTGTACGATACCCCCGCCTTAAGCGAGGCGGTCTCCCGCCGTCTGAAGCGGGAGCCTCTCCAGTACATCCTGGGGGAGTGGGAGTTCTTCGGCTGTCCCTTCACGGTCAATGAGCATTGCCTCATCCCCCGCCCCGATACCGAGATCCTGGTGGAGGCCGCGATCTGCCTTCTTCCCCAAAACGCCCATTTCGCAGACCTCTGCACGGGCAGCGGCTGTATCGCGGTGGCCACCCTGGTCCACCGCCCCGATGCCACCGCCGATGCCCTGGAGCTGTACTCCGAGACCCTGGGGCTGGCCTGTGAGAACGCCGCTAAAAACCGCGTGTCGGATCGCTTTGCCCCCATCCAAGCCGACCTCCTTGTGAATGGCCTCCAGACCCTTACCCCCCGCGCCCCCTACGACGCGATCCTCTCCAATCCCCCCTACATCCCCACCGCTGATATCGCCGCCCTCGCCCCCGAGGTCAAGAGCGAGCCGTACGCCGCCCTGGACGGAGGCGCTGACGGCATGACCTTCTACCGCGCCATCCTGCGGGACTACGCCTCCTTGGTCAAGCCCGGCGGCGTGATCCTCCTTGAAATGGCCTTTGACCAGGCCGAGGATCTGAAGGCTCTGGCGGCCGAGTATCTCCCCTCCGCTCACGTGGAGATTCTGCAAGACCTGGGCGGGAACGACCGTGTCACCAAGATCACCCTCCCCGCCAACTGACGCATATACTGGCGGTAACCCCACATTGAAAGGATATTCCGACCCATGAAAATCACCGTACTGGCAGGCGGGCTCTCCCATGAGCGGGACGTCTCCCTGTCCTCCGGATCTCTCATCGCGGGAGCGCTGGTTCGCCGCGGTCATGAGGTCTGCCTCGTTGATCTCTATACCGGCAAGGCCCTGGACGGCTCTGCCCCCGCCTTTACCACCAGCCCCATAGAGCCCTACAAGGTCAGCCGTTCTGTCCCCGACCTGGAGGCCCTCAAGACCGCCACGGGGCGCGGCGACCGCCGCATGGGGGAGAGCATCCCCGCCCTCTGCGCCGAGGCCGATGCCGTTTTCATCGCCCTTCACGGTGACGTAGGCGAGAACGGCCAGCTCCAGGCCTATCTGGACATGGCCTGCATCCCCTACACGGGAAGCGGCTACGCGGGAAGCCTCCTGGCTATGGATAAGGATCTCACCAAGCAGCTCCTCACCCGCGCGGGAGTTGCCACCGCCCCCTGGGTCTACTGCGACCTTACCGAGGGCGTGGAGGCCACCGCCGACCGCATCGAGGCCGAGGTGGGCTACCCCGTAGTCGTCAAGCCCTGCTCGGGTGGCTCCTCCGTGGGCGTGTCCATGCCCGAAAACCGCGGGGAATTGACCGCCGCCATTGCCAAGGCCGCCTCCTATGAGACCACCCTCCTGGCCGAGAGGCGCATTATCGGCCGCGAGCTGACCGTCAGCTACCTGGGCGGCGAGGTGCTCCCCGCCGTGGAGATCATCCCTCTGACAGGCTTCTACGACTACGAGAACAAGTACCAGGCCGGTCTGACCAACGAGATCTGCCCCGCTCCTCTCACAAAGGAGGAGATCGCCGCTCTGGAGAACGCCACCCGCAAGGGCTTTGAGGCCCTCCGCCTCCGCGGCTATGCCCGCTTCGATTTCATCCTGGACGAAAGCGGCACCCCCTGGTGCCTGGAGGCCAACACCCTCCCCGGCATGACCCCCACCAGCCTTTTACCCCAGGCCGCCGCCGCCGTGGGGATCGAATACGACGAGCTGTGTGAGAGAATGGTCATGATGGCCTTGAAACGGTAAATTGGGGGACATCTCTAAAAACTTCCGATGCTCACACCCATGTAACAAATTTATGTTATAATAAGGGAAACCAAGCAAAGGAGCAAAAGAGATGGGAAACAGAGGGATTTTTGACGAAGATATTCGACTTGCAAAGTTGAGCGAACTGGGCGATTCGTTGGTGAAACTGAATCGAGTGATCAACTGGGAAATGTTCCGTCCTCTTTTGAGCGAGGCAAGCCGCAAAGAGAACAAGGGAAAGGGCGGCCGTCCGCCGTTTGACTGCGTTCTCATGTTCAAAGTGCTGGTGTTGCAACGGATCTACAACTTGAGCGATGACCAGACCGAATATCAGATCAACGACCGCATGAGCTTTATGAGATTTCTCGGTTTAGGTCTTGAGGATCGTGTGCCGGATGCAAAGACCATCTGGCTGTTTCGTGATACGCTGGTCAAGGCCGGCATTATGCACGAGCTCTTTAACCTGTTCGGAAAGCAGCTTCAGGAGGCCCATCTTGTCACCCGCACCGGCACCATCGTGGATGCCACCTTTGTGGATGCGCCCAGACCTCGTACCACCCGCGAAGAGCGTGAGTATATCAAGAAGGGTGAGACTCCCGAAGAGTGGAAAAAGCCCGAGAACAAGAACAGACTGCGCCAAAAGGACTGGGAAGGTCGGTTCACCCGCAAAGGCCGCGAAGAGCATTACGGTTACAAGGATTCTGTCAAGGTCGATGCGGATAGTAAGCTCATTCTGGATTACGAAACTACCCATGCCGCTATGCACGACAGCCAGATGATCCCTCACCTGATCGACGAAACCGACAATGTCGTATATGCCGATAGTGCCTACTGGGGCAAGCCCGTTGCCGACTCTCTGCCCGCCAATGTGGAAAACCGTATCTGCGAGCGTGGAACCAAGAAGAAGCCTTTGACCCCTGAACAGGTCGCCAATAACCGTCTCAAATCCAAGATCAGATGTCGCATCGAGCACGTGTTCGGATTCATGACGAATTCCATGCACGGGCTCACCCTGCGCTCTATCGGGTTGAACCGCGCCGATTTCAATATCGGCCTCACCAACCTGATCTATAACCTTTTCCGCTACGAATTTTTATGTCGCAGCTCCCTTGTCATAGGGTAACTGCGCCTTCGGCGCACCCCATATCCCCTTTTTTGAGGGGTAAAACAAGGTTAAAACGTTATTTTTGCATTTTTTGGCCTTTTTCTCTATCGACTGATCGTTTTTGTGAGGTTTTTAGAGGTGGCCT
>JBGVRH010000024.1:0-9273 GCA_045128275.1 Eubacteriales bacterium | reverse complement strand
ACGAGGGGCTCTGCCCCTGCCCCCCGCATAAGGGACTTTTGAAAAAGTCCCTTATGAATCCCCAAAACTTTCAAAAAGCATAGATATGCCAAGAGAAATGATAGCGGGTAGCATAGAGGAAACCCCCATGGGGCCCCTTCCCCATTGGTGTATTTGATGCGGGAAAGGGATGTGTATCCCATCGATAAACCCAAATTTGAAATATTGACTGAATCAATGAAAAAAGATGACCGCTCCCCAAAAGGATCGGTCATCTTTTTCTATTCAACAAAACTCAACAGCACTCCGCCTCCGCGCCGTTGCTCATGAGGTAGGCCAGCACCGAGCGGCGGGTGACGATGCCCACGAAGACATCGCGGTCATCTACTACGGGGACGAAGTTCTGATCCAGAACCCGATCCAACAGCTCCTCTACCGAGGTAGTCACCCGTACAGGGGGCGTGCGGTCGGAGACGATCTCGTCGATGCAGGCCTTCTCCAGCTCGTTGAGATCCAGGCTTCCCATGCTCATGATGTTCCAAAGGAAATCTCCCTCGCTGATGCTGCCCAGGTAGCGGCCGTCCTTCCCCACTACGGGGATGGCGGTGTAGCCGTGGCGGCGGAGCTTCTCCATGCCGTGACGGAAGCTACAGCCCTCGGTCAGGTAGGTGACGTGACTTTTGGGGATCAGAAAGAATGCGACGTTCATAAGGAAGGCCCCTCCGTGGCCGTTTGGCGCGGTGTGTGGATGGGTGAATGGGGTGTCAGCTTGCGGCGGTGTCGGTTTCGGTGGCGTCGCCTGCGGCGATATGGGCGTCGTCGTAGGTCATGGCCTTGTGGAAGACCGAGCCGCCCAGGAGCATGGTGAGGGTCGTCCCCTCGGGGTTGGCGTAGTAGTAGCCGTACTTGTCGGTGCTACCCAGGGTCAGGGTGAAGGTGAAGGCCTCGGTCACACCGCTGACGGTCTTTTCGTAAGCCACCGTCATGCGGGTGGTGTTCTCATGGAGACCGTACTCGGGGAAATCGGCTTTCCTGACACTGAGGCAGGCCAGGTAGTCCATGTCCCCCACCAGAAGCTCCAGGCTCCCGGCCAGGTCGGGGGCCACCTGCACAGTGGCTTCCCCGTTGACCGAGCGGTGCCAGACCGTCTTGCCATCCCCGTCGGTTCCGCGAGTCAGGGTGACGGTTCTGTCCCCTTGGGCCAGGGTCAGGCTCTTCAGCCCCTCTGGCTTGAACGCGGGAAGATCGTCGTGGTAGACGAAGGACTCCACCGCCCGCTCAAACTCGGCGTAGAACGTCCCGTCCAAGAGGTAGACGGTGGTCTTGTCACCGTTCCTGTAGGCGCAGTAGGTTCCATTATATGTGTTGTAGGCACCGATACAGAACGATTGGAGGCCGTAAACCTTGTCGGTAAAGGTCACGGTCTTGAGAGGCTGATCCAGGCCGTACTCGGCAAGCTCTGCCTCGGTGACCTCCGTGAGGGTACTGATGACCTTGATGCCGTAGAGGGTGGAGGAGTAGCCGTAGAAGGCGGAGGAGCCCAGCGGGACGGCGGGATCGTCGGCCCAATGCCAGGTCTCCCCGTCGGCCGAGCGGGTGTAGCTCCAGGTCTCGGCCGCCCCGTCACCGTCTTGGTCGTAGGTGTAGGCCAGGGTGGTGAGGCCGTCCTCCGTGACCCCGAGGAAGGTGGACTCCTCCACGGTAGTCTCGGGAGCGGTGGTCTCCTCGGGGGTGTCCTCTTTGAAGATCAGCCCTGCCACGGCATAGCCGATGCAGAGAAGGATGAGGGCACCCGCCAGGATGAGGATATTGCGCAGCTTCTTATCCATGGAGGGCTTACCGTCTCTTTCTTCTCACCCAGATCACGATGCCCACAGTCAGAAGGAGCAGGGGCAGCAGGATCACGGTGATGGCGAAGATGGCCAGCGCGGCCCCGTCGGAGACCTCCAGGGACTCGGTCTGGAGAGCCACGGGGGTCAGCTTCATGTAGGCGGAGGTGAAGCTCTCGCTCATGAGGCTCATGGTAGCGGCGTAGAAGTAGTAGTTTCCGCCCTGACTGCCCTCGGCGGCGGTATCGGTGAAGGAATTGGCCGAGGCGTACCAGGTAAGGGATGCGGTCTTGGCGGTGCCGTCGGCGGTGGCCACGCTCTTGGTGGCGGCTACGGCCACGTGGTGCTTGCCCGCCGCGGTGAGGGTAACGGACTTATCGAGGGACACGGTCACGGCCTTGTCCGAGGTGGTGAACAGGGGGGTGACGGTGACGCCCTCGGGGAGCTTCTCGGCCACGGCGATGGGGTGGCAATCGGGGAGCATGGGCTTAAAGCCGCCCGAGGTGACGTAGGCGGTGGCGGTATGCTGGGTGGAGACGGTGGGCACCAGGGTGTACTGGTTGCCCGAGATGAAGCCGGTGTCACCCTCCTGTACCAGTCCCTTCTGCGCCGTGAGGCCGAAGAGAGCCACCACGCTGTTGAGGTTGGGGCAGGACTCCACCAGCTCGGGGGAGGTGTTGAGCATGAGGGAGCCGCCTTGATTCAGGTAAGCGGTGATGAGGGAGGCCTCGTGGGGGGTGAGGTCGCGGGTGGGGGAGTAGAGCACCAGGCAATTGGCGTCTACGGGGATACCGCCCGAGGTGGAGAGATCCAGCTTGTCCAGCTCCATGCCCATGGTACCCAGCAGCTCGGAGAGGGACTCGGAGGGGGTCTTGTCCCCGAAGCCCGTCAGAAGGTAGCCGTGGGGGATGTACTCACGGGTCACGAAGTCCAAAGCGGAGGTCAGCTGAGCCTCGCCGCAGAAGGAGTGGAAGGTATTGAACTGGGTGATGTCCTCCACGTTGTAGCCGCCCTGAGCCATCATGTAGGCGATCATGGTGCCGTACTGGGAGCAGGCAGAGGACAGGCTCGCGGCGGTCATGGGGCCCAGCAGCTCGGCGGGGATGTACTGGGGGTACATCTGGTAGACCAGGGGAAACAGCAGGTTGGTGTAGTAGTAGAGATCCCCCGCGTCAATGACGGTATGGCGGCGGGAGGACTCCACGATGAAGCTGAAGGGGGAGAGGGTGGAGTCGGCGTACTTGGAGGTGAAGGTGGGCTCCTTCAGGGGATCCACGATCTTGACGGTGATGTGCTTCCCTGCCTCCTCGTAGCGGGAGAGGAGGAGACGGAGCTGCTGATCCTCCACCCCGCCCTCGCAGAGCCAGTAGACGGTGACGTCCTCGTCCATGCCCGAGACGAACTTCTCGGTCTCATCCGAGATCTCGGTCAGACCCAGACCCGAGGTATCGAATTGGGTGATCTTGGCGGGGAGGACGCCCACCAGCAGGTTGGCGACGATGAGGAGTGCCAGGAGGATGACACCCGTGATGAAGGTATAGGTGCCGATCTTGACAGACCGCTTCATGCGGAACAGTGCGCTATTGCTCATAGTTTTGTACCTCCGCATGGATTAGTCCCAGCGCTTCTTGTCCGCCGACTGAACCGTCAGGAAGACAAAGAGCACGGGGTAGGAAAGGAGCAGGATGAGGGACTGGACAGAGAAGGTGCCGAACTGGCAGAAGGTGGCGAAGTGGGCGAAGGGGGAGATGAACCGGAGCAGGGAGGGAAACAGGCCCTCGAAGCTGCTTCGGGACAGGATGTAGACCACCGACAGAGGCACCACGGCCACGGCACCGGTGATGGCGGTGACGTTGAGGTTATGGGTAGCCAGGAAGGCGACACCCGCCAGCAGGAGTGCCAGCACCACGAAGCCGATGAAGGAGGCGATGGCGGTCAGGGGGATGACGTAGGACAGGAAGGGGGCGAAGAGCAGGACGGCCACGGCCAGGACACCCAGCACAGCGGCGATCACCAGGTTATCGGTCAGAGAAGACAGGAACTGGCAGACGGCGATCAGAGCCGCGCCCAGGATCAGGTAGAGGAGGATGGACAAATAGGCCACCAGGTAGTTGAGAGGGCCGAAAGCGCCCAGCACCAGGGGATACACGCAGAGGATCACGCAGGGAATGGCGTAGACCGTCAGCATGGCGAAATACTTCCCCAGCACCACCGAAGAGGTCTTCATGGGGAGGGAGAGGTAGAACATATCGGTCTTGTTGTGTCTGTCCTCGGCCATGGAGCGCATGCACAGGATGGGGATCAGGAGCAGGAGGGCGTACTGGCTGGCCGACAGGGTCAGCTCAAACTCGGGGGCCCCGTCGTACAGGTTGTTCTGGAACATCATGTAGCCCGTGAAGAGCAGGAAGATGGCCATGAACAGCCAGCCGTAGACGTTATTCATGTAGGCGCGCAGCTCGCGCTTGTAGACGGCAAGCATCAGTCATCTACCTCCTTGCTCTTGGATTTCTTGGCGGTCAGGGAGAGGAAGATCTCCTCCAGGGATTGCTCCACGGTCTCGGTGGAGAGGACGGCGTAGCGGCGCTCGGCCATGGCGAAGAAGATCTCGTCACGCAGATCCGCCTCGGTAGTGGTGGTGACCCGCAGGGTAACGGTGCCCTCGGTCTCGTTTTCCGAGAGCTTGGTCACGGTATTGACGCCCTCGATGGACTTCAGCACCGCTCTGGCACCCGCCTCGTCGGCCTTGACCGTCATGCGGAGGGTGGTCTCGGGGTTCATGCGAGCCTCCAGCTCGGTCATGTCGTCGTCGGCCACCACGTGACCCTCGGAGAGGATGATGACGTGGTCGCAGAGCTCGGCGATCTCGGAGAGGATATGGCTGGAGATGATGACGGTGAGCTTCTCCCCCAGCTTGCGAACCAGGGCGCGGATCTCGGTGAGCTGCTGGGGGTCAAGACCCACCGTAGGCTCGTCCAGAATGATGATATCGGGAGACCCCAGGATGGCCTGGGCGATGCCCACGCGCTGGCGGTAGCCCTTGGACAGGTTGCGGATGAGGCGATCCTTCACCGACAGGATATCCGTGACCTGCATGGCCTCCTTGACCTGGCGGTCGATGAGATCGTCGGATACTCCCTTGGCCTCGGCCACGAAGGAGAGGTACTCGGCGGGGGTCATGTCACCGAACAGGGGAGGCTGCTCGGGGAGATAGCCGATCTGCCGCTTGGCCTCGATGGGCTGGTCGCAGATATCGTAGCCGTTGATGAGGACGGTGCCCTCGGTGGGGGAGAGGCATCCCGTCATGATGTTCATGGTGGTGGATTTACCCGCGCCGTTGGGGCCTAAAAGCCCGTAGATACGGCCGTTGCGGATCTTGAAGCTGACGTTCTCCACGGCGGTCTTGGAGCCGTAGACCTTGGTCAGATTTTGTACTTCGATCAAGTGCTTGTCCTCCATTCGGATGGATTTTGAGCCTCCGCGCATAGCGGTGGCTATAGTTACTTATATTATATAACAGAACGGTATGGGTGTCAAGGGGATGATCGTCTTTTCGGCGCTCTGCGAAAAAAGTTTACAGGCTATGACCGTTTGGAAGCCCCACAACCCCACCGTTTTTTTGTAAACTTCGGTTAAATCTTTGTTCACGCATTGACAAAACCGCCGATTTGTGATATAATCACAATGAACAGTTATATCTACCGAAAGGATTCGGGACAAATGCCAACAAAATCGGTTAAAATCACCGAAATCTCCACCTCCATCCGCGAGGAGGAGCCGAGAGTGGCCTCCGCCGCTCCCCTCTCCCCCGAAGAGGAGGCCTTGGTGCCCTTCCGCCGTGAGCTGGACGAGTTTCTCTTCCACGAGGGTACCGCCCGCCACGCCTACACCTACCTCGGCGCCCATGCCGAGACCGACGAAGCAGGCGGCGAGCAGGTGGTCTTCCGCGTTTGGGCCCCCCATGCGAAGGCCGTGTCGGTGGTCGGTTCCTTTACCGACTGGAAGCAGGGCATTCCCATGACCCGCGCCACCAAAAACGGCATCTTCATGCTGACCCTTCCCGGGGACAAGGTTCCCGACGGATCGGTCTACAAATACCGCGTCACCGCCGCCGACGGGCGGGTACTGCTCCACGCCGACCCCTACGGCCGCGCCATGGAGTGCCCCCCCGAGACCGCTACCCGCTTTTTCCGGGAGAAGCCCTTCAAGTGGCACGACCGCGGCTGGCTCCGTCAAAGAGCCAAGCGGAAGAAGGACGGACGCAAGTACCCCATGAACATCTACGAGGTTCACGCAGGCTCCTGGAAGTACGGGGCTGACGGAAAGCCTCTTTCCTACCGCGCGCTGGCGGACGAGCTGGCTCCCTATATCAAGCAGATGGGCTTTACCCACGTGGAGCTGCTCCCCGTTATGGAGCATCCCTTCGGAGGCTCCTGGGGCTACCAGGTCTGCGGCTACTACGCCCCCACCGCCCGCTACGGCGACCCCGACGATTTCCGCGCCTTCGTGGACATCATGCACAACGCGGGGATCGGCGTGATTCTGGACTGGGTGCCCGCCCACTTCCCCAAGGATGCCCATGGCCTGTACCGCTTTGACGGTCAGCCCCTCTACGAATACGAGGATCCCACAAGGCAGGAGAACCGCGGCTGGGGCACCTGCTGCTTCGACGTGGGCAAAAAGGAGGTCATTTCCTTCCTCCTGTCCAACGCCTACTACTGGGTGGAGGAGTTCCACGCCGACGGACTCCGCGTGGATGCCGTGGCCTCCATGCTCTACCTCAACTATGACCGCCAGCCCGGGGAGTGGCATCCCAACAAGAACGGCGGCTACGAGAATCTGGAGGCCGTGGCCTTCTTCCGCCTGCTCAACAAGGGGCTGCGCGAGGATCACCCCGACGTCATGACCATCGCCGAGGAGTCCACCATGTGGCCTCACATCACCGACTTCACCGAGAACGGTCTGGGCTTCACCTACAAGTGGAACATGGGCTGGATGAACGATACCCTGCGCTACGTCAAGGAGGATCCCATCTTCCGCTGCCATCACCACGGTACTGTCACCCACATCCCCTCCTACGCCTTCCTTGAAAATTACGTCCTCCCCATCTCCCACGACGAGGTGGTGCATCTCAAAAAATCCTTCCTGGACAAGATGCCCGGGGACTACTGGCAGAAGTTTGCGGGAGCCCGCGTCTTCGCCGCCTGGATGATGACCCTCCCCGGGGCCAAGCTCTGGTTCATGGGGTGTGAGATCGGCCAGTTCGCCGAGTGGAGCGAGGAGAGGCAGCTGGACTGGTACCTGCTGGACTACGAGTTCCATTGGAAGCTCCAGCATTACTTCGCCGCCCTGAATAACCTCTACCTCACCACCCCCGCCCTCTGGGACGAGTACACCGACGTGCCCGAAAAATCCTTCGAGTGGCTGGAGGCCTACAACGCCGAGCAGAGCATCATCGCCTTCCGCCGCATCTCCCGCGAGGGCAAGGACGTGACGGTGATCCTCAACTTCACTCCCGTGGCCCACGTGGACCACAACATCAACGTCCCCCTGCCGGGCAAGTACCGCGAGATCTTCAACTCCGACGATCCGAAATACGGCGGCAGCGGCATCCTCAACACCGGCATCATGGAGGCCTTCCCCGTGGAGGGCAACCTCCTCCACCGTGTGCGGATCAACGTCCCGCCCATGGGTGTGACGGTGCTGGAAAGAATCGACAAAGAGAACGAGGGGCTCTGCCCCTGACCCCCGCCAAGAACCTTTTTGAAAAAAGGTTCTTGGATCTCCCAAAACCTTCAAAAAAGATCTACCTCTAACGATTATAGAAGTTCTTGCAGGGGTATGGGGATACTTCGCAACGTTTGCTGAAAGCAAGCTCGCCCCGAGCGGAGTGAGGATGCTTTCAAGAAGTCCCCCGATCGCTCCCCTGTCCCCTAATCTTGTTAAATTTATGCGGTTTTACCGCGATCATAAAAGGAGGCACCAACATGATCTTCAGAAAGAAAGAGTGCGTGGCGATGCTTCTGGCCGGTGGTCAGGGCTCCCGTCTCTACGCGCTCACCAAGAAAGTTGCCAAGCCCGCTGTGCGGTTTGGCGGCAAGTACCGCATCATCGACTTCCCGCTGTCCAACTGCGTGAACTCGGGCATCGACACCGTGGGCGTGCTGACCCAGTACCAGCCCCTGGTGCTCAACGAGTACATCGGTAACGGCCTGCCTTGGGATCTGGACCGCTCCTTCGGCGGTGTCAAGATCCTGCCCCCCTACCAGGGTCAGAAGAGCGCGGACTGGTACAAGGGTACCGCCAACGCCATCTACCAGAACCTGGCCTTCATCAACCGCTACGACGCCGAGTACGTCCTCATCCTCTCGGGCGACCACATCTACAAGATGGACTACGCCAAGATGCTGGACTTCCATAAGGCCAAGGGCGCGGACTGCACCATCGCCGTCATTGACGTGCCGATCGAGGAGGCAAGCCGCTTCGGTATCATGAGCACCAACGAGGACGGCTCCATCTACAAGTTCTCGGAGAAGCCCAAGAACCCCGACAGCACCAACGCGTCCATGGGTATCTACATCTTCAACCGGGGGAAGCTCTGCGATTACCTCATCGCCGACGAGGCCGACCCCAATTCCTCCAACGACTTCGGTAAGAACATCATCCCCAACATGCTGGCCGCCGGCGAGAAGATGTTCGCCTACCCCTTCGAGGGCTACTGGAAGGACGTGGGAACCATCTCCTCTCTGTGGGAGGCCAACATGGATCTGTTGGGCGACAAGCCCGTGCTGGATCTCTCGGGCAACGACTGGCGCATCTTCGCCCGTCATTCTGCCTCCGCTCCCCAGTTCGTGGGCGCGAGAGCCTCCATCGAGAACTGCTACATCACCGAGGGCTGTGAGATCTACGGTACCGTGAAGAATTCCGTCATCGGCCCCGGCGTCAAGGTCATGGCCGGCGCACACGTGGAGGACTGCGTCCTCATGGGTGACTGTGTCATCGAAGCAAACGCCACCGTCCAGTACGCCATCATTGACGCGGACGTGACCATCGGCGAAGGCGCTGCCGTGGGCGCTCCCAGAAGCACGGGTGCCGAGATCGCCGTTGTCGGCGAGGGCATTACCATCGCAGCAGGCGCCACCGTTGAGCCCGGCGCTATGCTGTCTGAGTAAAGGAGGACTGACACATGACCGCAGCAGGATTGATTTTCGCCAATATCCACGACCAGAGCATCCCCGAGCTGACTCGTGTACGCTCCATGGCCTCTGTGCCCTTCGGTTGCCGCTACCGCCTCATCGACTTCACCCTGTCCAACATGGTGAATTCCGGCATCAACCGCATCGGCCTCATCACCCACCACAACTATCAGTCCCTTCTCGACCACATCGGTACGGGTAAGGACTGGGATCTGGCCCGCCGCTCGGGCGGTATCAAGCTGATCCCCCCCTACATCACCGCCTACGATCAG